>NZ_JAQVCN010000057.1 GCF_028689785.1 Zoogloea sp. | reverse complement strand
GGGGGGGGGGGGACTGGGGGGGGGCGCACTGGCGGAGTGGCCACTGGCGTGGGGGCTGACGGTGCAGCCCTGGCGCCGGCCGGGGCGTCCTGGGCAAGGTGGGCGACTTCCTGGGGTAGCAGGTTCTCGGTGCCGGATTCGAAGGTTCTGTTCGAGTCGGGCCGGATCAGGGTGGGGGAGACGGGTTGTTCGGCAGGGGTGGTGGTGGGGGGCGCTGCAGTTATCGGCGGGGACACCGGCGCGGGCGTGGTCGACGCCTTCTCAGTCGCTGGTGGGGCCACCGTCCCGGCTTTGGCGGATTTGCTCAGGCTGGGCAGGCGCCCTTCCGAGCCGAGCTTGACTGCGAAGATCAGGGAAACCACCAGGAACATGCCGACGATGCCGCCCATGAACCACAGGAAGGTCTGTCCGGGGGTGAGCAGGGCAGGCGGGATGTAACGGTGTGATCCGTTGCTGTTGTGTTGCTTCATGGTGGCTGTGAGGGCGCGCGATTCGGTTCCGACGGATTCTAGGGCTGCCAATGTTTCGCCGCAGCGACTTTTGGCAGAACTGACGCATGTTTGCAGACATGGCGGGCGCCGGCGGAACGGGATGGACTACGGCAGGCGGAGCAGGATGCGCAGGCCCTGGGTCGGTTCGTTGCGGTCGAGGTAGCCGATGAGGTTGGGCGTGTCGGTGAGCCACTGCCGTGCTTCTGCCAGCGTACGGGCTTCCTTGGGGGGTAATGCACGACCGGTGAACACGAGGCGTGACCAGTAGGCCTGGATCTGCCAGGCGTTCTTGCCCGTCAGCTTGAAGTAGAACTCGTCCCGCACGGGGCCGTTGGGCAGATCCACGAGGCTGACTGGGGTGCCGTCGCCGAGGGTGGTGCTGCGGCCGAGATAGAGCTTCTCGGCCTGTTCGCGGGTCAGTTCGATGGGGCCGCTGCGGCTGCTGGTGACGATGAGGATCTCCGCCAGGCAGGAACTGGAGGCGAGCATTGCAGCGATGAGCAGGAGAGGGCGGAGCGGACGCATCGGTCTAGAAGACGAAGTCCGCCGAGATGCTGAGCACGTGAACGGGGCCACCGGGGTTTATGTCGTCACGGATGTTGTCGCTCAGGAAGATGCCCAGGCCGCCCGGGCCTGGCTGGATCCTTTCAAGCTGGGTTTTGACGGCTACGTTGCGGGTGGCGTCCCAGCGCAGGCCGATGGCGGTGCTGCGCTGGGGCTTGTTGCGGGTGGCATTGAACAGGCTGATCAGGCTGTCGATCTGGGCGATGCCGCTGCTGCCTGTTGTCACCGGGGCTGTCTGGGATTGTCGGGCCACGGTGAGGTAGGGGGTGAGGGCGCCGAAGCGGTAGCCGGAGGTCAGGTACCAGCCTGCCGAGCTGACTGTGTAGCGGTCGACGGAGCGGCGGGCGTATTCGCCGATCAGCAGGAGCCTGTCACTGTCGTACTGGAAGCCGGCGGACAAGAAAGATGCCTTGCTGTCATTGCCGGAGAGGTCCTGGGCGACGTGTTCGTTGCCGGTGGCCATGAGCTGGGCATTGAGCGTGGTGAACAGGGGATCGCCCCACTGGACGGACAGGTTGGAGCGGGCATAGCCCGCCTGGATTGTCAGTCCGGACACGCTGAGTGCGGCCTTGGCACCCCGGATTGCCTGGAGCTTGGCGGCGCCGTGGCGGACGTCGAGGGGGCTCTTGCCGCCGAAAAGATGAAGTTCCAGGTCTGTCGCGCCGATGGGGGTGCGGTACAGGGCATCGACCCCGTTCAGATCGGCAAAGGGGTTCAGGCTGTAAACCTCGACTGGCGGGCGAACCCAGGGGTTGGCGTAGTTGAGGTTGACGGAGTCGGAGTACATGAAAAAGGGCGTGCGCATGCGGCCGGCCCGGACCACCACTTGTGGGGTGGCCTGAAAACGCAGGAAGCCCCAAGTCAGCAGCGGGTCATAGCTATCGGCGACGCCCTTGCGGACGACGGACTGGACAGTCAGGTCAAGGGTATTGCTGAGGGTGAGAGAGGCCTGAAGGCCCAGTACGGAGTCCACCGACAGGTCGAAATCGGTACGGGCGCCGCTCTCCTGTTCGGTGCTGCTGCGAAAGATCCGGGCGTCCTTGTCGGTGCGGGCGGCGCCGATGGTGCCAAAGCCCGACAGGCTGAAAGGGGAAGGTGCGTCGGCTGCGCGTGCGCTGGGCAGGCCGGCGGCCAGGGTGAGCGCAAGGAGCTGCGTGGCGATGGATCTCATGCGTGACTCCGTTGAGCCGGGCTGGAGCGGGTGGTCAGCCACGCTTCCACCTTTTCTGCGGGGAGGGCAGGGGAGAAGAGATAGCCCTGCCCGAAGTTGCAGTGGAGTTCTTTCAATAGCGCAGCTTGAGCCTGGGTTTCGATGCACTCGGCCACCACGCTCATGCCCAATTCGTGGGCAAGGTGGATGCTGGCGCCAACGATGGCACGCAGGCGGGTGTCACGGACGATGTCCCGGATGAAGGAGCCGTCGAGCTTGATGGTGTCACAGGGGATGGAGTGCAGGTAGCTCAGGGAGGAGTAGCCGGTGCCGAAGTCGTCGATCAGGATCTTCAGGCCCTTGGCGCGGAGCTTGCCCAGCTGGCTGGTGGCCAGTTCCTTGCGCGTCACCAGTGTGCCTTCCGTGATTTCAAGCTTGAGGGCGCCGGGTGGCAGCCCGTGGCGTTCGATGCAGGCGACGATCTGGTCGGCCAAGTCCAGCTGGGTGAGCTGACGTGCGGAGAGGTTGACGCTGATGGTTATCTCTTCGTTGGCCAGGCCGCGGTCACGCCAGGCCTTGAGACAGCGGCAGCTCTGGTCGAGCATATGCATACCGAGCTCATGAACCAGTCCGAGGGACTCGGCGAGGGGGATGAAGACATCCGGGCCGATCTGCCGGGTGCTGGCCTGGGGCCAGCGGACCAGGGCCTCGAAGCCGCTGGTCAGGCCCGAGGCCAGATCGACGATGGGCTGGAAGTGGGCCACCAGTTGTCCTTCACGCAGGGCGGCACGCAATTGGGATTCGAGCTGCAGATCGCGCATGACCTGCTGGTGCATGGCGGACTGGAAGACGGTGATGGTGCTTTCGGCGCTGCTGCGGGAGCGATGCATGGCGTTGTCGGCGTCACGCATCAGGTCTTCGGCGTTGTGGAAGCCGCCGCTGCCCAGGGCTACCCCGATGCGTGTCTTGGGGTACAGAGCATGACCATTGAGTTCGGCATTTTCGGCCAGGTGGGTCTGCAGCTTTTCGGAGAAGCGGATCACTTCGCCTGCCTCGGCGATATCGTTGAGCAACACGGCGAACTGGTCGCCGCCGATGCGCCCGACCACGTCGCCGGGACGGGCGAGGGTGCGGATGCGGGATGCCACCAGACGCAGTAGGTCGTCGCCGGCTGAGTAGCCGAGGCTGTCATTGACCACGTGGAAGCGCTCGATATTCACATGCAGTACGGCGAACTGGCTGCCTTCGACACGGTCAGCGTGGCGCAGGGTGTTTTGCAGGTGTTCGACGAACAGGGCGCGGTTGGCGAGGCCGGTGAGGCCGTCGTGAAGGGCGTCGTGGATGAGTTGGTCTTCGGCCCGCTTGCGCAGGTGGATGTCGCTGATCGAACCGGCCATGCGGATGGCCCGGTTGCTGGCCGGATCGAAGACAGCGATGCCGCAGGTGAGGATCCAGCGGTAGGAGCCGTCGGCGTGGCGGATGCGGTGTTCAACCAGCAGTTGGGCGGACTCGCGTTTGAGGTGGGCGATCAGGCGCAGACGGAAGGCTTCCCGGTCTTCCGGGTGCAGGTGATCGAGGAGGGTTTCCTTGCGCTGCATGGTTGAGTCGGCGGGTAGGCCTAGAATTTCCATGAAGCGGGGGGCAAAGTAGGTCTTGTCGCTGACGATGTCCCAGTCCCACAGGCCGTCGTTGGCGGCACGGGTGGCGAGGGCGTAGCGCTCTTCGCTTATGGTCAGCTGACGGGCGGTGGTTTCGAGTTCATGGATCCGCGACTGGAGGGCCTCAGCCATGCGGTTGAAGTGCTGGCATAGCTGGGCCAGCTCGTCCTTGCCTTGTTCGGGGAGGCGGTGGGACAGTTGTCCGGCGGCAATGGTCTGGCTGCCGCGGAGCAGGCGCCCGAGGTTGCGGGTCATCAGGTAGCCGACGGTCCCCAGCAGCAACAGGGTGAGCAGCACTTCGGCGCTGGCGATGGCGATGCCCTGGTTGAGGATGCGCTGCTTGGCCAGGCTCAGGGCCGATACGGATACGCCGAACTGCACGTAGCCCACCTGGTTGCGTTCGAGCAGGACCGGCCTGCGGATGTGGATGAGGTTGTGCTGGGGGCCGGCGCCTAGGTTGAGGGCGGCGGCGTCGTCGGGGAGGGGCAGGGTGAGCATTTCCGGCAGGCCTGCACGCACCCGGGTCTGGCCGGCGCTGTCGACAATGCGGACGTAGATCAGTCCTTCGTTGGTCTCGTTGAGAAGCTCGCCGAGGGCATCCTGCAGTTCGTTGTAACGCCCCTGGGGTACGAAGGTTGCGGTGACCACGTTGAGGATGCCGGCATTTTGCGCGATCAGCGTATTCAGGCTGGCAGTGGTTGCCTCATTCATGAGGCGGCCACTGTTGGTCAGCAGGAGCGTCAGCATCACGACCTGGACCACAGTGCTGGCCAGCAAGAGGCGAACGCGGATCGAGAGGTTGCTCAGCATGCAATGCGATGGCCTGGCGGGTGATCAGTTGGGCCGCGTTCGTCCGGGGGTCCAGGCGGCAAAGGACTTATGGTTGTCAGCCCCATGTAATCGGCAGAAAGGCGCCAAGCTTAAGCCCGGTGCGTCGGCCTGGCGCCACGACGACCCTATGTGCGCTATATCTTGCTCGATCATACCTCCGCCTCCGAAGGTCTCTCCCGGGCCCGCCCCGTGCCGTTGGGGGCGGGTCTGTCGGGAGAGTGTGCGTTGCTTGTGTTACTTCTTCCAGGTGTCGCGCAGGGTGACGGTCCGGTTGAAAACCGGCGCACCGTCCTGGGAGTCCACCCGGTCGGCCACGAAGTAGCCGTGACGCTCGAACTGGAAGCGCGCCTCGGGGCGGGCGGCGCGGAGGGCCGGTTCGAGCTGGGCGGTGATGACCTTCAGGCTGTCCGGGTTGATGTCCTCGAGGAAATCACGTTCCACACCCTCGGCGTCGCCTTCGCGGCGGTTGCCCGGGTAGGCATGGGCGAAGAGCCGGTCATAGAGGCGTACCTCGGCGGTGTAGGCGTGCTCCACCGAGACCCAGTGCAGGTTGCCCTTCACCTTGTAGTTGTCGGCGCCGGGCGTGCCGGACTTGGAGTCGGGCAGGTATTCGCACAGCACCGCGGTGATGTTGCCGTCAGCGTCCTTTTCGCAGCCGGTGCACTTGATCACGTAGCCGTAGCGCAGACGGGCCATGTTGCCCGGGTAGAGGCGGTGGTAGCCCTTGACCGGGGTTTCCATGAAGTCTTCACGCTCGATCCACAGTTCGCGGCCGAAAGGCATCTCGCGCTTGCCAAGCTCGGGGTGCAGCGGGTGGTTGGGGGCGTGGCAGCGCTCGGTGTGACCGTCCGGGTAGTTGGTGATGACCAGCTTGAGTGGGTCGAGCACCGCGACGCGACGCTCGGCGGCTTCGTTGAGGTGCTCGCGCATGCAGTCTTCGAGCACACTCATGTCGATCCATGAGTCGCCCTTGGAAACCCCGATGCGCTCGGCAAAGCGGCGGAAGCCTTCGGGGGTGAAGCCGCGGCGGCGGGCGCCGACGAGGGTGGGCAGGCGCGGGTCGTCCCAGCCCGCCACGTGCTTCTCATCCACCAGTTGAATCAGCTTGCGCTTGGAGAGCACCACGTAAGTGAGGTTGAGGCGGGCGAACTCGATCTGGCGTGGCACCGGGCGGGGGAAAAAGCCGCCCTCGGCGAGGTTGTCCAGCAGCCAGTCGTAGAAGGGGCGCTGGTCTTCGAACTCGAGCGTGCAGATGGAATGGGTGACGTCCTCCAGCGCATCCTCGATGGGATGGGCGAAGGTGTACATCGGGTAAACGCACCAACGATCACCGGTCCGGTGGTGGGTGGCGTGGCGGATGCGGTAGATGGCTGGGTCGCGCAGGTTGATGTTGGGCGAGGCCATGTCGATCTTCGCGCGCAGGATATGGGTGCCGTCGGGAAACTCTCCGGCCTTCATGCGCTGGAACAGTTCGAGGTTTTCGGTGACGCTGCGGTTGCGGAAGGGGCTGTCTTTGCCGGGGCTGGACAGGGTGCCGCGGTAGGCGCGCATCTCCTCGGCCGAGAGCGAGTCTACGTAGGCCTTGCCTACGGTGATGAGGTGCTCGGCCATGGCGTACATCTTGTCGAAGTAATCCGACGCGAAGTAGAGGTGCTCGCCCCAGTCGAAACCCAGCCACTGCACCGCTTCGATGATGGCGTCGACGTATTCCTGTTCTTCCTTGGTGGGATTGGTGTCGTCGAAGCGCATGTGGCAGGCGCCGCCGTAGGTTTCGGCCAGACCGAAATTGAGGCAGATGCTCTTGGCGTGGCCGTAGTGGAGATAGCCGTTGGGCTCAGGCGGGAAGCGGGTTTCGACCCGTCCGGCCCATTTGCCGAGGCGGCGATCTTCGTCGATGATGTTGCGGATGAAATTGCTGGGTGCGGCGTCGGAGGCCGGAGGGGTGTGAGCGGTCATCGGATGCTTACCTTGACGGGCACGGGCGGCGGGCCGCCGGGTTCGAAAAATCCTGCGATTGTAGCCGATGCCCGGCGCATCCACGGATGCCGGGGCGTACGGGATGAAAGATGGCGGGTGCGTGAACGGTTTCGCGACGTCTGGCGTTGCGGCCCCTTTCTGGGGAGCGATGCGCAATGCTTGTCATTGTGTCCGGGGGTGAACGGTGTAAAACACCGCCCGTCTGTGCGCACGTTTAATAATCGGGTACGGCTGCAGCTGACACCGGAAAACCTCTCTATCCAGAAAAGATCAACGATGAGTCGACGTCTTGCATGCCTCCTTGCTCCGACCCTGTGCTGGACCACGGTAGCGACTGCCGGGGAGGCGTCACTGGCGGACCTGAGCCTGGAAGAACTGGTCCGTCTCGATGTGAGCGCCGTGTCGCGCAAGGCACAGAAGCTCTCCGACACGCCTGCAGCGATCACCGTGCTGTCGGCGGCGGACATTCGGCGCAGTGGTGCGCGGAGCGTTCCTGAAGCCCTGCGCGAGGTGCCGGGGGTGATCGTGGCGCAGATCGGGTCCGGGCGCTGGGCGGTGGGCGTGCGTGGGGCCGAGGGGCGCTTTTCCAACAAACTGCTGGTCCAGATCGATGGGCGCAGTGTGTACAGCCCTCTGTTCTCCGGCGTGTTCTGGGAAGCTCTTGATGTGATGCTCGCCGACGTGGAGCGGATCGAGGTGATCCGCGGGCCGGGCGCCTCCCTGTGGGGGGCCAACGCGGTGAACGGGGTAATCAACATCGTCACCCGCAAGGCCACCACAAGCTTGGGCGGACTGGTGTCGGCCAGCGTGGACGACCGAGGCAACCCCACGGTTGCCGTGCGTCAGGGCGTCTCTCTCGGTGACGCCGGGGCGATGCGGGTCTACGCCAAGGGCAGCGATCTGGCCCCGTCCCACACTCGTGACGGGCGCAGCGAGCCGGATTACAACCGGGGCTGGCTGGCAGGTTTCCGCATGGATGGCGCCGGCTCCGGCGTTGATGCCTGGATGCTTCAGGGCAACACCAGCCGCCGCACCAGCGGCGAGAACATCAATACCTCCAGCCTGACCGGCGACGGGCTGCTGATCCCCCTCGATTTCGTCTTCGAAAGCACCAACCTGCTGGGCCGCTACAACTGGGGGCTGGCCGGGGGCGAGGCCTCACTGCAGGCCTACATGGACCACCAGCTGGCCAACGTGGGTACCTACGGCCGCGGTACGGTGAATACGGCCGACCTGGATTTCCAGCACCGGCTGGTGCCCTCGGGCACCCATGAGCTCATGTGGGGCCTGGGCGCGCGAATGGTCCAGACCGAGATCATCGCCACTTCGGCAGTGCTCAATCTGACTCCGCCCCGACGTAACGTCCGGGTGTTCAGCGCCTTCGTGCAGGACGAGATCACCCTGGATCCCCAGACCTGGAAGCTGACCCTGGGGGGGCGCTTCGAGTACTCCAGCCTGGCACGTTTCGAGCCCCAGCCGACCGCCCGCCTGATGTGGACCCCCAACCTCAAGGATAGCTTGTGGGCCAGCTGGTCCCGGGCCGCGCGCACCCTGTCCATCGGCGAGAGTGATGCGTCAATCCTCTTTGGCGCCCAGCCGACGCCGGCAGGCAGCCCGTTTCCTCTTGTCGTTGTCGGCTCGCGACCGGGACCGGGCTGGAACCGTCGCGCCGAGCGGGTCGATACCCTGGAGCTGGGTTATCGGCGCAATCTTGGCAATGGCAGTGTGGAAGCGGTGCTCTTTCATAACAACTACCATCGCCTGGTCTCCGAATGGTACGACCCGAGCGGCCTGATCTTGCCCACCTCGTCCCTGCCCGTGGAGCCCTTCGTTGCTCCCCTGCAATACATGCAGCGTGGCAGTGAGGGGAGTGCCCGCAGCCACGGTGTGGAACTCGCGGTGGATGTACCGGTGACCGACGCCCTGCGCCTGCAGGCGAGCTACACGCTTATGGATACTCGGGTCCGCCGCGGTGCGGACGAGGCGGCGGCCGTGGGCGGCCGGGCCCTGGAGCAGGCGGCCCCCCAGCATTGGGGCACCCTGCGCATGAGCTTCAACTTGGGTGGTGGCAAGGAGGTCGACGTCGCAGCACGCCATGTGGGCGCCGTCGGTGCCGGTGATGTACCGGCCTACACCGCGGTGGACTTCCGCTACGCCTGGCGAGTGAGCCGCTACTTCGACTTGTATTTCGTCGCCCAGAATCTGTTCGACCCCCTGCACCTGGAGTACGTCTCAAACTTCTTCCCCAGCCAGCCGGTCTACCAGCCTCGGCGGGCCTTCATCCAGGGCGTGTGGCGCTTCTGAGGGTACCCAGGTGATCCGCCACCTTTGCAGGCTTCTCTTGCTGCTGGCCTTCGGGCTGGTGGGCTCGGCCGGCATGGCGGCCCCGCCACCCGGTGAGTACCAGATCAAGGCGGCCTACCTGATCAACTTTGCCCGCTATGTGGAGTGGCCGTCTGGACGCCTGCCCGTGGGGGGCGTGCTGCGCCTGTGCATCCTCGGCCGCGACCCCTTCGGGGGCGGGCTGGAGGGGTTGGACGGTCGGCAGGTGCAGGGGCGCGAGGTGCGCCTGCGTGAGGTGGACAACCTTGAGCAGGCCCAGGATTGCCATCTGGTCTTCGTCTCGGGCTCGGAAGAGCGGCGCATGGGGCTGATTTTGCGCGGCCTGGCCGGCAGGGGGGTGTTGACGGTCAGCGACATCGAGGGCTTTGCGGAGGCTGGGGGCGGTATCGGCCTGGTGACCGAGGAGAACCGGGTGCGCTTCGACATCAACCAGGCCTCCCTGGTGCGGGACGGCCTTCGGGCCAGCTCCCAGCTGCTCCGCCTGGGGCGTCAGGTGCTTGGCATGGAGCGGGTGTCACGATGATCATGATCTCCCTGCGCAACCGGCCCATTGGCGCCAAGCTGGGCATTCTGGTGAGCCTCAGTGTGCTGATCGCCCTGGGTGTGGCTCTGCTGACGATCTTCATCATCGAGGTGCGCACCGAGCTGCGCCGCGCCGACGAGGATGCCCGGGTTCTCTCCGAGATCGTCGCCGACAGCGCCATTTCGCCGCTCCGCTTCGATGACGCCCAGGTGGCCGGGGCCCTGCTGGCCTCCTTGCGTTACCACGAGCGTGTTGCCGCGGCGGCGCTCGTACGGCCCGATGGATCGGTGTTCTCGGCCTATCCCCCGGCCCTGAAGGACAACCCCGAAAGGCTGGCCGCCCTGCAGGCCATGGCGGCCTCCAGCCCGCTTCACTGGGATCAGCTGAAGCTCGTGGTGACCCAGCCCCTGCGCAGTGATGGCGAGGAGCTGGGCGAGCTGGTCATCGAGTTCAACCTCGATGCCATCGTCCACCGGATTACCCTGTGGATCGGCTTTGCGCTGCTTGGCCTGTTGGTGGCCCTGCTGGCGGCTGGGCTGTTCATCCGGCGTGTGCGAGGCATGATCGTCGATCCCCTGCAGCAGCTGGCCCAGGTGGTGCGGGAGGTGGGCGTTCACAAGCGCTACGACCTGCGGGCTCCGGCCGGCTATGGGGACGAGGTCGGGGAGCTGATCGCAGGTTTCAACAACATGCTGGGCGAGATTGCGGCCCGAGACCGGGAGCTGATCCTGCACCGGGAGCACCTGGCCTCCCAGGTCGCGGCACGGACCGCCGAGCTCCAGGCGGCCAAGGAGCAGGCAGAGGCGGCGAGCTGGGCCAAATCCCAGTTTTTGGCCAACATGAGCCACGAGATCCGCACCCCGATGAACGGCGTCATGGGCATGATCGGCCTGCTGCGGCAGACGCCGCTGGTGGAGCGGCAGGGGCACTTTGTTGATATGCTCGACAACTCAGCCTGTGCACTCATGGAAATCATCAACGACGTGCTCGACGTGTCGAAAATCGAGGCGGGCCGCCTCGACCTCGAGAGCCGGCCGTTCTCTCTCCGGGACACCGTGGACCAGGTGGCGGCCCTGTTTGCCACCTCGGCCCACGAGCGTGGGTTGCTGTTGCGCCTGTACGTGGATAGGCGCGTCCCCGAATCGGCTGTGGGTGATGCCCTGCGCGTGCGCCAGGTGCTCAACAATCTGGTCTCGAATGCCCAGAAGTTCACCGAAAAGGGCGAGATCGCCATTCGCATTGACCGCGTTGCCTGCCTGAAAGCCGGCTACATGCGCCTGCGTGCCGAGGTGCGTGACACGGGCATTGGCGTGCCGCGGGGAGCGAACGCGCGGCTCTTTCATTCCTTTTCCCAGGCTGACAATTCCATGGCCCGGCGCTTTGGTGGAACCGGACTGGGCCTGTCCATCGCCAAGCAGCTGGTCGAGCTGATGGGTGGCGAGATCGGCTATGTCACAGAGCCGGGGCTGGGGTCCTGTTTCTGGGTCGAATTCGAACTCGCTGTGGATGGGCACAAGGACGTGGCCGAGCAGCCCCTGACCGGTCGCGCAGCCCTGTTGGCCATTGCAGATCCGCTGCTGCGTGATGAGCTCTCCGAGCAGTTGGCCTTCTTCGGTTGCCGCAGCGAGCTGGCCTTTGACCCCCCGGCGGTGGACGAGATGCTGGCAGTCGGTACCGGCTTCGACTGGGTGGTGGTGGATGCTGCCTTTGATGGTGGTGGCGGTTTGGCGCTGCTGGGCAGCCTGCGGGGTCGCAGTGGCTGCCCCCCTCTCGCCGCTGTGGTCGGTGCGGGGCGTGATGGGGCTGACGATGCCCGTGCCGCTGGTGCGGGTATCGTGTTGGCCCGCCCGATCACCGGGGTGGAGATCCGACGTTTTCTGGTCAGTGAGCTGGCCTCGACTGCGCCGCCCCAGGTACGCCAGCCCCAGGTGCTGGCTGCGCATGTGCTGGTGGTGGAGGATCACCCGGTGAATCGTGAAGTTGTTACCGCTGTGCTGGAATCCCTCGGTTGCCGTGTCTCCGTTGCCGAGAATGGTCGGCAGGCCCTCGATCTGTGCTGCGCCGGGCGCTTCGATCTGGTTCTGATGGACATCCAGATGCCCGAGATGGACGGCCGGCAGGCGACCCTCGGTATCCGCGCCCACGAGGCAGAGGCTGACTGGGGGCGCATGCCGATCGTGGCCCTTACTGCCAATGCCCTCAAGGAAGACCGGGACGCCTGCCTGGCTGCCGGCATGGACGATTACCTGGTCAAGCCTGTCTCCCGGGAGCAGCTGTGGGCGGTGCTGAGCCGCTGGTTGCGGGAGGCCTTGCCGTCCGATCCCGATGGGGTGGTGCCCCGCGTCGCGGGGGCTACTGCGCTGTCGCGCCCCCCTGGTGCGGAAACTGCCATGGATGTGGATCTGCTGATGTCCCTGCCGGGCGTCAATGGCAACCGCGCCTCTCCCATGCTGCAGCGCCTGCTGCCGCTTTTTGTCGGGGAGACTGAACGCAATCTGGTGGCCATCCGGAGTGGGGTCGCGGCCGGCGATGCCGAAGCGGTGCGGGCGCTGGCCCACAAGATGAAGTCCGGCTGCCTGGCCGTCGGTGCAGTGTGGCTTGCCAGCCGGGCACGCAGCCTGGATGAACGGATCAAGGCCGGCGGAACCCCGACCGGCGCGGATGTGGATGCCATTGCCGAGGCCTGGATGGCCTGCAAGCAGGTTCTCCTTCGGGAGAAACTGGTCGGTGTGGAGTTACTGGACCGGGCGGAAAGCCCGATGGAACGATGACGGTAAGTGAAAGTGCCCGCGTCCTGGTAGTGGACGATGACCCCCTGACCCGCCTGATGGCCTCCGAGGCCCTGCGCGAGGGTGGGCTCGTCACCCTGGAGGCTGAAGACGGGGTGCAGGCCCTGAGCCTGTTCGATTCGGCGCTGCCCGATCTCGTGCTGCTCGACGTGATGATGCCTGGCCTGAGTGGCTTCGAGGTGTGCCAGCAGCTACGCGCCCGGCCGGGTGGAGCCTTGGTCCCGATCATCATGCTCACCGGGCTGGATGATGGTGATTCGGTGCAACGTGCGTTCGACGTGGGGGCTACCGACTTCATCTCCAAGCCGATCAACTGGACCCTGCTGCGTTTCCGCATCCGCTATGTGCTGCGTTCGGCCCAGGTCATGAAGGAGCTGACTCGTAATAAGGAGAGTCTCTCCAATGCCCAGCGTATCGCCCGCCTGGGTAGCTGGGAGTGGTTCGTTCAGGAAAACCGTGTGCAGCGCTCGGATCAGTACTACCGGCTGTTCGGCCAGCCGGCCAGCGACTTCGGTGAGCACATGGAGGCGGTGCTGGAGCATGTCTATGTACCCGACCGGCCCTTGGTGGCGGGGGCCCTCGATGGTGCCCGCCGGGGCATCGGCTTTCAGCTGACCTATCGGGTGGTGTGGCCCGACGGCAGTGTGCGCACGGTGTTGGAGACCGTGGAGCCTGGCGATCCCGACGAGACCGCCGGCCTGGTCATGGAAGGCAGCGCCCAGGACATCACCGACCAGGTAGACGCCCAGCGGCGCATCCGCCAGCTGGCCTATTTCGATCATCTTACCGGTCTGCCCAACCGGGAGTTCTTCCGCGAAAACCTACTGGGGGCTGCCGTGCGCTGCCTACGCAATGACAGCCGGTGTGCGGTGATGGTGGTGGATATCGACCGCTTTGCTCGTATCAACGACAGCCTCGGGCCCGAGCGTGGTGACCAGGTGCTGCAGGTCATCGGCCACCGTCTGCGCGAGAGCATGGGCGACCGGGCCCCTGCCGAGCCGGCGGGCGGTGGCGCTCTGCCGAGCTTCAAGGTGGCCCGTCTGGCGGCGGACGAGTTCGGGGTCCTGACGCCCGACGTGGGCGACCTGGACGAAATGCTGGCGGTCGCCCATCAGCTGCTGCGGGTGGTGCGGGCACCCATCCACGTGCCGGGGCAGGACATCACCCTGTCGGCGCGCATCGGCCTGGCTGTGATGCCCGACCATGCGGGTGACGCCGACGCGCTGCTGAAGGCGGCCGAGACGGCGCTCAACCGCGCCAAGCGTACCAATGGTGAGCCGGTTGCGTTGTTTTCCGAAGAGATGAAGGTGGCGGCCTTCTTGCGCTTCACCCTTGAAGGCGAGCTGCGCCGGGCCATTGGTGATGATGAACTGCGGGTGGTGTATCAGCCCATCGTCGATGCAGCCACCGGCACCATCGTCAAGGCCGAGGCCCTGGTGCGCTGGCCGCACATGGGGCGCGGGCCGGTGCCGCCCCCCGAGTTCATTTCCCTGGCCGAAGAGACCGGCATGATCGTGCCCCTCAGTCGTGCGGTGTTTGAGCGGGTGTGCGCCGACATTGCCGAGTGGGGCTCAAGCCTGCCCACCGATTTCCGCATCAGCGTCAATCTCTCCGGCATCAACTTCATGGACGCCCAGTTGATCCCCACGGTCCGGAGCGAGCTGGAGCGGGCCGGCGTGCCTGCCTCGCGCATCGAGTTCGAGCTCACCGAGACGGTGCTGATGCGTGATCTGGATTACGCCACAAACATCCTGGCCCAGCTGCGCGAGATGGGGGTGCGGGTGGCGGTGGACGACTTCGGTACGGGGTATTCGTCCCTGGCTTATCTGCGCCGGCTGGCCGTGGATACCCTCAAGATTGACCGCTCTTTCGTTAATGAGCTGGACGACGGCCAGGGTATTGCCATCGTCGAAGCGGTGATCGGGCTGGCCCACAGTCTGGGGCTGGAAGTGGTGGCCGAGGGCGTTGAGACGGTCTCCCAGCTATCGGCCCTGCATCAGCGGGGCTGTCACCTCATCCAGGGTTATCTCTTTGCCCGGCCCATGTCGGCCAAGATGTTGGCCCAGGCCCTGCGCAACGGCATTCGCATGCCCCAGGGGCTTAGCCCCCTGCCGGCGGGCCTTTAGGTGGGGGCGGCGCCGGCGGCGTTCAGAGTTCTTGCAGGAGCCCGCGGAAATAGCCCCGAGTGACGTGCGCCTGCTCCCGAAAGACCGGGTCGGTCATCAGCAAGCTGTGCAGGGCGGGCAGGTTGTAGAACGGTACCGCCGGGTAGAGGTGGTGTTCCAGATGATAGCTGATGTTGTAGGGTGCGATCAGTACGCGCTCGATCAGGAAGGGCTTCACCGTGCGCGTGGCCGTCAGCAGGTTGCCGTATTTCAGGTCGCCGAAGTGCTCAGCAAAGCTGCGGATGTACTGGAACATCATGAAGGACGTGAGGAAGGGGACAACCCAGAACAGCAGGTACTGCGTCCATAGCCCCAGCACCGTCAGCGCTACGAACAGCAATGCGTAGAAAGCCTGCATCTGCAGTTGCTCGGCGCGTCCCTTCTTGTCCTTGCCGATGCGCCGTGCCATCCAGCGCAGGTCGGCAGGTCCTTGGTAGCCAATGAGGTAGAGGAGCAGCCGCCCCAGAAACTGCCCGCGGGTCTGGGGGCGGGAAAAGGCCGGGCGGCCTTCCTTGGCCACCCAGTCCGGATCGTCGCCGGTGTTGAGATGCTGGTGATGGCTGACGTGATTGCGGCGGTAGCCATCCACATGAATCAGCATCGGAAAGCACACCAGCACGTCGGTTATGAAGTCGGACAGCTTGCGGTTGTTCAGAAAGCGGAAGTGGGCGACGTCGTGCATCACTACCGCCAGGGCGTGCATGCGTGAGCCGATCAGGAGGACCGCCGGAATGTAGGTCCAGACGGAGAAATACCGGTTGGCCAGCGCAATGGTGCCGAGGATGAGCATCCACTCGAACATGTAGGCTGTCAGCACCCGGGCGGGCTTCACCTCGTAAAGTGGTTTCAGCGCTTCCTTGCCGATGCTCAGGTTCAGGTCTCTTGCGTCGTGGCTGGGCATGCTGTCTGCTTGGGGAGATATTGATTATGGGAGCTGTGTGGCGCGCCCGATCATACCCCAGCAGCCGCCCCGAGCGGCTTCGTTCAGCTAATTGATATGGATAATAGGGCCTGCGTTGGTATGGCTAAGGTGACCGCCCGTCAAGCTTCTGCGGCTTGTCGGGTGGTCGTGCTGGGCCCGCAGCTCAGGCCGGGCGACGTTCCGGGCGGATGGCGATGGACAGGCGGTTGCCCTCCGACGCTTCGAGTTCGCGCAGTTGGCGGATCAGACCCTCATCGAGCACAAAGTCGGCGGCCAGTAGCATCACCCCGTCACGGGTGACCAGGTCTCGCGCCAGCACCATGCCCGGTTTGAGGGAGGATGGGGTCAGTTCATTGCTGCTGCTGGCGACGGTCTCCGCGGCGCCAAGCACATCGACCAGTGCGTCCACGACCTGCGGGCAGTAGCGTTTTCCCCGGTTCTGCTGGATGAAGGCGACTGCCTCGTCCTGCTTCAGCTTGCGTGGCGACAAAGTGCCGATCTGCAGGGCGTCGAAATCGTTGGCCACGGCCAACACCCGGGCGCCATAGGGAATCGCCAGGCCAGAGAGACGGTCCGGGTAGCCCTGGCCGTCCCAGCGTTCGTGGTGACCGCGGATAAAGGTGCCCGCCTTGCGCAGGTTTTCCAGGCCCATCAGGGCGGCTTGGCCGGTGACCGGGTGCTTGCGTAGCAGGCCGAGTTCGTCCCCACTCATGTGGGATACCGGCTTGGACAGCAGTTCGTCGGGCAGGCCGATCTTGCCCACGTCGTGGAGTAGGCCCGCCAGCATCACATCCTGGGCGTCGGAGGCCGGGAAGTTGAGCTTGAGGGCGATTTTGCGGGCCAGGTCGGCGACCCGTCGGGAGTGGCCGGAGATCACGCCTTCGCGAAGCTCGATCAGGTTGGAGAACACCCGGATGGAGGTCAGGAAGTTCTGTTTGAGCTTCTCGTGGGCCACTTTCAGCTCGCTGGTGCGGGCTTCGACCTTCTCTTCGAGGCTGGCGTTGAGTGCCTTCAGTTCCTCGTTTTGGGCGGAGGTGAGCTTTTCCAGACGGGTTTTCTCACGCTCCAGGGCCTTGCGTTCGAGCGCCTCGCGCACGGTCAGCACCACATCCTGATCGTTCCAGGGCTTGGAGATGTAGCGGGCGATCTGGCCGGCATTGATGGCTGCGATGGTGGATTCCATGTCGGCATAGCCGGTGAGGAGCAGACGCACGGTGTCCGGATGGCGCTGGCGGGCTTCGGCCAGGAAGGTGGCTCCGTCCATGCCCGGCATGCGCATGTCGGAGATGATCAGGTCCACGTGTTCCCGGTCGAGGATCTCAAGGCCTTCGACGCCGCCGCCGGCCACCAGCACGGTGTAGCCATGGGGGCGGAACAGGCGTCGCAGGGATGACAGGATGTTGGCTTCATCGTCTACGCACAGGAGGGTGAAGCTGGTGTTCTCGGTGGATGTATTCATGCTTGGGCTCAGACAGACGCGTCGTGGTGGACGGGCAGGGTGATGCGGAAGGTGGTACCCGCACCGGGCGTGCTGCTAACACTGATGTTGCCGCGGTGGTTTTGCACGATGCCATAGGACAGGGAGAGGCCGAGGCCGGTCCCTTTGCCGATGGGTTTGGTGGTGAAGAAGGGGTCGAAGATCTTGTCCATGATCTCCAGGGGGATGCCTTGGCCGTTGTCGGCCACCTCGATCCACACGTCCTCGCCCTGGACGCCGGTGCGTACGGTGATGGTGCCGCGTTCTCCGTCGGGCATGGCCTGGGCCGCATTGACAAAGAGGTTCATGAAGACCTGGTTGAGCTGGGAAGGCAGGCATTCCACAAGGGGGAGCGAGCCATAATGCCGGATAACGTCGGCCCGGTACTTGATTTCGTTGCTGGCGATGTTGAGGGTGCTGTCGAGGCCGTGGTGGAGGTCGGCGGCTTGCCAGTCCTGGGTCGTTTCGGCCCGGGAGAAGTCGCGCAGGTCCTGGACGATCTGGCGGACCCGGTTGGTGCCCTCCTCGGATTCGCTGAGCAACTGGTGGATGTCGTCGCGCAGATAGTCGAAATCGGCCGCTTTCCGGGCGGCCTGGATGCGGGCCTGCTCGTCCGGGGGTAGGGCGACCTCGCTGCTCTCGTAGCAGCCCACCACGCTGAGAAGCTGTTCCACGTAGCCCTTCAGACTGCGGATGTTGGAGTTGACGTAGCCGATGGGGTTGTTGATCTCATGGGCCACCCCGGCAGCGAGCTGGCCGATGGAGGCCATTTTTTCGGACTGGACGAGCTGTTGCCGGGTGTCCTGCAGGCGACAGTTGAGCTCGGTGAGTTCGGCATAGCGCTTGAGGAGCTCCGCTTCGGCCTGTTCCCTGCGGGCGATATCCTGCTCCAGGTTGGCCTTGGCCTGTTGCAGCTGCTCGGTACGACGGGCCACTTTGGCCTCCAGGTCGGCGTGCATGCGCAGCAGCTCGGTCTCGGCTGTCTTGCGTTCAGTGATGTCTTGCAAGGTTTCGATGGCGCCGATGATTTCACCCAGGGCATTGCGCAGGGGGGTGGCGGTGAAGTACAGCCAGCGGCCCTTCTCGCCCATCTGAGGGAAGAAGTCCTCGGCCTCGTAGGCGCCGTCGATCAGTGGTGAGCGCCGCAGTTTCTTGCTGCCATAGAACTCAAGCATGTCTTCTATCTGCCCCGACACGATCAGGTCGGCCATGATTGGCCGCTGGCTGGGATAGAAGGCAGACCATTGATTACAGGTGCCGACGAGCTCACTGGCGGGTAGCCCGATGACCTGTTCGCAGGCGTGGTTCCAGTGGGTGACCACGTGCCGGGCGTTGATCACCAGGGTCGGCACCGGGTCGGCATCGATGATCTGGGTCAGCAATTGCTGGGCCTGCTTTTGGGCCGCCTCGGCGCGCTTGCGCTCGGTTACATCAATGAAGTTGCAGACGATGGTGCGCTGGCCCTGGAGGCTTTCGTCGGAGACGGACAGCTCTACCCAGCGCTCGTCACCGGAGCGGGTGATCAGCAGCGTCTCGTAGCGGGCTACCGGGTGTTCGCCGGTAAGTCGGGCGAGACCGCGCTCGCGGATGGTGTCGTTCACTCCGGGCGGGTAGAAGGCCCAGAAATCCTTTTCGATCAGTTCGTTGGGGCTGAAGCCGCTTAGCCGGGACATGGCCCGGTTGGCATACAGAACCTTGCCGCCCCGGTGCAGCAGCAGCCCCGAGCTGAGGCATTCGGCGAGGGGAAACAGGGTGCCGGACAGGGGGTAGGGAGAGGGTAGGTGGGACATGGCCTATCCAAGCAGGGGTTCGTAGCTGTCGAAGCGTGCCTGCGTTTCGGCCAGCACGGCGTTCAGGCTTTCCCAGTCAAGCCCCAGAGCGCTCACCGCGTCCTGGTCCAGACTGGGCATCTGGCCGGGTTGATCGCCGTCCTGGTCCAGATCCAGGGCGTGGGCGATGGCGTCGGCGTAGTGGATGATGCCGGCCAGGCCACCGGGCAGGCCCAGGGCCGGTCGATGATGCCAGGCCAGGGCGTCGACGATGTCGGCGGGGAAGTTCCAGCGCTGGGCCAGGGCGGCGCCCACTTCGCTGTGGTCGTAGCCGAAGTGGCTGCGCTCGGCGTCTTCAAGGCGGCAGTCCCTGGCTGCTGCGATGCCCAGCACGGTGGTGAAGTCCGTGGGGTAGAGCACCAGCATGGCCAGGCGCCCGATGTCATGGAGGAGACCGGCGAGAAACAGTGCCTCCGGGGGGCGTTTCAGGGGGCGCGCCAGTGCCTGGGCAGCGACCGCGGTGCCCAGCACGTGCCGCCAGAAGCGGTGCTGGCTGAAGCCCGGGCAGCGGATGGCCGGTAGGCCGGACATCACCGATGCGGCCAGCACCAGCGAGCGGATGGCAGATAGGCCCACCACCACGATGGCGTCGTGGATCGACCCGACCCGTGATTGCAGCCCGTAGAAGGGCGAGTTGGCGACCCGCAGCACCCGGGCGGTAATGACCTGATCCTGGGTGATCTGCCGGGCCAGAGTGTCGATGTCAATGTCGGCGCCGGCCATGGACCGTAGCACCTCGATCGCTACCGTCGGCATCGAGGGCAGCTTCTGCACTTGGCCGATCATCTCGTCGAGGCTTGGCGGTTTCATCTTCCAGATGCCTGGCGGAAGGCCAGCACCGCGTGGAGCAGGGCCTGGGAGCCTGCCTCGTCGGCGGTGTGGCGGAACAGGTACATGACCCGCGCGCGGATCTTCTCGTGTTGGCGGGCGACGGCCTCGGGATCCTCCTGCGGGCAGATGGTCAGCATGCCGATGCCCCGCCGCTGCAGGCTTTCCAGGTGGGCCGCGGTAAGGCTGAGGCCCGCGGGCAGGAGCACCGTGCCAGCGGAGTCGGTCACCGGGGCGGCGAGTACGGCACCCGGCTGCGTCTGTTCGAGAGGCTGCACCAGGGCCGTATTCATGGGGGGGTGGAGTGGCTGAAAGTGAGCAGGCAGCCGCGGTTTGCCAACGGGCTGCCTAGGGGGTGGGCCTCGACCCTGAACAGGCGGCTGCCGCAGTGCAGATCGGCCTGGCCGGTGCTGGCCCGGACCAGCGGAAGAAGGGTTTCGGGCAGCACCTCCTCCGCACCGAGACCGAGCAAGGGGGCCTGCTCGGCAAAGAGCTTCTCGGCGGCGCGGTTGGCAAAGGCGATCATCCCCCCCGGATCGACACCCAGCACCGGCAGGGGCATCACCGCCAGGGCCTCCTGGGTCAGGTTGAGGGCGGCTTCATCCATCCCCAGGCGGCGCTCCTGGTCTGCAAGCACATTGGTGAGGCGTTCGTTGATGCGTTCCAGTTCCCGATTGGCATGCTGCAGCCCGGCAGCCAGACGCTGGTTGTCGTCCGAAAGGGCTTTGCGACGAAAGGCTTCCTCGATGTTGGCCCGTAGCATCGCGTCATCCCAGGGCTTAGTCAGAAATTTGTAAATGGCGCCTTCGTTGATCGCATCGGTGACCGATTGCAGGTCGGTGTAACCCGACAGCACCAGGCGCACCGTGTCCGGGTACATGTCTTTGGCCTTGTGCAGAAACTCGACCCCTGTCATGCCGGGCATGCGTTGGTCGGAGACGATCACGTCCACCCGGTGGGTGGCCAGCGCCTCAAGCCCCAGCTGGCCACTGGTGGCGGTAAGGATGGTATAGCCGTCGCGGCGCAGCAGGCGGCGCAGGGATGACAGGATGTTCTCCTCGTCGTCGACCAGAAGAAGGGTGCGCTCGGCGGTGGGGCCCCGTAGCAGGCTGCTGTCCAGGCGCATGTCATGGATCATGCCGTGTTCGAAGTCTTCGGGCGTCAGGGGTTGGCCGAGCAGGGGGCCCTGGAGGTAATCACAGCCGCATGCCTGCATCACCGAGGCCACCTGAGCGCTATGGATACCTTTGGCGCTGACTGACAGGTTCATCCGGTGGGCCCGGCTGACCAATGCCCGTACGACGGCGACGCCCTCCGGGTCGGTGCTCACATCCTGCACCAGTTCCGCCGGCACCTCGATGCAGTCCACCGGCAGCCGGCCGGCCCAGGCCAGCAGGGCGTTAGCCTGGCTGGCTGCGCTGATGGTGAAGCGCACACCACAGGCCTTCAGGTGGCTCAGGGCGGCGGCGGCGGTGTCGGTCACCTCGCCATGCTCGGTGATGATGTTGAGCGCCAGGCAGTCGGGCTCCAGCCGGGATTCGAGCAGCACCGAGTTCAGGGTGTGGGAAAACGCCGGGGCGCACAGCACTTCCAGCTTCGCCCCGATGGTCAGGACGATGCGTTGCCGGTGGGTGGCGTTCCATCCGCTGACCAGCCGGCAAGCGGCCTGCAGGGGCTGGAGATCATCCGGATCCGCATGCTGGATGACCATCTTGTCCGGGCTTCCGGGCCTGGCCAGGTACAGTTTGGCGCCGACGAGCATGCCGCTGCGGCCGTCGAAACGCGGCTGGAAGAGAAGCTGCGGCGTGGCTTGGGCAGGGTGGTCGAGGCGGGACATCGAATCTCCAGGCTGAGGCCGTCGAAAGCTCGGGGCGGGCACGGCCGGTTGCGGAAGCACGCAGCGGATATCGGCCCTGATGCTGGCGGCTTGAGGGAATCCATCACGTTCGGCCCGATTCTCGGACGTTGCGGGCAGTCCGGGCCCGGGCAGAGTAAAATCCGGCCCATGCCCACCCATGCCCCTCATTTCCCTTTCCTTTCCGTCGTTGCGATTGGTTTCGGAGCAGCCTTCGGTGCCTGGCTGCGCTGGTGGCTGGGCTTGCGGCTCAACCCGGTGCTGGCGCAGATGCCCCTCGGCACCCTGGCCGCCAACCTGCTCGGTGGCTACCTGGTGGGGGTGGCTGTGGCCTTCTTTGCCTTCCGCCCCGAGCTGCCCCCCGAGCTGCGCCTGTTTGTGGTGACCGGTTTTCTCGGTGGGCTCACCACCTTCTCGTCGTTTTCGGCTGAGGTGGTGCACCTGATCGATACCGCCCGCTATGCCTGGGCGGCCGGCGCAGCGGCGCTGCACCTGCTCGGCTCCCTGTCGATGACCGCACTGGGCATGTGGACCGTGCACAGCCTGCGCTCCTGAATCCACCGATCCGCGTTTTCGATCGATTTTCTGCGTTCTCTGCAATCCCGATGGCCTCTCCGCAACACAGGCAAGACCTGCAAGATCCCTATTCCCTGCTCGAACAGTGCCTGTCGGCCGACCGCCCGGCCCTGCGCCGCGATCTGCGCCGCCTGCCCAGGCGCCCGCGCAGCCTGGCCGAGCTGCCGGAGCCCCTGCGCCTGCGCATCGCCGATTCGGCGGCCCGCCTGATCGCCCGGGCCCAGGGCCTGCCCAAGCCGGATTTTCCGCCCGACCTGCCGGTCAATCAGCGCAAGGACGAGATCGCCGAGGCCATCCGCAAGCACCAGGTGGTCATCGTGTGTGGCGAAACCGGCTCCGGCAAGACCACCCAGCTGCCCAAGATCTGCCTTGAGCTGGGCCGAGGCGTGGCCGGCCTGATCGGTCACACCCAGCCCCGGCGGATCGCCGCCCGGGCCACCGCCAGCCGCATCGCCCAGGAGCTCAAGAGCGAGCTGGGCAGCACGGTGGGCTACAAGATCCGCTTTACCGACCGTATCGGGCCCCAGAGCTACATCAAGCTCATGACCGATGGCATCCTGCTCGCCGAAACCCAGGGTGATCCGCTGCTCTCGGCCTATGACACTTTGATCATAGACGAAGCCCACGAGCGCAGCCTGAACATCGACTTTCTGCTCGGCTACCTGCGCCAGCTGCTCGCCAAGCGGCCGGACATGAAGCTGATCGTCACGTCGGCCACCCTCGACGCCGAGCGCTTTGCCCGCCACTTCGGCAAAGGCGACACGCCGGCGCCGGTGATCGAGGTCTCGGGCCGGCTCTACCCCATCGAGATGCGCTACCGACCAGTGGAGCGGGACGAACCCAAGCCCGTGCGCCCCGGCGAACCCGCGCCGCGCCAGGACAGCCGTGCCCCGGACCGCGACCTCTACGACGCCCTGGTGGACGCCGTGGACGAAGCCCATCGCAGCGGCCCCGGTGACGTGCTGGTGTTTCTGCCCGGCGAGCGGGAGATCCGCGAGGCCGCCGAGGCTCTGCGCAAGGCCCATCACGCCGCCGGCACCGAGGTGCTGCCCCTGTTCGCCCGCCAGTCCGCCCAGGACCAGGCCCGCGTCTTCGCTCCGTCGAAGGGGCGTCGGGTGGTGCTGGCCACCAACGTGGCGGAAACGTCCCTCACCGTTCCAGGCATCCGTTATGTGGTGGATACCGGCCTGGCGCGGCTCAAGAGATACAGCCACCGCAACAAGGTGGAGCAACTGCAGATCGAGAAAATCGCCCAGTCGGCGGCCCGTCAGCGGGCTGGGCGCTGCGGCCGGGTCAGTGATGGCGTGTGCTTCCGCCTTTACGACGAGGAGGATTTCAACAAGCGGCCAGCCCATACCGACCCCGAGATCCTGCGCTCGTCCCTGGCCGGGGTGATCCTGCGCATGAAGTCCCTCAAGCTTGGCGAGGTGGCCGACTTCCCCTTCATCGACGCGCCCCTGCCGCGCATGGTGGCCGACGGCTACCAGCTGCTGGCCGAGCTGGGGGCCGTGGAGGAGGTGGAGGGGGCGGCGGTGATGAACCTCACCCCCATCGGCCGCGAGCTGGCCAAGCTGCCCCTGGACCCGAAGATCGGTCGCATGATCCTTGCCGCCCGCGACCGGGGCAGCCTGGCCGAGGTGCTGGTGATCGCCGCGGCCCTGTCCACCCAGGACGTCCGTGAGCGCCCGCCCGAGCGCCAGGCCGCTGCCGACCAGGCCCACGCGCGTTTTCGCGGCGCCGAGCACGAGCAGAAGTCCGAGTTCCTGTGGTTCTGGAACCTCTGGAAAGCCTGGGAGGAGGTCCAGCGCCACGAGACCTCCAGCAAGCAGAAGGCCTGGTGCAAGACTCACTTCCTGTCCTGGCTGCGCCTGCGCGAGTGGCGCGACGTGTACAACCAGCTGCACACCCTGTGCGCCGAGCACGGCTGGAAGGAGAACGATCAGCCGGCCAGCTATGAAGCCATCCACAAGGCCCTGCTCACTGGCCTGATGGGTCACGTGGGCTGCAAGATCGAGGACGCCTCGGGGCCGGCCGCCGGCAGCTACCTGGGTGCCCGCGGCATCAAGTTCTGGCCACACCCGGGTTCGGCCATCGCCAAGAAGGCCGGCAAGTGGATCATGGGCGCCGAGCTGGTGGATACCTCGCGCCTGTTTGCCCGCTGCCTGGCGCGCATCGAGCCTGAATGGCTGGAGGAGGTGGGCGAGCACCTGCTCAAGCGCCAGGTTTCCGAACCCCACTGGTCCAAGGCCAGCGGTGCCGTCCGGGCCTGGGAGCGCGGCACCCTGTACGGCCTTACCGTGTACCCGCGGCGCGGGGTGAGCTACAGGGAGATCGACCCGGCCCTGTGCCGTGAGCTGTTCATCCGCGAAGGCCTGGTGCAGGGCGAGATCGCCGAAGGCCCGGCCCGGGGCATGGCCTTCCTTGCCCACAACCGGCGCCTGGTGGCCGAGATCGAACGCCTGGAGCATAAGTCCCGGCGCCCCGACGTGCTGGTGGACGAGGAGCTCATCTACGCCTTCTACGACGCCAAGCTGCCCCCCGATGTACTTGATCTGGCCAGCTTCGAGGCCTGGCGCAAAAACACTGAAAAGAAGGCCCCCAAGGCGCTGCAGCTCACCCGCGACCAGCTCATGCGCCACGACGCGGAGGGCATCACCACCGATCGGTTTCCGTCCAGTCTGGAGGTGCTCGGGCAGAAGCTCAAGCTCACCTACCTGCACGCGCCGGGCGAATCCGATGATGGCGTGACCCTGACAGTGCCCCTGGCCATGCTCAACCAGGTGCCGGCCAACCGCTGTGAATGGCTGGTGCCCGGTCTGCTGGAAGAGAAGGTGATGGCCCTGCTGAAGACCGTGCCCCAGAAACACCGCCACCGCCTGCAACCCATGGCGGAGAGTGCCGGTGCCTTCATGGAGCGCTTCGATGGCGGTGATTTCGACACCGACGAGCCGCTGATCAAGATGCTTCAGCGCTTCGTGGAAGAGCGGGTGTCCCTGAAACTGCCCATGGAGAGTTTCCGCCCGGAGAACCTCAACCCCCACTGTTTCATGAATTTCCGGGTACAGGACGAGCACGGCCGCATCATTGGCCAGTCCCGCAACCTGGCGGAGCTGCGGACCAAGTACCGGGACCAGGTGGCGGCGCGCTTCCAGAGCGCCCGCATCGTGCCGGCGGCGGAGGCCCCGACGCCCAGGAAGGGGCCCGCACCGGAAGGAAAGCAGGCCGCCGCCGCCGCGGCACCTGCCAGCGACAAAGCCCTGGCCGGCTTCACCGGGTGGACTTTCGGGGCCCTCCCCGAGTTGCTGGAGGTGAAGGTGGCCGGTCGCGACATTGTCGGCTTCCCCGCCCTGCACGATGACGGCAGCAGCGTTTCCCTGCGCCCCTATGACACGCCGGAGGAGGCCGCCCGGGTGCATCGGGGCGGCCTGGCCCGCCTGTTTGCGCTGGAGCTGTCGGCCCAGGTGAAGGCCATCGAGAAGCTGCCGGGCATCCGCGACCTGGCCCTGCAGTTCATCAACTACGGTTCCGAGGCCGAGCTCAAGGCCCAACTGGTCACTGCGACCCTGGAGCGCTGCTGCCTGCTGGAGCCGCTGCCCGGTGACGCCGACAGCTTTGCCCGGCGCTGCCAGGAGGCCAAGCCACGGATCACTCTGGTGGCCCAGGAGCTGATGCGCCTTAGCGGCCAGCTGATCGCCGAGCATGCCACCATGACCAAGCGCGTCGCCGGCTTGAAGACCTTCCCCGACGTGGTGGCGGACATCAACGCCCAGGTGTCCAGGCTGATGCCGAAGAATTTCCTGGTGGCCCTCCCTTACGAGCGCATCGCCCAGATCCCCCGCTACCTCAAGGGGGTGACGGTGCGGATCGACAAGCTGCGCACCAGCCCGGCCCGGGATGCCCAGCTGATGGCCGACTGGAAGAGCCTGGCCCAGCCCTTTGAGCGCGAATGGCTGGCCAAGGCCAAGGCGGGTGTCACTGATCCGCAGCTGGAGGACTTCCGCTGGATGCTGGAGGAGTTGCGGGTGGGCTTGTTTGCCCAGGAACTGAAGACACCCATGCCGGTGTCGGTGAAACGCCTGCAGAAGATCTGGGACAGCCGGCCGCGGTAAAGTGACGGTAGCGCGTGCCACGCCGGTACGCGCCTGGTCCCCTGTTCAACGGAGTCATGCCCCATGAATGAAGCCCTTCCCGTACCAGACCTGCGCGGGGTCAGTCCCTCGCTGGTGCGCTTCACCCACGTGATCTACCTCCTGCACGCCTTTGCCGTGGTGGTGGGGGTGACATCGTCGGCGGCCACTGTGGCTGGTGGCTTTGTGTTCGGCCTGCCGTCCCTGCTGGCGGTGATCCTCAACTACATCAAGCGTGGCGCGGTGCGCGGCACCTGGCTCGACAGCCACTTCAGCTGGCAGATCCGCACCTTCTGGTTCACCCTGCTGTGGCTGGTGCTGTCCGGCCTGGTGATGCTGACCATCATCGGCATCCCGGTGGCAGCCTGGCTGATGATCCCTGTGCTCGGGCTGTGGGTGGGGTATCGCGTCGTGCGTGGCTGGCTGGCCCTGTCGGGTGCCCGGCCGGTGGGCACCTGAGCGCTTCAGCAGCCTCCGGGCTGGTAGATCAGCAGCGTATGCACCACTGCGCCCTGGTGGCGCACCGTGAAGCGATGGCCGCGAAGGAAGGGGGCGCAGGTCTGCGTTTCATCCGTGCTGGCCAAGCCTGTCTCTCCATAGGCGTCGCGGATTGCCCGGCGTAGTTCGCGGGAGGTGTAGTGGGGAAAGGCCGGCATTGGCATGCTCAGGATGCCGGCGTCCACCAAGAAGCGCTGACCCTGGCGGCGCAGCGGGCGAGGGGCGGAGAGGCCCTGCTTCCAGCTATCGAGCTCCAGGTGGGGGCCTTCGTAGTCACAACGCATCACCGTTACGGCCCGGGCCTCGATGCTGAAGGGGCCGCTGACGCCCCGCGTCGGCTTCACCACGATATGGCTGACGGCAGCCGGGGCATCCAGATCGTACTCGTAGGCCGTCACCGCGCTGTTGCCGTGCGCTTCGGCCAGCAGGCTGGTGCCGGCCCAGGCCTGGATGCGGGAGAAGGGGCGCGGTGGGTCTCCGGCCTGCAGGCCGGGGGACGAGGCCAGTGCGACCAGTGTCAGCAGGAGGCGGATGAAGAGGGGCATGGCGTGCTCCATGGCAGGCTGTGTTGTCCGCGCCGGCCGGCGCGCATTTCAGGAGAAGGGCTTGAACCTTCGTGCTTCACCCCTGATCCTATGCACCATTGTCCACTCCTGTTCAAGTTCCCATGCGTGATTTTTCCCTGGACGTCAGTGAGTCAGAGTTCGATACGGCAGTCCTTGCCCTGTCCCGCCGGGTGCCGGTGCTGGTGGATTTCTGGGCGCCGTGGTGCGGGCCTTGCCGCACTCTCAAACCACTCCTTGAGAAGCTGGCCGTCGAGTACGGTGGTCGCTTCGTGCTGGCCAAGATCAATTCCGATGAAGCCCAGGCGGTGGCCGCCCGCTACGCGGTACGCAGCATTCCGGCCGTCAAGCTGTTCGTCAATGGCGAGGTGGTGGACGAGTTTGCGGGGGCCTTGCCGGAAGGCCAGGTACGAGCCTTCCTGGACCGTCATCTGCCGGACGAGGCCGAGCGCCTGCGCCTGAGCGCCGCGGGTATTGCCGATCCCCTGCAGCGGGCCGAGCTTCTGCAGCAGGCGGCAAGCCTCTCCGGGGGGCGCACCACCATAGTCCTGGAGTTGGTGCAGGCCCTGCTGGACGCCGATCTGGTGGAGGACGCGGCGGCCGGCCTGGAAACCGTCGACCCGCAGGAGCGGGACGACGCCTGGCGCAGCCTGAAGGCCCGCCTTGATCTCATGGAGAATGCGCCGACGGTGGACGAGCCTGCCCTGGAAGCCCGCATCCGCGCCGACGCGAAGGATTTTGATGCCCGCTTCGCCCTGGCAGCGGCAAGGGCCGGGCGGGGAGAGTGGGCCGCCGCCTTCGATCAGTTGCTGGACGTCGTGCTGCGTGACCGGGCGGAAGCCCGGGGCAAGGCGCGGGATACTCTGGTGGAGTGGTTCGGCCTGTGCCCGGATGCGAAGGCCGTGATGAGCGCCCGGCGTCAGCTATCGATGTATCTGAACTAGGCAGGCCGGGTAACGGGGCGTACCAGGCTGCCGCAGCCCACGGCAGCCTGAGTTTGACCCCGCAGGGCTTCTGGCCCTCAGCCTTTACTGCTCGCCCCCCCGCTTGCCCACGTGTTCTCGGGCGAGGCGTTGCTGGACCTCGTTGGGTGCCGGTTCGTAGTGGCTGAAGGCGATGCTGCAGCTGCCGTCGCCGCCACTGATGGACTTGAGGCGGGATTCGAAGCCTTCCATCTCGGCCATGGGCACCTGGCTGGTGATCTCCGTCCACCCGGGCTGCGGGCTGTCGGTGCCGGTGACACGGCCGCGGCGGCCGGAGAGTTCGGCGCTGATGCCGCCGAAGTGCTCGTCGGCAACTCGCACCGTCAGGGTGATGAGCGGCTCCAGCACCACCGGCCGGGCGCCCTGGACGGCCTCCTGCAGGGCGTGGCGGGAGGCGGTGATGAAGGAAATTTCGTTGGAGTCCACCGCGTGGTGCTTGCCGTCGAACACCGTCACCTTCAGATCCTGTAGCGGGAAGCCGGCCATCACGCCCTCGGCGATGGCCTGACGCACGCCCTTTTCCACCGCGGGCATGAAGTTGTAGGGGATGGTGCCGCCCTTCACCTCGTCGGCCAGCTCCAGCCCGGCGCCCCGTTCCAGGGCTTCGACGCGCAGGGCCACTTCGCCGAACTGGCCGGCGCCGCCGCTTTGCTTCTTGTGGCGGTAGCGGGCTTCGGCGCTGCCGGCGATGGTCTCCCGGTAGGGGATGGCCGGCGGTTTGGTGCCGAGGGTGAGGTTCCAGCGGGTCTTGAGGGTGTCGAGCACCGACTTGAGGTGCACCTCGCCAAGGCCGCGGATCACGGTTTCCTTGGCCTGGAGGTTGTGCTCGACGGACAGGCACGGGTCTTCATCCAGCAGGCGGTGCAGGGCTTCGGAGAGCTTCTGCTCGTCACCGTGCTTTTCTGCGGCGAGGGCCAGGCCGAAGACAGCCTGGGGATAGCGCGGCGCCACCAGGTGGAAGTGGTCCTCGTCGTGGGAGTCGTGGAGAACGGCGTCCCGGTGGATGTCGTCCACCCGGGCCACGGCGCAGATGTCGCCGGGGATGCCGATGTCGATCTCGGTCTGGGTCTTGCCCTGGACGCGCAGCAGGTGGCTGACCTTGAAGGGCTTGCGGGCGTCACCGATGAACAGCTGGGTGTTGGGCGTGACTGTGCCCTGGTGGATGCGGAACAGGCCGAGCTTGCCGCGGAAGGGGTCATTGCTCACCTGGAAAACGTGGGCGATGACGTGCTTGTCGGCGTCGGTGGTGGCCTCGATGGCTTCGGCGGCCGGGCCTTCGCCCTTCAGGAAGCGGGGCGGGTTGCCCTCGGTGGGGTCGGGCAGCAGGCGGCCCAGGATGTCCAGAAGCTCGCGGATGCCGGCGCCCGTGCGGGCCGAGGTGAAGCACACGGGGATCAGGTGGCCCTCGCGCAGGGCGATCTCGAAGGGGTCGTGGAGCTGTGCCGGCTGCAGGGATTCGCCCTGTTCGAGGTAAAGCGCCATCAACGCCTCATCCACCTCGACCACCTGGTCGACGATACGGTCGTGGGCCTCGCGCACGCTGGAGAAAGCCGTTACGGCGTCGTAGTCGGGCTGGAGGAAGCAGTCGATGACGCTGGCGCCCCCCGCGGTGGGCAGGTTGATGGGCAGGCATTCCTTGCCGAAGCTGGCGCTGATGCGCTCCATCAGGGCGCCGAAGTCCACGGCCGGGGCGTCGATGCGATTGACGACGATCATCCGGCATTTGTCGGCGGAGAGTTCCATGACCTTGCGGGTCAGGGTTTCGATGCCGGCGGCGGCGTTGATGACCACCACCGCGGTTTCCACCGCCGGCAGGGTGGCCAGGGCACGGCCGAGGAAGTCGGGCAGGCCCGGGGTGTCGAGGATGTTCACCCAGTGCTCGGCCCATTCCAGGTGGGCGAGGGCGCTGTTGAGGGAGTGCCCGAAGGCTTTTTCCTGGGGGGCGTAGTCGCTGACCGTGTCGCCCTTCTCGACCGAACCGGGTGTGCCGATGGCGCCGGCGGTGGCCAGCAGCTTCTCCAGCAGCGTCGTCTTGCCGCTGCCGGACTGGCCGAGAAGGCTGAGGTTGCGGATGTCGCGGACCGAGGTGGGTGTCATGCTTGCTCCCTTGTCGTTAGTGTTCTGAAGACTGGATGCGCAGATGGACAAAAGTATCTGCCTCTGCAGGGGGCACGACAACGACTCAGGTCAACAAAGCGCTGTCACCAGGTGAATCCCTGGCGTTGGGGGGCCGGAGCGGGCGGGCCAGACAAGGTGGGCAGCAGGTGCTGCAGGGCATGGTCTTCGGTGCGGTAGGCGGCGTGGGGCGCCAGTTCGCTCCAAAGTCCGGTGCGCTCCATCACGTCGATGACCTGTTTCTTGAGGCCGCAGCAGGCCAGGCAGCGCCCGTTGTCAGTGAGCTGGCGGTGGATGCGGCGCAGGGTGTCGATGCCGCTGGCGTCCATGTCGTTGATCCCGGCGCAGGACAGCAGCAGCACCTTCAGCCGGGGGTGGTCGCGGCCGACGGCGAGCACCGCGTCCTCGAAGGTGGCGGCATTGACGAAGTGCAGGGGGCCGTCAAAGCGCAGGATGGTGAGTTCCGGGTGGGGCGGGGGTAGGTTGAAGCGGGCGGCGTCGCGCCAGGTGCCGTCCGGGTGACGCCCGAGCACGGCAACCCGGGGCTTCATGCTGCGGTAGATCAGCAGGGCCAGAGACAGGATCAGGCCGGCCAGAATGCCGATCTCGATGTGCGGAGCGAAGGCCAGGGTGGCGACGAAGCTGATGGTGCCGGCCAGGCCGTCGTCGCGGCTGGTGCGCCAGGCTTCCCGCAGTTGGGCGGGGGAGAGCAGGGTGGCCAGGGTGACGAGGATCACAGCGGCCAGCACAGGCAGGGGGATGCGTGCGATCAGCTCGGGCATGCTCAGCAGGGCGGCCAGCACCATCAGGGCGCCGACCACCGAGGCCAGGCCGCTGCGGGCGCCGCTGGCCAGCAGGAAGGCCGAGCGCCCGAAAGAGCCGCTGACCGGGTAGGCCTGGCACACCGAGGCGGTGAGCTTGGCCAGCCCCTGGCCGATGAGTTCCTGGTTGCCGTCCCAGCGCTGGCCGGTGCGTGCCGAGGCTACCTTGCAGCTCGACATGGCCTCCAGGAAGCTGACCAGGGCCAGCACGAAGGCTGAGGGGAGGAGGTCCACCGTCTGGCCCCAGTTGGCCCGGGGCAGGGCAAAGGCCAGGGTTTCGGCGGGCAGGGTGCCGACGACACGCCCGCCATCCGCTTCAAAACCCGTCAGCCCGGCCACCACGCTCAGCCCGGCCACCACGATGAGTACCCCCGGCCAGCGTGGCAGCAGGCGGCGCAGGGCCACCAGCAGGCCGATGGCGGCCAGCCCCAGGGCGGCGGAGGGCAGGTGGATGTCGGGCAGGGCACGGGCAAGGTCTATCACGGCCTCGGCGAAAGGGCGCTGGCCGAAGGTGGGCAGCCCGAGCAGGGTGGGCAGCTGGGCGGCGCAGATCAGCAGGGAGCAGGCGTTGATGAAACCGTGGAGTACCGGGTGGGACAGCAGATCTGAGAAATGGGCCAGGCGCAGCATGCCGAAGGCCACCTGCAGGATGCCGGCCAGCAGGGCCAGCTGTACCGCGAGCACGAGGTAGGTCTCGGAGCCCGGCAGGGCCAGGGGCGCCAGGCTGGTGGCGGTGAGCAGGCTGGTCAGGGCCACTGGCCCGGTGTTGAGCTGGGCCGAGGAGCCGAACAGAGCGCCGACAATGCAAGGCAGCAGGGAGGCGTAAAGGCCGACGTAGGAGGGCAGGCCGGCGAGCTGGGCGTAGGCGAGGGCCTGGGGGATGGCCACCAGGGCCACCGTGAAGCCGGCCAGCAGATCGGCGCGCAGAGTGCCGGCGTCGAGCTGGTGGCGCCAGGCGAGGAAGGGCAGATAGCGGCTGAGGGCGGGCGGCATGGTAAGGAAGGGGCGCTCCAGGGGCTGGCGTCGAGGGGGCAGTGTAGCGCGGCTGGGTGGGGGATGAAGGTGTGTGGCTTATCACAGACAAGCGGTGAGCGATCGGGGCTCGCGCCGATTGGATCGACTCATTCCGAGCCGGCAACGCGTAGCCTGATCGTGTCCCGTAGCCTTTCGATTGGAGGTGATGCGCCTGAAGGGAAGTGGATTAAATCGGAGCCTCCCTAAAGTCTCAGGCTCAGGGGTCGATAAGCTGTTTGGCTGCGATGGTCTTGCTGCCGAATGGGGGCTCGGTTTCTCAGGCCCCATTGCAATCCCTCAACATGATCGGTCCATTCCGGTGACTTCCGACTCCCTCACCTCC
>NZ_JAQVCN010000056.1 GCF_028689785.1 Zoogloea sp. | reverse complement strand
ACATCATTTCGATCCCAACGAGCCCCACAGCCGTTGGCCGCTACCGAGCGTTTCTCGTCGTCTGAGAGGGCTTCAAAAACACGAACCCCCGGAAAAACCAGGGGTTCGTCAGCAGTCTGAAACGGGCGCTGCTGGCGCCCGTTTTTTGCTGGTGCGGCAGCCGGGGCGGGGTGCCCCGGCGGCGCGCTCAACGCCCAGCTGGTGGCAGGTAACCAAGAGCGTTGGAGATCTCGTCGGCGGTCTGCCGGATGAGCGGTGCCCAGTCGGGGTCGAAGCGCTCGGCCGGGGTGGATAAAGACAGGCCGGCCACCAGTTCGCCGCTGTCATCGCGAATGCCAGCGGCGATGCAGCGTACGCCGTTCTCTACCTCGTCCAGGTCGTAAGCCACGCCGTGACGACGTACCTTGTCGAGCTCTTTTTCAAGGGCTGACAGGGTGGTGATGGAGGTGGGCGTGGTGCCAGGCAGGTTGGTGCGACGGGCGTATTCCTTGACCTTCTGGGGGCCGTCTTCGACCAGGAAGAGCTTGCCGGTGGCGGTGGTATGCAGAGGTGCTCGGGCACCGACGATGTGCACAACCCGCACGGAAGAGCGCCCACTGGAGGTGCGTTCCACATAGACAATCTCGTCTCCGGCGCGGATACCGAGATTCACGCTTTCGCCCGTGGTGGCGTGCAGCTTGAGCATCGCGGCCATGGCGGTTTCCCGCAGGGAGATCCGGGATTTCACCAGGCTGCCGAGTTCCAGGAGGCGGATGCCGAGACGATAGACGCCAGCGTCACTCCGTTCGACGAAGCCGCTGCTGGTCATGGCACCCAGGATGCGGTGAGCCGTGGACGGATGCAAGCCCGTTTCGGCAGCGAGCTGCTTGAGTGGAACGGGGTCAGGGTGTCGGGCCAGGACGTCGAGCAGCGTCATCATGCGCTCGATGACCTGGATCGGATTCTTCGCGGGTTCTTGCGTGGACAACGGATGTTCTGCCAGAAAATCAGGGATGGCGGATGGTAGCGCAGGTCTGCTTATTTCGCCTAGTGAAATGCGGCACTGCGGCAAATGGTTTGTGATGGGGGTGAGTCAGCCCACCAGGCCATGGCCTGCCATGCGTACCAGAATGCCCACACCCGCGCCCAGGGCGGCCGGCTTCCAGACGTCGGCGACGCGCCGGCCGGCGGAGATCAGCACCGCCACACCGGGGATGTCCAGGGGGTGGATCAACAGCCCTGCAGCCACGCCGTTGAGGGTCGCGGCGCTGGCTGTGCCGGCACGGATCATCTCGTCCATGATGCCCATCATCGCCGTGCCTCCGGCCAGGTACTTGGTCAGAGTGGGCAGAATCAGGCCGGGGTCGGCGCCGATGCCCAGCAGCAGGGGAGAGAGCAGGGCCGTCAGCGCATCCAGGGCGCCCAGGCGCCGCAGGGCCAGCACCACGGTGAGGGACAGGACCAGCATGGGGATGGCACCGACGGCGATCTTGAAGGCCTCGGCGCCGGCCCGGTTGATCACGTCGAGCACACCCTTGGCATTTTCGGCCACTGGGTGATGCAGGGTTTCGTCCACCGGGCTTTCCGCCGCCGAGAGGCCGCGCCCGAAGCCGTAGTAGGTGGCCGCCGCTGCCGCCAGCCCGCCGACCAACGACCACCCCAGAACCACGCCGAAGTGCAGGCCCATGGCCGCCATGGGCATGGATACGTTGGCCTGGGCCATGGCCATCACCATGGCCAGGGTGGCGGCCAGGTGGCGACTGGAGGCGCCGCGCTGGTCCATCATCGCCAGGGTGGCGACCGGGGCGGCGAAGCTGACGAAGTTGATCTGCAGGGCGGCAAACACGCCCAGGCCGGTGAGGCCCAGCGGGCGCAGGCTGGGTGCCAGCCGTGCGACCACCCAGTCGAGCACACCTCGGGCTTCGAGCAGGCGCATCAGCGACAGCATCACCACCATGACCGGCAGCAGGACAAAGAAGGACAGCTCGACCGCAGAGCGGCCCGCACGCAGGATGACGTCGATCAGCAGATCCATGGTTGCAGCGCAGCAGAAGTCAGACGGCCCCGATTATCGGGGCCGGGGCCGGCCGCAACAAGTTGGGGGAACCCCGGTTGACCTAAGGTCAGTTGTCGCTGTGCCACTAGCGAAGGGCGGTGGCCATCAGGGGCAGCAGCCACGGCAGCGTAATGGCGGTGAACAAGCCGTTCAGACCCATGGCCAGGGCGGCGAAGGCGCCGGTCTGCTCGCTGAGCTGAAAGGCCCGGGCCGTCCCGATGCCGTGAGAGGCCAGGCCGAGGGCAAAGCCGACGCTGGCTTCATCTTTTACGCCGACGCGCCTGAGGATGCCGGCCGCAAAGATGGCCCCGAAGATGCCGGTCAGAATGACGAACACGGCCGTCAGCGAGGCCAGGCCGCCGAGGCGTTCGGCGATACCCATGGCGATGGGGGTCGTGACCGATTTCGGGGCGAGGGAGGCCACGGTGGGGGCGCTGGCGCCGAGCAGGGAGCCGATGGCGTAGGCGGACAGGCCGGCGGTCAGCGAGCCGATCATCAGGGCGATCATCAGGGGGCCGGCCATGCTCACCAGGCGCTTGAGCTGGCTGTGTAGCGGGATGGCCAGAGCGACGGTGGTGGGGCCGAGCAGAAAGTGGACGAACTGGGCGCCATCGAAGTAGCGCTGGTAGGGCGTGCCGGTGAGCAGCAGCAGCGCGACGAGGATGCTCACCGAGATCAGCACCGGGTTGGCGGCCGGATGCCCGCCAGCCCGGCGGTGCAGGGCGATGGCCAGGATGTAGATGCCGAGGGTCAAGGTTAGCCACAGCAGGGGCTGTGCCGAAAGGTAAACCCAGATCTCGGTCATGGCGTCGCCGTTCATTGGGGGCTCCCGGCGCGGTGGCGGGTCAGGAAATGCAGGCTGAGCCCGGTGGCGAGCAGGCCGAGCAGGGTGCTGGCGACCAAGGCCACGGTGATGGGCCAGGCCTCTTCAGCGAGTCGTCCGGCGTGGAGCATCACGCCGGTGCCTGCAGGCACAAACATCAGGGACAGGTGTTGCAACAGGGTGCCGGAGGTGCTGCGTAATGCATCGTCGGGACCGCCCCGAAGCACCAGCCAGCCGAGCAGCAGGGCCATGCCAATGACGGGGCCGGGGACGGGCAGATGAAGAGCGACACGAAGGGTTTCGCCGGCAAGCTGGAAGGCGAGCAGCAGGGCGATGGCTTGGATCATGGTGGTTGCTTTCCGAGGCTGGAAGCCAGCATCCTCGCAAAGAATGTCTGGTTTGTCTCAGGGTTGGGGCTGGAGCATGGAGTGTACGAAAAAGGGGCCGTGCCATGCACGACCCCATTGGGCAGACAGCTAAAGCTTCTTACTTCTTGGCTTTGGCGCTGCGCGCGGCCTGCATGAAGTTGTCGTAGCGGTTCTCGGCTACGGAGAACCACTGCAGTTGCTCGTCGCGGAATTTCTTCCAGGCTTCGTAAATCTTCTTGAATTTGGGGTTGGCAGCAGCGGTTTCCTCGTAGAGGTCGTTGGCGGCCTTGTAGGCGGCGGCCATGACTTCATTGGGGAAGGGGCGCAGCTGGGTGCCGGAGCCGACCAGTTGTTTCAGGGCCGTCGGGTTCTTGGCGTCGTAGCGGGCCTGCATTTCCGCGTGAGCGTACAGACAAGCGTCTTCCAGGATGGTCTGGTATTCCTTGGGCAGGGAGGCCCACTGCTTGGCGTTGACGTAGAGGGAGATCTGCGGGCCGCCTTCCCAGAAACCCGGGTAGTAGTAGTACTTGGCGACCTTGTTGAAGCCGAGCTTCAGGTCATCGTAGGGACCGATCCACTCGGCAGCATCGATAGTGCCTTTTTCGAGGGCGGGGTAGATGTCGCCGCCCGGGATCTGTTGGGGCACCACGCCGAGCTTGGCCAGCACTTGACCGGCAAAACCGCCGCAGCGGAACTTGAGGCCCTTGAGGTCTTCGACGGACTTGATCTCCTTGCGGAACCAGCCGCCCATCTGGGCGCCGGTGTTGCCACACGGGATGTTGTGAATGTTGTAATCCTTGAAGAACTCGCGGAACAGCTCAAGGCCACCACCTTGCATCATCCAGGCCGTTTGCTGACGGCTGTTGAGGCCGAAGGGTACGGCGGTGTCGAAGGCGAACGTGGGGTCCTTGCCGATGAAATAGTAAGAGCAGGTGTGGCCGACTTCGACGGTGCCGTCCTTGACGGCATCCATCACGCCCGGGCCGGGAACGATTTCACCTGCTGCAAAAACCTGGATCTGGAACTTGCCACCGGTGGCGGCTGCCACACGTTTGGCCATCACATCGGCGCCGCCGTAGATGGTGTCGAGGGATTTCGGGAAGCTGGAGGCCAGGCGCCACTTGATGGTGGGCAACTCGGCAGCAAGGGCGGGGGCAGCCACTGCGCCGGCGGCTACGCCGACACCGGTCTTTTTGATGAATGAACGTCGTTCCACTTTGTCTCCTCTGGGAATCGCTACGAAAGGTGATCTGATTATTCATGAGCCCCCAGACCCCGCACAGTCTGGAAAACCCTATGCTGCCTTGCGCAAATTCCGGGCTGCATGCGTACCGGGCTGAACGTGAGAAGGGCGGCCTGAGCCGCCCCCCGCAGGCCTGGACGGGGTGGGGCCTACTTGCGTCCCTTGCCGGTGCGGGCAGCCTGCATGAAGTTGTCGAAGCGATTCTCGGCCACGGCAAACCATTGCAGCTGATCGTCACGGAATCTCTTCCAGCGTTCGTAGATCTTCTTGAACTTCGGGTTCTTGGCCGCGGTTTCCTCGTAGAGTTCGCTGGCGATCTTGTAGCCGGCAGCCATCATCTCGTGGGGGAAGGGGCGCAACTGGGTGCCGGAACCGATCAGTTGCTTGAGGGCGGTCGGGTTCTTGGCATCGTAGGCAGCCTGCATTTCTGCGTGGGCGTAGGCACAGGCGTCTTCCAGGATGGTCTGGTATTCCTTGGGCAGGGAAGCCCAGTGCTTGGCATTCACGTAAATCGACAGCTGCGGGCCACCTTCCCACCAGCCCGGGTAGTAGTAATACTTGGCGACCCGATTGAAGCCGAGTTTGTGGTCATCGTAGGGGCCGATCCACTCGGTGGCGTCGATGGTGCCTTTCTCGAGGGCCGGGTAGATGTCGGCCGGGGGGATCTGCTGGGGCACCACGCCCATGCGGGCCAGCACCTGGCCTGCGAAGCCGCCGACACGGAACTTGAGTCCCTTCAGATCATCGAGGCTCTTGATCTCCTTGCGGAACCAGCCACCCATCTGGGTGCCTGTGTTGCCGCAGGGAATGTTGATGATGTTGTAATCCTTGAAGAGCTCGCGCATCAGCTCCATGCCGCCGCCGTCGAACATCCAGGCGGTTTGCTGGCGGCTGTTCAGGCCAAAGGGCAGCGCGGTATCGAAGGCCAGGGCCGGGTCCTTGCCCACATACCAGTAGGATGCTGCGTGGCCCATTTCCACGGTGCCATCCTTTACGGCATCCAGGACACCAGGGGTGGGTACGATCTCGCCAGCAGCGAACAGGCCGATCTGGAACTTGCCGCCGGTGGCCGCGGCGACGCGGCGGGCGACGGTCTCGGTGGCGCCATAGATGGCATCCAGGGTCTTCGGAAAGCCCGAGGCCAGGCGCCACTTGATGGTGGGCAGATCAGCCGCGAGGGCCGGGGCGGCCACGGCACCGGCAGCAACGCCGGCCGTGGCCTGTTTCAGGAAGCTACGCCGTTCCATGATGTTTCCTCTTCTTTCTCTTTCTGGACGGAGGGTAAAACCAAAGTCAGTGCAGGCCGGATCAGGCGCCGGCCACGGTCATGCGATCGACCAGGATGGAGCCGCAGTGCTTGGAGCCGCGCACCAGCACGTCGGAGCCGATCTCCTGGATGCCCATCAGCATGTCCTTGAGGTTGCCTGCGATGGTGATCTCGTGCACCGGGTACTGGATCTTGCCGTTCTCGACCCAGAAGCCGGCTGCGCCGCGGGAGTAGTCGCCAGTGACGTAGTTGACGCCATGGCCGAGCAGTTCGGTGACCAGCAGGCCTCGGTCCATCTGCTTGATCAGGCCGTCCAGGTCGTACTGGCCCGGCTTGACCAGCAGGTTGTGGCTGCCCCCGGCGTTGCCCGTGGTCTGCATGCCCAGCTTGCGCGCCGAGTAGGTGCTCAGAAAGTAACCCTGCAGCACGCCATCGATGATGACTTCCCGGTCTTGGGTGGCCACGCCGTCGTCATCGAAGGGGCTACTGGCGAAGGCCTTGGCCAGGTGCGGTCGTTCGCAGATCTGGATGTGCGGGCGCAAGGCTGCCTTGCCCAGGCTGTCGAGCAGGAAGCTGGATTTGCGCGACAGGGCCCCGCCGCTCACCGCATGCACGAAGGCGCCGATCAGGCCGGCGGCAAGGGGGGCTTCGAAGAGCACCGGAACCTCGCAGGTGGGAATCTGGCGGGCGCCCAGGCGTGCCAGGGCACGGCGTGCCGCAAAGGTGCCGATCTCGTCGGCATCGGCCAGTTCGGCGGGGTCGCGCTTGGTGGTGTACCAGTCGTCGCGCTGCATGTCGTCGCCTTCGCCAGCAATGACCGAGCACGACAGGTAGTGGCGGGAGCTGGCGTAGCCACCCATGAAGCCCAGGCTGTTGGCCGAGATGAAGTGGGCTTCCTGCATGGAAACGCTGGCCCCGTCGGAGTTGCGGATCTCGGGGCTGACGGCGAAGGCTGCGCGTTCACTGCGGCGGGCCAGTTCGATGGCCTCTTCGGTGCTCAGCTTCCACGGGTGATACAGATCGAAATCGGGGAAGCTTTTTGCCAGCAGGGCTTCGTCAGGCAAGCCGGCGGCCGGGTCGGGGGCGGTGAAGCGGGCGATCGAGACGGCCGCATCCACGGTAGCCTTGAGGGCGTCCTTGGAGAAGTCGGAGGTGCTGGCGTAGCCACGTTTCTGACCGTCATAGATGGTGACGCCGACGCCCTTGTCACGGTTGTATTCGATGGTGTCCACCTCGTCGCGGCGGACGCTGACGGACTGGCCGAAGCCTTCCGAGACATCCACCTCGCAGGCCGTTGCGCCGCGCTTGCGGGCGAACTTGAGAATGTCCTCGGCGATGGTCTTGAGATTGTCCTGACTGAAGCTGAAACGGTTGTCGGCCATGGCTATGCGAATGGGGGCTGGAGCGAAAGGCTATAATCTTACCCTTACAGAGCACTTCCCGCCCTCAGATGGCCAAGCACAAATACTACGAAGACGAAGAAGACACCGGCCCCAGCAAGTCCGCGCTCAAGCGCGAGAGCACGGCCCTGCAGGATCTCGGCCGCGAGTTGGCCGAGCTGGGCAAGGAGCGCCTTGCCCGGGTTCCCATCGACGAAGACCTGCGGGACGCGGTCAAGGACTACCAGCGCTTCACCTCCCACGAGGCGCGTCGTCGTCAGTTGCAGTTCATCGGCAAGCTGATGCGCAACGTCGATCCTGAGCCCATCCGTGCGGCGCTGGATGCCTTCAAGGGCGTTTCGGCGACAGAAACGGCCAAGATGCACCGGCTGGAAAGCCTGCGCACCGCCTTGCTCGAAGACGAGAAGACCCTCCATGGCATCGCCGAGACCTACCCCGGCGCCGACCTGCAGCATCTGCGTGTCCTGCGCCGCAATGCGCTCAAGGAGAAGGAACAGAATCGCCCGCCGCGTGCCTTCCGCGAGCTCTTCCGGGTGCTGCGCGAACTCGAGGAGGGTGGCGCCGGGACCGACGCTGACGCCTTCGACGAGGGGTTCGGAGACGAGGAATGAACGATCTGCTGAAGATCGGCCTGGTTTCCATCAGTGACCGGGCGTCGACCGGTGTCTATGAAGACAAGGGTATCCCGGCCCTGGAAGCGTGGTTTGGCAGGGCCCTGAGTTCGCCCTGGCAGATGGCGAAGCGCCTGATCCCTGACGAGCAGGCGGCCATCGAGGCGACCCTGATCGAACTTTGTGATGTGGCGGGCTGCCATCTGGTGCTCACCACCGGAGGCACCGGCCCGGCGCCCCGGGACGTGACGCCGGAGGCCACCCTGGCGGTGGCTCACAAGGTGATGCCGGGTTTTGGCGAGCAGATGCGCCAGATCAGCCTGGCCTTCGTGCCTACCGCGATCCTCTCCCGTCAGATGGGGGTGATCCGCGGCCAGTCCCTAATCCTCAATCTTCCCGGCCAGCCCAAGGCCATTGCCGAGACCCTTGAGGGCCTCAAGGATGCAGAGGGCGTGCAGAAGGTGCCCGGCATCTTTGCCGCCGTGCCCTACTGCATCGATCTCATAGGCGGGCCTTACATCGAGACCCGTGACGAGGTGGTCAAGGCATTCCGGCCCAAGTCGGCGATCCGGCCGAAGGCCTGAGGCTGCCCGGTGTGATCACCGGGCGAAGATCTTGATCACCTTGCCCTCGAATTTCGGCTGTTGCGGCAGGTAGCCACCGGCCAGTTGCTTGCGGCGCTCCTGCTCCCGCCACCAGCCGCGCAGGCCGAGGAGTGCAACGGCAATCACCGTGTAGATCAGAGGCCAGGTGATGTCTTTCTTGACCAGCCACCAGAAGTGCACGCAGCCGAGCAGCACGATCGGATAGATCGCCCGGTGCAGGGCCTGCCAGCGGCGGCCGCCAAGCTGGCGGATGGCAAAGTTGCTGGAGGTGGCGGCGAGGGGCAGCATCAGCATCAGGGCGGCAAACCCGACCGTGATGAAGGGGCGTTTGAGGATGTCCCGGGCAATCCCCTCCCAGTCGAAAAACTGATCCAGCCACACGTAGGTGGCCAGGTGGGCCGTGGCGTAGGCAAAGGCAAAAAGCCCGAGCATGCGTCGCAGGCGCAAAATCCAGTGCCAGCCGGTAAACTTGCGCAGGGGCGTCACCATCAGGGTGATGAGCAGGAAGCGAAGGGTCCATTCGCCGGTGCTGCGGGTCAGGGCTTCGATGGGGTTGGCGCCCAGGCTGTCCGTTTCCAGCCCGCGCCAGAGCAGGAAGGCGGGCGTCAGGCAGAGCAGGAAGAGGGCGGCCTTGATGGCGGAGAGGCTGGTCTTGCCGGGTGTCATGATAAGTGTCGGTTTCAGTCGGGTCAGAAGTTGCGGCGCAGATCCATGCCTGTGTAAAGGGATGCCACCTGATCGGCGTAGCCGTTGAACATCAGGGTCTTGCGCTTGGAGAACTCGCCGATGCGTCTCTCGGTGGCCTGGCTCCAGCGGGGGTGGTCCACCTCAGGGTTCACGTTGGAGTAGAAGCCGTATTCCGATGGCCCGGCCTTCATCCAGGCGGTGACCGGCTGCTTCTCGGTGAGGCGGATGGCGACGATGGATTTTCCGCTCTTGAAGCCGTATTTCCAGGGCACGACCAGTCGCAACGGTGCGCCATTCTGGATGGGTAGCACCTCGCCGTAAAGGCCGAGGGCCAGCAGGGTGAGGGGGTGACGGGCTTCGTCCAGGCGCAGGGCCTCGTTGTAGGGCCAGTCCAGCACGCCGCGGGTCATGGTGGTCTTGTCGTAGTGGGAGATGAATTCCACGTAGCGGGCGCTGCCCTGGGGGTCGACGAGTCTGAGCAGGCTGGTCAGGGGGATGCCGACCCAGGGGATGACCATCGACCAGCCTTCGACACAACGCATGCGATAGATGCGCTCTTCCAGCGGCGCCAGCTTGAGGAGCTCGTCGATCCCGAAGGTGCGCGGCTTGTTGACCAGGCCCTCGACGCGCACCGTCCAGGGGGCGGGCTTGAGCCGGTGGGTGTTCTGGGCCGGGTCTTCCTTGTCGGTGCCGAGTTCATAGAAATTGTTGTAGGTGGTGACTGCCTTGTAGGATGTCTGGCTCTCGGTCGTGCTCAGGGGGCTCTTCGTGATCGAGCCGAGGGGCTGCGTGGCGGCCCGGGCCAGCCCGGCAGGCAAGGTGCCTGCGAGGGCCAGACTGCCGGCCAGCCCCATGAAGCGGCGGCGCTCCCGGTACATTTTTGCGGTGGTGATCTCGGACGGCAGAATGGCGGCGGGGCGGCGGATCAGCATGATGGGCATACCGGAAGAGGGAATGTCGGGTAGACGGAGCAGGGCTCCAAAGATTACACATGCCTGCAGCAGACTTACTTTGCTGACCGCAGTGGTGGCCCTTGGTTCGCCGGCTGGCTACGCCGTGAGCGCCTAGCGGGTGCGTCAGATTGTCGCCAACGGCATCTTCATAGATTGCTACGCCGTGAGCGCCTAGCGGGTGCGAAGCCGACTCTGCTAAACTCAAGGCCCATTCGGGGTTTGGCCTGGGCCGCACATCATTCGGGCCGCAGCCTGTCCGGCCAGCCGATCCCGCAAATCCCCTCCAATGCCAGAAAGCCTGATCCCGGTCACCCATGCGTATCCTGCTGAGCAATGACGATGGTTATTTTGCCCCCGGCCTGCAAGCCCTCGCGGCTGCGCTCTCCGAGATTGGAAAAGTGACTGTCGTGGCGCCCGAGCGAGACCGCAGCGGCGCCAGCAATTCCCTCACCCTGGATCGGCCCTTATCCCTGCGCAAGGCGGCGAGTGGCTTTTACTACGTGAACGGCACTCCCACCGACTGCGTGCACCTGGCGGTCACCGGTATGCTCGACGAGTTGCCGGACATGGTGGTGTCGGGCATCAATCACGGCGCCAACATGGGGGATGACACCATCTATTCCGGCACCGTCGCAGCAGCCACCGAAGGCTTCCTGCTGGGTGTTCCGGCCATCGCCATCTCCCTGGTGGCCAAGGGCGCATCCGATTTTTCCGGTGCGGCACGCATTGCCCGGGAGCTCGTTGAGCGTTTCCAGCGCGACCCGGTCAAGGTGCCGACCTTGCTTAATGTGAATGTGCCGGATCTGCCCTTCGAGAAGATCAAGGGCATTCAGGTAACCCGTCTGGGCAAGCGTCACAAGGCCGAGCCGACAATCAAGTCGGTCACGCCGCGCAATGAGACTGTGTATTGGGTGGGTGCCGCAGGTGCCGCCCAGGACGCTGGCGAGGGCACGGATTTCCACGCCGTCGCCAATGGCTACGCCTCCATCACCCCCTTGCAGATCGACCTGACTCACCAGGGGCAGATCACCACCGTCCGGGACTGGCTGGGCAGATGAGCAGCGAGGTCTTGCGGGCCGCGCTGCAGACCGCCCAGCGGGCACGCACGCGCATGATCGAGCGTCTGCGCGAGCAGGGCGTGCGAGACGAGCGCGTACTGGCGGCGATGATGGCGGTGCCGCGTCATCTGTTTGTCGAGGAGGCGCTGGCGTCCCGTGCTTACGAGGACACGGCCTTGCCCCTGGGCCTGCAGCAGACCATCTCGCAGCCCTTCGTGGTGGCGCGGATGATAGAGATCCTGAGGGCCGGCCGCGAGTTGGGCAAGACCCTTGAGGTGGGTACCGGCTGCGGTTATCAGGCGGCTGTACTGTCTCACGTGGCCGCCGAAGTCTATTCCGTCGAGCGCTTGCGGCCGCTCCTTGATCGGGCGCGCAACAATCTGCGCCATCTGCGCCTGCCCAATGTGCGGCTGAAACATGCCGATGGCAGCCTGGGCCTGCGTGAGGCGGCGCCCTACGACACCATCATTGTCGCCGCTGCGGCGCCCAAGGTGCCTCAGGCCCTTGTGGATCAGTTGTCCGAAGGCGGCCGGATGATCCTGCCGGTGGGCGCTGCCGAGCAGGTGCTGGTGCTGATCGAACGCAGCGCGCGCGGAATCCGAGAAACACGCCTCAGTGCAGTGCGCTTTGTACCGCTGCTGCCCGGCACCGAATGAAGTTCCGAGAAAGCATGAAGTTGTCGCGTCTTACCCTGTTGTCCCTCGCGCTTGCCATTGGCGTGACCGGTTGTGCCACCACTAAGTCACCGGCTCCGGTGACCGAGCGGGCGCGTCCGCCTGGTACCACCACCGAAAAGGCCGAGGCGCCGGTGGCCCCGCCCCGGGTGGCGCGTCCGGGCTATTACATCGTCAAGCCGGGTGACACCCTCATCCGCATCGCCCTTGACCATGGCCAGAACTATCGGGATATCGCCGCCTGGAGTGGCCTGGAGAACCCCAACCTGATCGAGGTCGGGCAGGAGTTGCGGGTGCGTCCTCCGGAGTCGGCCGCGGTGACCCGGCCGGTGACCACCTCCACCGTCGAGGTGCGCCCGGTGGGCGCACCTGCCACCACGACAGCCCCGGCGGCAGTTCCGGCCGATGGCGTGCGGCGTGAGCCGAGGGGCGGCAAGATCCCCTATTCCGAGCAGGCCTGGGCTCAGGCCCAGAAACCGGAGGCACCCATCGTGATCGCCAAGGTCGATCCGAAGCCCGAGCTCAAACCCGACATGAAACCCGAGGTGAAGCCTGAGGCGAAACCCGACGCAAAGCCCGAGGCGAAGCCGGAGCCCAGGCCCGACGAGGGCAAGTCCAACGGAAACGGCGCCATCGATTGGGCCTGGCCTGCAGCCGGCAAGGTGATTGCGGGCTTCAACGAAACATCGAGCAAGGGTTTGGATCTGGCCGGCAAGCCCGGTGATCCCGTGCTAGCGGCAGCCGGCGGGCGAGTCGTTTATGCCGGCACGGGGCTGCGCGGTTATGGCAAACTCGTGATCGTCAAGCATGACAACAGCTACCTGAGTGCCTACGCCCATAACCAGAGTCTGCTGGTCAAGGAAGGGCAGACAGTGGGCAAGGGCCAGAAGATTGCCGAACTGGGCGATAGCGACAGTGATCGCCCCAAGCTGCATTTCGAGATTCGGCGGCAGGGTAAGCCGGTCGATCCGGGAAAGTACCTCCCGCCTCGCTGACGTACTCCCGGATTTTTGGGGTGAGCAAGGCAGTGTATTGACGGCAAGACAACCGATCAGCGTCGGAGATTTGCGATTCCGGCCAAGCTGTGCCCCATGATCCAGAGAGGAATCCATGTACGATCCGGCAGCGCCTGAGGAACTGGAAACCCCCGAGCCGGATTTGCCCCCGGAGGTGGAGGTCTTTCTCGAAGTGCCGGCGGCTTCGCCCGACACCGATTTCCTGGGCGACGTCACCCAGCTGTATCTGAACGAGATCGGGGCCAACCCGCTGCTGACTGCCGAAGAAGAGCTGGCCCTGTCACGTCGGGTCCGGCTGGGGGATTTCGACGCACGCCAGACCATGATCGAGCGCAACCTGCGTCTCGTCGTCAATATCGCCAAACACTACCTCAACCGGGGCATTCCCTTGCTTGATCTGGTAGAGGAAGGCAATCTGGGCCTCATCCACGCCCTCGAGAAATTCGACCCCGAGCGTGGTTTCCGCTTTTCCACCTATGCCACCTGGTGGATCCGCCAGAACATCGAGCGGGCCATCATGAACCAGTCGCGGACCATCCGCCTTCCGGTGCACGTGGTCAAGGAGCTCAATCAGGTGCTGCGGGCCCAGCGGCAGCTGGAGGCTGCCGGTAACGGGGATACGACTCTTGAAGAGGTTGCCCGGCGGCTCGATCGCCCGGTAGAGGATGTGCGTGCCATCCTGGCTCTCAACGAGCACACTGCGTCTCTGGATGCGCCTCTCGACATTGATCCCACACTGTCCATCGGTGAGTCCCTGGCCGATGACGACGCTGACACCCCCGACGTGCAGATCCAGGATCTGGAGGTCGAAACCCTGGTGCGCGAGTGGATTGGCCAGCTCAGCGAAAAGCAGCGCCTGGTGATCCGCCACCGCTACGGCCTGGATGAGTGCGAGGTGCGAACCCTTGAGGAACTCGCCGACAGTCTGGACCTGACCCGGGAGCGGGTGCGCCAGATTCAGCTTGAGGCCCTAGGTCAGCTACGTCGCATCATCAAGCGGCGCGGGGTTTCCAAGGACGTGCTGCTGTAGCTTTCGTGCCGGCCGTGGCCGGCATCCGTTCATTTCCCCGAGTCGAATGCCATGAGCGACATCCTTCGCGTGTATCACAACGCCCGCTGTTCCAAGAGCCGTGCGGTCTGCGCCCTGCTGCAAGAGAGAGGCCTTCCCCTGGAGGTGGTGGAGTATCTCAAGACGCCACCGAGCCGGGCCGAGCTGGTCGGCCTGCTGCGCAAGCTGGGTACGACGGCCGAATCCCTGGTGCGCAAGGGCGAGGACATCTACAAAACCGACTATCAGGGGCGCGAGCTCGACGAGGAAGCGTGGCTGGATGCCCTGGTGGCACACCCCATCCTCATCGAACGGCCCATCGTGGTGCGCGGTGAGCGGGCCGTGGTGGCCCGCCCGCCGGAGAAGGTGCTGTCGCTGCTGCAGGACTAGCCCGCAGCTTCAGCGGCGTGCCGTTACCGCGGCCAGCCGCGCGGCCTTGACGGCCTCACCCAGCTGGAACACCGACATGGCGTAGAAGCTGCTGCGGTTGTAGCGGGTGATCACGTAGAAGTTCTGGTAGCCCAGCCAGTATTCGCTGTCTTCGCCGGGTGTCACCAGTTCGACAAAGGCGGCCTTGCCCATCGGAGTGTCACCGCTGGCCGCCTTGACACCATGACTGGCCAGAGCGCTGGCATCGAAGGCCGGGTTGATGTCGTTGGCGAGCAGGGGTACCAGGTTGGCGTCACTATCCACGCTGGCGCGTACGGCAACCGGCGCTCCGCTTTCCCAGCCGTGCATCTGCATATAGCGGGCGACGCTGCCGATGGCATCCCGCGGGCTATTGAGCAGGTCGATCTGGCCGTCCCCATCAAAATCCACTGCATAGTTGCGCACACTGCTCGGCAAGAACTGGGGCAGCCCCAGGGCCCCGGCGTAGGAGCCCTGGTAGTCGAGGGGGTCGCGCCCCTGTTCGCGGGCCATCAGCAGAAGGTTCTCAAGCTCCTTGCGGAACAGCTCGGCCCGGCGTGGGTAATCAAAGGCCAGGGTCGACAGCGCCGACACGGCCTGGTAGTTGCCCGTGTTGCGGCCATAGATGGTCTCCACGCCGATGATGCCGACAATGATCTCTTCGGGCACGCCGTACTTCTCGCTGGCTGCGCGGATGCTGTCCTGGTGGCGCTCCCAGAAAGCGACGCCGGCCTTGACCCGCACGGGTTCGACGAAGCGGCTGCGGTAGCGCTGCCAGGAGCGCACGGCCACAGGATCGCGGGGAGGCGAGATGGCCTTGATGACCGAGGGCAGGTACTGGGCACGGCGGAAGATGTAGTTCAGGGCGTCTTTGTCGAAGCCATGGCGTTGCTGCATCTCATCGATGAACTGCTGGGTTTCCGCCCGGTCCGCGTAGCGCTCGGCGGCATGAAGGGGGCTCGTCAAGGCGAGGGCCACGAGCAGGGCGATCAGGGAGCCGGAACGCTGGCGATGTGTTGCGGTTTTCATCGGGGACGGAAGTTCTTGATGGATTGGTGGAGGCGCCGGCGGGCGAGGGGGTCGGTGCTGGCCATGCCGTAGCGCAGGGCCGCGTAGTCGGTGGCGATGGCGACGACGGTAGAACCCAGGTCGGGGCGCTGGTGACCAATCCTGCCTGCGTAGTCCAGGGGCCCTTCCCATGTTTCCCGAGGCAGCCCGATGGCCGCCAGGCGTTGGCAGAAGCGCGCCCAGTCGCGGTCGATGGCGTCGGCCGGTGAGCGTTGGCGCAGCGCCCAGGCGGCCAGCAGCCCGGCTACTAAAGTACCTGCCGCTGCCATGAGGGCTATCAGTGTCGTCCAGTCGGCCTGGGCCAGGCCCAGCGCGGAAAGCAGCGCTTGCTGGCGTGCTGGATTGTACCCGAGAACCCACTGGTTCCAGCGGTTGTCTATGGCTTCCAGGTTGTCGCGCAGCGTTCGCAACCAGGGTAGATCATTGCGCACCAACAGGGGCAGGCGGTTCATGTCGGGCAGGGCTCCGGCGAGGCCACCGTCGATGCGCCGGGGGGCACTGGCGGCGGTCGGATCGATGCGCTGCCAGCCCTTGCCGGCGAGCCACACTTCGGCCCAGGCATGGGCGTCTGACTGACGCACGACGAAGCTGCCGTCCACCGCGTTGATCTCGCCGCCCTGGTAGCCGGTCACCACCCGGGCGGGCACGCCGGCGGCACGCAGGGTGACGACGAAGGCGGCGGCGAAGTGCTCGCAGAAGCCTTGTCGGGTATCGAACAGGAAGCTGTCCACGTCGTCCCGCCCGAAAGGGAGCGGGTCGAGGGTGTAGGCGAGGCCACTGGCCCGGAAATGGGCGATGGCCAGGGCGGGTATGTCACTGTTTGCACGTGCTTCGGCACGCAGGCGGGCGCCGAGGGCGCGGGTGCGCGGGTTGCTCCCCGATGGCAGCTCCAGGGCCTGGCTCAGTACTGCCTCCCGCTCGTCGAGGCCCACCGGGGTGCCTGGGTGTGATACGAGATCCAGGCGTTGGCGGGCATGCACCGGTGCTTGCGCAAGGAGCTGGAAATCGCTGCTATAGCGCAGGCCGGGGGCGGTGGCGGGAAAGTCGAGGGCCAGCAGCCAGCGCTGGTTGTGGGGCTCAAGAGTGAGGGTGTAGGTGTAGGCCGGGCCCTGGCTGCGGTAGGCGGGAGCCTCTGCCACGCTGCGGCGTCCTTGGCGCCAGGTGCGGCCGTCGAAGTCGCTCAGCACAGGGCCGCGCCAGTAGCGTTCGGCTGGGGGCGGCGGATCACCCTCGAAGCGAGCGCGGAAGGCGATGGCGCCGGATTCGCTGACACGGGCCACGTCGCCCGGGGCCATGCTGTCGGAAAGGCCCGTGCGATGGGTGTAGGCATCTGCCGGCAGCCCCCACAGGGGGCCCTGGATGCGAGGGAAGAGTATGAACAGCACTGCCATCAGCGGCAGGCCTTGCAGCACAAGGCGGGCTGCGGCGAGGGTGCGGGCACGGGGCGTATCGGCCCGGCCTTCGAGGGAGAGCAGGGCCGCCACGGTGGCCACGCTGCCAGCGAGGGCGAGGGCTGCCACGCCCATGTTCTGCTGGTACAGAAAGAGGCCCATCTGCATGAAGAAACTCAGCAAAATCACCGTCCGGGCGTCACGGATGTCACGAGTCTCCAGCAGTTTGATGCTCAGCAGACCTGCCAGCAGGGCAATGCCCGGCTCCTTGCCGAAGAGGCGCTGGAACTCCACGGCCACCAGGGCCACCAGGCTGGCTGCCAGGGCAAGTAGAAGGAAACGGTGGGGCAGGGGCCTGCCTTGGTGGGCCAGCAGGCCGCGCCACCCTAACAGCAGGGAGCATGCGCCGATTAGGGACAGGGGCAGGTGGCCGGCGTGGGGGGCGAGACTGAGGATGGTGCAGACCAGCAGCCAAGCGCTTTGGTCCGGGCGCAGGCGGGGCTCAGTCATCGCGAAGTCCGAACAGGGCCAGATGGGTCAGGCAGGCGTTGCGATGGGCGTTGCCCCGGCCTGGCGGAATGTCTGCACCGGGCAGGCTCAGTCCGAAGTCGATACCGGCCCGGTCGGCCTCCATGACCCATCGGGTGAGGCGTGCCAGGCGCGCCTCGATGCCCATGCCGGTGGGCATGCGATTCCAGTCGAGATGCACATCCCGGGTCCCCGCGCCGTCGAACTCCTTGGTGCGCCACGGGCCGCCACGGGCCACGGCCTTCCAGGCCACGTGCCGGGGCGAGTCGGCCGGCTGGTGGTGGCGCAGGCCGGCGAAGTCGTCCTGTCCGCGCCCCCGCCCGCCAAGGCCCGAGTCGGTGTCGCGCCCGACGGGTAGAGGCGGGCCGTCTGCTTCCGGGGCGGGATAGACGAGGCAGCGCACGTCGGGCTGGAACAGGCTCCAGGCGCGGATCAGACCAAGGGGGTGACGGGTTTCCAGGGTCAGGCGCGGGAGGGGGAGCCAGCCCCGGTGGCGTGTGGGGAGGTGGATGTCCTGGACGGTGCTGCCGCAGGCTGCGATATCGAAGGGCTTGATATTGGGGAGGAGGCGGGCCGTGCTGGTGCTTGGTGCCAGTAGCAGGCCCTGGCGCGGGCGTAATGCCGGGTTGCTCAGGACGACGCCGAAACGCGCCGGGTTGCCGCAGAACACCGCCTCGGCCTTGCCTGGTGTGATGCTCAGCCCGACCACATTACGGAAGGCATGGTGGATGCTGATCCAGGCTACGCTGCCGATCAGGAAAGTGAGCGCGAAGCCGAGGCTCAGGGTGTAGTTGATGGAGGCCAGCAGCATGACAAGCAAGGTCAGTGCGAGCGCCAGCCCGAAACGTGTCGGTAGCACGAAGATGCGCCGCTGGCCGAGCTGGATGGGAGCTGGCTCCGGCCCGCTGACCCGGAACAGCCAGCGGTGCAGGGTGGCGCGCAGGGCCGGCAGGCCCATCAGGGCAGCGGCACTGCGTCGCGCAGCCGGCGGGTCAGTTCGTCGGGGCGCAGTGGGGTTTCGCCAGCGGGGCGCAGGCGGTGACCGGCCACGGCGGGCAGCACCGCCTGAACGTCTTCGGGCAGCACATGGTCACGCGCAGCGAGCAGGGCCCAGGCCCGGGCGGCCGAGAGCAGCGCGAGGCCGGCACGTGGGGAGAGTCCAGTCGAAAAATCGGAGCTTTCGCGGCTGCGGGCGAGCAGGGCCTGGACGTAGTCGAGGAGGCGCGGGCCTACATGGATCCGCCGGCTGGCGGTCAGCAGGGTGTCCAGCTCACCGGCGGCGAGAACGGGGGGCTGGCGGGCCAGCATCTCGCGCCGGTCTTCACCGGCAAGCAGCGCACGTTCGGAGGCTGGGTCGGGATAGCCCAGGGAGATGCGCATCAGAAAGCGATCAAGCTGGCTCTCGGGCAGGGGAAAGGTGCCGATCTGGTCGGCCGGGTTCTGGGTGGCAATCACGAAGAAGGGGGCCGGCAGGGGGTAGGTCCGCCCCTCGGCACTGATCTGGCGTTCCTCCATGGCTTCGAGCAGGGCACTCTGGGCCTTGGGCGTCGCCCGGTTGATCTCGTCGGCGAGGATCATCTCACTGAATACCGGACCGGGATGAAAACGAAAGGCGCCATCCCGCTGATCGAACACGGAGACGCCGAGGATGTCGGCGGGAAGCATGTCGCTGGTGAACTGGATGCGCTGGAACTTCAGTCCAAGCAGGTGAGCCAGGGCATGGGCCAGGGTGGTCTTGCCAACACCGGGCATATCCTCCAACAGTAGGTGCCCGCGGGCAAGTATGCAGGCCAGGGCAAGGCGCACGGCCTCATCCTTGCCGAGGATGATCCGGCTGGCGGCCTCGATCAGGCGGGTGGCGATATGGGTCGGCATGGCGCAGGCTTTTTTCAGAGTGAAGTTAAGGGGATAATGCTTTCACAACAGCGTTCCGGGAGCCGCTTCCCGAGATGGCTCCGTAGTGTCATGGAGTGTGTTTCGGTGCAGGCGTTCGACGGTTGCGAAAATCGACAGATATCGAATACGAATCGCGAGAGGCAGGGGAGAGTTTATGACGAGTACGGCATTCATCACGCACCGGGATTGCTGGCTGCACAACATGGGTGAGCATCACCCCGAATCTCCTGAGCGTCTCGGGGCGATCAATGACCGTCTGATCGCTGCCGGCCTCGATATGTATCTGTCTTTTCACGATGCGCCGACTGCCAGTGTCGACCAAATTTCCCGGGCCCACCCCCGTGAGCATGTAGAAGAGTTGTTGGCCAGCGTGCCCGAGCACGGCATCCGCCACCTGGATCCGGACACCGCCCTGTGCCCCAATTCGATGAAGGCCGCCCTGCGCTCGGCTGGGGCCGGCATTTACGCCACCGATCTGGTGATGTCGGGCCAGGCCGAAAATGCCTTCTGCGCCATCCGCCCGCCTGGCCACCATGCCGAGGCGGCCAAGGCCATGGGCTTCTGCTTCTTCAACAACGTGGCTGTCGCCGCCCGCCATGCCCTTGATGAGCACGGCCTCAAGCGTGTGGCCATCATCGATTTCGATGTGCACCACGGCAACGGCACCGAGGACATCTTCAAGGACGACCCCCGGGTGCTGATGGTCAGCATCTTCCAGCACCCCTTCTACCCGTACAGCGGTGCCGACAACCCGGCCCCCAACATGGTCAACGTGCCTATCAAGGCGGGCAGTCGCGGGGATGTGTTCCGCGAGATCGTCTCCAGCATCTGGATCCCGGCCCTGCGCAATCACGCACCCGAGATGATCTTCATTTCCGCGGGATTCGACGCTCACTACGAAGACGATATGGGCTCTCTGGGGCTGGTGGAGGCCGACTACATGTGGGTCACCGAGCAGCTCAAGGCGATAGCAGCCGAGTCGGCCAACCGGCGCATCGTGTCCCTGCTTGAGGGGGGGTATTCCCTTTCCTCCCTGGCGCGTAGCGTCGTCGCCCACATCAAGACCCTGGCCGATCTCTGAGCCTGCTTGTGGCAAACCCCCGTTCCGCTGTGGCGGGGGTTCTGTTTGAACGCGGGCTGATGCAGCTCGTGGCCTTGTTTTCGTAACACGGGTTTGCGCCCGTCTAGCCTTCCCGAAGTGATTGGGTACAATACTCAACTTTCCCTCTCTCCCCGATATCCCATGATTACCGGTTCGATTGTCGCCATCGTTACCCCGATGCACGAGGATGGCAGCCTGGATCTTCCCCGTTTGCGCAGCCTCATCGACTTTCACGTCAAGGAAGGCAGCGACGGTATTGTCGTTGTCGGCACCACCGGTGAGTCGCCCACGGTCAACGTCGAAGAACACTGCGAACTCATCCGTGTGGCGGTCGAGCACGCGGCGGGGCGTATCCCCATCATCGCCGGGACGGGTGCCAACTCCACCCGCGAAGCCATCGAGCTGACCGAGTTCTCCCGCAAGGCCGGTGCCGTTGCCGGGCTGTCGGTGGTGCCTTACTACAACCGTCCGACCCAGGAAGGCCTGTACCAGCATTTCCGCACGATCGCCGAGGCGAGCCCGTTGCCGATGATCCTCTACAACGTGCCCGGTCGCACGGTTGCCGATCTGTCCAACGACACCGCCCTGCGCCTGGCCGAGGTGCCCAACATCATCGGCATCAAGGACGCTACCGGCAACATCGATCGTGCCTGTGACCTGATCGCCCGGGCACCCAAGGGTTTCGCCCTGTACACCGGTGACGACATGACCGCCCTGGCCTTCATCATGCTGGGCGGCCACGGCACCATCTCTGTCACGGCCAATGTGGCGCCCCGCCTGATGCACGAGATGTGCGTCGCTGCTGCTGCCGGTGATGGCGTGCGTGCTCGTGATCTGAACGCCCGGCTGGTCGGGCTGCATCGTCACCTGTTCTGCGAAGCCAACCCCATTCCCGTGAAGTGGGCTGTCGAGCAGATGGGCTTTGTTGGCAAGGGCATCCGTTTGCCGCTGACCCGTCTGTCCGAGTCCTGCCATGAGCGTGTGCGTGATGCCATGCGCCAGGCTGGCGTCGAAGTTTGAGTCTGTCTTTCCCACCCCGAGGGTTACGCATGCAAAGCCGAAAGCTGGCTTCCGGTTCGGCGGTCGTCGCTGCGACGATCGTCCTGAGCGGTTGCTCCGGTTCCTTGCTGGAATCGAAAAAGATCGATTACAAGAGTGCGGCGGTTGCGCCCACCCGGTCTACCCTTGAGATCCCCCCCGACCTCACGGCGCCCACTGCCGACGACCGCTATGCGGTGCCGGACATCAATCCGAAGGGGACTGCCACCTTCTCCGCCTACAATGCGGAGCGCAGCGGGCAGGCTGCCAGCGGTGGCGCCGCTACGCCGGCCGTCACCCGGGTTGCGCCCCAGTCCATCGACAAGATGCGCGTCGAGCGTTCTGGCAGCCAGCGCTGGCTGGTCGTTCCCGGCACGGCTGACAAGCTGTGGCCCCAGGTGCGAGAGTTCTGGCAGGAGAACGGTTTCATCCTGAACGTGGACCGTCCCGAAATCGGTGTCATGGAAACCGATTGGGCCGAGAACCGGGCGAAGATCGACAACGGCATCATCCGCAACACCATCGGCAAGGTCATCGACGGCCTGTATTCGACGCCCGAACGGGACAAGTTCCGCACTCGTCTTGAAAGCGCTGGCGAACCGGGTTTTGTGGAGATTTTCATCAGCCACCGGGGCATGATGGAGATCTACCCGAACGAGGCCAAGGATCGGACCATCTGGCAGCCGCGGCAGGCTGATCCTGAACTGGAGGCTGAGTTCCTGCAGCGCCTGATGATTCGCCTCGGGGCTGATGAGACCCGCGCCAAGGCCCAGATCGCTGCCGTGCCGCAGGTCGAGAAGGCCAAGCTCCAGAGCGCCTCGGGTGGCGCTGCGGTGCTGCAGGTCGACGAAGGCTTTGATCGCGCCTGGCGACGGGTTGGTCTGGCCCTGGATCGGGTCGGCTTCACGGTGGAAGACCGGGATCGCTCCCAGGGCATGTACTACGTCCGCTATGTGGATCCGGAAACTGACAAGAAGAAGGGCGACGACGAAGGCATCCTGTCGAAGCTGGCTTTCTGGCGTAGCAGCAAGACGCCGGTCGCCTCGGGCAGTCAGTACCGGGTGTACGTGAAGGGCGCAGATTCTGCCTCCACAGTCCAGGTGCTGACCCGCGAGGGTGGTACCGACACCTCGGAGTCGGCGCGCAAGATCATGAGCCTGCTGTTTCAGCAACTCAAGTAAGTACGCAGCCCCACCCTCTGCAAAAGCGCCGGCAAGTCCGGCGTTTTTGTTTTTGGCGTGTTATGTTGTATATGCGATCTGTACAGACGAAAAAAAGCCAGCCTGTAGGCTGGCTTTTTCTTCACCGGGAAAAGAATTACTTCTTTTCGGGAGTGGCGGCAGCAGCAGCGGCAGCGTTCTCGGCGGCGGTACCAGCCGGAGCGGCAGCAGCGTCAGCCGGCTTGGCATCAGCGGCGGGAGCAGCAGCGCCTTCGGCGGGCTTGGCATCAGCAGCCGGGGCGGCGGCGGGAGCTTGGGCTTCAGCGGGCTTGGCTTCGGCGGCGGGAGCAGCAGCGGGGGCCGGAGCTTCAACGGGCTTCGGCTCTTCCTTCTTGCCGCAAGCGGAGACAGCGAGTGCAACGAGAGCAGCAACCAGGAGAGATTGTTTCATTGTTGGTTTCCCTTATCGATAAATGAAGTACAACAACCTAATTTTAGGAGCAATCAGGTGGGGGACCTGATGTGATGTGTATGCTAACACGGAGGAAGTGCTTGAATAAAGACATTGTTGCGACGCCGCAACGGTCTGCCTGTGTTGTCAAGCCCTCTGGGGATTCCGGGCTACTACGGCATCAATGATCCTGATGGATGTGCGAAGCCGCAACAGTACCAGTCATAAAGAAGGGCAATTGTTTCTTCGGACAGGCCGGACAGGCTTTCAATGCGGCGATGGTCGGCGAGTTGTTCGATGACCGCCTTGTCTTCTTCTGCAATCGCCACCGCCTCACCGTTGATAAAAAACTGGCCGCCTGAAAACAGCAGCAGAGTGCACGCGTCGAGGCTATAACCCTGGCGCTCGCTGGCATCCACAAAGTCGTCGTGCTCGCAGGGTTCGTCCGGGGAGTCGAAGTAAACGTGCGCCTTGGGTTCGGTGAGATAGGCGCCCAGGAAACTCCGGACGTCTTCCCGGGTCCAGGTGATGCGGGACAGGCTGTCGGCCACCCGGTCGATCATCAGGTCGCTGATTTCTGCCGAGTGGGTCTGGCGTTTGAGATCCGGGTCGGCGTAGATCCCGTCGAGTTGGATGGTGTCCTGAAGGTGAATCAGGAACTGCTGGGCAAGCTCCTGGGTGGTCGGGGAGCGAAAGCCGATGGAGTAGGTGGTGCATTCACCGATGGCGATGCCGTTGTGGGCCCAGTGGGGAGGCAGGTAGAGCATGTCACCAGGATCCAGCACCCAGTCGTACACCGGGCGGAAATCCTGGAGGATCTTGAGGGGGGCATCTTCGATCAAGCTGCGGTCATCCTGGTTGCTGATCTGCCAGCGTCGCTGGCCGATACCTTGCAGCAGGAAGACATCATAGTTGTCGAAGTGGGGGCCAACGCCGCCACCGTCCACCGCGTAGCTGACCATCAGATCGTCCAGGCGGGCCTGGGGGATGAAATCGAAGCGGTGCAGCAGGGCGTCGCCATCGGGGCAAAACAGGTTCAGGCCCTGGATCAGTACGGTCCAGGGCTGGGACTTGCGCTTGAGGTCAGCGGCCTTCTGGGGGCCGCGGATGACCTGCCAGTGGCTGTTGTTGTGCGTGACGTAGCGGGATTCCACATCGGCATCGCGAGCCAGCTCGAAAAGCTCGGCCTTGCTCGCAACGCCAGTGAAGCCGGGGACTGCCTGGCGGATCAGCAGTGGTTTCTTTTGCCAGTACTCGGCGAGGAATTCCTCCGCCGTCAGGCCGCCCAGAAGAGTGTTTGTCATGGGGGCCATTATAGCGCCTCACCTTGCCAAGCCCCTGGGGGGGGATAAAATGGCGCCCTTTTCCAAGCCATACGCTGCCCCGCCATGAGCACCACGCCAGCCCGTGAAGCCGTCATTGAATCCCTTGACCATGAGGGCCGTGGCGTGACCCACGTGGACGGGAAGACCATCTTTATTGATGGGGCCCTGCCCGGGGAGCGTGTCCGCTTCGTCTCCCATCGGGTCAAGCCGCGTTTCGAGGTGGCCGATGTGGAACGCGTCCTTGAAGCGAGTCCTCAGCGTGTCACGCCCCCTTGCCCGCATTTCGGTGTGTGCGGCGGCTGCAGCATGCAGCACCTGGAAGCCACGGCCCAGGTGGCCGTGAAGCAGAGGGTGCTGGAAGACGCCCTCTGGCATCTCGCGCGTACCCGAGCCGGGGAACTTTATCCGCCCATCGTCGGCTCTGCCTGGGGCTACCGTTACCGGGCCCGCCTGACGGTGCGCATGGTGCCGAGCAAAGGCGGCGTGCTGATTGGTTTCCATGAGCGGCGCAGCAGCTATGTGGCGCCTATGGACGAGTGCGCCATCCTTCCGCCCCATGTGTCGGCCATGCTGCCGCGCCTGCAGGCCTTGGTCGCCGGCTTGTCGGCGCCCGATCGTCTGCCGCAGATCGAGATTGCTGTTGGTGAAGGCATCACGGTGCTGGTCTTCCGTCATCTGCATGCTTTTACGGCCACCGACGAGGTCCGTCTGGCAGCGTTTTCCCGGGATGAGGGAGTGCAGGTGTGGGGCCAGTTGAGCGGCCCGGATTCGGCCCGGCGCCTGTTTCCGGCCGAGGCGCCGGGGCTGGCCTACACCCTGCCCGAATTCGGCGTATCGATGGCCTTCCGGCCCACCGATTTCACCCAGGTCAATATGGGCATCAACCGCCTGCTGATGCGCCGCGCGATGCAGCTGCTCGACCCCCGCCCCGGCGAGCGCATTGCCGACCTGTTCTGCGGGCTGGGCAATTTCAGCCTGCCCATCGCCAAGCTGGGCGCCCGGGTGGTTGGTGTGGAAGGGAGCGATGCACTGGTGCGGCGGGCCGGCGAGAATGCCCGCGCCAACGGGCTGGAGGCGCGCAGCGAGTTCTACGCCGCGAATCTGTTTGAAGCCACCGAAGACAGCATTGCCGCCCTCGGCCACCTGGACAAGATGCTCATCGACCCCCCGCGGGAGGGCGCGGTTGCCGTGGTGAAGGCCCTCGGGCCGTCGGCCCCGCAGCGCATCGTGTACGTGTCCTGCAATCCGGCCACCCTGGCCCGGGATAGTGCCGTGCTCATCCACGAGAAGGGCTATCGCCTGAAGGGTGCGGGTATCGCCAACATGTTTCCGCAAACCTCCCACGTGGAATCCATCGCCCTGTTCGAGCGGGGTTGAGACCTGTGTCGCGGGCATGAAAAAGGCGACCCGGAGGTCGCCTTTTTTGCTGCTGCGTGGGTCGGTCAGTCGCGATCGCCGCCGCCGAAGGCCATTACCAGATTGAGCAGGCCGACGAAGATGTTATACACATCCAGGTAGACCGCCAGGGTGGCCGTCACGTAGTTGGTTTCACCGCCGCGCACCACATTACTGATGTCGTACAGCAGGTAGCCCGAGAACAGCATCACCACCGCAGCGGAAATCACCAGGTGCAGCACCGGCATCTGCAGGAAGATGTTGGCCACACCGGCCAGCAGGATCACCACCAGGCCTACCATCAGGAACTTGCCCATGTTGGTGAAATCGCGCTTGGACACGCTGGCGATGCTCGCCATGGTGGCGAACACGGCGCCCGTGCCGCCTGCGGCCATGGCGATCATGGAGCCGCCGTTGGAGAAGCCCAGGGCAACCTGCAGGATGCGCGAGAGCATCAGGCCCATGAAGAAGGTGAAGCCCAGCAGCAGAGCCACGCCCAGACCGTTGTTCTTGTTGCGCTCGATGCCGTAGAAGAAGGCGAACGAGATGCCCATGAACAGCAGGAAGGCGATAAACGGGCTGCCGGCCATGAACGAAAACTGCATCTGTACGCCGAGCAGCGCACCGGCAACGGTCGGCACCATCGTGAGTGCGAGCAGCATGTAGGTATTGCGCAGCACGCGGTTGGCGCTTTGCGACAGTACCTGCGTTTGCTGACCGTAAGTGTCGAGTTGCATGAAATTCCTCCAGAATTGAATGACAGGTTAGCCTGCACCGCTTGAGAGTAGCGGAGCCCCAAATAAGTTTCAACCGCGTTGCCTGCACGGCATTTGGCCTGAGCCGGGCTCGTGCTAGAATTCGCGCCCTCGGGAAGAGTGGCAGAGTGGTCGATTGCACCGGTCTTGAAAACCGGCGATGGGAAACCATCCGTGAGTTCGAATCTCACCTCTTCCGCCAGTAATCTGCATGTTGTTCGTTCAGTCCGGCTCGCCCTTTGTGCGGGCCGTTTTCTTGTGTGTGGCCCGCCGCGTCGAGGTGGTGCCCGTGTGCCTGCCGGAGAGTCATCATGGAAGTCCTGCGGATGGCTGCGTTATTTGCGCTGACGGCCCTGATGGAGATTATCGGCTGCTACCTCCCTTGGCTTGTGTTACGGCAGGGGCGGAGCGTGCTGTGGCTGTTGCCCGCGGCGGCTGCACTGGCGCTGTTTGCCTGGCTGCTCACCCTGCATCCCACTGCAGCGGGGCGTACCTATGCTGCCTATGGGGGCATGTATATCGCCGTGGCGCTGCTGTGGCTGCGCTTTGTGGACGGGGTGGCGTTGACCCGCTGGGACGCGGTCGGAGCGGCCATTGCCCTTGCAGGTATGGCCGTAATTGCGCTGCAGCCGGCCCGCTGAGGGCCGGGCCGGCGGGAGGGTCAGAAGCCCAGGCGCAAGGCCAGGCGCAGGCTGCGTGGCTCCAGCGGGTGGACCAGGCGGCCGTCGATACCGCCATTGCAACTGCCGCTCAGGGTCTCATTGCGCGTGCACGCGCCACCCCAGTATTCAATGTCGTTGGCGTGGCGATTGAACAGGTTCAGCACGTCCGCGCTCAGCTGCAACTGTTTCGAGACGCGGTAGCCAAGCTTGAGGTTGGCAGTCCAGAACGGGGTGGATTTGTGCTCGCCGCTTTCTTCCAGGGCGTAGGCGCCCAGGTAGCGAAAGCGCAGGCCGCCATGCCAGGGGCCGCCCTGGTCGGCACTGATGCCCACCGAAGCGGTCAGGGGGATGGCATTGGGGACGTGGTCTCCACCGCCCACGGGATGCCTGAAGCGGGCCTTCGACAAGGCCAGGTCGGCGTCGATGATGAGGCCGTCAGCCGGCGTCACGTAGTTGGACCACTCCAGCCCGTGGCGGCGGGAGGCTCCGCGGGGTTCGGTGATGCCTTCGTCACCGATGAAGACCAGCTCGGAGGCCAGTGCCATCTGCCATACCGTCAGGCTGGTATTCCAGCCCGGCAAGGGGGCCGCGCGTACGCCCAGCTCTGCACCCCGGGCGCGGGCGATCAGGGGTACCCGGTCGATGGGGCTGCCGTCGGCGGGGTTGGTGTGGCTGGTGGCGCCGCGGGTGTCGTTGCTGTGGAAGCCATGCCCCCAGTTGGCGTAGAACTCGGTACTGCCGGCCAGGTTGAAGGGGCCGAGCACGATGCCCAGCTTGGGGCTGGTCTGGCCGCCGCGCACGCTGCCCCCATTGCCCATGTTGTATTGCCCGCCGAGGGCGGTGACGTCGGCAGAGATTTCGTCCCGGCGCAGGGCCAGGGTGCTGCGCAGCCAGGGTGACCATTGGGTACGGGCTTCGAGATAGGCGGCCAGGGCGGTTTCGGTGATGCGGTCCTCGCGGACGGTGCCGGTGCGCCTGCGCCCCTCGGTGCTAAAGAGGCCGACCCGGCCGATGCGGTCCTGGCGCAGGCGGGTGCCCACGCTGAGTTCGGTGTCGCGCAGGGCCGGGCCCAGCAGCCAGGTGTGGCGGGCCTCGCCGCCCCACACGACGCGGCTGTCAGCCTGTTCGTGCTGATCGCCCTGCAGGCCGCTGATGTAGCCCGACGGCGCCGAGTACAGGTTGAGGCCGTAGTCGATCACATAGGCGCTGGTCCGGGTGGCGCTGTCTTCGCCGAGCCGGGCCCATTCGGCCGACAGGCTGTTGCGCCGGGTGCGGCCGCCATCTCGGGGCGACAGGGCGCCGTAGCGGTCGATCTCACCGGAGCGGATGGCTCGCTCGGGGACGTGCTCGGTGGCTGTCCAGTGGGCGCTGTAGCTCATGGCCGTGATGGCGTAGCCGTGGCTGGTGCTGCCGTCAGAGAGGCGCAGCAGCAGGTTGCGGCGCTGCAGGTTTTCGGGTTGGGTCCAGGGGCCGTCGTAACCCATCAGTTCGGCGGCTACCAGCAGTTGGCGGCCGTCGCCTTCTTCGCCCAGGGCGCGGCTGCCGGCGGCCATCAGGCGCTGGTAGCCGTTCTGGCCGAGCCCGAACTCCACGAAGGGCTGCTCCAGCCGGCGTCGGTAGTCGATGCGCGCCGAGCCAGTGGTGGCGAAGTCGCCATCTTCGGCGGCATACACGCCCTTGCGGTAGGCAATGCCCTGGATCAGCTCGGGCATCAGAAAGTTGAGATCCATGTAGCCCTGGCCGTGGGCGTGGCTGGCCATGTTCACCGGCATGCCCATGACGTGGGTGGCAAAGTCGCTGCCGTGGTCCAGGTTGAAGCCGCGCAGGAAGTACTGGTTGGCTTTGCCGTCCCCAGAGTGCTGGGTGACGATCATGCCGGGTACGGTCTCGAGGGCTTCGGCCGGGCGCAGCAGGGGCCGGTTGCGCAGCTGGGCGGCGGTCACTGTGCCCTCGGTGGATGAATCGGCGACGCCGATCAGATCCTGCTGGCGGGGGGTGACGGTGACTTCCTGGAGGGTTGGAACACCCGCGGCGTGGGCGGCTCCGCCTAGGCCGGATACAAGAAGGGCCAGAGCGCCTGCAAGGGGGCGGTCGATGAGATGTGGCATGGGGGCGTTTCCTTAAGGGATTAGGGGGTGGGCTTGCGATGGCGCAGGCGTCGCCAGCCGAGCAGGCAGCCGGTACTGGCGAGGGTGATGCCGAGGGCGCATAGCAGCGTGATGAGGGCTTCGCGCAGGGCGGGGAGGCTTGCCAGGGGCGGGAAGTCGAGCCGGTGCAGGCCGTTGAAAATCCAGCGATGCAGGCGGTTGGCGTTGTCGATGCGGGCCAGCACGCGGCCGCTGGCCGGGTCCAGGTACCAGATGGTGTCCTGGGCGTCGGCCAGACGGATGCGGGCGGCGGGGAGCACTGCCGGGTTGCGTCGGCCGTAGTGATAGAGGTCGGGCTGGTGGATCAGCTCGGCACGGGCCACCGGACGGCCTTCGATGGCGCTGACAGCGGTGGCCAGGGTGTCTACCGCAAAGGGCTGGGCAGGCCCGGCACTGTCGTCGATGCGTTGGCTGCCGCCGGGGCTGCGGATCTCCAGGTAGCTTCGCCCGGCAAAGCGGTACCACTCGGCTTCCCGGGCGTCGGGAGCATGGGCCAGCTGGCGGCGCAGCAGGTCCACATCGGCGGAGGGTTTGAAGGTGCCGCCCGCCAGGCTTTCGGCACTGCCCGGGGGCAGACTGCTGAAGGCCAGCAGGCCGAAGGGGTGATTGGACAGCCAGCCCGACAGCAGCCAGGTGAGGGCCAGCCCGCCTGCCCCCAGGCCGAACAGGTGATGCCAGCGTTTGAGACCCCGGTAGGGTGTGACCTGCCCGCGGGGATAGCGACGGCGCAGACGCAGGCGCTGAATGCCCAGGGTCAGGCCGAGGAGCACGGTGAGGAACGCCACCGGAGGCAGCCACAGCACCAGCAGGCGCCAGTTGCGGGTGTCCTCGCCGCGCAGTGGGGTGAAGTAGAGCCAATGTGGCACAGTACCCAGCCAGCCCGCCACCCGCTCGAACCGGGTGGTGCGATTGACCACCTCGCCGCTGCGGGATGACACGTAGAGCTCGGTGCCGGCCGCATCATCGGCCTTCAGCAGGTAGAGTGGGCGATGGGCGTTGTAGGTGGCATAGATCGTCCATTGATCGCGGTCCACTGTCTCGGGGCCGGCCAGGGGCGTATCGGGCAGAAAGGCTCGGGCCGCCTCGCTGGCCTGCGCTGCGCCCACGGGGCCTACCGTGACGCCCGTGTCAGCCCACACGCTGCATGCGCCCTCACGGGTGGAAAAGTGGTAGACCGGGCGCTCTGCGCTCATGGCGATGCGCCCGCCTCTGGGCGTGGCCGGGCAGGCGAGGGCCGCGTCGGCGGGGCTCACTTGAATGGCGTCGGCACGCAGGGGTGTCAGGCGGGCCAAGCGGGTTTCCGTATCCAGCTTGGGAAAAGGGATGTAGAGCATCACCAGCCCGGACAGGAACCAGCCCAGCACCAGCAGCCCGGCACAGATGCCGAGCCAGCGGTGGGCCAGGTGGAGTACGCGGAGGGCAGGGTGCTTCATGGATTCAGCGTGCTGTTCTCAGTTTGAAGGCGTTCGGCCCCTTGGGCTCCGCGGCTTTCTCGGCGGGGTCGAATTTATTCGATCATCAGGCGCTGGGTCATCGGCCTGCCTTTGATCGGAGTCGGCGGTCGAGTGAATTCGACCCCACGGGGCTTCTTGGCTTTGCAAAACCTGTTCTGCCTCAGCCGTCGGTGTTTTCTGCCTGATGGAAGACATGCTCGTGCACAGGTTCGCCGCCTACCAGGTGTTCGGTGATGATGCGGTCCATCACCGCATCGGTGACGCCGTAATACCAAGTCCCGTCGGGCTGCACGCACAGGATGGGGCCGCCCTTGCAAGCGGCAAAGCAGGCGGCTCGGCTGCGCTTGACGCGGAGCGCGCCCTGGTCGAGTCCGGCGGCCTTGAAACGGGCGCCGAGGCTGTCGAAGAGGGATTGGGCCTGCCCGTCGGAAGCGCAGCGCGGGCCGGTGCACACCAGAAGGTGGCGGCGGTAGCTGCCGATGGTCGGTTTGATGGGGGGGCTCATGCCGTCGCCTCTTCGGTGTCCGGGGTTGCGTTGTCGGCGTCGGGGGCCTCGGCCAGAAGGGCGGCGATGTAGTCCTCGGGCAGGCGGTGTTCGGCTGCCAGTTCCTGGGCGCTGGAGCCGCTGGCCCGCAGGCTGGCCAGCCAGCCGTCCAGGCCGGTGGACAGGGAGCGGCCGGCTCTTTCTCCGTCACGGGTGGCGCCGCTGTTCACGTCATATTTGTTGGCGTAGCCGCGGGGCGTGACCATCAGGCCGTGGCGGATGAAGGTGTTGGAGTTGCCGATGAGCACGGTGGACAGCATGCCGATGTCGGCTTCGATCATCCGTGAAAGGGTGGTGAGCTCGACGCGTTGCTTTGGGCGGTAGGCCGACTTGACGATGGCCACCGGTGTGTCCGGGTGGCGATGGCGCAGGAAGAGGCGCTGGGCCTCGACGATCTGGCGGGTGCGGCGACCGCTCTTGGGGTTGTAGAGGGCTACCACGAAGTCGGCGGCGGCCACTGCGTCGAGGCGCCGGGCGATCACCGGCCAGGGGGTGAGCAGATCGGACAGGCTGATGGCGCAGAAATCGTGGGTCAGTGGCGCGCCCACCAGCGCGGCGCAGGTGTTGAGGGCCGAGGCGCCGGGGATGATCTCCACGTCGATGTCTGAATCCGGTGTCCAGCCGGCCTGGAACAGCACCTCGAAGGTGGGGCCGGCCATGCCATACACGCCCGCGTCGCCGGAAGATATCAGGGCTACCTTGCGGCCCTGGCGGGCGCGCTCGAAGGCTTCGATGGCCCGATCGAGCTCCTCGGTCATTGATTTCTTGATGACCTCCTTGCCCTCCAGCAGGTCGGCCACCAGGCGGATGTAGGTGACATAGCCGATGACCGTGTCGGCCTCGGCGATGGCCTCGCGGGCGCGGGCGGTGAGATGCGCATGGCTGCCCGGACCAAGGCCGACCAGCATGATCCGGCCACGGGGGGTGGGGGTGTCGTTCATTGGGGAATCCTTGCTATCGAAACGGTGGCATGGCGGCCGTCAGGGCCGCGGTACTTGTGCTTTTCCAGCAGCAACTGGCTCATGTCTGCACCTGCTGCAAGCAGGGCAGCGGCCTCGGAGACCGAGGGGGTGCCGGTGTACTTGAGAACAGTCGCCGAAGGCCGCGGCACGGGTACGGCGGCCAATTCGGCGGCGGGGTAGAACTGGATGGTCCAGCCCTGCCAGCGGGCGAGCGCCTGTAGTCCGGGTTCGTCCGCCTTGAGGTCTATGCTCGCCACGGCGACCACGTCTTCCAGGCGGGCCTGACAGGCGGCCAGTGCTTCCACTACAGCCCAGGCCAGGGTGGAGGCCGGTGTGTCCCGGTCGCAGCCGATGCCCAGGGAGATTGGGCCGACGGAACTCATGGGGTCACCGGCGGGCGATACACCACCCGCTTGCCGGCCAGGCGCGGGGCCAGGGCGGCGGGTTCGGGGCGGTGGCTGATCCACAGCACGGCGCCGAAGCGCTCGGGCTCCACGTCTTCGATGCG
>NZ_JAQVCN010000055.1 GCF_028689785.1 Zoogloea sp. | reverse complement strand
GGTGCTGGCGGCGGGCTGGGCCTGGGGATCGCCGGCGGCGGCGAGCTTCCAGCCGTCGGCTTCGCGGAACTGGGCGGAGACGGGGGCGTCCGGGCGTTGATAGTCGGGGCCGACGGCGCAGCCGGCCAGGAGCAGGATGGCGCAGAGCAGGGCGAGGCGGGGTTTCATGCGGGCAGAGGCGTGGTGGTTCATGGCTGCAGGGGAGGCGTTGCGGGCAGGCCCGGGGTGCTGCGCCGGCGGCGGCCGAGGGCCAGGCGCAGTCGGTCGAGCTGGAGGTAAACCACGGGCGTGGTGTAGAGGGTGAGGATCTGGCTGAGGACGAGGCCGCCGACGATGGTGATGCCCAGGGGCTGGCGCAGCTCGGCCCCGTCGCCCACGCCGAAGGCCAGGGGCAGGGCCCCGAACAGGGCCGCCACGGTGGTCATCATGATCGGCCGGAAGCGCAACAGGCAGGCCTCGAAGATGGCGTCCCGGGGCGACAGGTCGCGGCTCCGTTCTGCCTCTATGGCGAAGTCGATCATCATGATGGCGTTCTTCATGACGATGCCGATGAGCAGGATCACCCCGATCAGGGAAATCACGCCGAACTCGGTGTTCGACAGGATCAGGGCGAGGATGGCGCCGACGCCGGCCGAGGGCAGGGTGGACAGGATGGTGACGGGGTGCATCAGGTTCTCGTAGAGCATGCCGAGGATCAGATACACCGCCACGATGGCGGCGAGGATCAGCAGGGGCTGGCTTTTGAGAGAGGCCTGGAAGGCCTTGGCGTTGCCCTCGAAGCTGCCGTGCACCGCGCTGGGTACGCCGATACGCGCCATCTCCAGGCGTACCGCGTCGGTGGCCTCGGACAGGGACACGCCGAGGGGCAGGTTGAAGGAGATCGTGGTGGCCACGCTGCCGCCCTGGTGATGCACGGCCAGGGGCATGCTGCCGGCCTCCCAGCGGGCAAAGGCAGCCAGGGGCACACGGTTGCCAGCCGGGTTCACCACGAACAGGTCGTTGAGGGCCTCGGGGCTTTGCAGGTGGCGCTGTTCGGCCTCCAGCACCACCCGGTACTGGTTGAGGGGGCCGTAGATGGTGGACACCAGGCGCTGGCCGAAGAGGTCGTTGAGGGTGGCATTGACCAGGCGCTGGTTGAGGCCCAGGCGGGCCATGGCGTCCCGGTCTACCTGCAGGTAGGTCTGCTCGCCCTTGTCCTGGCGGTCGGAGCTCACGTCTTCAAGCTGGGGCAGCTTGCGCATGGCCTCGCGGATGCGTGGCTCCCAGGTTTTGAGGGTCTGCAGGGAATCGGACTGCAGGGTGAATTCGTACTGGGCACCGGACATGCGACCGCCAATCCGGATGTCCTGGGCCGCCACCAGGAACAGGCTGGCGCCCGGCTCGCGGGTGAGCTTGCCGCGCAGGCGGGCGATCACCTGGTCAGCGTTCATCTTGCGTTCGGCGAGGGGCTTGAGGGTCACGAACATCATGCCGCTGCCGCCCCGAGGGCCCCCTCCGCCGCCGCCGCCGGCATAGCCGACCACGTTATCCACCGCCGGATCGTTCTGCACGATGGAAACGAAGCGGGCCAGCTTGCCCTGCATGGACTGGAAGGAGGTGCGCTGGTCGGCGTCGATGAAGCCCATGATGCGGCCGGTGTCCTGCTGGGGGAAGAAGCCCTTGGGGACGATGCCGTACAGGTGGATGTTGAAGGCCACCGTGGCCAGCAGCACCGCCAGGGTCACCCAGGGGTGGCGCAGCACCAGGGCCAGGCTGCGGCCGTAGCCGGCGATCAGCGCGTCGAGGGCACGGGTGGCGAGGGAGGGCTGGCGCGGCGCAGCGTCGGGCGGCGGGGAGCGCAGCAGGTGGGCGGCCATCATCGGGGTGAGGGTCAGGGACACCACCAGGGACACCAGGATGGCCGCCGACAGGGTGATGGCGAACTCCCGGAACAGGCGCCCGACGATGCCGCCCATGAGCAGGATGGGGATGAACACGGCGACCAGGGACAGGCTCATGGCCAGCACCGTGAAGCCTACCTCCCGGGCACCCTTGAGGGCCGCATCGAAGGGGCGCATGCCGGCCTCCAGATGACGGCTGATGTTCTCCAGCACCACCACCGCGTCATCCACCACGAAGCCGGTGACGATGACCAGCGCCATCAGGGAGAAGTTGTTGAGGGAGAAACCGCACAGGTACATCACCGCGAAGGTGCCGAGCAGGGACACCGGCACGGCCACGCTGGGGATGAGGGCGGCCCGCGCATTGCGCAGGAAGAGGAAGACCACCATGATCACCAGGGCCACCGAGAGCAGCAGGGTGTGCTGCACCTCGCGCAGGGACGAGCGGATGGTGAGGGTGCGGTCGGCCACCACGTCGAGCTTGATTTCGGGGGGCAACTCGGCGCGCAGCAGGGGCAGGATGGTCAGGGCCCGTTCGACGGTCTCGATCACGTTGGCGTCGGGCTGGCGGTTGACCAGCAGGATCACCGCCGGCTTGTCATTGGCGAGGCCGATGTTGCGGGTGTCCTGCTCGCCATCGAAGACCCGGGCCACGTCGCCCAGGCGCACGGCGGCGTTGTTCTTCCACGACACGATGGTGGGCAGGTAGTCGGCGGCCCGGCTGGCCTGGTCGCTGGCGCCCAGCTGCCAGTGTTTGTCGGCATTCTCCAGGCTGCCTTTGGGGCGGGTCACGTTGGCCGCGTCGATGGCCTGGCGCACGCTCTCCACACCGATGCCGGCAGAGGCGAGGGTGGCCGGGTCCACTTCCACCCGTACCGCCGGCAGCGAGCCGCCGCCCAGGCTGACCTGGCCGACGCCCTTCACCTGGGCCAGGCGCTGGGCCAGCACCGTGGAGGCCAGGTCGTACATGCGGGCCCGGGAGACGCTGTCGGAGGTGAGGGACAGGATCAGCACCGGTGCGTCGGAAGGGTTGATCTTGCGGTAGCTGGGGTTGCCCGCCATGCCGCTGGGCAGCTGGGCGCGGGTGGCGTTGAGGGCCGCCTGCACGCTCTTCGCGGCAGTCTCGATGTTCTGGTCCAGGTCGAGCTGCAGGGTGATGCGGGTGCTGCCCAGGGAACTGGTGGAGGTCAGCTCGGTGACCCCGGCAATGGTGCCGAGGGCCCGCTCCAGGGGCGTTGCCACGGTGGCGGCCATGGTCTCCGGGCTGGCCCCGGGCAGGCTGGCGGAGACCGTGAGGGTGGGGAAGTCCACCTGGGGCAGAGCCGCCACCGGCAGCAGCCGGTAGGCCACCAGCCCCACCAGGGCAATCGCCAGCGCGAGCAGGGAGGTGGCCACCGGGCGGCGGATGAAGAGGGCCGACAGGTTCATGGCCGGCGCCCTCTTTGCGGGCGGAGGGCGACTGAAGTCGCCCCTACGGGGGGGGCGATGGCGCGGGAGGAGACAGGGCCCGGGCTGTGTAGGGGCGACTTCAGTCGCCCGCGGACGTGGCGCAGCGGCAGGCGGATCATGCGAAGGCCGCCTTCCAGTGACGGGCGGCCCGGTCGAAGGCCAGGTAGATCACCGGGGTGGTGAAGATGGTGAGCACCTGGCTCAGCAGCAGGCCGCCGACCATGGTGATGCCCAGGGGCTGGCGCAGCTCGGAGCCGACGCCGCTGCCCAGCATCAGGGGCAGGGCGCCCAGCAGGGCGGCCAGGGTGGTCATCAGGATGGGCCGGAAGCGCAGCAGGCAGGCTTCACGGATGGCCTCGAAGGGCGACTTGCCTTGCTCCCGCTCCGCCTCCAGGGCGAAGTCGATCATCATGATGGCGTTCTTCTTGACGATGCCGATGAGCAGGATGATCCCGATGATGCCGATCATGCCCAGCTCATGGCCTGACACCAGCAGGGCCAGCAGCGCACCCACGCCGGCCGAGGGCAGGGTGGACAGGATGGTGACCGGATGGATGGTGCTCTCGTAGAGCACGCCCAGCACGATGTACATGGTCACCACGGCGGCGAGGATGAGCAGCAGGGTGTTGTCCAGGGAGGCCTGGAAGGCCAGGGCGGCGCCCTGAAAGCTGCTGCGCACGCCTCGGGGCAGGCCCAGCCCGGCCTCGGCGGCGCGGATGGCCTTGACTGCGTCGCCCAGGGCCACGCCGGGGGCGAGGTTGAAGGACAGGGTCACCGCCGGAAACTGGCCCAGGTGGTTGATGGCCAGCACGGTGTGGCGTTCGCTGATGCGCGCCACCGACGACAGGGGCACGCTGCGCCCGCCGGCCGCGGGTACGTAGATGTGCTCCAGTGCGGCCGGGCTGGTCTGGAACTCGGGGGCCACCTCCAGCACCACCCGGTAGAGGGCCGACTGGGTGAAGATGTTGGATACCTGGCGCTGGCCGAAGGCGCTGTAGAGGGCGTTGTCGATGGCGGCGGGGGTGATGCCCAGGCGGCCGGCGCTGTCCCGGTCGATGTCGATGTAGGCCAGGGCGCCCCGGTCCTGCAGGTCGGAGGCTACGTCGGCCAGCTCGGGCAGGGCCTGCAGGCGTTCGAGCAGGCGGCGCGACCATTCTGCCAGCTGGGCCTCGTTGGCGCTCTCCAGGCTGAACTGGTACTGGGTGCGGCTGGCCCGGTCCTCGATGGAGAGGTCCTGCACCGGCTGCATGAACAGGCGGGTGTCCAGGCGCTTGTCGGCGAGGCTGGCCTGGAGGCGGCGGATCACCTCGGCGGCGCTGGCGTCCCGTTCGCCGTGGGGCTTGAGGCGGATGAGCATGCGCCCGCTGTTGAGGGTGGTGTTGGTGCCGTCCACGCCGATGAAGGAAGACAGGTTGTCCACCGCCGGGTCGGCCAGCACCACCTCGGCGAGGGCGCGCTGGCGCTCGGCCATGGCCCTGAAGGAGCTGTCCTGGGGGGCGTCGGAGATGGCCTGGATGAGGCCGGTGTCCTGCACCGGGAAGAAGCCCTTGGGGATCAGCACATACAGCAGCACGGTGAGGGCCAGGGTGCCCACCGACACCAGCAGGGTCAGGCGTTGGCGCGCCAGCACCCAGTCGAGCATGCGCGCGTAGCGGTCCACGATGGCCTGGAAGAGGGCGCCGTTGTGTTCGTGGCGATGGCCGGTGGGCTTGAGCAGGCGGGCCGACATCATCGGGGTGAGGGTCAGGGACACCACTGCCGAGATCAGGATGGACACCGCCAGGGTGATGGCGAACTCCCGGAACAGGCGGCCCACCACGTCACCCATGAAGATCAGTGGAATCAGCACGGCGATCAGCGAGACGGTGAGGGAGATGATGGTGAAGCCGATCTGCTTTGCCCCCTTGAGGGCGGCTTCCAGCGGCGTCTCGCCGTCTTCCACGTGGCGGCTGATGTTCTCGATCATCACGATGGCGTCGTCCACCACGAAGCCGGTGGCGATGGTGAGGGCCATCAGGGTGAGGTTGTTGATGGAGAAACCGGCGGCGTACATCACCGCAAAGGTGCCCACCAGGGACAGGGGCACGGCCACCGCCGGGATCAGGGTGGCGGTGAAGCTGCGCAGGAACAGGAAGATCACCCCCACCACCAGGGCCACGGCCAGCACCAGCTCGAACTGCACGTCGCGCACCGAGGCGCGGATGGAGGTGGTGCGGTCGGTGAGCAGGCGCAGGTCCACCGAGGTGGGCAGGTCGTCGGCCAGGGCCGGCAGCAGGGCCTGCACCCGCTCGGCGGTGTCGATGACGTTGGCGCCGGGCTGGCGGTGGATGTTGATGATCACTGCAGGGCTCTTGTCGGCCCAGGCGGCAAGGCGGGTGTTCTCCACGCCCTCCACGGCCTCGGCCACGTCGCCCAGACGGATGGGGGCGCCGTTGCGCCAGGCCAGGGTGAGACGGCGGTAGTCCTCGGCGGACTGGAGCTGGTCGTTGGAATCCAGGGTGGTGGCCTTCACCGGGCCGTCGAAGCTGCCCTTGGCCATGTTGACGTTGGCGTTGGCAATGGCGCTGCGCACGTCCTCCAGGCTCAGCCCGGCCGAGGCCAGGGCCTGGGGATTGACCTGCACCCGCACGGCGGGGCGCAGCCCGCCGCCGATGGTGACGAGGCCGATGCCCGGCAGCTGGGAGATCTTCATGGCGATGCGCGTATCCACCAGGTCAGCCAGGCGCGCCATGGGCAGGCTGCCGGAGCTGACCGCCAGGGTCAGGATGGGGGCGTCGGCGGGGGTGATCTTGCTGTACACCGGCGGCATGGGCAGATCCTGGGGCAGGAAGCTGCCGGCAGTGCTGATGGCCGCCTGCACCTGCTGCTCGGCCACATCCATCTTCAGGCTCAGGTCGAACTGCAGGGTGATGACGGAGATGCCCTCGCCGCTGGTGGACGACATGCGCTTGAGGCCGGGCATCTGGCCGAACTGGCGTTCCAGGGGCGCGGTGATGGCCGAGGTGGTGACGTCGGGGCTGGCGCCCGGGTAGCGGGTGGCGATCTGGATGGTGGGGTATTCGACCTCCGGCAGGGCGGAAACGGGCAACAGGCGCAGGGCGATCAGACCGACGAGGAGAATCGCCAGCATCAGCAGCGAGGTTGCCACCGGCCGGAGGATGAAGGGACGCGACGGGTTCATGCCGGCTTCTTGCGCTCGCGACGCTCGGCGTCGGGGCCGGCAGGGCCACCGTTGCCGCGCTGGCGTGATTCGGGCGAGGCGAGCTCCACCGGGGCGCCATCGCGCAGGCGGTCGACGCCTTCAACGACGATCTTCTCGCCGGCGGCCAGCCCGGATTCGATGCTCACCGTGTCGGCGGTGGCCGGGCCGAGGACCACCGGGCGCATGCTGGCGGTCTTGTCCTGCTCATTGACCACATACACGAAGCTGCCCTGGGCACCCTTGAGGATGGCGGCCGAGGGCACCAGCACCGCGTCGTGGCGGGTGTCCACGCGCAGGCGGGCGCTGACGAACTGGTTGGGGAAGAGCGCGCCGTCGGCATTGTCGAACTGGGCCTTCAGGCGCACGGTGCCGGTGCTGGTGTCGATGAGGTTGTCGGTGCTCACCAGGCGCCCGCTTGCCAGCTTGCGCCGGCCGTCCCGGTCCCAGGCTTCCACGCTGAGGGTTTTGCCGGCGCGGCCCTGGATGGCCGGCAGGTGGCTGGCGGGTACGGCGAAGAGTACGGAGATGGGGCGGGTCTGGGTGAGGATCACCAGGCCGGTAGCGTCGCTGGCGCGCACCATGTTGCCGGCGTCCACCTGGCGCAGGCCCAGGGTGCCCTCCACCGGGGCGGTGACCTTGGTAAAGCTGAGGTTGAGGCGGGCGGTGTCCACCAGGGCCTTGCCGGTCTGCACCGTGCCTTCGAGCTGGCGCACCTGGGCTTCCTGGGCGTCCACCTGCTGGCGGGCGATGGAGTCCTTGGCCAGCAGGCCTTTGTAACGTTCCAGGTCGAGCCGGGCATTGGCCAGCAGGGCCTCGTCGCGCTTGAGCTGGCCGCTGGCCTGCTCCAGGGCGGCGGTGTAGGGGCGCGGGTCGATCTCGGCCAGCAGCTCGCCGGCCTTCACGGTCTGCCCCTCCCGGAAGGCGATGCGCTGGATCTGCCCGTCCACCCGGGGTTTGAGGGTGACGGTGTTGAAGGCCGTTACGGTGCCGATGGCGTTGACGCTGATATCCATGTCGCCCGTGCGGGTGGTGGCCGCCAGCACCGGTACCGGACGGTTGCCGGCCTCGCGATTGCGCCCGCCCCTGCCTTTCTGGGGACCGTCGGGGCGGCCCCCGGGCGCGGCGTCGGCGCTGGCGGCCTGGGCCGGGGCCGCACCGCGGTAATAGAAAGCACCGGCAGCCGTTGTGGCGGCGACCAGGGCAAGGGTGCTCCAGAGGTACTTCTTTTTCATGGGGAGGAATCTGCTTGGCAATAGGGCGCCTGCCGGAATGGTGCTCGGGCGCCGACGTGCGGAATAAAGGCAGGTTTCGTGCCGGGGCCTTAGCCGAATTGAGGCGAAGCTATTTCCGGGGGCGAATAAACGCCCAAATGCTTGAATTGAATTGATTCAGCCCCACGCCCGCGGAATTGAAACGGGAATGGGGCTGAATTGATCGGGTAATGGCGGGGCCGCTTTCGTCCGCTGCCGGGTTGCCGCCGCAGCATGGCTGTTGCCCGGCTGTTGCGCCATCAACAGGGGCAGATCAGGCGTCGGGGCGGAAGCTCCATTTGGGGCTCAGCAGCAGGGCCAGCAGTGAGGCCGCACTGCAGCCGATCGCCAGCCACAGAATGAGGGGGTCGGCTGCGATGCGATCGGGGTAGATGCGCCAGCCCGCAGCCAGGCCGATGCCGTTGCCGCCCGCTACCAGCACGGCGGCGGCAAAGTCGTGAAAGCGCCGGGCCTTGTTGGCCCCGGCGGCCCAGCCGGGGTCGGTGTTGTAGCTGGGCAGGCCGTGGTCGTCGCGCTCCAGGCGTTCGAGGGTGGACAGGAAGCGGCGCAGGTTGGTGATCGCCCGCTCGGCCTTGAAGTTGAGAAAGGCCAGGCAGGTGGAGGCCACCGGAAAGCCCAGGATCAGCCACTCCACCGGCATGCTGCCCTGGGTGGCCCCCGGCTTGAGGGCCACCAGGGCGGCCAGGATGCTCACCACCAGGGTGACGTAGAGGGCCAGCGCCTGCTGGCGCTGGGCGATGCGGGCATTGACCTCCTGGTAGGCGGCGATGAAGCGGTAATTGGCATCAACCCATGATTTGCCGGCCATGGCTCACTCGATCAGCTGCATGCGTTTGAGGTGGGTGCGCAGCACGTTGCGGGAGATGCCCAGCAGCCGGGCAGTGCGCACCTGGTTGAGATGCTCCCACTGGTAGGCGGTGTGGATGGCGTGATCGACGATGTGGTCGAAGATGGCATCGTGCCCCTCCTCGAAGAGCCCTTTCAGGTAACGGGTGAAGCAGTCCTCCAGCTCGGCCGGGGTTTCGGGCGTGTCGCGGGGGCTGCGCTCGATCTGCGGGCCGAGCAGGTGCAGGTCGTCCACCTCGATCTGCTTGCCGTGGAAGACCAGCAGGGCGCGGTGCAGCACGTTTTCCAGTTCGCGGATATTGCCCGGCCACAGGTAATCCAGCAGGGCCCGCTCTGCCTGGGGTGACAGGGTTGGCTCGACGATGTCGAGGCGGTGGGCGTATTTGTGGATGAAATGGCGGGCGAGGGGAATGATGTCCCGGGGGCGTTCGCGCAGGATGGGCAGCTCCAGGGACACCACCTTGAGGCGGTAATAGAGATCTTCCCGGAAACGCCCTTCAGCCACGGCTTTTTCCAGATCCACATTGGTGGCGGCGATCAGGCGTACGTCCACCCTCACCGGCTTGCGCGCGCCGATGCGCACCACTTCACCTTCCTGCAGCACGCGCAGCAGCTTGACCTGCATGGGAAGGGGGAGGTCACCGATCTCGTCCAGGAACAGCGTGCCGCCATTGGCCGCCTCGAACCACCCGGCCTTTGAGTTGATGGCCCCGGTGAAGGCCCCCTTTTCAAAGCCGAACAGCTCGCTTTCAAACAGGGTCTCCGAAAAGGCCCCGCAATTGATGGCCAGAAAGGGCTGCGTTGCCCGCAGGCTGGAAAGGTGCACCTGGCGGGCCACCAGCTCCTTGCCGGTGCCGGTTTCGCCAATGATCAGGATATTGGCGTTGCTGGGCGCCACCCGGTCGATCAGTGAGAGCAGTTGCAGGGATTTCGGGTCGGCGAAGACCACCGCACTGGCCCGGATGGAGAGCGAGACCGAGCGCGGGTCGGGGAAGGTGATGATGTGCGGGGAGTGATTCATTTTCTGGATGCCGGGTTGTTATTGGTTCAAATTGTAAGTACCGGGTTCCCCGCGCCAGAACAAAGAATTTCTGATTTGTATATCTGCGGACTCACCATCACAACTGTTGGATTTCAAGCAGGAGAGGTGCGTGGTGTGCACCATATTTCAATTCCGGATTTCAAGAAAATAGTCCAGGTTCATGAATGGAAAGGAAAAGTTTGATCTGGCATGGGGTGTGCAATAGGCCTTGCATTGGCGTTCGATTCTCCCGTGAGGAGTTTTCTATTTTCGGGCGGAGCCCTCATGGCAGCCTGGAAGGCGAATTGAAAACAGTAGATTCAATTTGTTCGTCAGCATTTTTTATTCTTTCTTATCATTCCGGAGAATTAGCATGTTCAATAAAGAGATAACGGCGGGCCGTTCCCGCATTTCGGCACTGCTGGCATCGGCGGTGATCGCTGCTGCAGGTCTCACCGCCACCGGCAGCGTGATGGCCCAGTCCAGCCCTCCGGCGGTGACGGCCGCTGCCGACACCTCGTCCGCGGTGCCCGCCTCTGCCCTTGCAGCGCCGGCCGGCAAGGCTGGCACCACCGAGTCCGTCGAGAACCCCTATGGCATCGAGGCCCTGTGGAAGGGCAGCGACGCGGTGGCCAAGACCGTGCTGCTGCTGCTGCTCATCATGAGCGTGGGCAGCTGGTACGTGATCATCGTGAAGCTGCTGGAGCAGACCAAGATCGGCCGTCAGGCCAAGAAGACCACCAGCGAGTTCTGGAACGCCGGCTCCGTCCAGCAGGGCGCCGAGAACCTGGAAAGCTCCAGCCCCTTCCGCTTCATCGCCGAGGCGGGCATCGAGGCCACCAAGAAGCATGACGGTCTGCTCCAGCACGTGGGTTTCAACGACTGGGTGACCCTGTCCATCCAGCGCGCCATCGAGCGTATCCAGAGCCGTCTGCAGGGGGGCCTGGCCTTCCTGGCCACGGTGGGTTCCACCGCGCCCTTCGTCGGTCTGTTCGGCACCGTGTGGGGCATCTACCACGCCCTCACTGCCATCGGCTTGGCCGGTCAGGCGTCCATCGACAAAGTGGCCGGCCCGGTGGGTGAGGCCCTGATCATGACCGCCATCGGCCTGGCCGTGGCCGTGCCGGCGGTGCTGGGCTACAACTGGCTGGTGCGCCGCAACAAGGGCGTGCTGGACGAAGTGCGCGCCTTCGGCAGCGACCTGCACTCGGTCATCCTGGCCTCGGCCACCAAGGCCTGATCCCCGGAGCGGCACGCCATGGCCATCAGTGCAGCGCCCGCGGAGGGCGACGATGAGGTGATCGCGGCCATCAACACCACGCCCCTGGTGGACGTGATGCTGGTGCTGCTGATCATCTTCCTGATCACCATCCCGGTGGTGAACACCTCGGTGCAGGTGGAACTGCCCAAGGAAACCATCGAGGTGCGGGAATCCAAGCCGGAGAACCTGGTGATCTCGGTGGACAAGTCCAACGCCATCTATCTCCAGGACGCCAGGGTGGCGAGCACCCGGGCGCTGGTGGATCAGCTCAAGAAGGTGTCGGTGCAGCAGCCCCAGCCGGAGGTGCAGATCCGCGGTGACCTGACCGCCCAGTACGAGGGCGTCGGCAAGGTGCTGTATGCCTGCCAGCTGGCCGGCATCGCCAAGGTGGCCTTCATTACCGAGCCCCCGGCCCGGGGCAGCTGAAGGAGTCGAACATGGGAATGAACGTGGGAAGCAGCGGGGCGGGCAGCGAGCCCGAGGTGATGATGGATATCAACACCACCCCGCTCATCGACGTGATGCTGGTGCTGCTGGTGATGCTGATCATCACCATCCCCATCCAGCTGCACGCGGTGAACCTCAACCTGCCCGTCGGCACGCCGCCCCCCAGCGACGTGAAGCCCGAGGTGGTGAAGATCGATGTGGACGCGAAGAGCGTGGTCCATTGGCAGGGTGTGCCGGTGGCCAGCGGGGCGGATCTCGAGCAGAAGATGAACGAGGTCTCGGCCCTGGCGGTGCAGCCGGAGGTGCATCTGCGCCCTGACCGGCAGGCGCGTTACGAGGTGGTGGCGAGCATCCTGGCGGCAACCAAGCGCTCGGGGCTCACCAAGATTGGTGTCATTGGCAGCGAGCAATTCATAGAATGAGCACGATTACCGCAAACTACCATTTCCAGCCCAAGGACCCGTCCCGGAGCGCTACCGGTCTGGTCGTCGTCGTCGGGCTGCACATTGTCATCGGCTACGCGCTGGTCTCCGGCCTCGCCCGGGATATCGTCAAGGTCATCAAGAAGCCGCTGGAGGCGGCGGTGATCCAGGAGGTGAAGCTGCCGCCTCCGCCCCCGCCGCCGCCCAAGGTGGTGAAGCTGGAGCAGGCGCCCAAGCCCAGGACGCCGCCGCCGCCCGCCTACGTGCCGCCCCCCGAGGTGGCGCCACCGGCAGCGGCCCCGGTGATTGCGGCATCCACGCCCACGCCGCCGCCCGAGCCGGCTGTCATCGCTCCGCCGGCCCCGCCCGCGCCGGCACCCGTGGCCCCGCCCAAGCCCCAGCGCATGGACATCGCCGCCAGCTGCCCGACCCAGGTGCGGCCCGAAGTGCCCCGGGGCGCCGAAGGGGTGAGCGGCGTGATCCGCGCCCAGGCCACCATCCGTGATGGCGTGGTGAAGGAGGTGAATATCCTGTCCGGACCGAAGGTGTTCCACTCGGCCGTGCGCTCGGCCATGCTGCAGTACAAGTGCGTGTCTGGCGACGCCGACATCGTGGCGGTGCAGCAGTTCGTGTTCGAGGCCGGCTGAACCCTCCCCGTGGGGTCGAATTCATTCGACCTCGGCCGGCGGAGCCCTTGGTCTGCCGGTGAGCGGAGTCCGGATGGTCGAATAAATTCGACCCCACGAGGGAGGGCGCCAAGGGGTCGAGGGTTTCCGTGGGGTCGAATTCATTCGACCACGGACTTTGGGCATCGGCATGTTGGTCCGTCACCGCTCTCCCGGTTCTTATCCAGGATTTCTGCGTTGCATATCACCGGCTGGTTGCAAGGCTTCTGAATTCTTCTTGGTTCGTGTGGCACGAGCCCGTCGCTATCGTTCTCCCATCGGCTGCGCACACAGGGGTGCCAGCCACACAATTTCGGGAGAACCCAAATGCTCGATTCCAGTCTTGCCGCTGCTGCCGGCACCTTTCCCGTGCCGCCGGGCTCCGGCAGTGCCGACATTGCCGAAACCGTTCTCGAACAGGCCCGCGAGCGCGCCCGCGCCGAAGGCCTGCCCTATGCCGGTGGCGTTTCGCCGGCCGATGCGTGGACCCTGGTCAGCGACGGCCGGGCCGTGCTGGTGGATGTGCGTACTGCCGAAGAGCGCAAGTTCGTCGGCCAGGTGCCCGCCGGCCTGCATGTGGCCTGGGCGACCGGCACCTCCATGAACCGTAACCCGCGTTTCGTGAAAGAGCTGGAGGCGAAGCTCCGCAAGGATGATCTGGTGGTCTTCCTGTGTCGCAGTGGCAAGCGCTCGGCCTTGGCTGCCGAGGCGGCGGCCAAGGCCGGCTTCACCCAGGCCTTCAACATCCTTGAAGGCTTTGAAGGCGAGATCGATGCCGAGCAGCGCCGCGGCGGCCTGGGCGGCTGGCGTTTCCACGGCCTGCCGTGGGTCCAGGACTGATCTGCGGTGCCCCCTTCCATGAGCGACATTTCCCCATCCGCCGTGCCCGGCCCCCTGGCCTTGCGTTTCGGTGCCGTGGTGCGCCATCTACGCGAAGAGCAGGGTTGGTCCCAGGAAGAGTTTGCCGAATATGCCGACCTCAATCGCGGCTATATCGGCGAGATCGAACGGGGCGGCTCGATGCCGTCCCTGGGCACCGTGGGCAAGCTCGCCCTGGCTCTCGGTCTGCGTCCCTCGCTTCTCATCTCCCGTTTCGAACACCTTTCGATGGAGTGATCTGCCTGTTTTCCGCCCCGTGACGGCTATAGCCGGTTGAACGCAACGGGGGTAGGCACGACACTTGGTTATTCGATTTATTCATAACGTTTCCCTTTTTTTCGATAAGGAGTTTCCATGGCCGACCATCACGACGCCCCGACAGCCCTTGGCGATAACGCCGCCCGGCAGTTGGCGAATGCCACCAAAACCGTCCCCCAGCTTTCCACCATTTCCCCCCGCTGGCTGGTGCACCTGCTCCAGTGGCTGCCCGTAGAGGCGGGTATCTACCGCCTCAACAAGGTCAAGAACCCCCGCGACGTGCGCGTGGCCTGCTCCCAGCGCGACGAGTCCGAACTGCCCCAGACCTTCGTCGATTATGACGAGGCACCCCGCGAGTACTTCCTGAACGCGGTCACCACCATCCTCGACGTGCACACCCGCGTCTCCGACCTGTACAGCAGCCCGCACGATCAGATCAAGGAACAGCTGCGTCTGACCGTCGAGACCATCAAGGAGCGCCAGGAAAGCGAACTGATCAACAACCCCGACTACGGCCTGCTGGCCAACGTCCATGACGATCAGCGCCTCTCCACCCTGACCGGCGCGCCGACCCCGGACGACCTGGACGATCTGCTCACCAAGGTGTGGAAGGAGCCGGGCTTTTTCCTGACCCATCCGCTGGCCATCGCCGCCTTCGGCCGCGAATGCACCCGCCGTGGCGTGCCGCCCCCCACTGTCAGCCTGTTTGGCGCCCAGTTCCTGACCTGGCGTGGCATTCCGCTGATCCCGTCGGACAAGGTGCCGGTTGAGGACGGCAAGACCAAGATCATCCTGCTGCGCACCGGCGAGAAGCGTCAGGGCGTGGTCGGCCTGTTCCAGCCGGGCCTGGCTGGCGAGCAGACCCCGGGCCTGTCGGTGCGCTTCATGGGCATCAACCGCAACGCCATCTCGTCCTACCTGATTTCCCTGTATTGCTCGCTGGCCGTTCTGACCGACGATGCCCTGGCTGTCCTCGAAGACGTGGAGATCGGCAAGTACCATGACTATCCCGACACTTACAAGTGAGGGGCTCGCCGGCCTGGCCGGCGCAGTGCCTGCCGGTGTCCCGGATGAGCTGACCCTGGCGCGGCTGGCCGGCGAGTTCTTCGCCGCGCTGCCGACGGGCTTGGCCGGCCCGTTGGCGGCCAGCCTGCCGGGCGCCGCCAGCACCCCGGCGCCGGAGATCGTTCCTCCCGGCAACGTGGGCCCGACCCTGACCGCTGCCGCGCCGGTGGCGCCCGTGCAGGTCGAGTCGGCGCCGGTGGATCACGCTGCCGCGGCCGGTCGTCCCGGTGGCGGAGCCCTCGGCGTGCCCGAGGCCTATGCTGCAGCCTTGCCGACCTTCAGCCCTCCGGCTTCAGCGCCGCCGCTGGCACCGTCCACACCCTATTACTTCCTGGGTGAAGCGGGTGCTGCTCAGTCGGCACCGCAGGCGCTGGGGGCGGCACCGACGGTGGAGAACCGTGTGGTGCCCCAGTCCTTCGGGCTGCCGGGCGAGGCGGAGCTGCACCAGATCCTTGCCGAGCTCGGCGGGGATCGCCGCAGTGCTGCGGCTGCGCAGCCGGGTAACGCGCCGGGGCAGTTCTATTTCCTCGATACGGCCGGGGTGCACAATCGGGACGCCGACGTGCCGGTAGTGCCGGCATCGGCCCATCCGGCCTTTGACGTGCATGCAGTGCGGCGGGATTTCCCTATCCTGCAGGAGCGGGTCAATGGCCGGCAGCTGATCTGGCTGGACAACGCCGCCACCACCCACAAGCCGCAATCGGTGATCGACCGGCTGGCGTATTTCTACCAGCACGAGAACTCCAACATCCACCGGGCTGCACACGAACTCGCCGCCCGGGCGACGGATGCCTACGAGGGCGCGCGCAGCAAGGTGGCGCGCTTCATCGGGGCCTCGTCCACGGAAGAGATCATCTTTGTGCGCGGGGCCACCGAAGGCATCAACCTGGTTGCCAAGACCTGGGGCTGGCAGAACGTGGGCGAGGGCGACGAGATCATCGTCTCCAACCTCGAACACCATGCCAACATCGTGCCCTGGCAGCAGCTCGCTGCCGCCAAGGGCGCCAAGCTCAAGGTGATCCCGGTGGATGACACCGGCCAGGTGCTGCTGGACGAGTATCGCAAGCTGCTCACCAGCCGCACCAAGATCGTCTCGGTGACCCAGGTCTCCAACGCCCTCGGCACCGTGGTGCCGGTGAAGGAGATCGTTGCCATGGCTCACCAGGCCGGGGCGCTGGCGGTGGTGGATGGGGCCCAGTCGGTCTCGCACATGCGGGTCAATGTGCAGGATATCGACGCCGATTTCTTCATCTTCTCCGGCCACAAGGTGTTTGCACCCACCGGCATCGGGGCGGTGTATGGCAAGCGGGCGATTCTCGAGGACATGCCGCCCTGGCAGGGCGGCGGCAACATGATTGCCGACGTGACATTCGAGAAGACCATCTACCACGGCCCCCCGACCCGTTTCGAGGCGGGTACCGGCAACATCGCGGACGCGGTGGGCCTGGGTGCGGCGATCGATTACGTGGAACGGATCGGCATGGAGAACATCGCCCGCTACGAGCATGACCTGCTGGTTTACACCACCCGCGCGTTGCTCACTGTGCCGGGCCTGAAACTGATCGGGACCGCCAAGGAGAAGGCCAGTGTCAGCTCCTTCGTGCTCGACGGCTACCGTCCGGACGAGGTGGGCAGGGCCCTCAACGAGGAAGGCATTGCGGTGCGCTCCGGCCACCACTGCGCCCAGCCCATCCTGCGCCGTTTCGGGCAGGAGGCCACGGTGCGGCCGTCTCTGGCCTTCTACAACACCTGCGAGGAGATCGACACTCTCGTGGCCGTGCTGCACAGGCTGGCCCGGGGCAAGGGGCGGATCGGCCGCTGAAGCGCGGAACACCGCGTCCCGGAAGTACCCGCAGCGCTGCTGGCCTGATGGCTGGCAGCGCTGTTTTTTTTGCGCGCGGATGAGATTTCGGGACTTAAACGGGGGTGGGGAGAAGGTGGGGGCAAAAAAGAGCTGGCGGCGCGGGTGTGCCGCCAGCTTGAAGGATGCGAGTTGAGGAAACTCGCAGACAGAGACAAAAGGGCCGGAGAGCTGGGAGCGTCCGGCAGGCTGGGTCAGGTCTTGCGCGGGGCCACGGGGCGTTCGCCGTACGGCTGCTCATGGGGCGGAGGGGTGCTCGGAGCCATGCTGGCCCGCGCGAGGCGTTGAACCAGGGGAAGGTATAGCGGACGCCATTCAGGCCGGTTGTCCGCGTAGCGCTTGAGCTGCATGAGCGGTTGGTGGGCGTGGTTGAGGCAGTGGAGCCGCCAGTGCCAGGGCAATTGGGGGTCCTGTGCGGTGGCGAGTAGTGTCTCGAAACAGCGCTCGCTCATCCGCCAGGGGTGGAGCAGGTCGGCGAGGCAGGCCTGCCGGCCGGTCTCCAGGTAGGCGGCGATCAGGCGCGGTTCGTCGGGGGTGAGCCCCAGCCGGACTCGGGTGCCCAGCCGGCGCCAGTGCTCGGGCAGGCGCCGGATGCTGGTCTGCGTGAGGGTATGCATGGATGTTCCGCCTTGCCGGGTGAGGGGCGTCAGTCGCGGCCGACCATGCGTTGCGGATCGATCCAGCGATCGAAGTCTTCTCCGCTCACGTGGCCCAGGGCCAGGGCGGCATCGCGCAGGCTGCTGCCGTCCTTGTGGGCTTTCTTGGCAATGGCAGCGGCTTTGTCGTAGCCGATGTGGGGGTTGAGGGCGGTCACCAGCATCAGTGAGTTGGCGACGAGGTGTTCTATGCGCGCCCGGTTCGGCGTGATCCCCACCGCACAGTGGTCGTTGAAGCTGCGTGCGCCGTCGGCCAGCAGGCGCACGCTCTGCAGGAAGTTGTGGGCCACCATGGGGCGGAATACGTTGAGCTCGAAGTTGCCCGAGGCGCCGCCGAAGTTGATGGCCACGTCGTTGCCGAAAACCTGGGCGGCGAGCATGGTGACGGCCTCGCTCTGGGTCGGGTTGACCTTGCCCGGCATGATGGACGAGCCCGGCTCGTTCTCGGGGATGCTGAGCTCGCCGATGCCGCTGCGGGGGCCGCTGGCCAGCCAGCGCACGTCGTTGGCGATCTTCATCAGGCTGGCGGCGAGGGTCTTGAGGGCGCCGTGGGCGTGCACCAGGGCGTCGCAGCTGGCCAGGCTTTCGAACTTGTTGGGGGAGGTGATGAAAGGCAGGCCGGTGAGTTCGGCCAGCTCGGCGGCCACGGCGCAGGCGTAGCCGGCCGGTGCGTTGAGGCCGGTACCGACAGCGGTGCCACCCAGAGCCAGTTCGCACAGGTGGGGCAGGGCGGCCTGCAGATGGCGCTCGCCGTGATCGAGCTGGGCCACCCAGCCGGAGATCTCCTGGCCCAGGGTGAGGGGCGTGGCGTCCTGCAAGTGGGTGCGGCCGATCTTGACGATGTCGTCGAAGGTCCGGGATTTCTCCTTGAGGGTGGTCCGCAGCACGCGCAGGGAGGGCAGCAGGCGATGTTCGATGGCTTCCACCGCGGCCAGGTGCATGGCCGTGGGAAACACATCATTGCTCGACTGGCTGCGATTCACGTCGTCGTTGGGGTGCACCTTGCGCCCCTCGCCGCGGGGGCCGCCCATCAGCTCGCTGGCCCGGTTGGCGATGACTTCGTTGAGGTTCATGTTGGTCTGGGTGCCGGAGCCTGTCTGCCACACCACCAGCGGGAACTCCTGGCCGTGATGGCCGGCAATCACCTCGTCGGCAGCCTGGATGATGGCGGCGGCGCGGGCCTCGTCGAGCAGCCCGAGGCGCTGATTCACACGGGCGGAGGCGCGCTTGATGCGGGCCAGGGCGCGGATGATCTCCACCGGCTGGCGTTCGCCCGAGATGTCGAAGTTCTGCAGTGAGCGCTGGGTCTGGGCGCCCCACAGGCGATCGGCGGGAACGTCGATGGGGCCGAAGGTGTCGTGTTCGATGCGGGTGTTCATGGCGCTCTCCGTGGTGGGGCTTGTGGTGATGGGACGTTCGGTGGCGTCTCCTGTTTGCCACCGAAATAGATTATCAAATAATAATCATTATCGTTTGAGTTTTTGTCATCGCCTCATCGCTCCATGGTCTCAGCGCCGCTCAGGCGGCTTTGCGCCTGGCAGCGGCGGAGCTCAGGATGTGGATGGCGAGGGCCAGAGGCAGCCCGCTGCCGGCCGCGATGTGTAGCCCGCTGATCGTGGCACGCCAGCCTTCGTCGGCCACGTAGTAGAGGCCGTATCCGCTCAGTGCCAGCCCGATCCACAGGCCGAGCAGGCTTCCGCCCGAGAGGCGGTGCCGGCCGTCGGCCCAGGCGCGGAGCACGTGGTTGCCCCACAGCCCGCCCACTACGGCCATCCCGAAAAGGGTGGCGGCGCCGTGGATGCGCATGCTCCAGGCTTCGAGGGGGTGGCGGGCGGCGTCTTCGGGCAGGGGCAGGGCGTAGTGGGCGAGGAGCCACAGCAGGCCGCTGATCAACAGCAGGCCGGTGCCGGCGTAGATCGCCTGGCGTTGACGGCGCCCCGGCCGGATGGCCTTGCGGGGGCGGTGATGGGGCTCATGCATGAAGGGTGGGTCCTGGAGGTTGGGGGTGGCCGAGGGCGGCCCGGAAGCCGTCGGTGGTCTGGAGCGTGTCCGGCGCATTGAGGATGGCGGCGTGGGCGCGCCGGGCCTGCAGCAGGGGCAGGGAGGCGGTGCCGAGCAGGCCGACGATTTTGGTCAGTCCGTCCGCAAGCATGCATGTTTCAGCAATCACCGTCACGCTGCGCGGGCAGGCCGGACGCGGACCCTGGCGGGGGTGGACCAGGGGCGAGATGGGGCCGGCACCGGGTCGTCGGCCGAGCAGGAATTCGCCGGAGGTGGCGACGGCCCCCGGGCCCAGCGTTCCGAGGGGAATGTGCCGGGCCGGATCGGCCGGGTCGCGGATGGCCAGGGGCAGGCCCCGGGCCGATGTGCCGGCGACGCGCAGGTCGCCACCGGCGTTGACCGAGGCATGCCGGGCGCCGTGCCGCAGGAGTGTAGCGATGGCGCAATCCACGGCGTATCCCTTGGCGATGCCGCCCAGGTCGATCCACAGGGGCCGGTGAAAACGCACCTGCTGGTCGGCCAGGAGTTCGATGTCGCGCCAGCTAGCGGCGGGGTCGGCGGTGGGGCCTGCAGGGCGGGGGAGGGCGCCGTGGCCCACGAGTTGGGCTGCCACGGTGGGGTCGAAGACCCCCTCAGAAATCCTCGCCAGTTCCAGGGCCTCGGTGAGAACCGCCCAGGTGTGCGGGCCGATCCGGGTGGGCTGGCGGTGGGCGTCCCGGTGGAGGCGGGAGAGTTCGCTGTCTGCCGCATGGAAGCTCATGGCGGCGTGGATGGCGGCCACATCGGCGTAGGCGGCGTCGATGGCTGGAGACGCCGCTGCGGCGTCGTCCAGGCAGGCTTCGATGGCGACGTAGGTGCCGAGCCAGGGGCGCAGACGCCGCAGGGTGCCCGGTGCCATCGGGTCAGCGCGGCGTGCCGCCCTTGCCCGACTGGGCGTGGAGCGCCAGCAGGCGCTGGGCGCCGGCGGTGAGATGGGCACAGGACAGGGTGGCGCCGCTGATGTTCTTGATGTCTTCGCCGAAGCGGAAGGGCGGGTCGATCCGCCGCCCGGCAAACTGCTTGCGCCAGCTCGGGGTGCGCACTTCGTAGCCGTGGGTTTCGCGGTATTCGAGGATGTCGAGGCTGCGCACGCTGCCATCCATGCCGATGGCGAGGGCGTAGGTGACCCACTCCACCTTGCCGATCACGTCGTCCACGTACAGGGTGCCGAGTTGCTTGTTGCCGGCCCAGGCTTCGATGCGCCGGATCTCGCCGCGCTGGCGCACGCTGGCCACGCTGTCCAGCGCCTTGAGCTGCTCCGGCGTGAGGCGCAGGGTTTGCGCTTCGAAGCGATCGGCGTCGGGAAAGGCGGCTTTCTGGGCCTGCTCAATGCTCATGTACTGGGCCGCCTCGACGGTCGGCGGAGTGAGGGCTGCGGTGGCGGCTGCCGCCACGGCCAACAGGGAGACGGTTGTCCAGCCGTTGCAGGATTGGCTCATCGGGGTGGGCTCTCCATCAAGCGAAAATGCCCGGACGGCCCTGGAAGGGCCGGCGGGCGGAAGGAAGAGGGCGGCGGGCGGATCAGAACTGGTAGCCGATACCCAGGTTCAGGCGGTCGCGTTCGCGGGCCACCTGGAAGCGCTGCACGTCGGCCTTCAGCACCACGTTGTTGCCGATGCGCAGGTTGGCCCCGGTGGTTAGGACTTTCTCGTTCCGGTCGGCATCCACGCCCAGGCCGGCAGGCAGGGCCGCGAAGCTGGCCGCGGTGTTGAAGACTTCGTAGCGGGCGAAGGGGCTGAGGGCGTATTCGCCGTTCTCCCACAGTTTGTAGGCGGCCTGGGTGTACCAGCCGAAGAAGGACTTGGGCACGAGAGTGGTGCCGGCGAGGCGTTCGTTGAAGCTGGCGGTGTCGGTGATGGTGCCGCGGGCGTACAGGGCGGACAGATCCCATTTGCCGGGTGTCCAGCGGGCGTGGGCATCCCACAGGGTCAGGCGGGCGTCGGGGGCGTAGAGGCCGGCGGCGTTGGCTTCCGAGTCCGACGGCGTCTTGACCTTGTGGGCCAGCTTGCCGGAGAACAGGCCGGCGCCCACATCCAGGCCCGGGGTGCCGCGCCAGCTGAGGGCGCCATAGGCGGAGAGGTTGTTGGCCCGGGCGAGTTGGCCTTCCTGGTGGATGGCGGCGAGGGGCGATTCCTTGCCTTCGGTGGAGGCGCCATCCCACTTGTTGAGGTTGAAGCCGCTGGTCAGGCCCACGTCCCAGCGCAGGCCGGCGTCGCTGACCCCGAAAGCCGACAGGCCCACCTCGCGCCAGGTGGAGGGGATGATTGCCGTTTCGACGAAGTTGCGCTCGACGCCGTAGTAGGCGGTGGGCTCGTGGGACAGGTTGAGAAAGCCCAGGGGAATCAGGAACAGGCCGCCCTTGGTGTTCACGTTGTCGGACAGGCGATGTTCCACGTAGAGCTGCTCGACCGCCACTTCGCCGGCGTCGTCGGCAGAGGTGACGGAGTGTTCGAATTCGAACTCGCCGACGATGCGGGTGCGCTCGCTGGCCTGGTGGGCGATGCCGATCACCGCCCGGCGCACGTCCAGCTGGGTCTGGCTCTGGTCGCGGAAGGGGCGGTTGTAGTTGATCTCGCCATAACCGAAGAAGGTGGTCTGACTGCCGGACGGGCTCAGGGACGACTGGTAGGGCATGGGAGCCCGGGCCATCTCGACAGGTGCCGCGCCACGCGGGGTCGGGGCGGAGAGCGGCGTGACCGCGAGGGGGGCTGCCGCTGCCGCGGGGGCTGCCGGTGCGGCAGCGGTCACTGGCGCGGCCTGCCGCGCGGCGGCTTCGGCCTTGACGGTCTTCAGCTCGGCCTTGACGGCTTCCAACTCGGCGGCCATGCGTTCGATGCGGGCCAGCAGTTTTGCGTCGGTGGCAGCATGGCTGGTGCCAGTGGCAAAGAGCATGGCAAGGGCCAGGCAGATCGGGGTGGTTTTCATCGGGGCGGGCTCCGGTGCAAGACGGGGAGAAGGGGGCAAGCAGTGGGCAGGCGGCGGGGGCCGGACTCAGGGCGTGTAGCCGTCGGTCAGCGTATTGAGGAAGCTGACCAGGTCGGCGATCTCGCTTTCGTTCAGCGCGGGGGCGTCGCCGGGTTTGCGGTTGTAGGGGGCCTCGGTGACGTTGACGTTGGCGTGGTAGGCCACCGGCAGATCATTGAACTTGAGCACGACACCATTGGCGTCGGTGGGGTACCACTCTTCGGGGTTGGTATCCCGGCGCACGTAGAAACGCACGGCGTCGGTCAGGGTCTTGATGGCTCCGTTGTGGAAATAGGGGGCCGTCCTGGCCACGTTGCGCAGGCTCGGCACCCGGAAGGCGCCGCATAGGTCGGTGCGGCTGGCCAGGTCGGCACGGGTGGGGCCGCACAGGCCCAGGTCGTAATGGCTGCTGTCGGCGTTGGCCTTGATTTCCGGGTTGCGGGGTACGCCCAGGTTGTCGAAGGTGTTGTCGGTGAACAGCGGCCGGTTGCCGCCCACGGGGGTGCTCACATGGCAGGCGGCGCAGTTGCCCTTGTTCGGGTCGTTGAAGAGCGACCAGCCCTTCAGCTCGGCGCTGGTGAGCTGTGCCTTGCCGGCCTGCCAGAGGTCGAACTTGCTGCTGAAGGGGGCGAAGTCGGGGTCTTCGATCTGGTATTGCTGCAGGGCGAACTGCAGGCGCGCGAAGGCATCGGCCGGCCGTTCGAGGATGTCGTCGCCAAACACCTTGCGGAAGGCCGCCGCGTGGGCGGAACGCTTGAGCTTGGCGACCACGTCTTCGACGCTGGTGTTGGCCATCTCGTCGGGATTGAGCAGGGGGCCGCTGGCCTGGTCGGCCAGGGAGGTGGCGCGGCCGTCCCAGGTGAATCCGCCGGTGGGCGTGCCATCACTCGCAAAGGCGAAGGCAGTATTGAACCTGAGGTATTGCAGGGATGGCGCCTGGCGCCCCGCCTCATGGCCGGCTTCGGCGCCGGCCGGCACGGAGCGGGTGTCCGGTGCTGCGTGGTGATTGCCCTTGTCGTGGCAGGAGGCGCAGGACATGGCGCCGGTGCTGGACAGAATCGGGTCGTTGAAGAGGCTTTCGCCGACCTGCGCGGCGGCAGACATGCTGGACGAAGGAGCGCTGTTGCCGCCGCCTCCGCCACAGGCGGCGAGGCTGATGAGCAGGAGCGTACAGGCGGCATGGGCAAGTCGGCGCATCGACGGCTTTCAGTCAGTCTGCTCCTTCTCCTTGCAGGGGTAGAGGGAGCGGGGTGAGCTGGCTGGCTTGGAGGCGATGACGACCTGGCTGGCTGGCAGTTTGCGAATGTAAATTACTGAAAATAAACATTTCGCAAATGAGAATTTTTCTTATTATAGAGAATGGAAATTGCAAGGGTCAATACCCATGCAAAGATTATGGTCAATCTTGCATGAATCTTGCGTTGGCCTTTCATCGTCCTTGCATCGGGGCCTTAGACCCGCAATGGCGCCGGGCAGGTTTTCTTGAAATCCTCGACGGTCTCGAGGAAGGCGCCGAGCAGGGGCGACTGGTCGTCCTTGCGGTAAATGCAGCTCAGGTCCACGAAGAAGTTGGGCGGCGTGTCGGCGAGGGCCCGGTACACCACACCGGGAAATTGCAAGGTGGTGGCCGATTCAGGCACCAGGCATACGCCGAAGCCGCTGGCCACCAGAGCTACCCCCGTCACGGCGTCGCCCACCTCCTGGGAGATGCTTGGCTGGAAGCCGGCGGTGCCGCACAGGCCGATCACCTTGTCGATGAAGCTGGGGCGGGCGCCGGTGGGGAATACGATCATCGGGTGATGCTGCAGTTCGGCAAAGCGGATCACCGGCTGGCGGGCCAGCGGGTCGTCGGCCTGAATCGCCACCAGCAGGCCTTCTGTGCTCACCTGGCATACGCCGATGTCGTCCAGCGGCGCGAGCATGCGGTTGAAGCCGACGGTGATGCGGCGTTGGCGCAAGGCTTCGATCTGCTCGGCTTTGGTCAGGGTGTGCAGCACCACCTTCACGTCCGGGTAGCGATTGCGAAAAGCCAGCAGCAGCTTGGGGATCGCATCCAGGATGGCTGACCCGAAAATGCCGACGTCAAGCCGCCCGAGCTTGCCCTGACCGGCCCGCTGGGTGCGTTCGGTGGCCTGCTCCACCAGGGCGCGGATGTTGCGCGCTTCTTCCAGGAACAGTTCGCCGGCCTGGGTCAGGGCCATGCCCCGCGGGGTGCGGATGAACAGGGTGACGCCCAGTTCCTCCTCCAGCTGCTGGATCTGGCGGGTCAGGGGCGGCTGGGAGATGTGCAGGCGCGCGGCGGCGCGGCCGATGTTCTCCTCTTCCGCCACGGCAACGAAGTAGCGCAGGTGGCGCAAGTCCATTGGAATCTCCGGGTGCATGCGCCGGCTGGCGCTGGGCTTGATCATACCTTGCAGGTATTGAGTGGGGGAAATAATGGTATTGGACGGTAATCCTCCGAGTCGATAACTTGCGCTCCAACCCGCTGCGCTCCAGGCGCAAGGCCCTCGCCAGACGGGTAACAAGACGCAAGACACACACGAAAGAGGAGGAAGACATGAACAAGCGTTTCTGCGGATACGGTGCGCCCTGCCGCGCCAGCCTGCGCCCCGTGCCGGCTGCCTTGAGTGCCATCGCAGCCGCGGTGACGGTGCTGGCCAGCGGCCCGGCCGGCGCATTCCAGATCGATTCGGGCAACCCGGACGTGGCCATGTCCTGGGACAACACCGTCAAATACAGCAATGCCTTCCGTGTGCGCAGCGTCGATTCCAAGGTGGCCGACAACTCTATCGGCCCTCAGGCCAATACCAACGATGGTGATCAGAATTTCGGCAAGGGCCTGATCTCCAACCGCCTTGATCTGCTCTCCGAATTCGAATTCCGCTACCGCAAGGATTTCGGTTTCCGCGTCAGCGGCGCCGCCTGGTATGACGACGTCTACAACCGCGGCAATGACAACAGGGGTGCCCTGGGTGGCGCCCTGGTCAATACCCGTTCGGTGCAGGCTGGTGAGTTCACCAAGGGCACCGAGCAACTGCACGGCCGCAAGGCCGAGCTGATGGACGTCTTCGGCTACGCCAACTTCACCCCGGGCGATCTCAACGTCAACGTCAAGGGCGGCCGCTTCACCCAGCTCTACGGCGAGAGCCTGTTCTTCGGCAACAACGGCATTGCCGGCGCCCAGACGCCCCTGGATCTGGTCAAGGCCCTGTCGGTGCCCAACTCCCAGTTCAAGGAGATCGCCCGCCCGGTGGGGCAGGTGTCCACCCAGGTGCAGATCAGCCCGACCCTCTCGGTGGGCGCCTACTACCAGCTCGAATGGCGCAAGTCGCGCCTGCCGGCGGCGGGCAGCTACTTCAGCTTTGCCGACTTCGTGGATGTGGGCGGTGAGTCGCTGATTCTCGGCCCTGGCGCGGTGCTCTTTCGCAGCCAGGACATCGAGCCGCGCAACTCCGGCCAGGGGGGCTTCCAGCTCAAGCTCAAATCGGGCGACACCGAATACGGCTTTTACGCCGCCCAGTTCCACGACAAGATGCCCCAGTTCTATGCCCGCCCCGGCGTCAATGCGAAGGCCGGCAGCATTGGCGACTACGTGATGGTGTTCGCCGAGAACATCCGTACCGTCGGCGCCAGCATCAGCACCCTGGTGGGCGAGACCAATGTGGCCGCCGAGCTGTCCTTCCGCGACAACATGCCCCTGGTGGCGTCCGGCAACACCGTGATCACCGGAGTGGACGCCAATGGCAAGAGCCGCGCCGCCTTCCCGGTGGGCAAGACGATGCATCTCAATGTGTCGGCCATCAGCGTGATGGGTGCCAGCGCCTTGTGGGAGGGCGCGTCTTTCATCGGTGAATTTGCCTACAACCGCCGCCTGTCCATCAGCGACAACGCCAGCCAGCTCGATCCCCTGGCCACCAAGGATGCCAGCGCTCTGCAGTTCATCTTCCAGCCCGAGTACTTCCAGGTGGTGCCCGGTGTCGATCTGCAGCTGCCCATCGGCCTCTCCTACGGCATCAGCGGGCGCTCTTCGGTGAATGGCGCGCTGTTTCCGGCGGAGCAGGGCGGCAACTTCAGCCTGGGCGTGAAGGCGGACTACCAGAAAACCTGGCAGGCCGGCCTCAACTACACCCACTACTTCGGTTCGGCAGGTTCGGTAGTGCGCTACGGCACGGCCGTGCCCGAGCTCTCGTACCAGAACTTCCATGGCGACCGCGACTTCGTGTCTCTGTCGATCCAGCGCACCTTCTGATCACAACAAGAAATCCGGAGACACTCATGACCAAGACCACGATCATCGCTGCTGCCCTGGTGGGCATGCTGGCCGGCGGCCAGGCTGCCCATGCCGCTGTAACGGCTGAGGAGGCGGCCAAGCTCAAGACCACCCTGACGCCCCTCGGCGGCGAAAAGGCCGCCAACAAGGACGGCAGTATCCCGGCCTGGAACGGCGGCATCACCAAGGCCCTGCCGGGCAAGAAGCTGGGCATCATCCCCACCCAGATCTTCGCCGACGAGAAGCCCCTCTACCAGGTCACCGCCAAGAACGCCGCCCAGTACGCCGACCTGCTATCCGAGGGCTCCAAGGCCCTGCTGGCCAAGTACCCGGACAGCTTCCGCCTGGATGTGTACCCCAGCCACCGCACCGCTGCGGCGCCCCAGGAGGTGTATGACAACGTTTACAAGAACGCCACCCGCTGCAAGACCAAGGACGGCGGCTACTCCCTGGAAGGCTGCATCGGTGGAACCCCCTTCCCGATCCCCAAGGAAGGCGTCGAGGTGATGTGGAACTACCTGATGCGTCTCGAGGCCGAGTCCATCGAGTACCGTTTCAAGAACATCGTCGGCAACGCCGATGGCAGCAAGACCCTGGCCACCCGCAACGAGATCGCCTTCCAGTACCCCCAGTACTACAAGGATGCCACCCCCGAGAGCTGGTCCGGCGAGTACGCCATGTTCCGCTTCAACACCCTGGAGCCCCCGTTCAAGGCCGGTGAATCCCTGGTCATCCGCGACAGCATCGACATGAAGCAGTCACGCCAGGCCTGGCAGTACCTGGTGGGCCAGCGCCGGGTGCGCCGCGCGCCCACGGTGTCCTACGACACCCCCGACTTCGTCGCCTCCGGCGCCAACTACTTCGATGAGGTGCAGGGCTTCTTCGGTGCCCTCGACCGCTTCCAGTGGAAGCTGGTGGGCAAGAAGGAAATGCTCATCCCTTATAACAACAATGGTTTCATCGGCGCCAAGCTCGACGACGCCATCGGCAAGCACCACCTCAACCCCGACCATGTGCGCTGGGAGAAGCATCGCGTATGGGTGGTCGAGGCCACGGTGGCCCCCGGCAAGCGCCATGCCGTGCCCAAGCGCAAGTACTACCTGGATGAAGACACCTGGCTGATCAGCCTGGCGGACGGCTTCGACGCCGAGGGCAAGCTGTGGCGCACCACCCAGGTCACCCCCTTCGTGGTCCCGGCGCTGCCCGGAACCATGATGAAGACTGCCACCGTCTTCAACCTTCAGGCCGGCACCATGAGCGTCATTCAGGCCCTCAACGATGAGGACTTCAAGATCGTGCCGCGCAAGAAGGAAACCTACTTCACTGGCGATGCCGTGGCTGCGGAAGCTTCTCGGTAAGCATCCCGCTCTTCCTCCCCGTCAGGGCCGGTCCTTCCGGTCCTCCCTGTGCTCCGCCGTGGTCGGTGCCTGAATCCGGGCGCCGGCCGATGGCAGCCCGGATTCAGGTATTCGACGATGCAAGCCTTTCTCTCCGGTCGCCGCCTGGCCGCGACCCTCTCTTGTGCCGCCGTGGCAGTGGCCACGGCCTTCGCTGCGGGTGGCGACGCCGCCCGCGCCGTGCCTGATCTGCTGGCCCAGCCGGCCCAGGCCAACGTGCGTGCCGCCAGCTCCCTGCAGCTTTCGGTGGCCCGGGCCGGCAAGCGCCTGGTGTCGGTGGGCGAGCGCGGCCTGGTGCTGCTCTCCGACGACGATGGCCGCAGCTGGCGGCAGGCCAGGCAGGTGCCCGTCAGCGTGGCCCTCACCCAGGTCCAGTTCATCTCCGACAGCCTCGGCTGGGCCGTGGGCCACAGCGGCGCGGTGCTGCACAGCGCCGACGCAGGCGACACCTGGCAGGTGCAGCTCGACGGTGCAAGGGCCGCCGCCCTGATCGCCGAGGCTGCCCGGGCCGCCGCCACCGCCGGCGACCCCGCCGCACTCAAGCACCAGCGCGAGGCTGAGGGCCTGGTGCAGGACGGGCCCGACAAACCCTTCCTGGGCCTGCACTTTGCGGACGCCAGCCGGGGTTGGGTGGTGGGCGCCTACGGGCTGGCCCTGGCCACCACGGATGGGGGCAAAACCTGGCAATCGCTGATGGGGCGCATCCCCAACCCCGGTGGCAAGCACCTCTACGCCGTGGGCGAAACCAATGGCCGCCTGTTGCTGGCTGGGGAGCAGGGCACGCTGATCCGCTCCACCGACGGTGGCGCCACGTTCCAGCGCCTCACCACGCCTTATACCGGCACCTATTTCGGTGCCCTCGAAGTGGCCGACGGCGCGCTGCTGGCCTTCGGCCTGCGCGGCAATGCATGGCGCAGCGCCGACCAGGGCGCCAGCTGGGGGCGCATCGAGCTGGCCCAGCCGGTGACCCTGAGCGCCGGCCTGCGCCTTGCCGACGGCAGCCTGCTGCTGGCCGATGAGAGCGGCCGCCTGCTGCGTGGCGATGCCGCCGCCACCCGTTTTATCCCTCTTGCCACGCCCCTGCCCACCGGCCTGACCGGCATGGTGCAGGCCGCCGATGGCGCCCTGATCGTTTCCGGAGCCCGCGGCACGCGCCGCATCGAGCCCGCAACCCCCACCGCGGAAGCCAGCAAATGAGCCACGCCCATGACATCCCCGACGGTCTGGTGATCCGCAACCTGGCCGATTTCGACGCCCGCTCCGGCACGCTGCCCGAGCGCATCCTGTTCAACAACCGTCTCGTCATCGTCGTCCTGTGCGCGCTGATCAGCGTGGTGCTGGGCTACCAGGCCATGGGCCTCTCGCTCAACGCGGCGTTCGAGAAGATGATCCCGACGAAGCACCCCTACATCGTCAACTTCCTGGAGAACCGGGGCCAGCTGGCGGGCATGGGCAACAGCCTGCGCATCGCCGTGGAGGCGAAAGAGGGCGACATCTTCGACCCCGAGTACCTGGACACGGTGAAGAAGATTTCCGACGAGGTCTTCCTCTACCCCGGGGTGGATCGCCCCTACATGAAGTCCCTGTGGGCGCCCTCTGTGCGCTGGACCGGCGTCACCGAGGACGGCATGGACGGCGGCCCGGTGGTGCCCGACGACTACGACGGCTCCCCCGAGAGCCTGGCCCAGGTGCGCCTCAACGTGGAGCGCTCCGGCGAGATCGGCCAACTGGTGGCGGCCAACTACAAGTCCAGCATCGTGCTGGTGCCCCTGCAGGACAAGGTGGCCGAAACCGGCGAGCGCATCGACTACCACGCCTTGTCCCAGCGCATCGAAGACCTGCGCGGCAGGTATGAGTCGGACAAGGTCGCCATCCACGTCACCGGCTTTGCCAAGGTAGTGGGCGACCTGATCGAAGGCCTGCAGCAGGTGCTGATCTTCTTTGCCATGGCCATCGCCATCTGCACCGCGGTGCTCTATTGGTATACCCGCTGCCTGCGCAGCACCCTGCTGGTGGTGTTGTGCTCCATGATCGCGGTGGTGTGGCTGCTCGGCCTGCTGCCCACCCTGGGCTACGAGCTGGACCCGTACTCGGTGCTGGTGCCCTTCCTGGTCTTTGCCATCGGCATGAGCCATGGTGCCCAGAAGATGAACGGCATCATGCAGGACATCGGCCGCGGCACCCACAAGCTGGTGGCGGCGCGCTACACCTTTCGCCGCCTCTTCCTGGCCGGCATGACGGCGCTGCTGGCCGACGCGGTGGGCTTTGCGGTGCTGATGGTGATCGACATCCAGGTGATCCAGGATCTGGCCATCACCGCCAGCATCGGCGTGGCGGTGCTGATCTTCACCAACCTGGTGTTGCTGCCCATCCTGCTGTCCTACACCGGGGTCAGCCCGGTGGCAGCCCAGCGCAGCCTGCGCGACGAGATCGCCGAGGCCGACGACGCCGGTCACGCCAAGCACCCGTTCTGGGCCTTCCTGGATCTCTTCACCCGGCGCAAGTGGGCAACCATCGCCGTGCTGGTTGGTACGGCCATGGGCATTGCCGGGCTGGTGGTGAGCTTCCAGCTGAAGATCGGCGACACCGACCCCGGCGCCCCCGAGCTGCGCCCCGATTCCCGCTACAACCGCGACAACGCCTTCGTGGTGGCCAATTACGCGGCCAGCAGCGACGTGTATGTGGTGATGGTGAAGACGCCCCAGTACGCCTGCGCCCACTACACCACCCTCACCACCGTGGATGCCCTGGAGCGCGAGCTGCAGCAGCTCCCCGGTGTGGAGGCCACCAGCTCGCTGGCAGGCCTGGCCAAGGTGGCCAACGCCGGCATGAACGAGGGCAGCCTCAAGTGGTACGAGATTCCCCGCTCCCAGGACAACCTCAACGCCATCATCACCCGCGCCCCGCGGGAGATGTTCAACCAGAACTGCGACCTGCTCACGGTGTATGCCTACCTCAAGGACCACAAGGCCGACACCCTGGACAGCGTGGTGAAGGTGGTGGAAGGCTTCGCTGCCCGCCACGGCAGCGATGAGCTGCGCATCCTCAACGCCGCCGGCAACGCCGGCATCGAGGCCGCCACCAACATCGTGGTGAAGAAGGCCAACGTGGAGATGCTGGGCCTGGTGTATCTGGCGGTGATCGTGCTGGCCTTCATCACCTTCCGCTCCTGGCAGGCGGTGATCTGCGCAGTGCTGCCGTTGATGCTCACCTCGGTGCTGTGTGAGGCCCTGATGGTGTGGCTGAACATCGGCGTCAAGGTGGCCACCCTGCCGGTGATCGCCCTGGGGGTGGGCATCGGCGTGGATTACGCCCTCTACATCATGACCGTCACCCTGGCCCGGCTGAAGGGCGGCATGAGCCTGTCCGAGGCCTACTACAAGGCCCTCACCTTCACCGGCAAGGTGGTGGTGCTCACCGGCGTCACCCTGGGCATCGCCGTCGCCACCTGGGCCTGGTCGCCCATCAAGTTTCAGGCCGACATGGGCATCCTGCTGGCGTTCATGTTCATCTGGAACATGCTCGGCGCCCTGATCCTGCTGCCGGCCCTGGGGCACTTCCTGCTCAAGCCGAAGGCCCGGGCCTGAAATGAACCCCACGAGAAACCGAACTCAAGGAGATCCACTCCATGTACCGCCACCTGCTCGTGCCCCTGGACGGCTCTGCACTGTCCATCGGCCTGGTCACCCAGGCTGTCGACTTTGCCCGCAGCCTGGGCGCCCGCATCACCTTCTTCAGCGCCCGGGCTGACCTGGGGGCCAGCGGCGACGGCGCCCTGCTGCGTAGCCTGGAACCCGATGCCTATGCCGAAGCAGCCGCCGGCGAAGCCAGCGCCATCCTGGCCAAGGCCGTGGCCGCCGCGGGCGCCTTTGCCATTCCCTGTGATGCCGTGGCCCGCACCGGCCCACGCCCCTTCGAGCTGATCCTCGACGTGGCGGCGGAGCAGGGCTGCGACCTGATCTTCATGGCCTCCCATGGCCACAGGGGGCTCAAAGCCCTGATGCTCGGCTCCCAGACTCACAAGGTGCTGGCCCACAGTACCCTGCCGGTGCTGGTGGCCAGTGTGGAGTCGAATGCCGCAGGCAGCACCGCCGACGCCGCCATCGCGGTAATCAAGGACGAGCACCGGGCCATCGCTGCGGTACTTCGTGGCCTGCGCGACGCAGCCACCCGCCTGCGTGCCAGCGGCCCGCTGCCCGATCTGGACTTCGTGGGCCAGCTGGTGCGCTACATCCAGGCCTTCCCCGAGGTGCTGCACCACCCCAAGGAAGAGCAGTTCCTGTTTGCCCGGCTGGCTGCCCGCCACCCCGAATCCGCGCCCCTGATTGCCCAACTCCGCGCCGAGCACAGCGAGGGTTGCGCCCAGATCCATGCCGTGGAGCAGGCCCTGGTGGCCACCCGCCAGAGCGACACCCAGCGCCACACCCTGGCCGCCGCGCTGGAGGCCTTTGCCGAAGCCCAGTGGCGCCACCTGAGCACCGAAGAAAAGCTCATCCTCCCCGCCGCCCGCGAACACCTGGATGCCAGCGACTGGCAGGCCATCGCCGACGCCTTTGGCCACAATACCCAGGTGCGAGTGGGCAGCGAACAGGACGAAGCCTTCAAGCGCATGTTCGTGAAGCTGATGAACAGCGCAGCTCTATAGCTGCTGCCCGGTGTAATCCTGTGGGGTCGAACTCATCCTGATTTCCTCCGTTTGAGTGTCGTATGACGCTCGAAGCGGTCTGTCCGTAGGGGCGACTTCAGTCGCCCCAGACTGCTGACGAACCCCTGGTTTTTCCGGGGGTTCGTGTTTTTGAAGCCCTCTCAGACGACGAGAAACGCTCGGTAGCGGCCAACGGCTGTGGGGCTCGTTGGGATCGAAATGATGTGTTGGCG
>NZ_JAQVCN010000054.1 GCF_028689785.1 Zoogloea sp. | reverse complement strand
CCAGATCAAGGCCAATGCGCGTAATCTTCATGACGGACTCCTTCTTTCTGATTGACCGGGGGGTGACACTTCCCAGTCTGGCTCATCGAAGCCGTTGAAGGAGGGAGGAGTCCATCTCATTGACCTCGGACTCCGAGCAAGGGCTGGCCGTTGATTCAGCCGGCGGAGGTCGAATGAATTCGACCCCACGCTCATCTCCAGCTACCCAAGCCACAGGCGCAAAAAGGGCGACCGCAGCCACCCTCTGTATCGCTTTGAAGCCCTTTCAGCCGGCCAGGCTGGCGGCCGCCAGTGCCGTCAGCCAGCCCCCGGCCACCACACCTGCCGGGAACAGCAGCCGGGTGCGGGTGCGGAAGGGGTAGCTCTCCACCCGGTAGTGAAACTGATGCCCGCCGATAACGCTCACCACCACCGCCAGCACCATGCCCATGGCGTTGATCACCGGGTTGGCCGGGAAGCTCACGCTGACCAGCATGTTCACCAGCAGGCAGATGGGGAAGTGCACCAGGAACACCGAGTAGGAGATCCGGCTCAGGTGGCTCACCGCCGCGGGCACCGGCAGGCTGTGCAGAAAGCCGTGCTGGCGCGCCAGGCCGAGAAACAGCATGACCCCCGTGGCAAGCGCGATGCGCGCCCGGAAATCCACCACCAGCGCGGCCACGGCCAGGGCGGTCAGCAGGGCCAGCCAGCGTCCGGCGCGGGGCTGGCTGCTTGCCCACCAGGCCAGGATGCCCAGGCCGAAGGCGCCGAAGAAGTAGAGGGCGGTCTCGTCCCAGAAGGCGTCGCGGTTGAAGCCGAACAGGGATGCCAGGGTCAGCAGGCCGATCAGCAGAGGGGCAACGATGGCCAGCTCCGGTTGCCGTGCGGTGAGGCGTGAGGGCAGCCACAGCAGAAGCACAGCCACAGTGAAGAGCTGGAAGTCGATGGCCACATACCACACCCCGGCGGACAGGGCCTCCTGGTCCAGCAGATCGTGGAGCAGCAGTACGTGGGACAGCAACTGCCCCAGGTCTGGCGCCGCGGAGATGGAGCGGTGCTCCATCCATACGCCGGCCACTGCAGAGCAGGCCACCGCCAACAGCAGCGCGGCGGAGTAGGGCACCACCAGGCGGATGTAGCGCTGGAGCAGCACGGGGAGCGGTGATAGCTTCACCGGCTGCCCGGCCGGGGCAAATTTGGCGGCGAACAGAAAGCCGGACACGACGAGGAAAACCTGTACGGCCATCCGGGCGTATTCATCTAGCCACCGCACCAGTGTTGGCATCAACGGTTTGGCAACGTCACTCATGGGGCCGTAAAAGGCCAGATGGTGCATGACGACGGCCAGGCAGGCAAAGGCCTTCAGCGCATCGACGGCGGGCATTCTTGTTGTTTGTCTGGGCATGGACGGCAAGGTGAAACCGGGCATCAAATAGCGCCGGGGCAGACCGTGGGTCTGCCCCGGTGGTGACAGTGTGCGGTGCACAACGCGTGATGCCCGGTGAACGATGACCGGTATTGCTTAAATTCTGCTTTAGGTATGAATTTTTGCCGATTCGGGAGGCCAGGCCCGGGTTCTGTCAGGAAGCGCTGTTCCGGGCCGCCAGAAATGAGGGCGCCCCGACCGCCTGGGGCGGGTCGGGGCGCGGGAGATACAGGCCGGCGGCGGGGCGCCAGCCGCACGATCAGGGCTTGAAGGCTTCCACGGCGATGGTCAGCTTCACGTCGTCGCCCACGTAGGGGGCGTACTTGCCGGCGTTGAACTCGCTGCGCTTGATGGTGGCGGTGGCGTTGGCGCCACAGGCGTCCTTCTTGAGCATCGGGTGGGGCATGCAGTGGAAGGAGGTGACGGTCAGGGTGACGGGCTTGGTGATGCCCTTGACAGTCAGGTTGCCTTCGATGGTGGCCGGTTTGTCACCGTCGAAGTTCACCTTGGTGGACTTGTAGGTGATGGTGGGGTACTTGGCGGTGTCGAAGAAGTCTTCGCCCTGGATGTGCTGGTTGAACAGGGGGTAGCCGGTGTTCACCGAGGTGGTGTCGATGGTCACGTCCACGGAGCCGGTCTTGGCGGCCTTGTCGAGGGTGATGGTGCCGGTGGTCTTGTCGAAGCGGGAGAGCTGGGTCGAGTAGCCGAAGTGGCTGTACTCGAAGCGCGGGAAAGTGTGGGTGCCTTCGATGGTGTAGGTTTCCGGCGCGGCGAAGGCGGCGGTGGACAGGGTGGCGGCGATGGCCAGGGTGATGAGCTTCTTCATGCTGTTCTCCGTTCTACTGGGTTTGGTTTGATGAGTTGGGGTTGAGGCTGACTTACTTCTTGGTGGCGGCGTTGGCCACCACATGGAACTTGATCTCGATCTCGTTGGCGACGGCGGAGACGTCGGCCCAGGGGCCTTCGCCGATGTTGTAGTCCATGCGCTTGAGCACGAAGGCGCCGTCGAAGACGCCGCTGGCGCCCTCCTGCTTGAAGGTGAAGGGGGCGACCACGTCGCGGGTCTGGCCCTTGATGGTCATCTTGCCCAGGGCTTCGTAGCGGTTGCCGCCCAGGGCCTTGACGCCGGTGGACACGAACTTGGCGGTGGGGAAGGCCTTGACGTTGAACCACTGCTTGCCCACCACCTCGTCGTTGGCGTCCTTGGAGCCTGCGTCGATGCTGGCCAGGTCAATCTCGAGGGTGGTACTGGCGGCCGTGGGCTTGGCTGGGTCGAAGGCGATATGGCTGGTGAAGCGCTTGAAGCTGCCCGGGACGGGAACGCCCATCTGCTTGGACGAGAAGGCCAGGCTGCTCTTGGCGGCATCCACCTGGTTGAACTCGACGGCGTGGGCGGTGCCGGCCATCAGCACGGCGGCGGTCAGGGTGAGGGTGCGGATTTTCATGGTTTCTCCTTGAATTCGTTCGATTTACTTGGCGAAGGGCAGCATGCGGCGCAGGGTGCCGTCCTTGTCGATGATCACGTGCTTGAGGGCTCCGGCCACGTGTAGGCCGACCAGCGTCAGCAGGCCGAAGTTGAGGGCTTCATGCACTTCCTTGAGCAGGTCGCCCAGTTCTTCACTCTTGCCCACCAGGTCGGGCAGGGGCAGCACACCGAAGTACACCACCTGGAAGCCCTTGGCCGAGCTCATCAGCCAGCCGCTCAGCGGGACCAGGAACATCAGCAGGTAGAGCAGGTGGTGGGTGCCCTCGGCGATGCGGTGCTGCCAGGCGGGCATGGGCAGCGGGGCCGGCGGGCGGTGGGTGATGCGCCACAGGATGCGCGGCACGAAAAGCAGCAGCACGGTGATGCCGATCCACTTGTGATACGAGTAGAGCTTGAGCTTGGTGGGCGACAGGGGAAGGTCGTGCATGTACACGCCCAGGGGGAAGGCCACCAGGATAAGGGCGGCGATCACCCAGTGGGCGGCGATGGCGGGGCCCGTGTAGCGCGGGGTCGGGAAGTTCATGTTCAGTGCTCCGGGTGATAGGGGGCAGGGCTGGCGTCCTGCCAGAGGTAGGCGTCCATGGCCAGACCGCCGTAGGTGTATTCCGGTTCCAGGCGCAGCGGGATTTCTCCGGGGCTGGCGGCGCCCAGGGCGGTGTACAGGGGCAGCAGGTGCTCCTCGCTGGGGTGGGCGGCGGCGCCCTCGGCCGACAGGCGGCGGTAATCGAGCAGGGCCGGGCGGTCGTCCCGGGCCAGGGCATCGCCCAGCCAGTCGGCAAAGGCACGGGCGGCCTTTACCGGTGCGCCGTTCTCACCCCAGGTGAGCCAGCCAAAGTTGTGGGTCACCGCGCCGGAGGCCAGGATCAGCACCCCTTCGTCCCGAAGGGGGCGCAGCGCGGCGCCGATACGGCGGTGCCAGTCGGTGCCGGCAAAGGGCTGCAAGGCGAGCTGAACCACCGGAATGTCGGTCTGCGGATACATGGCCTTCAGCGGAATCCAGGCCCCGTGGTCAAGCCCTCGGTCGGGGGTCGTGGCGCAGGGCAGGCCAGCTTCGGCAAGCAGGGTGCCCACCCGGGCGGCGAGCTCCGGCGCGCCGGGGGCGGGGTATTCCATGGCGTAGAGGGCTGGCGGGAAGCCCCCGAAATCGTGGATGGTCTCCGGCCGTGCGGCCGTGCCGACAGTCGGCTCCCGGGCCGCCCAATGGGCGGAAATCACCAGGATCGCCCGCGGGCGGGGCAGCGTGGCGCCGAGGTGCTGCCATAGGGCGACGGTGGCGCCGGGTCTGAGCAGCACGTCGGGGGCGCCGTGGGAGACGAAGAGGACCGGGTGACGCGGGTTCATGCAAGACTCCTCGGGGCGAAGTATTCGTGGATCAGGCAGTCCAGGGACTTGGGCGGATGGCCCACGAGGGCTGCAAAGTCGCGGCTGAGGGCGGCGAACTGCCCCCGGGCGATGGCGGCAAACAGGCTGGTGCTTGCCTCAGTTGCGTCCGTAGGGTCCGCAGCCTCGCTGGCCTCATAGCGGAGTGGGCGGCTGCACACCCGGGCGATGCGGGCAGCGATGTCAGCCAGACCTACGGCGGCTTGCCCGGTCAGCCGGTGAATGCGTTGATCAAGGCGCGGGGCCAGCGCCGCAGCGGCGATGGCCTGGGCCAGCTCATCCCGTGAGACGAGGCTCAGGACGCCGTCACCGGCCGGCACACGCAGGGTGCCATCGGTCAGGGCCGGGGCGAACCAGCCGGGCAGGGCGTCGGAATAGGGCGGGCAGCGCAGCACGGTGTGGGGCAGGGCGCTGCTTGCCAGCAGGGCCTCGGTCTCCTGGTGGACCCGGGAGAAGGGCGTGGCCGGTGTCATGTCTGCTTCAAGGCCGCTGACGTAGAGCACGTGTCCAACCCCGGCTGCCAGTGCGGCGCGGATGGCGTTGCGATGGCGCTGGAGGCGCAGCTCCGCGGGCCCGTCGGTGGGCACCAGCACCAGACGCAGGACGCCGGCAAAGGCCTGGGGCAGGGTTTCCGGCTGGTCGAAGTCGCCGTGCCGCACGAGCACGTTGCGGAATGCCAGGTCACCAGCCCGGGCGGGCTCCCGCACGCTCACCGCCAGGCGACGGCCACGCAGGCCGGGCTCGCGAGCGATGAGGTGCTGGACGATGCGCCGGCCAAGCTGGCCATTGGCGCCGGTGACGAGGATCACGCTGTTCTCCTGAGTTGAGAAATTCGATGGGCGTACTTTAGGCTTTCGATTCGGCCTGAAATAGCCTTTAATGGAAAATTATTTGTTGCTGGATATGAAACAATGGATCGACTCGAAGGCATGTCCACCTTCATTCGCGTGGCCGAGGCCGGCAGTTTTACCGCCGTGGCCGAGCGCCTGGGGCTGGCCCGTTCGGCCATCACCCGCAGCGTTGCCGCCCTGGAGGCCCATCTGGGGGTCAAGCTGATCGCCCGCAGCACCCGCAGCCTGCGCCTCACCGCGGCGGGGGAGGTGTACCTGGAGCGCTGTCGGGAGATCCTGGCCCTGGTGGATGCTGCCGAGGGCGACCTGACCGGCGATGAGCGGGCGCCCCGCGGCCCAATCCGCATCAGCGTGCCGGTGAGCTTTGGTGTGCGCCACCTGGCGCCCCTGGTGGCTGACTTCATCACCACCTATCCGGGGGTGCACCTGGACGTGGATTTCAATGACCGCCAGGTCAAGCTGATCGAATCCGGGCTGGACATGGCCATCCGCATCACCACCCAGCTCGACCCGACCCAGGTGGCCCGGCGCCTCAGCACCTCGCGCCTGCTCACCCTCGCTTCCCCCGAATACCTGGCCCGCCACGGCCGGCCCCGGGTGCCGGACGATCTGCTGATCCACCAGTGCCTGGGCTATACCGGCACTGCCCGCAGCGCCTGGCCCTACAGGGTCGCGGGTGAACTGCAGTGGGTTCCAGTGCAGGGCCGCCTGCAGGCCAACAGCGGCGACGCCCTGCTCGACGCCTGCCAGCGGGGGCTGGGCATCGTGCGCCAGCCCAGCTTCATCGTCGCCCCCGCCGTCCGCGCCGGCCTGCTGGAGGTGGTGCTGGCCGATTATCCGGGGCCCGAACTGGGCATCCACGCCGTCTTTCCGAGCAACCGCTACCTGCCCACCCGGGTGCGGGCCCTGGCGGACTATCTGGCCGAGCGTATCGGGCCCACGCCTTACTGGGATGAGGGGCTGGGCTGAGGAGAGCCCCGCCTGCACACACGAACGCAGTCAGCATTCAGCGGCGGAGGGCGGCGAGGATTTGGGCAGGGGCTTCAGGCCGCCGACCCGGGGGCCTGAAGCAGCTGGTAGTCGGGATTGCCCCAGGCCTGGTAGGCCGCCCAGGTGTTGAGTTCCGGTGCGGCCAGGGCGGCGGCCTGGCGGGCGCTGTTCATCGCTTCCTCGAAGCGGCTGCCGCCGGCCAGGGCGCTGAAGAAGGCTTCGGAGAAGTTTGCTGCGCCCAGATCATCGACGGCCCAGCCCGGGGCGACTACCGCCTGCACGCCCGCCTTGAGAAGCTCCAGCACCATGCTGTTGGGTGGGCCGTCAATGTCTCCCTGCTGTATCCGGCCGGCGTGGCAGCCGTTGAGAAAGACCACATCGGGCATCGCACGCATCTGCTTGAGTTCGAGTGCGGTCAGGAAGACCCCGTCGCTCAGCACGAAGCCGCTCACCCGGCGACCGTCAGGCAGGGCGTAGTCGGTGACCGCGTTGCCGCTGACCAGCAGCATGCGGTAATCCCGGGTGAAGAGCCGGCTCATCACGGCAGAGGCACTTTCGCCGATGATTGCGCTCGCATTGAAGCCGGCGGCGTGGAGAAGCCTCATCACGCTCATGACCTCCTGCTCGGCACCGGGCAGGTTCGGCAGGCCGGCCTCTTGCTCTGGCAGCGTGCCTGCGGTTTGGGGGTTGCCGATCAGTAGCGCATTGAGGCCGCCTGGCTGGCGCCGCTGCGACGTCGCCCGCAGGCCGTCCAGGCGGCGGATGATGCGGGGAGGGAACAGGTCGGCGAGCGGGTCTGCCAGATCGTGGAGGAGCAGCTCCCAGGGCAGCGTGGCGGTATCCGGGCCGAGGTTCAGATGATAGCGATTCGCTCGGGGCAGGGACGCCAGCTCCCTTGGAATGAGCAACTGAGTGAGGGCCGGGAGGGCTTCCCGGTGCACCCGCATGTCGGCGAGCAGTTCGCGCAGCAGTCGGTCCACCAGCACCGGCTGGAAATGCACGGCGGTGTCGATGCGCCGCCCCTCAATGTCGAGGATGTACTGTAGTACGCCCTGGCCGCGCTGCCGGATGGTGAGCGTCCACAGAACGTCCGGAACCTCGGTCTGAGCGCTGCCGGCGGTGATGTCATTCCAGGCCTTGCTGTAGCGGAGCGAGTCGGCGATGTTGCCGGCGATCTCGGCGATGGCCGCAGGCCGCTCGTCCTCCGACAGCTCGCCCAGGTAGCGGATGTGGCCCTCGCCGTCGATGTTGGCGACCTGGTGTTCGAGCAGAGCTGCGGGTTCGGTGATGGGCTCGATGAGCACCGCCAGCAGGCGTTTACCCTGCTGGCGGGCCCGTTCCTGTTCGGCGAGGGGGTTGGGCCGTCCGGCGGTGAGGCTGCCCGCCACGGCCACCAATGCGTCAGCCTCGTCGAGCATGGCGGTGAGCCTTTCCTGCCAGGCATCGCCAGCCTTCAGATCCATGTCCCAGGCCACGTCGATGCCCTCGGCCTTGAGGGCACGCACCAGAGGCGCGGCGTACTGGCGGTACTCGTGCACGTAGGAGATGAACACCCGCGGGTGGGGTTGGGGTGGGGCGGGGTCTTCAGCCACGGCCTCCGGCTTTGGGGCAGACGGGCGTCGGACGGGCGGGCGGAGTTGGGGCAGGGCGAGATAGACGGGGCTGTCCACGGCGGGGGTGGCCATGGCTTTCTTGAGCCAGCGGCCGATCTCGGTGCCTAACCGGGCGGCTTCGCGGCTGCCCACGTCCTCGTCCAGGTGCTCGTAACGCAGGATGCGCAGGGTGCCGAGTTCCGGCGGGACGCGGTCGCCCTCTTCGGCCAACAGTAGCGTCTGGCCTGGGCGCAGGCCGTGGCGCAGGCCAAGCTGGAGGAGCACGTCAGGCAGGCCGGCGGAGAGGTCGACGATGGCCAGCGGTGCGCGCAGCAGGAGATTGAGTTGTTGGACCCCCAGGCCCGGGGTTGCCGCGTCGAGGCGTACGCACTGCAGCTCTGCCGCAGAGAGTTCGGCGCGGAGAACGTCAAGCAGGCGCTCGGGGGCGTGTGGGCTTCGGTTTATGAAGTTGGTCTGAATGACCAGACAGGCTTTGGCAAACTCATCTGTATCGGCGCCCGCGGTGGGCTGGCTGACAACGGGAGCCTCTGCTGCCAACAGCTGGGGGGGGGAGGCCATGCTGATGGGCGGCTGCATCAGTGTGTTCTGGAGCCGGCTGCGCGTCTGGACGACGGTCGAGCCGGCCGCGTTATGGTGCATTCGCGCCTTCAGGCGATCACGTAGCGCCGGCTCCGGCGATGTGCCCTGGGCTGGCAGTGGATAGCGGAGGACATCTCCAAGCCACTCAGGGAGCAAATCGACGGGGAAGGCTTCGTCCGCAAGGGTCTCCACATTGGTGGGGCGCAGTGCCAGGCACATTCCCGTCAGATACAGGGTCAGGCTGTCGCGGGCGCTCAAGTCGCAGATCACCGTGTCGGCACTGAGGACGTCTCCGAGCAGGCCGGACAACTGCTGGCGGGTGGCGACGCCGAGCGTCCGCACTTCCGCCCGGGTGCTTTCCATGCCAGCTTCTTCCAATGCCGTGCGGATCTCCCGGTAGCTGGCTTCCATGTCCCGAGTCTGCCCGGTAGTGGCGTTGGTGGACGTGCCCGCCGCCTGGATCACCAGACAGCGTGGTCTTGGCGGGGGCCTGCCGGCTCCGGAAGCCTGCGTCTGGGTGTCGGTCCGATACTCCGCCAGCACCGCCCCCGGTGCCTTCAGCACGATGTCCCCCACCCGCAGCGCGTCGCTGCCCAGGGCGCCCAGGAGGCGCTGGGCCTCCTCGTCGTTGCCGCCGGCCAGCGCGTCCAGACCGCGGGCGTAGGCGAGGAGTTCGGGCTGGCCGGCGAGGGGAATTTCGATGGCCGAGGCGAGGCCCCCCAGGCGTAGGGCTACGGTGCTGCCCGTGGCGCCCACCTGGCGCAGGGCGTCGGCAAAGGCGTGGGCGGCGCTGGCGGGTTCCAGGAAGGCCAGGGCGACCCAGCGCTGGATGTCCAGAAACTCGGCCATCTGCGGGTCGGCGGCGCGGCTGGCCTGGTGTTCGCGGGCTTCCACGTAGCGCCACAGCAGCTCGGCGATGCGCCGGATGCGCGGGCGCGGGTCGTGGCGGTGGAGGGAGCGCAGCATCAGCAGGCAGTGCCAGCGCACCTGGGGGTCGATGCGGTAGTAGCCGCCGCCCAGGGCCGTGGACAGGGGCGAGAACAACACGTCAGCCTCCAGGCTGGGGTCGGGGCCGTGGGCGGCGAGGAAGTTCACCCGGATCAGGTTGAGGAGATCCGGCCGCAGGGTTTCGGGCACCGACGCGTGCATCAGCAGTAGCAGCGGGTCGCGGCCGTAGTCGGCGGCGAACTGCTCCAGGGCGGCATAGGCCTCGTGGACTTCCAGCGGGCGTTGGCCGAGGGCGGCGGGGTAGGGCATGGCGGTTTATTTGGTGCCGCGCAGGATGTCGATGGCGCGCAGTAGGTGGGACGCATCGACGGGGAGCATGGGCACCGGGCCATCGGCGATCAGGCCGGCGGTGGTGCCGGCCCAGCGGCGTGCCGGCATGGGGTTGAGCCACACGGTGCTGGGGAAGAGGCGCCGGGCGTCATCGAGGAAATCGGCGGTCTGCAGGGCGCGGCGGCGGTTGAGGGCGCCCCGGGCGCTGCCGGCGTCGCTGACTACCAGCAGGGCGGCGCCGGCGTGGCGGCGCAGCACCGTGTCCCGGTCTTCGGGCTCGTCCAGGTCAGGGGTGGCATAGAGCTGCCGGCGGGGCTGGTTGTTGAAGTAGCGCAGCTCGGCCCGGGCCAGCCGGCCCAGGGGCAGGGAGGCGGCGAGGGTGGCCAGGAAGGGGCGCCACGGGTCCATGCTCGGGCTGGCGTCGGCCAGGATCAGCAGCCGGGCGCTGTTGCTGCGCCGGGGCCGGCACACCGGGCGGCACAGCTGGCCGCGGCGGCAGCGCTCGCGCAGGGTGGCGGCCAAGTCCATCTCTGTGCGCGGGCCGTGGCGGGTGCTGCGACGGTAGCGGCGCCACAGCACGGCCATGTCCCGGGGGCTGATCAGGGGCTGGGGGTCGAGCACGTAGTCCTCGCCGATGGGCGGGGCGCTGGCGAGCCGCGGGATGGGCAGGCCGCTGCCTTCCCGGGTGGCGGCAAAGGAGACCCGGGCCCGGGCGGCCTGGGCGGCAGACGTGTCCACCGTTTCGACCGGCGCGCCACCGGGCACTGCGCCACTGCCGGCAAGGGTTGGCGCCGTGGGCCGGACGGTGGCCGCTGCCGGGGCGGCGGCGGCGTCGGTGTCGGCATCCCGGGCGTCGAGTTCGTCGTCGATGGCTGCGATCAGCACCTCATCGGGGGGCGGCAGCACGTCGAACCAGCGGGCGATGAGGCGACGCTCCTCGTCGCTGCGGCCCCACAGGGCGCTGGCCAGCTCGCGCAGGGCGGCCCGGTCGCCCTGGCCAAAGCCCAGGCGCAGAGCCTCCACGCCGTCGAGGTAGTCGCGGGTGCCCACCGGCACGCCGTTGGCCTTCAGCTCGCGGAACAGCCCGAGCAGCAGGGGCGGCAGGGTGTGGCTCACCGGCGGGCCTCGTCGTCGGTGCGGGCGCGGTAGCGTTCGATGTCCTGGCGCACCTTGAAGAGCACGGCCTGGTCCACCGTATCGAGGGCATCCACCGACACCGCCTCGGCCTTGCGGCCCTGCCAGTGCAGCACCCGCACCCAGTCCACCAGCTCGCTGGTGGCGGGCAGCTTCTGCATGCCCAGCTCGCGGCCGCGCTCGCGGATGCGGCACAGGCGCTCCACGGCGCCGGTGATGAGTTCGTCGCCGATCTGGTCGAGCCGGGCGTCCAGGTTTCTGCGCACGATGTCGGCGAGCATGGCCGGGTTGTCGGCCGGGAAATCCAGCTGCACATACAGGCAGCGGCGCAGGAAGGGCTCGGGGAGCTGCTTCTCCCGGTTGCTGGTGATGAGCACGATGGGCCGCGCGCCGCCCTCGGGCCCCGTGACGTGGCGGCCAAAGCCCCGGGCCGCGGTGCAGGCTTCGTCCTCGGCGCGGGGCAGGTCTTCGATGTCGAACTCGAAGCGGTCGAGCACGTCGAGGAGGTCGTTGGGAAAGTCGATGTCGGCCTTGTCCACCTCGTCGATCAGCACCACCCGGGGCTGGCCCTGGCGGATGGCGTGGCCGAGGGGTTCCAGGTCGATGTAGGGATGCACCTGGCGGGCGGCGCTGTTGGCCGGGTCCTGAGCGTCCTGCAGGCGGCGCAGGGCGTCGAAGCGGTAGAGCAGGTCCTTGGCCTGGCTGGTGCTCTTCACCGTCATTGCGGTGAGCCCGATGCCCAGCTCTTCGGCGATGGCGCTGGCCAGGCGGGTCTTGCCGCAGCCGGCCTCGCCCTCCACCAGCAGCGGCCGGCCCAGGCGGATGGCCAGGTTGACGATGGTGGCGGTGTGGGGCGCCGCCACGTAACGGGCGGAGCGGGTGCCGGTGAATTCGGCGTAGCGGGCGGTGTCGGGCACGGTGATGGTCCTCAGCGGGCGCGGCTCCAGAAGCCGTGCAGGTTCAGTCGGTTGTACACGTTGGGTGGGGTGCCGTCGGGGGTGGTGGCGTAGGTGGCGATGGCGCTGCGGGTGTCTTCGTCGAGGGTGATCCCGGCGTTTTTGCGGAGATCCTTGAGCCAGCTGCGCACCTCCCGGGCGGTGATCGGGCCGAGGGGCGGCAGGGCCAGGATGTGGCGGTAGTCCACGTCGTCAGTGTCGAGCTTGTCGGCGCGGAAGCCGGCCTCGGGTGGATCGGCCAGGGCCGCGTGGTCGGTGATGAAGCAGTAGAGGCGCCCCTTTCCACCGGGCGGGCGGGCCGCCAGCGCCACCTGCAGGGGCTGCCAGAAGCGCTGCTGGAACAGGGCCAGGCGCCGGGCCTCGCGCCCCAGGGTGCGCAGGATCAGCACCACCGAGCGGCTGGCCAGGCGGGTGGCCAGCAGGCCGGCCAGGCCGTCGATGCTCGGTTCGCCCAGCAGTGGCTCACCCAGCTGGCTGCAGGCCCAGCAGATCAGGGATTCGGCACTGTCGGGCTCGTCGGCCTGGCCGCAGCGGATGTCCATGCCCTCCCATTCGTCCTGCCAGTTGCGCAGGAACTCGACGAACTCCAGCTGACCGTGGTTCTCGGGGCCGTGGATGAGGAAGGCTGCGGCCCGCTCGGTGCGGCGTTCGCGCAGGGCCTCCAGGGCTGCGGAGAGGGCGTCGATTTGCGCGTTGCGGCTGATCTGCCCCAGCTCGCTGTCAGGGATGACGCCGGGAGCCTCGAAGCGGCTGCGGCTGGCCTTGCGGAGCACCGCCTGGTCCCAGTTCTTGATGCAGCACAGGGCCTTGCCCAGCAGTTGGGTCGGATCGTTGTAGAAGACCTGGATGCGCCCGTCGGACGCCCACTGGTCCACGCTTGCCAGGAAGCTCTGCTGGGCGGCCCGGTCGGCCTCGGCATCGGCGGGGCTGAGTTTGCCGTGGAAGACGGCGGCCTGATCGCGCAGGTGCCGGTCGGCCTCGCTGCCGGGCACCGGGCGCAGCACAAAGATCGGTGCCTCGCCGGTGTTCCAGCGGTCCACCGCCCAGCGGAACTCCAGCTCGGTGATGGAGCGGCGCTGCAGGGGGGGCGTCCAGCCGTAGCGGTAGCCGAAGAGCCCCATGTAGGCATCGCACTCGTCCACCTTGCGCTTGCACACCGGCTCGACGAAATTGCCGCCCTCGGCCCAGTTCTCCTGCAGGAAGACCTTGGCCTGCTCGATGTTGTCGTGGATGAAGTCGCGCACGGCCTCCCGGTAGGCCTTGCAGTCCTGGGCGGTGGCGCTCAGGAAGATCTGCCGGATTTCCGGGATGTCGGCTTCGTGGGGCATGGCGCGGCGGATTCCTCAGGAGTCTCCCTGGGTTGAAGAATATGCCAGAGCCCGGCGCAGTGCCATCGTGTTCCGAAGTCCTTCTGCGGTATCGTCCGGCCGGGCCCGGCTGCAGCGGGCTGCAGTTTCGTGGGGCTGGTCAGATTCCGCGCCCGGCCCTACCATGGCGCGTCTGGTTCGCCCCCGGGCGCGCCGGCCTACAACAACATTTCTGATCCCCAGGAGTCCTCATATGTCCAGTACCGTTACCCTCGGCGGCAACCCCGTCCAGGTCGAAGGCAATCTGCCCGCCAAGGGCCAGACTGCCCCGGCCTTCTCCCTCGTCGCCAAGGATCTCGCCGACACCCCGCTGGCCAGCTTTGCCGGCAAGCGCAAGGTGCTCAACATCTTCCCGAGCGTCGACACCCCCACCTGCGCCACCTCGGTGCGCAAGTTCAACCAGTCCGCTGCGGAAGTGGCCAACACCGTGGTGCTGTGCATCTCGGCCGACCTGCCCTTTGCCCAGAGCCGTTTCTGCGGCGCCGAAGGCCTGAACAACGTGGTCACCCTGTCCACCCTGCGTGGTGCGGTCTTTGCCAAGGACTACGGCGTGGCCCTGGCCAGCGGTCCCCTGGCGGGCCTGACTGCCCGTGCGGTGGTGGTGCTGGATGAAAACGACAAGGTTCTGCACAGCGAGCTGGTGGGTGAGATCAAGAACGAGCCTGACTACGCAGCCGCCCTGGCAGCCCTGGCCTGATACGGTTCGTACGGCCAAATGAAACGGGAGCCCGAGGGCTCCCGTTTCATTTGGGGCGATGACGTTTTGTGGGGTCGAATTCACTCGACCTCGACACGCCAAACCATCGACATGCCGGTGATCACAAGTCCGCGGTCGAATGAATTCGACCCCACGGGAGCGTCGGTCTGGCCCGGGTGCCCTGATCAGTTGATCTTGGCGGCCTTGGCCAGTTCCTGGATGTGCTGGTCCACGCCCTGGGCCTGGAGGCGCTGGACGATCTGGGGCTTGGTCTCTTCGAAGCTGGGCACCTTGAGGTCGCGCACTTCTTCGAGCTGGATCACGTGGTAGCCGAACTGGGTCTGCACCGGGGTCTGGGTGTAGCTACCCGGGGTGAGGGTGGTGAGGGCCTTGCCGAAGGGCTCGACGAAGCCACCGGGCACGGCCCAGCCCAGCTCACCGCCCTTGTCCTTGGAGCCCGGGTCGAGGGACAGGCTGGCCAGCTTTTCCATCTTCTCACCCATTTTCAGGCGTTCGATGATGTCCTGGGCTTCCTTTTCTTCCTTCACCAGGATGTGGCGGGAGCGGTATTCCTTGCCGCCGGCCTGGGCCACGATGCGGTCGTATTCGGCCTTGGCGGCGGCATCGGTGACCGGGTGGCTCTGCACGTATTCACCCACATAGGTGCTGGCCATGATCTGCTGGCGTGCCATCTCGAGTTGCAGGGCCACTTCGGGCTTGCGGTCGAGGTTCTTCTTTTTGGCGGCCTGGTTGAGCAGCTCGGCCTGGATCAGGCGGCCGCGCAGTTCGGAGGCGAGCTGGGGGCTGTCCTGGGCGCCCTGGGCCTTGGCACGGGAGGCGAGGAGCTCGTAGGCGGCCTGGGAGATCACGACGCCATTCACCGTTGCCACGGGCTTGCCGGCGGGGCTGGCGGCAGCGGCTTTGGCAGGTTCGGCGGCAAAGGCGGGAGCCTGTGCCAGCAGGCCGGCGATCAGGGCGAGGCGGAACAGGCTGCGGGAGGACTTCATGGTATTTCCTTGGTGTGGAGTGAGGCGCCGCCGCCGGCTGCTCTGAGCGGCGGGGCGCGACTGTATGAAAAACGGGTGACAGCGAGGGTGTCGCGCCCGGCAGTATTCCGAAGGCCGGGGCATTCCGTCAACGCGCTTCGCGGGGTAGAGGCCCGCAGGCCTCGGCGCGGGCCTGCAACAGGGCCCGTTCCCGGGCATTCCGGGTGAGCCCGGCGGCGCGCAGGAACTCGGCGCGGGCTTCGGCGTGGTGCCCCAGGCGGCTCAGCAGATCGCCGCGCACGGCGGGCAGCAGGGGGTAGCCATCGAGACTGCCCTCGCTGTGCAGGTGCTCGACGATCTCCAGCCCCGCCTCCGGGCCAAACGCCATGCCTACCGCAACGGCCTGGTTGAGGCGCACCACCGGGGATGGGGCGATGCGCGCCAGTACGTCGTAGAGGGCTGCGATGTGGGTCCAGTCGGTATCGGCGGCCCGGGCGGCTCGGGCGTGGCAGGCGGCGATGGCAGCCTGCACGGTGTAGGGGCCGAGGGGGCCGGGCAGGGCCTCGGCCCGGTTCAGGGCATCGAGGCCACGGCGGATCAGCAGGCGGTCCCAGCGGCTGCGGTCCTGCTCCATCAGCAGCACGGGGCTGCCGTCGGGGGCCAGGCGGGCGGCGAAGCGGGAGGCCTGGATCTCCATCAGGGCCAGCAGGCCCAGCACCTCGCCCTGCGCCGGCAGCAGGCCGGCCAGCACCCGCCCGAGGCGCTGGGCTTCCTCGGCCAGGGCCGGGCGCATCCAGTCCTCGCCGGCGGTGGCGGCATAGCCCTCGTTGAAGATCAGGTAGATCACCTCCAGCACCGAATCCAGCCGTGCCACCAGCTCTGCGCCCCGGGGCACTTCGCAGGGCACACGGGCGGCGGCCAGGCTGCGTTTGGCCCGCACGATGCGCTGGGCGATGGTGGCTTCGGGCTTGAGGTAGGCCCGGGCGATCTCGGTGGTGGACAGGCCACCCATCACCTTGAGGGTCAGGGCGCAGCGGGCCTCGGGGGGCAGCACCGGATGGCAGGCGGTGAAGATGAGGCGCAGCACGTCGTCGCCCACCGGGTCGTCGAGGGCGGCGTCGATGCGTTCTGCGGCGTCGTCGGCCGCGGCCTGGTGGGCAAAGTCCAGCGCGTGGCCGATGGCGCCCTCCTTGCCGGCGGCCATGGCGGTGTGGCGCAGGTGGTCGAGGGCCCGGTGGCTGGCGGCGGTCATCAGCCAGGCGGCGGGGTTGGCGGGCAGGCCGTCCACGGGCCAGCGCTCCAGGGCGGTGACGAGCACGTCCTGGGCGATGTCTTCGGCCAGGCCCACGTCGCGCACGATGCGCGCCACCCGGCCGATGACCCGCGCCGCCTCCAGGTGCCACAGGGCGACTAGGCTGCGGGCGGTGTCGTCGGGGGGCATCAGCCGGTGGCCCGGGGGCGGCTCAGCATTCCACCAGCATCCGGAAGCCGCCGCAGGCCATGCGCGTGCAGTCGAAGGGCAGGGGGGCGTCCGGCGCCTGCATCTGCGCCATGCGCGGGTCGGCCATCACGGCGGCGTTGATGCGGTCGCGGGCCTCCCGGGAGGGGTAGACGATCCAGGCAAAGATCACCGTCTCGCCCTCTGCCGCGGCGGCGGACTGGCGGAAGCTGACCATGCCGGGGGCGTCCAGGTCGTCGCCGACGCATTCGCAGTAGGCCAGGGCGCCGTGGTCTTTCCAGACCTGGCCGGCGAGCGTGGCGATGGCCTTGTAGTCGTCGATCCGGTTGGCGGCGAGGGGGATCAGGAAGCCATCCACATAGGTGTCCATGGCAGTTCTCCGGGCGGGGTCAGAGGACGTGGCAGGGTGCGCATTCGCGCACTTCCACGGTGGCCCAGGCGACGGCGGGGCAGCGTCGGGCGATGGCCAGGGCTTCTTCCCGGGTGGCGACGTCGATGAGGAAAAAGCCGCCCACCATTTCCCGGGCTTCGGCGAAGGGGCCGTCGACGAGCTGGGGCTTGCCGCTGCGGGCGCTGATGCGCACGGCGTGCTCGTCGGTGCGCAGGGATTCGGCGGCGCGCAGTATGCCGTCGGCCTGCAGGCTGGCGGCAAAGGCCATCATGTCGTCGTAGAGGCGGTGGGCCTCGTCTTCGGGGCGGGCGGCGCGCTCGCCGCGGGTTTCGTTGATGAGCAGCAGGTAGGCCATGGGTTGTCCTTTCAGGGGGTGCCGGTGCAGCCCTGCACCGAGGCGGCGATGATCTCTTCGGTACTCATGTCGCGGACGTGGGTGGCCAGGGACCAGGCGTGGCCGAAGGGGTCTTCGACGCGGCCGTAGCGGTCGCCCCAGAACATGTCGGTGGCAGGCAGGGTGACTTTGGCGCCGGCGGTTTCGGCCCGGGCCATGGCGGCGTCCACGTCTTCCACGTAAAGGTGCAGGGTCAGGGGCGTGCCGGAAAGGGCCTGGGGGCTGTGGCAGCCCATTTCCGGAAATTCATCCACCAGCATCAGGGGTGAGCCGCCGATGCGCACCATGGCGTGCATCAGGCGTCCGTCGGGGCCGGGCAGGCGGGCTTGCTCCACGGCGCCGAAGGCGCGCACGTAGAAGTCGATGGCCGCGGCGGCGCCCCGGCACACGATGTGCGGGGTGAGGGCGGGCATGTCGGCGGGGATGGGGCTGGGCATGGTGGTCTCCTGGTTGTGGGCGGGTCAGGCCGGGGTGTCGGTGAGGCAGCGCAGGGGGCGCAGCTCGATGTGGGTGGGGCGGCCGGCGCCCCGGGGGTTGGGAAAGCGGCGGGCCCACTCCAGGGCTTCGTCGTGGTTGCGGGCCTGGATCAGGGTGTAGCCGGCCATGAGCTCGCCGGGGGCCGTGAAGGGGCCGCGCTCCACCACCGGCTCCCTGTCACTGTAGTGGAGGCGCCAGCCCTCGCGGCTTGGGGCCAGTCCGGCGGCGTCGAGGAGCACGCCGCGACGGGCCAGGGTGGTGTGGAAGTCGGCCATGGCGTCGATGAGCCCGGCGTCGGGGGGCTGCCCGGCCTCGGATTCGGCACTGGCCTTGATGATGATCAGGAATCGCATGGGGAGCTCCTCTCCTTGCGGCCGGCGTGGGGTGTCGGCTCTCCTGCTGTCGACGGGGCGGCTCGGGCCGGATCGACAGCGATCACGAAATAAATTTCAGGTGGCGCGGCGGAAGGTGAGGTTGATTCGGCAGCCGCCAGTGGCCGGATGCTCGCCCGCGGCCAGGGGCGCCACCCCGTGGAAGTGCAGCCGGGCCGGGCCGCCCCACACCACCACGTCGCCGTGCACCAGAGGCAGGCGCAGGGGCCGGCCGCCGCGGGTGGGGCCGCCGAACAGGAAGGTGGCGGGCAGGCCCAGGGACACCGACACGATGGGCTGGCTCAGGTCGGCCTCGTCCCGGTCCTGGTGCAGGCCCATGCGGCAGCCGGGCAGGTAGCGGTTGATCAGGCAGGCGTCCGGCGCAAAGCCCGGAAAGCCGGCTTCGGCCGCCGCCCGGCGGGCCAGATCGGCCAGGCGCGCGGGCATGGCTGGCCAGGGGGCGCCGGTGGCCGGGTCGGTCGGGCTGTAGCGGTAGCCCCGCCGGTCGCTCACCCATCCCCGTTCGCCGCAGCTGCTCATGGCCACCGACATGGTCTGCCCGCCGGGCGTCTGCATCTGGCGGAAGGGGGCCATGGCGATGACGCCGGCCACGCCGGCCAGCAGCGCAGGGGCCTCGTCCAGGGCAAAGGCGCGCAGCAGCATGGCGCCGGGCTGGAGGTTTTCCCGGGCGGCGAGGGTGTCGGGGAAGAGGTCGGCTGTCATGGGAGGGCAAGTGGCTTGGTGTGTTCGACCCCACGGGGGCTCTTGCAGGCGATGGCTTTTTCCAATCGTGATCAGCGAAACAGGCAATTGGACGTCGTTCCACCGGATGGTGAGAATGGATCCATCAAGTGCATCCGTGCAAGGAGAAAACCATGACTACTCTTCAGTTGGCCCGTTACGAAGTCCAGGCCCAGGCCAGGGGCCAGGCCCGTGTCCACCCCATTCGGTTTGTGGTGGGGGCCGTCATCACCGCCTCGGGGGCGGCCCTCTTTCTTGCCCAAGTGGCGCAGTTTCTCGTCACCGCAATCTGATCTCAGGCCGGGAGGGCGCATGCAGGATAACAATATGGCGGGGGCCGGCTTGGCCCTTGAAGAGGTGGCAGAGGGTGGTGCTTCGGCCTGGCGCGATGCCTGGCGGCGGCAGGTGCGTCGGCATCCGTGGATGACGGCCGGGCTGGCGCTGTCCCTGGCGGCTGTGGCCGTAATGCTGATCTCGGGTATTGCGGGGGGGCTGGCGGGGGGCGGCGCACCCTTGCGTCTGGCGGTTCTTGGGGGGCTGGCCGGCTTTGCCGCGACGGCGCTGGGCGCTCTGGCCGGTATCGCCCTGGGGCGCATCTCGGCACGCATGGAGGACAGCCTGCTCGGCTTCGCTGCCGGCATGATGCTGGCAGCCAGCTCCTTCTCGCTGATCCTGCCCGGCCTTGCCGCCGCCAAGGAGATGACCGGCAATGGCGCCGCTGGTGCCTTGGTCGTGGTGCTTGGCCTGGGGTTGGGGGTGTTGCTGATGCTCGGTCTCGACCGCTTCACGCCCCACGAGCATGACAGCACAGGCCCCTGCGGCCCGGGCTGCGAGCGTATCGGCCGGGTGGGGCTGTTCGTGCTGGCCATTACTTTGCACAACTTGCCCGAGGGCATGGCCATCGGGGTGAGCTTTGCCCGGGGCGAGCTGGACGTGGGCCTGCCCCTCACCAGTGCGATAGCCATTCAGGACATTCCAGAGGGTTTGGCTGTGGTGATGGCCCTGCGGGCGGCAGGGGTGGGGGCCTGGCGGGCCGTACTGATGGCTGGCGCCTCCGGCCTGATGGAGCCCCTGGGGGCGCTGTTCGGCGTAGGCATTGCCGGCGGGCTGGCCCTGGCCTACCCGGTGGGGCTGGGCCTGGCGGCGGGGGCGATGATCTTCGTGGTGTCCCACGAGGTGATTCCCGAGACCCACCGCAACGGCCACCAGACACCGGCCACCCTGGGGCTGATGGGGGGCTTCGCGGTGATGATGTTTCTGGATACGGCGATGGGATAGTCAGGGCCAATCCCCATCAGCGAAATTGCCAATTGGACCGGCGGCGGCGGGATTCCGATACTGGAATCAGCCCCGCCGGACTCCTTTTCGGCGGTGGCCCTGACCCAAGGGAGACTGCCATGAAATCCGCTTACCACCCCGCCGGCCCCGTGATGGACATCGGCATTGCCGACCAGGACCGGGCCGATATCGCCGCCGGCCTGTCGCGCCTGCTGGCCGACAGTTTCACCCTCTACATGATGACCCACAACTTTCACTGGAACGTGAAGGGGCCCATGTTCAACAGCCTGCACCAGATGTTCATGGTGCAATACACCGAACAGTGGAACGCCCTGGACGTGATCGCCGAACGCATCCGCGCCCTGGGGCTCCCGGCGCCGGGGACCTTTGCCGAGTTGGCCCGCCTGACCTCCATCGAAGCCCCCGAAGGCGTCCCCGCGGCGAAGGACATGATCCGCCTGCTGGTGGCGGCCCAGGAGGCCACGGCCCGTACTGCCCGGGGGCTCTATCCGCTGGTGGATGAGGCCAAGGACCAACCCAGCGCCGACCTGCTCACCCAGCGTCTCGAAGTGCATGAGAAGACGGCCTGGATGCTGCGCAGCCTGCTGGAAGAGTAAGGGCTGGTCTTGGGGGGCACCTGATGCAGGGTGACCCGTCGGGGTTTCAGCCCGAAGCCTCTTCCCAGCGCAGGGGCTGGGCGGCGGGGTGGTGTGTGACCTTGCTCACCCGCAGCAGCAGGCGGCGGGGTGGGCCGGGGAGGATTTCGGCGGTGGCGTTGAGCTGCAGCAGGCCGCCCCGGGCAAAGTCGGGGAAGAGCAGGCCGGCCTGCGGGTTGAGCAGCAGGTTGCCCAGGGTGTTGAAGTAGTTGTTGCCGGCGAAGTCGTCGATGCCCAGGGTGTTGCCCTCCACGCTGATGAAGCCCGGCGGGCCGCCCCGGTGGGAGACGTCCACTCCGTGGGCCGGGTCGGCGTCGTCTGACGGGTGGGCGGTGGCGATGAAGAAGGTGTCGGCGGCCGCTATCCAGGCCCGCTCCGCCTCGTTCAGGGAGAGCCTGTGCTCGGCTCGGGCACCGGGTTTCCAGCTCGGGTCGAACACTGCGCGGCGTGGCTGGATGTACTTGGGGCAGTTGCCGAAGCTCTGGGTCACCTCCAGGTGCAGGCCGTCTGCCCCGCGGGCCTGCACCCGGCCGTTGGCCCGGTTGCGCCGCCGGGTGTGGGGCTCGATGCCGAGCAGGCCGAAGCGCGCACCTGGGGTCAGCAGGGGGTGGAGGGGATCGTCGGGTGCCGGCAGGCTGGCGAGCTGGAGGTGGCGGCTGTCGGTGGCCGTAAGCAGGCCCGGCGGGCCTGCAAGCAGCGTGGCGTGGGGCTGACCGCCGGGATCGGTGGCCGCCAGCACCACGAAGGGCAGGCCGGCGAAGAAGGCCCGGTGCTGCTCGGGCATCTCCTGGCGGATCACCCGTGTGCCCACCTCGGCGAGCCGCTCGCGGCTGCCCGCGGCGGCCTGGAGGGCCGCCTCTCCGCTGTGGAAAACGCTGCCCATGATGCTCAGGCGCGCAGCCCGGCGGCGGTCACCGGCATCGGGAAGAAGCCGGGCAGGGCTTCCACCCGGGCCAGCCAGGCGCGGATGGCTGGGTAGGCGTCCAGGGACACATTGCCCTCGGGCGCGTGGGCGATGTAGGTGTAGTTGGCCACGTCGGCAATGGTCGGTGCGTCGCCGGCCACCAGCCAGGGGCGGTCGGCCAGCTCCTGCTCCATCACGGCGAACAGGGCGTGGGCGCGGGCGATCACTTCTTCTGCGCGGAAGTCCATCTTGAACACGGTGATCAGGCGGCCTGCACAGGGGCCGAAGGCGACCAGTCCGGCGGCCACCGTCAGCCAGCGCTGGACCTGGGCTTCCGCAACCGGATCGGAAGGCAGCCAGTGGGCGGCGCCATAGCGGCGGGCCAGGTACACCAGAATGGCGTTGGAGTCGGCTACGGTCACGTCGCCGTCCTGGATCACCGGTACCTGACCGAAGCGGTTCATGGCCAGGTAGGCGGGGGTCTTCTGCTGCCCGCCGAGGAGGTCCACATCCACTGGCGTGACCGGCAGGCCGAGCAGGGACAGGAAGAGTTCGGCCCGGTGGCTGTGACCGGACAGGGTGAAGCGGAACAGGCGGATGGCTTGGGTGGGGTGTGTCATGGCAGGCCTTTCTGGGGAGAGGGACGGTGGGGAGCTGCTGAGACGCAGTGTGGTTTAATCCGTGATCCGGATAAATGCCGGGGTATGGATTTGACTCTTCCGTTTAGTGGAGTAATTGCCATGGACAAGCTGAAGGCGATGGCGACCTTCGTGCAGATCGCCGAGGCGGGCAGCCTGAGCGCCGCGGCCCGGGCCAGCGGAGCCTCGCTGCCGGCCGTGGTGCGCACCCTGGCGGCCCTGGAGGCCGAGCTGGGGGTGAGGCTCTTCAACCGCAGCACCCGGCGCATCGCCCTGACCGGTGAGGGACGTCATTACCTGGACAGCTGCCGCGACCTGCTGGCCGCCCTGGCGGAGGCGGAGTCGGCGCTGCGTGACGAGGCGGGCGACCCCTCCGGCCTGCTCACGGTGACGGCACCGGTATTGTTCGGGCAGATGTATGTAGCGCCGGCAGTGACGGCCTTCGTCCAGCGCCACGCCGGCATGCGCTGCCGTCTGCTGCTGCTCGACCGGGTCACCAACCTGCTGGAGGAGGGGATAGACGTGGGTGTGCGCATCGGGCACCTGGAGGATTCGTCGCTGATCGCTCATCCGGTGGGCAAGGTACGCCGCATGGTGGTGGCCAGCCCGGACTACCTGGTCCGCCAGGGTGTCCCCACCCACCCGCGGGCGCTGCTGCAGGGCAACTGCATCGGCTTTTCGGCCGGTGGCGGGCCTTGGTGGCGTTTCGAGGAGAAGGGGCGAAGCTTTACCGTGCCGGTCACCGGCAACCTGGAGTTCAACCATGTGGCGCCGGCCGTGGATGCCTGTGTGGCCGGCCTGGGTTTCGGCATGTTCATCTCCTACCAGGTGGCGCCGCACCTGGCGGCCGGGCGCCTGGCCGTGGTGCTGGAGGATTTCGAGGCACCACCCCGGCCGATCAGCGTGGTTCATCCCCACGCCCGTCTGCAGCCGGCGCGGGTGCGGGGCTTCGTGGCCTGGGTGCGGGAGGCGCTGGAGGTGGCAGGCCCTTGCTGGTGAGGCATGCAGGTGGGGCAGAGGGGCCGTGGGGTCGACTTCATTTGACCCCATGGGGGAAATGGCACGATGGCGCCTGGGGCGGGCCCGGCTTCGGTACGGAGGGCATGACCAGAGGGTAGAATCGGCGCTCCCCCATCAGGGACGGGCCCTTCGACCCGCCCCCCGTGCACCGTCATGAAACCGAGTCTGAAAATCCCTGTGTCCTGCGTGTTTGCTGCGCTGTTCCTGACTGCCATGGGGGGGCCGGCGGTGGCTCTGTCGCCGCAGGAGGTATTTACTCGCGTGGCACCGGCCGTGGCGGTGCTTGAGGTGCGTGACGGGGAGGGGCGGGTGGTGGGGCGCTACTCGGCGACGCGCTGGGCGGCTGGCCGCTTTGTGACCGTGTGCGAGACCCTCGACGGGGCCGCGAGCCTGCATCTCGGCACCGGGCCGCAGCCCCTGCCGGCGCGGGTCGTGGCCCGGGATAGCGAGCGCAACCTGTGCCTGCTGGCTGCCGATGGGGATCAGGGGCCGGCCCTGCCGCGGGCCCGCCCCTCGGCACCCGGGGGGAGGGTGTTTGCGGTGTCGAATGCGCTGGGCCTGGGGGTCGGCATCTCCGAGGGGATGCTCTCCGGGGTGCGGCACTTTGCGGTGGGGGATTACATCCAGTTCTCGGCGCCCATTTCGCCGGGCTCGGAGGGCGGGGCGCTGGTGGATGAACTGGGGGCCCTGGTCGGGATCATCGACTACCGTCGGCGCGACGGGCAGAACGTCAATTTTGCGTCCCTGGCGCCCTGGGGTGACGAGATCGAGGGGCGGGCCGCCCACCGCGTGGAGCAGCAGCAGCGCTATGACGCCGCTTCGGCCCTGCTCAAGGCCGAGGGCTGGAGCGAGCTGCAGACCTTGAGCGCCGACTGGGCGCGGCGCGAGCCGGACAGCGCCGATGCCTGGCGCTTCGCCGTGTCGGCGGCCCGGGGCCTGCGCCAGCGCGACAAGGAGCTGGAGGCCTGGCGTGCCCTGTGGCGCATCAGCCCGGACCGCCCCGACGTGGGTTACGGATTGGGGCAGGCCTTGGTGGCGGCCGGTCAGGGCCGCGAGGCCCTGATCCATGCCCAGGCCCTGGTGGCCGGACACCGGGAGTACGCACCGGCCCGTCTACTGGTCGCTCAGTTGCACCACGGGGCGGGTCAGTACCGGGAGGCCGAGGCGGCCTACCGGGAGACCATCGACCTCGACCCCTGGCAGATGCCGGCCCACTGGGGCCTGGCGGATCTGGCCCGGTTGCGTGGCGATCACGCCACCTCCATCTCCCTCTACACCCGTCTGGCCAGCCTTTACCCGGAAGCCCCCGGGCCCCGCTATGGGCTGACCCAGGCCTACCTGAACGCAAACAAGCCCGAGCGCGCCTACGGTGTGCTCGCTCGCCTGCCCGACAAGGATAAGGATGACGCGTCTGCCTGGTACTGGCGCGGTGTCGTTGAAGCGCGCCTGGGGCGGCCGGAGGCAGCGATCCGCGCCTTCCGGGAAAGCCTGGCCCGTGATCTGCAGGGCCCCGACCGGGCCTGGGTCGGCCTGGGCCTGGCCTACTACGAGATGAAGCGTTTCCCCGAGGCCATCGCCGCTTTCGAAGCCGCCCGTAGCGCCAACCCCGCGGAGGCCTACTGGGATTACCAGCTGGGGGTGATGCTGAAGGACGGGGGCCGCCCGCAGGAGGCCCTGGCACGTTTCCAGGCCCTGGCGGCTCAGGCCCCCGACGAGGCACGCAACTGGCGCCAGGTGGGTTTCACCCTGTCGATCCTGAATCGCCAGGAGGAGGCCGCGCCTGCTCTCATGCGCTCCCTGCAGATCGACCCGATGCAGGCCAAGGTGTGGGCGGCGCTGATTGAGGTCCAGCGGCTGCGGGGGCGGCATGATGAGGCCCTGGATGCTTACGACAAGCTCCGCGCCGTCGACGGCAAGGCCGCCGAGGAGGCCTGGCGGGCCAATTTTGCGGCCTTCGAAGACAAGGGAGGCGCACGATGAAGCCGATTGTGTGGATGCTTGCAGGGGTGCTCGGGGCGGCCGGCGGCCCGGCAGCGGCCGAGACGGACGATGCGAAGCGGGTCTTCGCGCTGGTGTCGCCCGCGGTGGTGACCCTGCGCACGGAGGATGGCGCGGGGGGCGCCGAGGGCCAGGGCAGCGGCGTGGTGGTGGCGCCGGAGCGGGTCGTCACCAACTGCCACGTGATCGAGAACGCCCCGGTGATTCGAGTGTTCGTGGGCGACAGGGGGTTGCCCGCCACCTGGCTGCGCCGCAATGCCGTCCAGGATCTGTGCCTGCTGCAGGTGGATGGCATGGGCGCCGCCCCGGCCAGGCTGCGCCAGGGGCCGGCGCCCCGGGTGGGCGAGCCGGTGTTCGCGGTGGGCAACCCCCTGGGTTTTGGCCTGGCGGTGAGTGCCGGCCTGGTGGCCGCCGCCGAGCAGACCCAGCCCTATCCTTACCTGGTGAGCACCGCGCCCCAGTCACCGGGCTCCAGCGGCGGCGGGCTGTTCGATCGGGAGGGGCGCCTCGTCGGCGTCACCCGGGCCATCCTGGGTACGGGGCAGAACCTCAACATGGCCATGTCCGCCGCAGGGGTGGCTGCGCTGCTGGCGGGTGGAGATGCGCCGCCGGCCCCGGTGGTCATTCCGCCCCGGGAGAAGCCATGGCCCGCTGACGCGGAGAACCTGATTCGAAGCGAGGACTGGGGCGGGCTTGAGGCTCACGCCCGGGCCTGGACGGCTGCCCAGCCTGATGCCGCACCCGGGTACGCTGCCCTCGGCCAGGCCTTGCTGAGGCTGCAGCGCCTGCCGGAGGCCGAGGCCGCGCTACGTCGGGCCCTTGATATTGATCCCTTCCTCTTCTGGGCATGGACTCACCTCGCCATGCTGCAGTATTCGCGGGGAGAGTCCGATGCTGCTGAGGCCAGCTTGGCCAAGGCGGATGCCATCCAACCCGTCAATTCCGAAACCGCGGTACGCCGTGCCGAGTGGCTGCGCGGGCAAGGGCGCCTGGACGATGCGCGTGCCCAGGCCAAGGAGCTTGTCCGGCGTTCTCCGGGGTGGGCCCCGGCGTGGCGTCTGCTCGGTCAGATTGAGGACGAGATGGGTTTGTCCCAGGACGCGGCGCGGGCTTTGGGCGCCGCCGCGCGCCTGGGGGACGTGGATACCGTCGCCCGCAACCGCCTGGCGGAACTCTATGCCCAGTCGGGCAAGGTTGAGGAGGCGAGCCGCGTGTCTGCAGGGGCTGATAGAGGCCGGCGGGAGCAGGCCCGCACCCAGCTTGTGCTTGGGCAGGGCGAGCTGAAGCGCGGCCGCCTGGGCCCGGCCGAGGAGGCCATGCGCAAGGCGGTGGCTCTGGCGCCGGATCTGGCGGACGGGTGGTCGGGGCTGGGGGTGGTGCTGATGCGGCTCGGGCGACCTGCCGACGCCGAGGTCGCGGGTGAAAAGGCCCTGGCCCTGGCGCCGACTCATGCGGATATGTGGGCCAACCGGGCGGGTATCCGGATCGAGCTCAACAGGCTGCCCGAGGCCATTGAAGACGCCCAGCGTGCCGTTGAACTCGACCCGAAAGCCCTCCATGGCTGGCGCATGCTCAGTCTGGCCTATCTCAAGGCCGGCAAGCCCCGGGAGGCGGCCATGGCCTACCAGAAGCTGGACGGCATGGTCAGTATGTCTGCCGAAGAGTTGGTGTCATGGAGTGAGGCCGTGCTCGGCAGCGGCAATCCGGACCAGGCCCTGGTCATCCTGCGCCGGGCCGAGGCGGCCGATCCGCAGTCGCTGCGCCTGTGCCTGACCACCGCCCGGGCCCTCGGTGCCAAAGGCGACATGGCTGGCGCGCTGGCCTACGAGGAGCGTGCGCTGGTGATCGACCCGGTGAGCGTGCTGGCATGGAGCGGCAAGGGCTATGCCCTGATGAAGCTGGGCCGCCTGGCCGAAGCCATCGAGCCGCTGGAAACCGCCGTGCGCCTCGATCCGAACATGGCCAATGCGTGGATCAACCTGGGTGAGGCCCAGCTGCGCAACCGCAACCTGGGGCGGGCCATCCAGGCCCTGGAAAAGGCCTTGACCCTGAGCCCGACGGCCCAGGATGCCCGCTACTACCTGGCCCAGGCCTACCTGGCCGCACGCATGCCCCAGAAAGCCCGGGACAATGCCCTGCGCTTGCTGGAGCGGCAACCGGGGGCTGTGCCGGTGATGACCCTGGTGGTGCTGAGCCACCTGATGGAAAACAACATCCAGGCCGCTGGTGACGCCTATGTGCCACTGCGCGCCCGCTCCCCCGAGGCAGCCCGGCAGCTCCGTGAGCGGGCCATCGCCAGCGGTGTGGCCGCCGCCCGCAGCTGGCCCGAGTAAGGCCCGGGCGCTTCCGGCGGCTCAGAGGGTGTGAAGAAATCGTAGCGTGCGGTTCGAGTTCGCCCCGCGCAGTAGATTTATTCACACCCTCTCAGCGTTCCCGCTGCCACAGCATCCCGTGAGTGACGATGAACTGGTACTTGCGGGCGTGCTCGCGGATCACCAGGGGCACCTCCTCTTCCCGGCGCAGCACGAAGCCTTCTTCAAGCAGGTAGGCCTTGAGGGCGTCGGCACTTCTGACGGGCTTGCCGTCCTGCTCGAAGCCACCGAGCCAGGCCTCCTTCGGCGTGAATTGTTCCAGCCACGAATAAGGCGAGAACAGGGCCACCAACCCCCCCACCCTGACCAGCCCCCGCGGCCCGCCGAGGCGCCCGAGCAGGGCCTTGGGGCTGGGCAGGCGGCACAGCAGGTTGGCCATCAGCACGGCATCCAGATCCACCAGTTCGGCGGGCAGGGAACAGGCGTCGGCCTGGCGGAAGCTCACCCGGCTGCGGTCGATGGCCGGGTCGATGCGGGCCGTCAGGGTCTGGCCCAGGTCGCCTTCGTCGCGCCGGAACCAGGGGCGGCTACCGTCTTTCTGCAGGGTGTTGGCGGCGTCGATGAAAGCCCGGGACAGATCCACCCCGAGCACCTCCTTGAAGCCCCGGGCCAGCTCGAAGCTGGCGCCGCCGACGGCGCAGCCAATGTCCAGGGCCCGGGTGGTGCCGCTGGCGTACTGGCGGGCGCCGTCGATGAGCCAGTCGGCGCAGCGCTGGGGAAAGGCCGTGGTGCGCTGGGGGCCGCCTGGCCAGGGCATCTGGGTCTGGGGCTCGCCGTGGTGGAGGAGCATGTAGTCATCCACCATGCGCGCGTCCTCGTACACCTGCCGGCCGGAGTCGGCCATGGCGAGCTTGATGATGCCACCATCGTGGTCCGCCTGGACGACACGGAAGCCCGCATGCTGGAAGAAGTGGGGGCGGAAGTGGAAGCGCGCCCATACGCCGGCCTCGTCACCACAGGAGATCCACGAGCCGCCCAGGATCATCTGGTGCTGGCCGTCGTAACAGGGGGTGGAGAAGTCGTCGTAGTAGGGATGGACCTTGCTGCCCGGCAGGGGATGGAAATCGTCCCCGTGCCATTGCCAGACGTTGCCGAACACGTCGCGAGCGCCGCTGCCGGCCGGCTGGCCGGCGTCCACCGGCCAGGGCGAGCCGTGGGCGAGCTGGCTGTTCCAGCCAAGGGCCTGGCCCAGGCGGGTGCCGTCGTGGTGGGCGGCGGGGTCGGTGCTGGCCCACGAGGCCTCACGCAGGGCGTGATGTTCGGCCTCGGTGGGCAGACGACAGGGAATGCCGTCCCGGGCGCTGCGCCACGCACAGAAGGCGGTGGCCTCGTGGGCGTTCACCTCGGCGGGCCAGTTCCACGGCATCGGGATGGTCTCGAAGAGGGTGCGCAGGCGGTATTGATGCAGGCCAGCGGGGCCGTCGGGCACCCAGAAGCACGGCCATTTGCTGTTGCGGAAACCACGCCACTCCCAGCCGGCCTCGGTCCACCACTGGGGGTCGAGATAGGCGCCGCTCTGAATGAACTCAAGGAAGGCGCCGTTGCTGACCAGCTGGCTATCCACCCGGAAGGCCTGCACGGCCACGTTGCGCTCGCCGTACTCGTTGTCCCAGCCGAAGCTGGGCCAGTTGCGGGGTTTGCCGATCCGTACCTGTACGGCGGGCTGGTCCACGAAGCGCGGTAGGGGGTAGTCGATGCCAGCGGTGGGCGGGAAGGGGGCCACCGTGCCGGCGCTGGGGTGCAGGGCGGGCCACTCGGGCGGCCGCTGGACGCAGTCGATGGGCAGCTCGCGGATCAGCACGGACGAGGTTTCCAGGTGGATGCGCTCGTGCTCGAAGCCCAGGAACAGCGCCCACAGGGGGTGATCCATGGTGATCGGCGCGTGGCTGGCGGCGAGGTCGGGGTGGGTCTCGATGAGCTGGCGCACCGTGGTGTAGACCTGCTGACGATAGCTGTGGGCTTCGGCAAAGCTGGGCCACAGCATCTCGTTCTTGGACATGTCGTCCCAGCGCATTTCGTCCACGCCGGTTTCGAAGATGCGCTCGAAGTAGGGGTTGATGGGGTTGTCGATGAGCCCGGCGACCCGCAGCTTGTTGATGTAGAGCGCCGCCGGATGGCAGTAGTAGAACAGCATGGGGTGGCGCAGGTGGTGGTAGGGCGGCCGATAGAAGGCGGCCTCGCCCTGCAGGCTGGCAAAGAGCAGCTCAGTGAGGGTCCAGCCGTTGTCGAACACGGCCAGGACCGATTCGCGGGTGCAGGTGTCGAGCTGCGGCTGGGGCAGGGCGGTGAGGCGGCCGTTGGGCAGGCAGCCGGGACACTCGGCGGGGGGCAAGCCCGTCCACCACCAGGTCGGGCGTGGGCCGTGCAGCAGGGCGTCGTGTTCGCCCCGAAGGTTCTGCCGCCAGGGTTCCACTGCGGCAGGGATGGCCGGTTCGAGGATGGGGTGGGACATGCGGGTCTCCTGGAAGGCTTCGTTGTTCTGGCTGCGGGTTCAGGCGAAGAGTTCGGCCTGGGCCGGTTGCGGGGAGGGGTGTTCTGAGAGGGCATCGCGGCGGCTCAAGCCGGCCACGCGCACGCCGAGCAGGCGGATGCGCCGGTCGAGCTGCACACGTCGTGCGCATTCCCCCGCCGCCCGGCGGATGGCCGCCGCCTCGCCGGTGGGGGCGGGCAGGGTCTGGTCGCGGGTGACGGTGTGGAAGTTGTCGAAGCGCAGCTTGAGGCCGATGGTCTTGCCCACGTAGCCCTTGCGCGCCAGGTCGGCGGCGAGCTGCTCGCACAGGCGGGTGAAGTGCCCGGAGAGCTCGGCCTTGTCGGCGCGAGGGTGGAGGTCACGTTCGAAGGTTGTCTCCCGGGACAGGCTCTTGGGCTCGCTACGAGTGACCACCGGGCGGGTGTCGTCGCCGTGGGCGGCGCGGTGCAGCCACACCCCGTAGCGCTCGCCGAAGTGATCCTGAAGCCAGGCTGGGTCGGCGGCGGCCAGATCGGCGATGCTCACGATGCCCAGGGCTTCCAAGCGTGCGGCGGCCTTGGGGCCGATGCCGTTGATGCGGCGGGCCGGCAGGGGCCAGATGCGCACGGGGATGTCCTCGGCCGCCACCACGGTGATCCCGGCGGGCTTTTCCAGGTCGGAGCACAGCTTGGCCAGCAGCTTGTTGGGTGCCACGCCCAGGGAACAGGACAGCCCGGTGGCCTCACGCACGGCCTGCTGCAGGCGCAGGGCGATGGCCCGGGCGCCGTCGCGGCTGCCATCGGGGTTGAGGGCGGTGAGGTCCAGGTAGATCTCGTCGATGCCCCGGTCTTCCATCTCCGGGGCCATCGCGCACACGGCGGCCTTGAACAGGCGCGAATGGTGCCGGTAGGCGTCGAAATCGGCGGGCAGCAGGATGGCGTCGGGTGCCAGCTGGGCGGCCTTCATCAAACCCATGCCCGAATGCACCCCCAGCGCCCGTGCTTCGTAAGTAGCGGTGGTGATCACCCCGCGCCCCACATAGCTGCGCAGCCGCGGAAAGTCCTCCAGCCGTTCGCCTGTGGCGGCCCTGCGCCCTCCCACCACCACTGGCAGCCCGCGTAATTGCGGGTAACGCAACAGCTCAACCGACGCGTAGAACGCGTCCATGTCCAGGTGGGCGATGCTGCGGGGGAGGTGGGGCATGGGGCCGAAAGGGGCGTGCGGAAGATCCAGGGCTTCTATTCTGCACTACCGCGTGATGGCGTGCTGCGGCGTCGTCCGGGGGCCGGGCAGCCGGTGTGAGCTGCCCGGCAGAGGGCGTCCGGGGGCTGTGCTACATTTCCTCCATAAGGAAGTTCCCTCGGTATGGAGATTGGATGATGGTCAAGTTTAATGTTCTGGGCCCGGTTACCCTGGCTCTGGTGGCCGTGGCAGGCCTGTCGGCATGTTCGAGCAACCCGGAGAAAAAGGAGGCGGCGGCTGCCCCGGCGCCCCAGGCTCCGGCCCAGGCGCCGGCAGCACCCCCGCCCGCACAACCCGCCGTGGCCCCGGCGCCGGTCAAGGTGGAGGCCCCCGTCAAGGGCAAGAAGGGCGCCAAGGGCAGCAAGACGGCCAAGCAGGCCGCGCCGGCACAGAGCGTCGAGGCGGCGCCTGCGCCGGCCCCCGCTCCTGCTCCGGAAAAGACCACCGAGAAATCCTCCGAGCCGGGTCCGGGCAAAATCGGGCCGGGCATGAACGCCCGCGGCGAGGTGGTGGACTCGTCCAAGGTGGAATCAGGCTATGGGCAGAAGGTGAAGGGTGTTCGTGACTACGAAGGGGAGATCACCGGGCGCCCGGCCCCGGGCAGCAAGTTCACCCGCCTGCAGATCGGCATGCCCCTCAAGCAGGTCACCGACCTCATCGGCCAGCCCTCGGATCAAGGGGCCTACATCACCGGCAAGGCCTTTATCCCCTTCTTCTTCGGCGGAGACCGGCATCGCCAGGAGCTGGTCTACAAGGGCCAGGGCCGGCTGATCTTCGCCGGCGGATCGGTGGGGGATTTTGCCGGTGCCAACCTGATCTGGATCATCCATAACGCCAACGAGCCGGCGTACCGCTAAGTTCGAAGGCCGGTGCAGGGGGCGTTCTCGTTTCAAACCCTGGCGCCCGGCAGGGCGCCACACGCGAGTGGAGGCAAGACAATGACCGAGCTAACCCTGCACGGCAAACGCATCCTGGTTACCCATGCCGACGCCTTCATGGGCCCTGTGCTGTGTGATGTGCTCGCCCGGCGTGGCGCCACCGTGATTGCGAGCACCGATGCCTTGCTGACGCCGGAGGCGCCTGCGGCCCTTGTCGAGGCATCGGGCCAGATTGACGTCATGGTTGCCAACCTGGCCATCCGCAATCCGCGAACGTCGGCCATCGACGTGAGCGAGGCGGAGTGGCGTGAGGTCTTTTCCGCCCTCGTGGACCCGCTGCCGCGCCTGTGCCGGGTGTGCTTCCGGCCATGATCGCCCGACGTGCCGGCAAGATCCTGGTGATGGGCAGCGCCTCGGCCCTGCGTGGCATCAAGGGGGCCACCACCTACAGCGCCGCCCGTGGCGCCCAGCTCGCCTATGTGCAGTCCCTGGGGGTCGAGGTGGCTGGCTACAACGTACAGGTCAATGCCATCGCCCAGAACTTCGTGGACAACCCCACCTACTTCCCGCCCGAAGTGCAGGCCGACCCGCGCTTCCAGGACCGCCTGAAACGCGAGGTGCCCCTCGGCCGCCTGGTGAGCGCCGCCGAAGACGCCGAGTTTGCAGCATATCTGTGCAGCGACGCCGCCAACTGCTTTGTGGGGCAGGTGTTTCCGGTGTGTGGGGGGTGGGTGCAACGCTGATTCCGTCCCTCCTGCTTTCCGGAGGCTCCGACGTCGACCGGCGTTCCCGTGGGGTCGAATTCATTCGACCTCGGACCCGGATTGAAGGCATGCCGATGGTTTAGGCGACTGAGGTCAATGAGATGGACTCCTCCCTCCTTCAACGGCTTCGATGAGCCAGACTGGGAAGTGTCACCCCCCGGTCAATCAGAAAGAAGGAGTCCGTCATGAAGATTACTCGCATTGGCCTTGATCTGGCGAAGAGCGTTTTCCAGGTGTTCGGCGTGGATGCCCAAGAGAAGCGCGTGTTGTCGCGCCAGCTCAAGCGCAAGGAGATCGAAGCCTTCTTCCGGGCCTTGCCCCCTT
>NZ_JAQVCN010000053.1 GCF_028689785.1 Zoogloea sp. | reverse complement strand
TGATCCGCCGCCTGATCGCCCGCCGCTGGTATGAGGGCGAAGGTATCGACCCGGACACCGAACCCGTGGAGATCACCTCCTCCGCACCACCCGGGCCGACCGTGCTGCCCGAACGCCCCGTGTGCCGGGTGCTCGGCGTCGACGTGCCCCTGAGCGGCGGTAGGGTCACGCTGCTCGCCCTGGACGAGGCGTTCGGAAACCAGCGCCTGGCCACCCTGGCCGGCGAGGTCACAGCGGAAGTGCGCCAGATCGGCGATGCGGCCGGTCTGCAGGCCCAGGCAGCCGAGTATGCGACGGCGATTCCCGCCTTCGACACCCGCACCCGGGCCCATTTCGCCGGTGCCAGGCTTAACGAGATCAGCGCCCTGCTCAATCAGGTCAGCTCGGCCCGCACGCTGGCGCGCAGCGTTGCAGGCAGTTCCGTTGCAGGCGGATATGTGGGCGATCTGGACACGATCCTCGGTACCCATGTCGATACCCTCACCACTCTGCGCACAGACTATCAAGCCTGGCGCACTGCCAACCCCCGGGATGTGACCCTCAGCGAGTCCACGGAGCAGCGCGCCAACGAGGCTGCCGACACCCAACGACAGATGCTCAGGGAGGGGCACTACCTGGCCGCCGGAGCGTGGGGCCAGAGCGCCAACGCCAATGCCATGAGCCTGGCGCTCACCGATCTGTTCGGTGGCCGCACCCAGCGGGACATCGCCGAATCCTACGACCGGGGCGAGCTGTCCTTCGACGAGATGACGGACCTGCGCCACTGCGCCGCAGTGCGCTCCGCCGTGGTCGGCGCAGTCACGGTGGCGCTGATGGTGGCCACGGCCGGGATGGGCGCCGCGGTCGTGGGCGGGCTCGGTCTGGCAGCCGAGGGCACCCTGGCTTTCGGTGTGCTGGCAGGGGGCATCGAAGCCGGCACGGTTACCGTGGCCACCATGGGTTCCGAGCACCTTCTGACAGGCGCCCGGGATTTCGACAACCCCGCAGCCCAGCAGATCTGGCGTCGCGGCGCCTATACGCCGGAACAGTACCTGATTGGCTTTGGCATGGGCTTCGGCATTGGCGGCGCCATGGGCGGTGGTGCGCATTTTCTGCGGGGCACCGCCGGCGCCGGCTCGGAGCTCGCCCTCTCGGAGCAGGGCTATCTCGGCCTTCCGGCCTATGAAACGCCGGGACCATGGGCCCCGGTCCGTCGCCCCCCGGCGCTCAGCGCGGGCGACACCCCCCTTGCACTGCCCCGCAGCGAACCCGGCAGGGCACCGTTTGACGTGCTGGATGTGCTCGACGATGCAGCCACAGGCACCCGCACAGTACGCATCCGCCTGGACACTGGCGAGCTCGTCACCATGGTCGGGCACGGCGAGAGCGGCATGGGCTACATCCTGCGCGGCAACGGCGAGATGCTCAGCGTGGTCAATGGCGAAGTGATCGGCACGACACGCGGCCTGCTCGGGCCAGGCGGTGGCGCGGCCGCCGCCGAGGGCGCCGCCGCCCCGACGCCGCTGGTTTTCGCGGGCCCGGGCGGACCGATCCGCCTGCCCGCGTCCACACCCATGCTGCAACTCCCCGAGCGTGCCACCTCGGCGCCTGGGGGGCCGTCAGCAATGGAACTGTGGGGCGATACACGCTGGGCCAGCTACGGCGGCAACTGGGTAATGCGCGACTCGGTGACGGGCAGCCGGCAAGCCATCTGGCAGTTCGACGAACAGATGGTTGCGGCACGCCAGGGCGCAACGCCCGCCGAAAGCCAGGTGCGCTACTCCCTCAGCGCCCCCGAAACCTTCAGCGGACGCGGCAGACCTCAAAACGAGGTCATTCCCGATGTCGTCCAGACGGGCCGCCTCGGTCCGATGCCCCAGGAAGGGCCGCTCCTGACCGAAGTGAAGCACCGCGACTATCTCATCCCGGGCCTGGAAACCATGCAGGCCATGGACACCGCCGGCTCGCTGCAGCGCATGTACCGGGCCGCCGGCATCGAGGCCACCATCAATTCAGCCGCTACCGACGCAACGCTTCAGGTCGTCACCAGCCAGAACCTGACTGCCCAGACCCACAATCTGATCATGCGCGAGTTCAGCCGCTGGCTACTGCGGCAGGGCGTTCCCAACAGCGAGGTGATGAAAATCCTCGGACGCATCCGTTTCTCGACAGTCCGGCCCTACCAGATTCGGGGCGGAACGGTGATCATGGAACCATGACTCCCGCCGCCCCCTTTTTCGCACACCACCAACTCGCCCTTGTCGGCGAAAGCCCGGCGGGCATCCGCTCGGCAACCTTGCTGGAGGGCATCGACGCTCTGCTGCGCCACTGTGGTCTGGTACCCGAACGCTACCGCCCCGTACGGCACGATGAGACCGTAGCGGAGGGTCGGTGGGTCTTCGGCTTGGAGCAGACCCTGGCAGCCATTGGCGTCGCGGGCGACGTCCATGCCCTCGATGGCGGCCCCCCCAGGCTTACGCCCGACGCACTGGCAGCAGCAATTGCAGACCCCCAGGTGGTCGAGCTTCGCACCGGAGGCGCCGGCTGGGCACTTGCGCTCCCCCTCCGCCCCGGCCCCCTGCTGGGTGTATCGACAACCCGCGACCTGCCCGCCCACCGTCTGCCCGAACTGCTGAGCGGCGTGCTGGAAGCCAGTCAGGCCGACTGGGCCATGGCCGACGCCCCCACGGCAGTTGCGGCGGCCTTCACCGGCCATTCACATCAAGCAGCCGCAACGGAGATGCCAGCACCTCCCCTGGGCGCGTTCAACTGGCGCTGCGTCGACTGGATCACCGACCAGGCCCTGCAGCAGGCAGATTTACCCACCGGCACCACCTGGGCCCGCGCCTTCAGCGGCGCCAGCGTCATCCAGCTCGATGCTGCCACCCCCGAGGCGCGGGCCGCCCTGGAGGCTGCGCTTCCCGCTCTGACCAGGCCCTGGTCGCGCCCGGCACTGCAGGCCTGGCACCCAGACGGAGCCCCGGCACGGCCCGTGCGCCCCGCAAGCCCCGCACTGCTTGCCCGGCAGCAGTATCTGGCGAGTATGGTCGAGGCCCACTACGGCATCGCTCCCGGGCAGCGCACGCTTCACCACGCCCTCGCACAGCACTGGGCAGGCAGCCCCCGAGACCCCAGACAAGACGAAGCCTTATCGGCCTTTGTGGGGGAAGCGGCGGTGTGCCGCGGCGGACACTGGCACCGCATCATGGACCCCATGATCGGCTTTCCCTATACGCTCATCGTGATCTTCGACGAAGGCCGCAGCTTCAATCCCCTCGCGGCAATCCATGCGTGGCGTCAGGGCAGCACTAACCCCTTCGCGGTGCTGGAGGCTCTCCTGGCCGGCGGCTGACAGGAGGCAGTCCATGCCCGGCAACGCCAGCATCGGCGCCCACTCGCCCGCGAACCCTCCAGCCAGCGGGGCCGCCTCAGAAAAAGAACACCCGCTTCACTTCACCTATCGAATGCCCCCGCCATGGAAGCCCGAGCTTCCACCAATACCGGCCTTGAGTCGGCTTCAGTGAGAGCCACTAGAATAAGCGAACCAGACAGGCGCGCCAAAGCCACCCATCACCGCAGGCGATGCAGGCCCGGCGTCGGCCGGGCCGCCACCTCGCTGGCGGCGTCGTAGGCGGCCTGGGCGGCCAGCACGGCGTCCATGTTGCGCTCGGCCCAGTGGGCCAGGGCCGACACGGTGTCGGTGAGGGTGTCACCCAGGGGCGTCAACGAATACTCCACTGTGACCGGCACCGTGGCGAACACCGCCCGGGCGATCAGCCCGTCCCGCTCCAGCTTGCGCAGGGTCTCCGACAGCACCTTGGGGGTGATGCGCATGATGTCCCGCTTGAGGCTGTTGAAGCGCACCGGCCCGTCCTTCAGGCGGTCGAGGATCAGCAGCGCCCATTTGTCAGCCAGCCGGTCCAGTACCAGGCGGGTCGGACAGCGGTCCTGATAAACATCGTAGGGCAATTCCAGCGTGCTCATTCGCTCTCCAGTGGCAGTTTCTTCCAGGTAACCAGCTTACGTCGGGGTGCCTTCTTCCGCATCGCACCTGCTACCGAGACAATACACCTGGTTTCCAAAACATACTAAGGAGTAAGAAACATGAGCAAGAAGATTCTGGTTCTCGGCGCGGGTGGCAATGTTGGGCGTCCGCTGGTGAAGGCATTGATCGCCCGCGGCGAAAGCGTGAAAGCCGCCACCCGCAGTGGGGGTGGCGTGGAAGGAGCGGAAGGCGTGGCCTTTGATTACGCCGACCATTCCACCTTCGACGCGGCCTTCGCCGATGTGGACCGGGCCTATGTGATGCTTCCCACCGGCTACGTGACCATCAGCGCCCTGCTCCTGCCCGTGGTTCAGGGCCTCGCAGCCCGCGGTGTGAAGATCGTCTTTCAGAGCGTGTTCGGCGTGGATGCGGATGATTCCATCCCCTACCGCCAGGTGGAACTGGCCGTGGAAGCCGCGGGGGTGCCTTTTGTGATCCTGCGGCCCAACTGGTTTGCGGACAACTTCCATACCTTCTGGCACGGGGGCATCCAGCAGGGCGGCATCAGCCTGCCGGCAGGCCAGGGCAAATCGAGCTTCATTGACGTGCGGGACATTGCCGAGAGCGCCGCGGCCGCCCTCACCCGCCCGGACTTCGACGGCCAGGCCTTCAACCTGACCGGCCCGCAAGCCCTGAGCTACGCCGAGGCCGCCACTGTGCTGGGCCAGGTGATCGGTCGGCCCGTGGCCTACCAGGCCATCGATGACGCCAGCTTCATCGCCACGCTGACCGCCCATGGGGTGCCGGACGAGTACGCACACTTCCTCGCATCGATCTTCCACCCGGTCCGGGAAGGCTGGACGGCACCCGTGAGCAATGCGGTGCTCACTCTGACCGGTCATCCGGCCCGCAGCCTGCAGACCTACGCCCTGGACCACGCAGCCTGCTGGACAGCGTAATCCAGAACCAGGGAAGCGAACTTCCGGTGGGGCTTCCTCATCCCCACCTGCCTTGTTCGCTTCCCTCGCCTTTCCTCACAGCGAATCCAGGAGCTTCATGAAGTTCCGCTTGCGCTTCCACGTCAGCCGAATGTCCGCCAACTCGTCCCGGAACACGCCCGACTGCTTGTGTGCCACCCGCAGTAAGCGGATTTTGTTGACGATGGCAAAGGCCCCCCTGTAGTCGGAGCCACCTTCAACCCTTTGCGGCAGCAGACGTTTGTAGAGCGCTATCGCCTCCTCATGGTTCGTCTTGCCACGCGCATCAGCCACGGGCTCCCACAGGCCAGCATCGACTTTCCCGCCGCCGAATGCATCCCACATGGCCTCGACATTGCTTTCCCGCAGAAAGATCGAAACGATGTCGCCCCGGCGAGGTTTGCTCCATGGACTGCGGCGAAGGCCACTATCGGCGGCTTCCTCTTCGGCAACCTTTCGCCACAGGAAATCGAGCGCCCGCCTGTGCAGCTCCGCCTCGTGCCCCGTAAGCCCCGCCACTTCCATCAACTCGAAGAATGGAGCACAGCCAGGGGCTTGCTCGAAGCGTTGCCAGGCCAGTTGCTCCACCTCGGCGTGCCGCCCCAGCGCAAACTGCAGCTCAATGGCAAGGCTCAGCAGCTTGTCATTGCGCTCATTCGGAAACGCCGCGATTCCCTGTTCGATCCAGCGCAGGGCCTCTTCTTTGCGTTCCTGCTCCCGAAACAGACCTGCCAGTGTCAGGAAGTGCGACGGCGAAGACAGATTCTTGGCCTCGATGGCCACCAGCAGTCCGAAATCATCCATGTTGCGGGCGATATCCCTCATCGCCGACTCCACCCGGAAGCGTCGCGTGCTCCAGGCGCTACGATAGTGCTCCGGGCCCAGGGTCGGCAGAGCCAGCCAGTCGTGCTCGACCCGCTGCCGATATTCAGCCAGCCCTTCCTCACCGAGCGCTTCGGCGTAATCCGGGAGCACCTCTTGAAAGGTGTCCCATTCTCCGTTCATCTGAAAACCATACAGACGCCCAGCCAAGGCGACGGGATCGGGGCGCAATACCTTGCAGGCCGCCAGATGAATCTTGCGCAGCTCAAATATCGCCGTCATCACCTCGGCGTCGGAGTCATCAATGTGCGGCAAGGCCGCTTCGGCGAGCGCGATAGCCTCCTCGATCACGTCGACGAGCTCCGGCGGACCACCAGCGATTTGCTGTAACAGCAAATCCGCAAGGTCTTCCAGGCGATTGGCGTAGTTTCCAGCCTCCGGATATTCAATGCAGCCTTTGGTGCGGGTGGCCTGCTTGATCACCTCACGCAAGGCAGAAAGTCCGGGGCTTCCGGCTACGGTTGCAGCCATCAGCAGCTTGTCGCGCAGCGCCTCGTCGCGCCGGGAGGCATCGAGGACGAGCTTGCGCAATGCCACCGCGTCCAGCCCCTGCAGATAGGCCTCTATCCGCCCCTCATCGGATTGCCAGTCATTCTTCGCTGCCATCAATCGATCAATGCCTTCAAGAAGGCATCCGCCCTGGATGCCGAATTTGATGGGTCTGGAAGGTGAACGCGCTGTTTAGCACCTTCGTCAGCAGGGTACTTCCTCACGGACTCTGCCAAGGATGCCACAAACAAAAAAGCCACTCTTTCGAGTGGCTTTTTTGCGGGATTGGTGGTCGGGGAAAGAGGATTCGAACCTCCGGCCCCTGCGTCCCGAACGCAGTGCTCTACCAGGCTGAGCTATTCCCCGACGCTTTCTTTACCAGGTCAGCGGTGTCTTGCTAACCTTCAAAACTAAACAGCCGCACATTATATTGTAGATTCGACGTTTTGTGAAGCTTTTTTGAATCACGTCGAACTTCAATACTTCCGTGCGACTGCGAACTTTGACAATTCTATCAAGGAATCCTTGAAAATGGAAGCCGGAAGCGCTTCCAGCGCATTCAAAGCGAGTTCCGCCTCGGCTTCTGCCACCTTTCGGGTCGCTTCGATGGCGCCGGTAGCACGAATTGCCTCCAGAACTGCCGGAAAATCGTCACGACCACCGTTTTCGATGGCGGTACGCACGCAAGCTGCGTGTTCCGGGCTGCCGTGCTTCATGGCATGGATCAGGGGCAAGGTCGGCTTGCCTTCGGCCAGATCGTCGCCGATGTGTTTGCCGGTATCGGCCTCGTCACCCGAATAATCGAGGACGTCGTCGATCAACTGGAAGGCCGTTCCGATATGCATGCCGAAGGCGGCAAGCTGGTCTTCCACCGCTTCCCCCGCACCACCCAGGATGCCACCCAGCCGGGCCGCTGCCTCAAAGAGCTTGGCGGTCTTGTAGCGGATGACCCGCAGATAGTCGTCAATCTCGACATCGGCGTTGTGACAGTTGAGCAGCTGCAGGACTTCGCCTTCGGCAATCACGTTGGTGGCGTCGGCAAGGACGCGCATGACCTTCATGTTGTCGGCACCGACCATCATCTGGAAAGCACGCGAATAGAGGAAGTCACCGACCAGCACCGAGGCGGCGTTGCCGAACATGGCGTTGGCCGTCTTGTTTCCGCGCCGCAACTCGGATTCGTCGACGACGTCGTCGTGGAGAAGGGTCGCGGTGTGGATGAACTCCACCACCGCCGCCAGCTCGCGGTGATAGCTGCCCGAATAGCCGGCAGCGCCAGCCGTGAACAGCACCATGGCGGGACGCAGGCGCTTGCCGCCGCTGCCGATGATGTACTCGGCCACCTGGCGGATGAGAACCACGTCGGAGTAGAGACGATCCCGGATGACGGCATCGAGCGCCTTCATATCTTCGGCGATCGGCGCGTAAAGCTGCGAGAGAGACAAGGCAATGCCCAGCGTAGAAAAAACGCGATGGTAGGGGCCGACTGCAATCCCGTCAAGCCGGCACGGTCAATGCAATTTAACGAAATGGGGCTTCGCTATCGAGGACGTACAGCAAATCGGGCCGGTCGGAGAAAAGACCGCAGACACCCCAGTCCACAAGGCGCCGGGCGACCTCCTGCGTATTGACGGTATAGACCATTACCCGAAGCCCGGCGGAGATGATCGCCTGCACATGCTCAGCCTCCAGCCCCGACAGGCCCATGTTGACTGAAACGCAGCCCAGTTGCTGCGCGACAACCAGGGCGTCCGGGGAATATTTTTCGACCAGCAAAGCCCTGGGCACCCCCGGGGCCTGCTGCACTGCTGCCTGCAAAGCCTCTGCAGAGAAGGACGACAGCAGCACTTCAGGACATGCATCACCAGGCACGGCCTGGAGCAGCGCGCCGACGACGTGGCCCGTTTCGGCCTCGAAACCGGCAGCCGGCTTGATCTCGACATTGGCTGCCAGCCCCAGGTGACGGCAGGTGGCAAGGGCGGCTTCGAGGGTAGGGATCATCTCGCCAACAAAAGCCGGATGAAACTGCCGCCCCACGTCGGTCGCCAAAAGTTGCGCGTCGCCCAGCCCCGAAACGACGCCCGGAAGCCCGGCGGTCCGCATCAGGGTCTCGTCGTGAATCAGCACCGGGGTCTTGTCGCGGGACAGCATCACGTCGAATTCGACAGCCCGACAACCCAGCCGGGCGGCAAGCATCAGCCCGGCTAGGGTGTTCTCCGGTGCGTGGGCGCCGCCGCAGCGATGGGCCAGCAGCAACGGCCACGACCAGCCGGACATGGAACGATCAGTCCAGCTGACGGGAACGGGCCACCGCTGTGTCGAGGGCCAGCTTGGAGGGCTTGCGGTCCTCCCAGACCGATTCCAGCTCTTCCTCGACGATCCTGCGCACGGCAGCGCGCTGGGGATAGGCACTGGCCTTGCTGATGGCGGTGACCTTCTTGTTGGTGAGCTGCTGGACACCGACATGGATGTTGAGCAGATCCGCAGCCAGCAGACGACTCTCGGACGCCAGCAGGCCTGCCTGATTAAGCGGCAGGTAGCCGGCATTACGCTGCCACTCAACCTGACTCTCGGCGGTCAACATGAAACTGATGAAGCGCGCCACAGCCTTGTACTCTGCCGGGCTCTTGCCGGCGCCGATCCACATCGCCGGACCATCGGCGAGCGTGTTCTGGGGCGCGCCGTAGTAATCTTCGTGGTAAGGCAGGCTCGACACACCGACCTCGAAGGCTGCCTGGCGCTTGAGGGTCGGCCAGGCGCCGGAGGGCGCGGTCAACACGGCACATTCGCCCTTGGCGAAACGCTCGGTAGCCTCGTCTTCCCGGCCGAAGAGGTGGAGGTAGCGGGCCTTGACCCATGAGGACAGCATGGCCACATGCTTGACTTCCAGCATGCCATTGATGGCAAGAGAGGCCTTCTTGCCTTCGGTGACCACCGGTTCGTTGTGCCAGGCGCTCATGTTCTCGACAAGGATCCATGCCGGCTGGGCGGTGGTGTAGGGGCAGGCCTGACCGGCTGCCACCAGCTTGCCGAGATCGGCCTGCAGCCCTTGCCAAGTCTTGGGTGCGACTTCGGGATCAAGGCCGGCTTCGCGGAAGGCCTGCTTGTTGTAGAACAACACCGGGGTGGACAGGGCCACAGGCAGGGCAATGAGACGGTTGGCGCTGTCAATCGGGGTCGGGGTCATCATCGCCGGAGCACGCAGTGTCTCGAAGCGCTGGCCGGCCTCCTTCATGACCTGGTACAGAGGACGGTAGCGTTGCGGGCCCGCGAAAAAGCCCGCCAGATCGCGCTCGCCCAGAATCATCAGATGCGGCAGGCTACCATCATTCCAGGCACGGTCCTGGAGTACGACCCGGGCGCTGGGGTTGGCCAGGTTGTAGCGGTCCACCAGCTTCTGCAACTGGGCACCTTTATCAGCACCGAGGGTATGCACCAGCTCGATATCCTTGACGGCAACCGGAGCCGCAGCTGTCGCTGCCGGTTTGGCAGCGGGCTTCTTGGGTGCCGCCATGGCGTGGGTTGAAAAAAGGGTGGCGATGGCAACGCACAGGGCGCCGCGATTCAACATGGTCATGGGGATCCTGTCCACGGACATAAGAAGATAAATCAGCCCTTAATTATAAGGAGAACGACGCCCGAACAGCACGGCAGATTTGCCGGTCCGGATTCAAGTCGGAAGCACCGGGGCCGTAGACCCTTCATAGCAATTCCGCTCCCTGCGCCATGACTAAACCGCCCCTTCGCTTCATGCTTGCCCTGGCCACCTGTGCCGCCGTGACAGGGGGCTGCGAACAGCTTGGCATCCCGGATCCGGCCAAGGTGAGTGCTCAAGCGGAAGCCGAAGGCAAGGCCATCGGTAGCGCCTGTCGTCATGCCGGGCGGGCCATAGAAGACTGCTACACGCTCAACATCACGGCCTCAAAGGCTGCGGTGTTTGCGGGCTGGAAAGAAATGAACGACTACATGGCGGAGAACAAGATCACGGAAGTCGTGCCCTTGCTCCCCCCGCCTCCGCCTCCAGCCGCTCCGTCATCCAAGAAAAAGAAAACGGCAAACCACAGCAGCACCGAAACCGGCGAGGAAAGATCATCCTCGGCCGAGGGCGACAACCAAGCGGAAGCTGATTCCCCGGTAAAGACCGAAACCGACACGCCCACCGAATCCGAAACGCGCAAAAGGCGCAAGCCCAGGGAGTAAGCCTCCTGGTGAGCGTCAGGATGCCCCGGCCCCCACCAGCATATTCCGATGCGACTCCCACCAGGCAAGGAACTGCTCCACGGGCATGGCCGGTGCATATAGATACCCCTGAGCCCGGTCACAGCCCATCTCATTGAGCACCGCCTCGGTGGCTACGTCCTCGACCCCTTCAGCCACCACTTCCAGACCAAATGTGTGGGCCACACGTACCATCAACTCGACGATGGCGCGATCATTGTCGGTGACGGTGATGCGTTCGACAAAAGACTTGTCAAGCTTCAGCTCATCCACGGGCAGGCGCCGCAAGTAATCCATGGACGAATAGCCCGTCCCGAAATCGTCCAGAGCCAGACGCCCTCCCCCTGCACGCAGGGCATCGAGGTTGCGAACGGACATACCGTCCCGCGACACAAGGCCACCCTCGGTCAGTTCGAAGCACATGCGTGACTCAGGCACTCGCCAGGTTTCGCAGGTCTGCCGTATGAAGAGCGGCAACTCCGGATCTTTCAGATCGTCAGCCATGAGATTCACCGAAACCGACACCTCACATCCGGCCGCTGCCAGCGTGGCCAGCACCTGCCCGGCTTGCTGAATGACCCAGCGCGACAGCTCCGCCATAAGGCCGATGCGCTCCAGCACCTGCAGGATGTCGGGTGGCGACGCGAACCCCTGCCCTTCTCGCCGCCAGCGCAGCAGAGCCTCGGCGCCGACTAGCCGGCGGGACGGCAGGGCGACCTGGGGTTGCAGATAGAGCTGAAATTGGCGGGTCTCCAGGGCTCGAGCCACTTCCGATTCGAACCCCGCGTCGCCATGGCTTCGCGCCGCCGTTTCCGGACAATACAAGTCGAAGGCCTGGCCGGACGCCTTGGCAGCCACCTGCGCCGCACGGGCTGCATGCACCAGGCCGAGGGGGTCGGTGGCATGCTCCGGCGCCCATGCCCCGCCAGCGTGGAAACGCCCCCGCTGCCCGGGAAAATTGTTGCCCCGCAGAACCTCGCAAGCATCCACCAGCTTGCTGCCGGCCAGGGACACCTGGGCCGGATGCTGCAGATCCGGCAGGATGACAGCCCATTGATCATCGCCGAGGGCACACAGGGTGTCGTTGGAACGCAGAACTGCCCGCATCGCATCCGACAGGGCCAACCGCAAGTGGTCGCGCTCGTCCATGGCCAACACATCCACAGACCGCCCCCATTCGATATCGAGCACCAGCAGCCCTACCGCCTCTCCGTCAGCAGCACGAGCCAGGCCTTCCGCCAACAAGGTCAGGAAACGCCGTCGGTTGGGGATGCCGAGGACCGCATCACCATCCTCGGCATTGAGCCGGAAGGTCTGTTCATGGTCGATGGACACCTCGCACAGTAGTCCGCCCAGACACCAGCCCAAGCGCACGAGAGCCGACAAGATGTCGAGCTCCAGTCGATGAACCATGGCCCGATCGCTGAACAGATGCAGTTGGCAGGAGGTCATCAGGGCCTCGATGGCGATGAAGGGAAATTCCGCCACCGCCCCGCCCAGATAGCACTCGGACCACAGATTCACCAGCCCGGCCAGCCAGCCGGGGGTGAAGTCCCACTCAGTGATTTTTGCCAGCTCGACACAGAAAGCCCTCAAGGAGGGCTCCACTCCGGCCACCGCCTCGCCAAGATCGAAGCGGGCCAGCAGCGCCTCCTCCAACTCGCCGGCGCGGATGATCCGCCCGAAGGCACGCACCGCAGCCTGCTCCCCCTGTCCGACGCCGTAGCGCAGCAGGAGACGGGCGAGGGCATCCTCGTCGATGACCGGATGGGGGGAGCGCACCAGATGCGATGCGGGTGTATTCATGCGAGATAAAAAGCCGACGGATCGACCCCGAAGGCACCAGGCGGCAATGCCCGGACGATCTCGTAGGGTTCGCCAGTGGCACAGGAAGGGTCGTAGAGGAGATCCAGGGTCTGGGGATAGGCGTTGGGCTTCTTGTCAGGACCGAGCAGGATCATCACCCGGGGCTTGAGGCGACGGATCCGGTTCTGGGACACCACCACCGCAACCTCGCCGGAATTGAGTTCAATCAGGGTACCCACCGGGTAGAGCCCGATGCACTGGACGAACTGATCCACCGTACTGATCGAAAAACGCTTGCCTCGCAGCGCCCTGACTGCGTCAAGAGCATCCTGGGAACTCACCGCCACCCCATATGAGCGTTCCCGGGTCATGGCGCAGTAAACGTCGCAAATGCCCGCGATTTCCGCCATAAGACCCAGATCATCCCCCTTCAGGCCGGCCGGGTAACCGCTACCGTCGAGCCGCTCGTGGTGGCGGGCGATGATATCCATCATCTGGGGTGTGGCGTGGGGGCAGGCGGCAAGAATATGCAGCGAGAAATCCACATGGGTCTTGAAGATCTCGTACTCGCGGGGCGACAGGACGCCAGTCTTTTGGAGCAGGCGCTGGGGCAGGCGCAGCTTGCCGATATCCTGCAGCACCCCGGCCATCCCCAGGGTCGTGATGGACTCCTCACCAAGTCCCAGGGCCCGACCAAAGATCATCACGTGGGCAGCGACGTCGAGGGAGTGGTCATAGCTGTACTGGTCGGTCTTCTTGAGGCGCAGCAACCAAAGCAAGGCGTCCGGATTGCGGACGACGCTCAGCACCATTTCAGACACCACGCCACGCAAGCGCTCGAGATCGGGGGTCAGATTGCTCTGAACGTCTCTGGCGATCTCCGCCAACAAGCCTTGCACTCGGGCCACCACCGGCAACGCGTTGACGATCTCCTCGTCCAGCGAGGTGCTTGGCTCGACAAAGCTCATACCCGCCGGCCCGGATACCCCCGAGCCCGCCTCTCCCCCCGCCCGCCCAGCGGAGCGGGCGGAGCGCTCATCGTAGATGGTTATCAGCGGCAGCCTGGCAGAAGGAGCCGACCCGCGCCTTTCGGGGAGGCCCTCGCCGGCACCCTGCCCGCGTGGATCACCCGCCTCCGGATAGCGCCGGAACCAGGGTGCAGCCTGATCCTCGTCACCCTCTCCCCGGCAGCCGGCCGATTCAACCCTCAGGCCGCGGAGTGACTTGAGCAAAGCGAAGAAATCCAGTGGCTGACGTCGCTGCCCGGGCTTGACCACGAAGGCGCCCAGCGCAGCCGGCTGACGCTCCGCGGCAGTGCCGACAGGCTCCGCCGGCGCACTGCGCCAGGCCTCCCCCACCGAACGAGCCCGATCAACGTACACAAATCTGCACACCTGCCGGATCTGCAGCAGCGTCGCTTCATCCTCGATCAGGAAACCCTGCATCATGAAAGGCGACTCAAGCCACGGACGATCAAGCTCCGACACAAACATGCCCGCACGCAGGTCTTGCGCCGCCACGATTTCCTTCAACACACCCTCCGTCCAAGCATTTCAGCTCCGCAACACTTCACCGCAGTCGCCCTGGATTTACGGCGCGGGGTTGGGAAACTGGAGATGAACCGCCTCAATCTCCCCCAGTACCCTGGCATCCAGGCACCGCACACAGGCATCGAGATTGGCTTCGAGCTGCGCGATGGTGGTCGCCCCCACGATCACACTGCCCACAAAGGGCTGGGAGGCGACAAAACCGATAGCCAACTCGGTCGGTGTCATCCCGTACTGGCTTGCCAGGTCAACATACGCCGCCACGGCGGGCTGCACACAGGGCTTGTCATAGCGCTGCCCGAAACCTGGAAACAGCGAAATCCGCCCCGGGGCCGCGGGGTTGTCAAGGTACTTGCCAGTCAGGTGCCCGAAGCCCAGCACCGAATACGGCAGCAGGCTGACCTTCTCGCGAAAGCACACCTCGGCCATGGATTGTTCGAACACCCGGTTGAGCAGACTGTAGGCGTTCTGCACGGACACGACCCGGGGCAGCCCCAGCATGTCGGCCACCCGCAGAAAGGACATCAGGCCCCAGGGGTGCTCATTGGACAAACCCACGTAGCGGATCTTCCCCTCCGTCACCAGCTCGGCAAGGGCTGCGAGCTGCTCCTCGATGGGGGTCGCCGGCCGCTCGCCTTCCGGGTCGAAACGCCACTGACCGAACATGGGCTGATTACGGGCCGGCCAGTGGAGTTGGTACAGGTCGATATAATCGGTACCCAACCTGGTAAGGCTGGCCTCGACAGCCGCACGGATGTTGGCCCGGTCGAGGGAGGCCGGACCACCGCGGACCCACGCCATGTTGCGCCCCGGCCCTGCCACCTTGGTGGCCAGCACCACACTGTCCCGGGGGCGCCCGCGCAGCCACGACCCGATGATGGATTCGGTGTGGCCGTAGGTGTCGGCGCGGGCCGGCACCGGGTACATCTCGGCGGCGTCAATGAAATTCACGCCCCTTGCAAACGCCGCATCCAGCTGTGCATGCGCCTCTGCCTCCGAGTTCTGCTGGCCGAAGGTCATCGTTCCCAGGCAGACAGACGACACCCGCAGATCGCTGGCACCAAGATTACGGAACTCCATAAGTACCCTCCAGATCGCAAAAAAACTGCCACACAGCCCGACGCCGCCAACCGGCAACGTGTGCCCCGGGCAGAAAAGCGGCGAGCCGCGATCGGGTATCATGCCCCCCGCAGCCAAACGCCGCATCGCACGTCAGCACGGGCGAGCAAGCCCTTGCCCAGATTCTACACATCCACCATCGCCTTCAGCCCCCCCAACCCATGCAGCCCGCCCCTACGCCCTGCCTTTCCATTGGCATTCTCGTCCAGTGCCGCCCCGGGTTCGAGCCCGATGCCAGCCTTGAACTTCAGGCTGCGGCCCGCACTGCGCGTCTGGAAGGGGGCACGGTCGACGTAGCCAACAGTGGTTTCACCCTGTTTCAATTGAATACCCCCATCCCCCACGACGTGCTACGGCGGCGCTTCGACCTGTCCCGCCTGATCTTCTCGCGGCAGACCTGCCAGCTCGTCGGCAACCTGGACGATCTTCCCGAGAAGGATCGCCTGAGCCCCCTCATGAGCACCATCATCGCTTTGGGAGAGCGCTTCTCCGCGCTGCTGCTCGAAACCCCCGACACCAACGACGGCAAGCAGCAGTCCGGTTTCCTGCGTCGTTTCGGCCCCTTGCTTGAAGAAGCCCTCACCCAGGCCGGGCTGCTGCGCACCGACTCACCCCATCTGCCGCGCCTGCATGTCTTCCTGGCCAGCCCGAAACGGGCCATGCTGGGTATCAGCCTGGCCAGCGAAGGCTCGTCCTGGCCCATGGGCATTCCCCGGCTGCGCATGCCCAAGGACGCTCCCAGTCGCTCCACCCTGAAACTGGCCGAGGCCATCTCCGACCTGCTCACTGAAGACGAACAACGCGCCACCCTGCGCCCGGGCCTGCAGGCCGTCGATCTGGGGGCATCCCCCGGCGGCTGGACCTGGCAGCTGGTGAGCCGCGGCCTGCGGGTCACCGCCATCGACAACGGCCCGATGGCTCCGTCGGTGGTGGCCACCGGCCTGCTCGAACACCTGCGGGTGGATGGCTTTACCTGGAAGCCACGCAAGCAGGTGGAATGGATGGTCTGCGACATGGTCGAGCAGCCTTCCCGCATCGCCCCGTTGATGGCCGAGTGGGTGGCCAGCGGGCGCTGCCGACGCAGCATCTTCAACCTCAAACTGCCCATGAAGCGGCGCTTCGACGAGGTGGAACGCTGCCGCGCCCTGATTGACCAGCGCATGCGTGCGGGCAACATCAAATACACCTTGAGAATCAAGCATCTCTACCACGACCGCGAAGAGGTCACCTGCTATCTCACGCGGCGTTGACGACATCCCGATGTATAATGCTGGACTACTCAAATGGTGCAGTGCACTAAGCACCGCACCGCGATCGTGATCACATCCATGTCGTTTTCCGAACTCGGACTCATTCCTGAAATCCTGCGGGCCGTCACCGAAGCCGGCTACACCGAACCGACCCCCATCCAGCGCCAGGCGATTCCCGTCGTGCTGGCCGGGCATGACGTCATGGGCGGCGCCCAGACTGGCACAGGCAAGACCGCCGGCTTCACCCTGCCGCTGCTCAATCGCCTGGCACGTCACGCCAGCAGTTCGACCAGCCCTGCCCGGCACCCCGTACGTGCGCTGATTCTGGCGCCGACGCGGGAACTGGCCATGCAGGTGTATGAATCCGTAAAGATGTACTCGAAGCATCTTCCCCTGCGCTCCACCTGCATCTACGGCGGCGTCGACATGAACCCGCAGATCCAGGAGCTGCGCCGTGGTATCGAGATCGTCGTTGCCACGCCGGGCCGCCTGCTCGACCACGTCCAGCAGAAGACCATCGCCCTTGGCCAGGTCGAATTCCTGATCCTCGATGAAGCCGACCGCATGCTCGACATGGGCTTCATCCCCGACATCCGGCGCATCCTCGCCCTGCTGCCGGCCGCCCGGCAGAGCCTGCTGTTCTCCGCCACTTTCTCCGACGAGATCAAGAAGCTCGCCGATCAGATGCTGAAGAACCCGCAGCTGATCGAGGTGGCCCGCCGCAACATGGTCAGCGAGACCATCACCCACGTTGTTCACCCGGTATCCAGCGGCCTCAAGCGCAACCTGCTGGCCCACATCGTGCGTCACGAAGACGAAACCAACCAGGTGCTGGTCTTCGTGGACACCAAGTTCGCCTGCAGCCGCCTGGCTCACTTCCTGGAGCGCCACGGCATCTCGGCCGACTCCATCCACGGCGACAAGAGCCAGCAGGCCCGCACCGAGACCCTCGAAAACTTCAAGTCCGGCAAGGTCCGCGTGCTGGTGGCCACCGACGTGGCCGCCCGGGGCCTCGACATCGAGGATCTGCCCTCGGTGATCAACTTCGAGCTGCCCCACACCGCCGAAGACTACGTCCACCGCATCGGCCGCACCGGCCGCGCCGGAAAGTCGGGCAAGGCCGTGTCCCTGGTCAGCTCCGAAGAAAAGCACCGCCTCGCCGACATCCAGAAACTCATCAAACTCGAGATCAAGCAGGAGATCGTGCCCGGCTACGACCCCGAGCCTGACTTCTTCGATGCCGATGGCAGCCGCCGCCGGCGCAGCGCCCCGTCATCCCGGCCGGCCGACGGTGCTGCTGCAGCACAGGGTGGCGAGCGCAAGCGTGGTGAGCGGAGTGAACGCCGCCCCGAACGTGGCGACCGGCCGGAGCGCACCGAACGCGAACGCAGCCCCCAGCGCAGCCGCCAACCCTCGCACATCGCCGCTGACGGCTTTGACTTCAGCAAGCCCTACCAGCAGAAGGACGGTGCCGTACCGGCTGGCAGCGGAAGCAACGGTGACGAAGCCACCGCTCCCCAGAAGAGCCAGCGCCCGATCGCCTTCCTGCTGGGTGGGCTGGGTCGCAAGCACTGAGTGCAATACGAACCCGTAGCAAGGCTCCCCTACTCAATTCAGAGTATTAACGAATTCTGATAGTCTTCTCTCCGGAGTTTATAAAAAGGAGGAGAGAAGAATGCAAGGGTATTTTTTTGCGGCTGGTCTGACGCTGTTGATGGCCTTGCCCGCAGCGGTGCAAGCTGCAGATCTGAAACGCGCCGAGGAGATCGTCGGTGGTCGCTGCTTCCTGTGTCATGGCATGGAAGGTGAGGCCGCATCGGCCCTGTATCCACGGCTGGCCGGCCAGCATGCCGATTACATCGTCAAACAACTGTCCGACTTCAAGACCGGCAAACGCAAGAGCGACACCATGTCCGGCATGGTGGGCGACCTGAGCCCCGAGGAAATGAAAGCCCTCGGCAGCTTCTTTGAACAGAAAAGACCCAGCCATACCAGCACTACCGACGCCGAACTGGCCGCGGTGGGACGCTACATCTTCACCAAGGGCAACCAATACTCTGGGGTAGCCTCATGCACCTCCTGCCACGGCTCCAAAGGCTATGGCACGCCGCTGCTGCCCCGCCTGGCCGGCCAGCAGCCCCTCTATCTGGAAAACCAGCTCAAACAGTTCAACACCCGAGAACGCAACAACGACAACGCGGTGATGCACTCCATCGCCTCAAGGCTCACCGAGCTGGAAGTCAAGGCCGTATCGAGCTACATCTCCACCCTGGAGTGATCCTGCCCGATTAAAAACGGGGCCACCCAAACAGCGGCCCCGTCTTCATCTGCAAGCCCAGGTCAGACCAGCATGTCAGCCCAGATGTTGCGCGCCCAGGCCAGCGCGTACTTGCCTTCCAGCTCGTTCGCGGCGGCCGACACGCCGCCGGCCCCTGCCACCGGCATCACCGTCTTCTTGGCTGCGTCGTACTGATGCACCGAGGCCACGTGGATGACGTTCTTTGAATCCACGAAGCTATAGCAGGTGTTCATCACCAAGGGCGCAGGGCTTGGCGCCTCGCCTGCCAGCAGGTTGAGAATGGCTGCCGCAGTGACCTTGGCATGCTGGTTAGCCATGTGACCCGACTTGGGCATGGTCGGCGCCGGGAAGATTGCATCACCGATCACATGCACCCCGGCTGTGTTGACCGACTCGAAACTCAGCCAGTCGACATCCACCCACCGGTTGTTGATCAGCTTGAGGCCCGACTTGGCGGCCACGTCACCAGCCCGCTGGGGCGGCACCACGTTGAGCACGTCAGCCTTGACCTTGTCGAACTCCAGAACCGCAATCCGGCTAGCCACGTCCACCTCGCGCAGCTCGCTGTTGGGGCGGTACTCGAGAATACCCTTGTACTTCTCGAATGCTTTGGTAAACAAGCCCTTCTTCGAGGTGATCTCCTCGTTGGCATCCAGCACCAACACCTTGGATTTCGGCTTGGCCTTCTGCAGATAGTTGGCCACCAGGCAGGCCCGTTCGTAGGGTCCGGGGGGGCAGCGATAGGGCGCCTTTGGGATGGTCAGGGCGTAGACGCCGCCGTCCTGCATGCTTTCCAGCTGCTTGCGCAGGGCCGCCGTCTGCGGGCCAGCCTTCCAGGCATGCAGCACGGAGTCGCGGGCCGCCTCACTCTCCAGCCCCGGCACCTGGTCGTACATGAACTCGACGCCCGGCGACAGCACCAGCCGATCATAGGACAGCACCCCACCCGAGGCCAGCGTCACCTTGCGGGCTGCCGCATCCACCGCGGTCACGGTGTCCTGCAGCACCTTCACGCCCCAAGTGTTGCGCAGGCCATCGTAGCTCAGGGTGATGTCGGACATCTGCTTGTCACCGCTGATCACCAGGTTGGATATCGGGCAGGAAATGAACTGCGGGTTACGCTCCACAAGGGTCACATCCACGCCCTGCTGGCTCCACATGCGCAGGTATTTGGCCACCGTGGCACCACCAAAGCCGCCCCCTACCACCACCACATGGCCCCGGGCCTTCGACCCAATGGTGCAGCCCGACAGCCCGGGCAGAGCAACCGACCCGCCGGCAAGGGCCGCGCCCTTCAAAAACTCACGTCGATCCCACATCCTGCGCTCCCTCACTTGCGGGTGGCGAAATACTCCGCCACCAGTTCGAGTTGTGCCTCGGTATAGCCCTTGGATATCTGATGCATGATCGTGGCCGGTTTGGCCCCCGAACGGAAATCCATCAGCTTCTGCAACAGCTTGGCCTTGTCGGTGCCTGCCAGGGCCTCGGCCCCGGAGCCGGCCACAGCCTTGCCGTCGGTGCCATGGCAGTTGGCGCAGGTAGCGGCCAGATTTCGGGCCAGGTTGGGGTCCGCCTTGACCTCGGCCTGGGCTGTGCCCAGGACACCGAACAGCCCGACGGCCAACATCCATCGAAACAGCTTCATACATCTCCTCCTTGGTTCCGCCGGAGCGGTGAGCAATGGGTGCTTCCTGCGTATTGTTCTCCTGAGCAGCTTGCCACAGCAAGCCGCCATGGCCGTCGATGTGCGGCCTTTTTGAGCAGGCACGGATTATTGCAGCGCATCAATATTAGCAATTGACGATATTAGTCTATGGTTATAAATTGTTTTAGATCAAGGGGGGTGAGACCGGTTCACGGCACGCGCAGACGTCACCTTCTGCGATTCCAACACTTGGAGACTGAGGGAGAGACATCACATGGCCGACCAGCCAACCCAGCGCGGGCGCGTTCGCCCCGCCCCCGAGAACTTCCTGACCGAAACGGAGATCACTGCCGTCAAGGAAGGGCGCCGGGACTTCCTGCGTAACGCCTTCATCACCGCCTCCGCCGCCCTGACGGGCAGCGGCATCGCCCGCGCCGCCGACGGCGACCCCAACATACTCACCCTGCCCCCCTGGACTACCAGCCTCGGGCAGCCCGTGGCCGCCCGGCCCTATGGCCTGCCCTCCCAGTACGAGAAAGGTCTGCAGCGCCGGGAGTCCCCCGGCCTGACACGCATGCCCCAGGTCTCGGTGGCCTTCACACCGTTGCAGGGCCTGTTCGGGATCATCACCCCGTCGGGCCTGCACTTCGAGCGCCATCACCAGGGCTGGGCAGACATCGACCCGTCCAAACACCGCCTGATGGTGCATGGCACTGACAATGGCTTCGTGAAGCAGCCCAAGGTCTATACGGTGGATGACATCCTCCGCCTGCCCCCGGTGTCGCGGATGCACTTCATTGAATGCGGCGCCAATACCGGCATGGAATGGGGCAACGTGGCAGTTCCCACCGTGCAGTACAGCCACGGCATGCTGTCCTGCTCCGAGTTCACCGGCGTCCCCCTGCGGCTGATCCTCGAAGACTGCGGCATCGACTGGAAGAAGGCAAAGTATGTGCTCGCCGAGGGCGCCGACGGCTCCTCCATGACCCGGACCATCCCCATCGAAATGGTGCAGAGCGACGAGGTGCTGGTGGCTTACGGCCAGAACGGCGAGATGCTGCGCCCCGAAAACGGCTACCCCCTGCGCCTGGTGGTGCCGGGCGTGCAGGGGGTGAGCTGGGTCAAGTGGCTACGCCGCATCGAAGTGGGCGACAAGCCCTGGGCCACCAAGGACGAGGCCATCCACTACATCGACCTCATGCCCGACGGCCAGCACCGCCAATACACCTCGGTGCAGGAGTGCAAGTCGGTCATCACCACCCCTTCGGGTGGCCAGATCCTCCTCGACAAGGGCTTCTACAACATCTCCGGCCTGGCCTGGTCGGGGCGCGGCAAGATCAAGCGCGTGGATGTATCTACCGATGGAGGCATCAACTGGCGCCCGGCGCGAGTGGAAGGGCCGGTCAACGCAAAGTGCCTGACCCGCTTCAACATCGACTGGGTGTGGGACGGCAAACCCGCCATCCTCCAGTCCCGGGCCCTGGACGACACCGGCTACGTACAGCCCGGCTACGGCCAGCTGCGTGCCGTGCGCGGCACCAAATCGATCTATCACAACAACGCCATCCAGTCGTGGAAGGTGACGGAAAGTGGGGAGGTGAGCAATGTTCAGGTTCTCTAAACCTTCCCTGGGCGGCGCCATCGCCCTGGCCTTGGCCACCCTCACCGCCAACAGTGCCCTGGCCGACGGCAAGTATGCGGGCATCGGTCGCAGCGCCACCCGCGCCGAAATCCACGCCTGGGACATCGACGTTCGCCCCGACTTCAAGGGCCTGCGCCCCGGCAGCGGCAGCGTGGATCAGGGCCAGGAGGTCTGGGAAGCCAAATGCGCGTCCTGCCACGGCAGCTTCGGCGAATCCAACGAGGTGCATACCCCGCTGATCGGCGGCACCACCAAGGACGACATCAAGACGGGCCACGTGCTGTCCCTGGTCAAGGGCGATGCCCCCCAGCGCAGCGCGATCATGAAGGTGGCCACGGTGTCGACCCTGTTCGACTACATCAACCGGGCCATGCCCCTGACCGCCCCCAAGTCCCTCAGCAATGACGAGGTCTACGCCCTGGTGGCCTATCTGCTCAACCTGGCCGAAATCGTCCCCGGCGACTTCGTGCTGACCGACAAGAACATTGCCGAAGCCCAGGCCCGCATGCCCAACCGCAACGGCATGAACACCGACCACGGCATGTGGCCGGGCGCTACGGCGGCGAAGGGTGGCATCGGCAACGGTGGCAAGCCCGACGTAAAGAACACAGCCTGCATGAGCAACTGCAAGACAGAAGTGAAGGTGGCCTCATTGCTGCCGGTGTATGCCGAAACTGCCCACGGCAATCTGGCCGAGCAGAACCGGCCGGTGGGCCCCGTGCGCGGCAAGGACACCAGCGGCAAGGCCGCAACGCCAGTCGCCCCGGCCCCCCTCAGTGAAAACGCCACCGCCAGCAAGCTGGCCAGCGACAGCGGCTGCATGGCCTGCCACGGCGTGGCCAGCAAGATCGTCGGCCCCGGCTACAACGAGGTGGCGGCCAAATACAAAGGCCAGGCCGATGCCGAAACGAAGCTTGTCGCCAAGGTGAAGGCCGGCGGCCAGGGCGCGTGGGGAGCCATCCCCATGCCACCCCAGGGCCAGCTCAAGGACGCGGATATCCGCAGCCTCGTCAAATGGATCATGTCGGGCGCCAAGGCCCAGTAAGCAAACCGATCAACCAAGGAGAGAGACACATGAACATGCAACGCCGTGAAGCACTCAAGGCCGGTGGCGGGCTGGGCCTGTTTGGCCTGCTGGCCGCCGCCGGCCTGATCACCCCGGGCCAGGCCCGGGCCGAATGGAACAAATCGGCCTTCGACGCCAAGAGCATCGAGGACACCCTCAAGGCCCTCGGCGCTACCGGCGCCCAGAGCTCCACCGACATCCAGATCACCGCCCCGGACATCGCCGAAAACGGCGCCGTGGTGCCGGTGGGCGTGGTGTCGGCCCTGGCCGGTGTCGAAGCCATCGCCATCCTCATCGAGAAGAACCCGAACCCCCTCGCTGCCAGCTTCATGCTGCCGGCCGGCACTGAAGCCTCGGTGCAGACCCGGGTCAAGATGGGCCAGACCTCCGACGTCATCGCCATCGTCAAGGCAGGTGGCAAGTTCATCATGACCAAGAAGGAAATCAAGGTCACCCTCGGCGGCTGCGGCGGCTGAGCCCCGCCCTACCCCATTCGGACAAAGGAAGAAAAATGGCAGATCCCATGAAGATTCGCGCCAGCGCGAAGGACGGCATCACCGAAGTGAAAGTGCTCATGAGCCACGAGATGGAAACCGGCCAGCGCAAGGATTCCTCCGGCAATCTGGTCCCGGCCCATTTCATCACCGAACTCTCCGCCGAGCATAACGGCAAGCAGGTGCTGGCGGCCCAGTTCGGCACCGCCGTTTCCAAGAACCCCTACCTGGCCTTCAAGTTCAAGGGCGGCGCCAAGGGCGACAAGCTCGCGGTGAGCTGGGTGGACAACAAGGGCGACAAGCGCACGGACGAGGTCCAGATCAACTGACCCGGGCGCCGGGCCCCCGCCCGGCCCCTCGCCCACCCATCAGACCGCCCAAGGCGGCACCGGGCCCCAACACGAAGGAGGAAGAAGGATGAGTACAAGACTGCCTGCGGTCCTTGCCGCAGTGGGTTTTGGCCTGGCCGGCACGGCCATCGCCCAGGGCTCCACCATGGACGAGATCGCCAAATACCGCGAGATGCTGGCCGACGGAAACCCCGCCGAGTTGCTGGAGCTGAAGGGCGAGTCCCTGTGGAAGACCCCGCGCGGGCCGAAAAACGCCAGCCTGGAGCAATGCGACATGGGCCTCGGCCCGGGCAAGCTCGACGGTGCCTACGCTCAGCTCCCCCGCTACTTCGCCGACACCCGCAAGGTCATGGACGTGGAATCCCGGCTGGTTCATTGCATGGTCAGCCTGCAGGGGTTCCAGTATGAGGACGTGACCCGCCAGTGGTTCTCCCGCCCGGGCAAGGAATCCGAAATCGAAGCCTTGGTCACCTACATCGGCGGAAAGTCCAATGGCATGAAAATCGATGTACCGGCCCGCCACCCCGAAGAAGCCCGGATGGCCAAAGTGGGCGAGTACATCTTCTACCGTCGCAGCGGCCCCCAGGATTTCTCCTGCGCCATCTGCCACGGACAGGACGACAAGCGCATCCGCCTGCAGGATTTGGGCAACCTGACCACTCAGGCGGGCGCCGGCATGGCCATGTCCACCTGGCCGTCCTACCGGGTTTCCCAGGGTGCAGTCTGGACCATGCAGCGCCGCCTCATCGACTGCATGCGCCAGGCCCGCTGGCCCGAGCCCAAGTACCTGTCCGACTCGGTGATCGCCCTGCAGGTCTATCTGCAGAAGACGGCCAGCGGCACCGTCATGCAAACCCCCGGCATCAAACGCTGAACGGAGAGCGACCATGAAACACAGCCTGATCGCCCTCGCGCTGATCACATTTGCCCCCCTCTCCGCCCTGGCCCAGAGCAAGCCCGCGGATGACATCACGGCCCAGGCCGAACAGATCTTCCGCGGCTCCTTCCGTGAAGACAACCCGAGTTACTGGATGCAACGGCTCGATCAGGACGAGACCATGCGCCTGTGCAGCCAGTTCAAGGATCACCCACCCACCAAGGTCCGCCAGAAGATCGAAAAGGCCGAGATGGCCTCCATCCGCTACCCCGTGGACGGCAAGCTGATTGGTGATTGGAAAGAGGGCGAGAAGCTCGCCGCCGTCGGCACCGGCGGCCACATCGGCTTCATACAGCCCGACCCGCCGGGGCGGGTGCGCGGCGGCAACTGCTATGCCTGCCACCAGCTGGCAGAGAAGGAAGTGGCCTACGGCACCATCGGCCCCAGCCTCCAGCACTTCGGCAAACTGCGCGGCAACACCGAGCAGATCATCAAATACACCTACGACAAGATCTACAACTCCAACGCCTTCAACGCCTGCACCAACATGCCCCGCTTCGGCCTTCACAACTGGCTGACACCCGAGCAGATCACCCACATCGTCGCCTTCCTGGTCGATCCCGAATCGCCCGTGAACAAAGACTGAAATCGGAGCCCACCGCATGTCCATGAACCGCCGGGATTTCCTCCAGGTGCTGGCCGTCGCTGCGGCCGGCGGCCTGAGCCTCCACAGCAATCCATCAGAGGCCGCCAAGGCCGCCGCACGGATGTACGATCTGCCGCGCTTCGGCAACGTCAGCCTGCTGCACATGACCGACTGTCATGCCCAGTTGCTGCCCATCCATTTCCGCGAGCCGGACGTCAATCTGGGCGTCGGCCCGATGGCCGGCCAGGTGCCGCACCTGGTGGGTGAAAAGCTGCTTCGCCACTTCGGCATCCGCCCGGGCACACCGGAAGCCCACGCCTTCACCTACCTGGATTTCGTCAAGGCCGCCAAAACCTACGGCAAGGTCGGCGGCTTCGCCCATCTCGCCACCCTGGTCAAGCAGCTCAAGGCCAGCCGCCCGGGCTCGCTGCTGCTCGACGGCGGCGACACCTGGCAGGGCTCCGGCCTGGCCCTATGGACCAATGCCCAGGACATGGTGGACGCCTGCAAGGCGCTGACTGTGGACGTGATGACCCTGCACTGGGAAGCCACCTACGGCGAAGCGCGGGTCAAGGAAATCGAAGAGAAGGACTTCAAAGGCACGGTGGACATCGTTGCCCAGAACATCAAGACCGCCGACTTCGGCGACCCGGTGTTCAAGCCCTACGTCATCCGCAACATCAATGGCGTGGCGGTGGCCATCATCGGCCAGGCCTTCCCCTACACCCCCATCGCCAACCCCCGCTGGCAGGTACCCAACTGGAGCTACGGCATCCAGGACGACAACCTCCAGAAGGTGGTTGACGAAGCCCGCGCCGCCGGCGCCCAGGCCGTGGTGGTGCTGTCCCACAATGGCATGGACGTGGACCTGAAAATGGCCAGCCGCGTCCGTGGGGTCGACGCCATCCTCGGTGGCCACACCCACGACGGCGTACCCGCACCAGTGATCGTGAAGAACGCCGGTGGCCAGACCCTGGTGACCAACGCCGGCTCCAATGGCAAGTACCTGGGCGTGCTCGACCTGGAAGTGAAGGGCGGCAAGGTCACCGACTTCCGCTACAAGCTGCTGCCGGTTTTCGCCAATCTGATCCCCGCCGACCCGGCCATGGACGCGCTCATCAAGAAGATGCGCGCTCCCTACGAGGGCAAGCTGGCCGAGAAGCTCGCCGTCAGCGAAGGCCTGCTGTACCGCCGCGGCAACTTCAACGGCTCCTGGGACCAGCTCATCCTCGACGCCCTGCTGGCCGAGAAGAACGCCGAGATTGCCTTCTCCCCGGGCTTCCGCTGGGGCACCAGCCTGCTGCCCGGCGACACCATCCGCATGGAGCACCTCCTCGACCAGACCGCCATCACCTACCCCTGGACCACGGTGACGATGATGACCGGCGAGCAGATCAAGACCGTGCTTGAAGACGTCTGCGACAACCTCTTCAACCCCGACCCCTACTACCAGCAGGGTGGCGACATGGTGCGGGTCGGCGGGCTTGAGTACGCCTGCGACCCGATGGGCCGCATGGGCAGCCGCATCACCGACATGCGGCTGGGTGGCAAGCCCCTGGAAGCCGGCAAGACCTACAAGGTCGCCGGCTGGGCGCCGGTCTCAGAAGATGCCGCCAAAGCCGGCGGCGAAGTCATCTGGGACTTGGTGGCCCGCTATCTCAAGGGCCAGAAGGTAATCCACGCCCGCCCGCTCAATCTGCCCACCCTGAAGGGCATGGCCGGCAACCCCGGCATGGCTTGAGGAGAACAACGATGGCCTGCAGCCGATTCCCTCTCCCTCTCTGGCTGCGCGCCCTCGCCGCCCTCGCCGCCGCCATGCTCAGCCTGGGCACCGTGGCCCAGGACGTCCCGCCCCTTACCCCGGTCCAGGTATCGGCCCACGCCTGGTATGTGCTGGGCGACGCCGGCATGGCTTCGGCGGCCAACAAGGGCTTCAACAGCAATGCCGGCTTCGTCGTCACCCGCGACAGCGTCATCGTCATCGACGCCCTCGGCACACCGCCCCTGGGCGACGCACTGCTGGCCGCCATCCGCCAGGTCAGCAGCAAGCCGGTGAAGCGGGTCATCCTGACCCACTACCACGCCGATCATTTTTACGGTCTCGCGGCCTTCAAGGCCACCGGCGCCGAAGTGTGGGCCCACCAGGGCGGCAAGGAATACTTCGGCAGTGGCGAGGCCGCTGCCCGACTCGCGCAGCGACAGAAAGACCTCTTTCCATGGGTGGATGAACACACCCGCCTGATCCAGGCCGACGGCTGGCTCGACGGTGACACCCGCTTCGAGGAAGGCGGCCTGCATTTCCGCGTCACCCTCCTCGGCCCCGCCCACGCCCCGGAAGATCTGGTGGTGACCGTGGAGGAAGATGGCGTGGTGTTCTGCGGCGACATCCTGTTTGCCGGGCGCATCCCCTTCGTGGGCAACGCCGACAGCAAACGCTGGCTCGCCGCCATCGACACCCTGGTCGGGCTGCAGCCCCGGGTACTGGTCACTGGCCACGGGCGGCACTCCACCGATGCCGCCGCCGACCTCAGGCTGACCCGCGACTACCTGCTTTACCTGCGCGAACAGATGGGCAAGGCCGTGGAGGAGATGGTGCCCTTTGACGAGGCGTATGCCCGCACCGACTGGCGCCGCTTCAGCAAGCTGCCCGCCTTCGAGGCCGCCAACCGCATCAACGCCTATGGCAGCTACCTGACCCTGGAGCGCGAGTCCCTCGCCCGCTGAAGCCATGAAGCTCTTCGCGCGCCTGGCCCTGCTCGCCGGCCTGATCCTGGCCGGCGCACCGGGCGTCCACGCCCGCGGCCCCCTGGATTCGAGCCTCCACGAGACCGGCGGCAAACAGCCCGAGCTGCTCTATGTGGTGCTCTTCAGCCTGCCCGACTGCCCCTACTGCGTTGCCGTGCGCGACGCCTACCTGCCGGCGCTCACCGACGACCCCCGCTTCCGCGAGCGGGTACGCATCCGCGAGGTGGGCATCGGCAGCCCCCGGCTGCTCAGGGATTTTGACGGCCGCCAGGCCACCCACGCCGACGTGGCCCGCCGCTACAAAGTGAAGTTCGCGCCCACCGTGCTCTTTCTGGACGGCACGGGCCAACCCCGCGCCGAGGCGCTGCTGGGGGGTGACAGCGTGGGGCTGTACGGCGGCTATCTGGAGAACCGGGTGACGCAGGGGCTAGCCCGATGACCCCCAGTCATCCTGTAAATCCGTTGCGCGGGCCATGCCCCCGTGGGGTCGAATTCATTCGACCTCCTCACAGGGATGAGCGACAGCCCCTTGGCCGAAGTCCGAGGTCGAATGAATTCGACCCCACGTCCCCTATTTGAAGTGGTAGTAGCGGTGATTCAGCCAGGCCACCACGTGCTCCTCGTCCTCGGGAAACCAGCCGGTCTTGAGCTGGGTGCTGCAAAAGCTCACCTGGGCCGTCAGCTTCTCCTTGCTCGTCACCTTGCGGTCGCTGCGGGTGTACAGGGCCGAGCCGTCGCCGCCGATGAGGCGCTGGTGACAGCCGGCACAGGCGTGCTCCTTCACCATCTTCTCCCCCGTGGCCGGATCGCCGCCCGCCAGCGCCGCGCCGGAGAGCAACACACCCGCCATCAGAACAACCGTTTTCACCTGCATGATCAGCCTCTCCCGGGGTTGGTACACACGAATCGTCTGGAGGAAGTATGAGACATTTTGCGCTGGCTGCACTACTGGCCATCGGCAGCCTTTCGGTTTCGCTGCCCGTGCTCGCCGAGGGCGTGGACGGCGGCACCCTGCCCGACTACAAACGCTCGCGCCTGCAGCTCTACCTGACCCCCGCCGAGGCCCACGAGATCATGGGCCGGGAGCCTGCCCGCACGCTTTTCCTGGATGTACGCACCCGCGCCGAGGCCATGTACGTGGGCATGCCCACCGACGCCGATGCCCTGGTGCCCTACGTGGAGCACCAGGAGCTGATGACCGACTGGGACGAGCGCCGCCACATGTATCAGCTCGAACCCAACAGCGACTTCATCCAGGAGGCCGAAATCCGCCTCAAGGAGAAGCGCCTCGGCAAGACCGACCGGGTCATCCTGATCTGCCGCTCCGGCGACCGCAGCGCCCGGGCCGCCGACCTGCTGGCCAACGCCGGCTTCACCCGCGTTTACAGCATCACCGAAGGCTTCGAGGGCGACAGCGCCAAGGATGGCCCGAAGGCCGGCCAGCGCATCGTCAATGGCTGGAAGAACGCCGGCCTGCCCTGGACCTACAAGCTGGAGAAGGCGAGGATGTACTTCCCCCGCTGAAGCCTAGCGGGCGGCATGATCGGCGCTGGGGCAGCCGATATTGGCGGATACGTGCTACTGAGCCCGCTGATCCAGGACCTGCGCTGAGATCTGTCTCCTGACTTCGAACCCATACTGAAACGGAGCTGTCTCGAACTACTCGACTTTCACTAGCGTCGCAGCACTGGGATCGTAGATATACCCGGTAATGCTGCCATCCTTGATGCGCGCGACGGCCTCGTCGATGACGAACAACGGAACGAGAAACCACTCCTCGGGCTGTACGGGATGACCGAAGCGGTCATGGATGGTGATGTTCAACCGCGCGGGCGCGAACAGCCTGTGGAACAGGCTCTCCATCCGGGTGCGGTTGATGCCGGCGAGCTTGTAGGTCGCCACCACCTCGACCTTCGCCAGCAAGTAGGTGGAATCGTGTTCGGCGTTGGCGATGCGCGCCTCCACCCTGCCACCGGTCACACCCATCTTGTGGATGATGTCGCGGTGCTGCGCGACATAGGGATGATCGGACAGGGAGCGCAGGACGTAGATCGTGCCGCTTTCGACATCATCGACCTCAAACTCACCACCGAAGGAGAGTTGCCCGCTTTCGGGCGAAGCTAGCCGCCGCGCGGCGGGATCGTTGTAGAACGCACGCTGGAGCGAGCGCAGCAGCAAGTTGCTTTCGGTGCCGTTGGAGAAGACGAGGCGCAGGCGGCGATCCACCTCTCCGGCGGTGGTTTTCAACGGCTCGCCAACCTCGGCGACATAGAGCGTAAGGCCATCGAGAACGAAAAAGTCCCCGGCTTCAATCGCGCGGCGGCCCGCTTCGATGGGCTGGGACTGGCGCATGCCGGTCTTGACCTCCGCTTGCACGCGCTCGAACAAGGGCCGGAAGGTCTCGAAGTCCTCGCAGGGCTTGCGATCCGCGACCTCCTCGGCGACGCGCTTTTCGGCGTTGGTACGGACATGGCGCAAGACCGTGATGTCGTCCGCGCTGGCAGCATCCGCCAGCTCGGCAGCCAGCTCATCGATGTCGATGGCTTCGTCCGTCGAAGCAGAAACAGTCGGCGCCCCAGCCAGCAAGCCCTGATGATCCAACGGCTCAAGCAAGGCACGGCAATCCGGGAGCGCGCGTAGACGGTCGAGCCGCACGGCATACAGGCGCTCGAATATGTCGCGGCCTTCGCCGTGCCGCGGAGCACGCCCGTGCTGCTCGGTGAAGCGCTGGATCTCCTCGAAGCCAGCGATGACACGCTCCTCGCTGGCCGGGCGCCCGCCCTTTTTCTCGGGCGGCGCGAACTCGGCAAGTTCTGCGGCGAGTTCGTCAAGATCGGCATTACTCATAGCGCCCCTCCGCCCTGAAACGCATGAAGGCGGCTGCGCCTTCGGCCATGCGTCGCTCCCACACATCCTGGGAATCGAGCGCGGGAATACGGCCACGCTCCTTCTTGAACTGGACAGCCCGAACGGCCATATCCTTTGCGTCATCCGGCGTCAGGCTCGTGCGCTTGGCCGAGATGGCCGCCGCGACCTGCTTCAAGCTGTCCTCGCTCATGCTCTTGGCAAGGATGGCGTAGGCTTCCCCGAAGGGGTTGATGCGATCGATCAGGTCAATATCCAGCTCGCGCACGTCCATCGCAAAGCGGCGCACGCCATCGATCAGGGCGGTATTGGGCGACCCGTCGAGGTTCGGGCTGGCCGGGCCTTCGGTGACCAGCCGCTTGGCCTGCTGCGTGAGGTTGAGGGCGGCGATGGCGTGCTGGCGCACGGCCTCCCGATCTTCGGCGTCGAGCTCGGGATACCTGTCCTTGATGATCTTGCCCATGCGCACCTGTGTCAGCTCCTCGGGCACCAGCTCTTCATCGAACAAGCCACGCTCGATGGTGGGCTTGTCCTGCACGAAAGCCGCGATGACTTCGTTCAAGTCTTCCTGGCAGATGCGCGCTGCCTCCTTGCTCTTGGGCTCGGCAAGACCCTTGATCTCGATCTGGTAGGCCCCTGTCTGCTCATTGACACCGACATTGCAGCGATCCGGATCATAGCCACCCTCGCCATAGTTAAAGCCCGGCGTCGGGCCGTTGTCGGGATTCTTGGGCTTGAACTCGAAGCGCGGAGCCAGAACCTGCTCCATCAGCAGGCTTGCCGCGATGGCCTTCAGCGTATCGTTGATGGCCTCGGTGACCGCTTCCTCGGTCGCGTCCGGTTCGGCTATCAGGTTGGTGAAGCTCGCGCGGGTCTTGCCGGGGGCGTCGCGGGTGGCTCGGCCGATAATCTGGACGATCTCGGTCAGGCTGGCCCGGTAGCCCACGGTCAGCGCGTGTTCGCACCAGATCCAGTCGAAACCCTCCTTCGCCATGCCCAGCGCGATGATGATGTCCACATGGTCGCGGTTGTTCTTCTGCGCCGGGTCTTTCAGCGCGGCGGACACCCGGTCGCGCTTCGCGGCATCATCATCGACCAGATCGGCAATGCGCAGCACGCGGCCATCGAGACGCTTGACGAGCTGGAAACCAGTGGCCGCGTCGATGCCCTGCCACTCCCCCAGCACCTCGATGATGTGCTCCACCTCGCGCATCTTGTCCTTCGTGCTCTCGCGCGAATTGACGTTGGGGATGTGGATGATGGTCTTCTCGGCAGGATCGAGGACGTTGAGGATGTCATCGACGTAAGGCCCGCTGTAAAAGAAGTAGCCGATATCGAGTTGCTTGAGGTAGTCGTAGCCGTTGAGCTGTTCGTAGTAGGTGTAGGTAACGGTATCGAACTTCGACTCGTCCTGCGGGGCCAGCACGGCCTCCGCGTCGCCCCGGAAGTAGGAGCCGGTCATGGCGACGATGTGCGTCTTGCCGCGCTCGATGAACTGCCCCAGGTGCGCGCCCAGCTTGTTGTCGGGGTTGGCCGAAACATGGTGAAACTCATCGACCGCGATCAGCCGGTCGTCGAACGCCTCCACGCCGTAGGCATCGACCGCGAAGCGGAAGGTAGCGTGCGTGCAGACCAGCACCTGTTCGCCACCTTCGAGGAACGCGCCGAGGGACTTGACCTTACCGCCGTTATCGTTGCCCGGCGCGTTGCACAGGTTCCACTTCGGCTCGACGTGCCAATCGGCCCAAAAGCCGTACTTCGACAGCGGTTCGTCGTTAAAGCTGGCCCCGATGGACTTTTCCGGCACGACGATGATGGCCTGCTTCACGCCCTGGTTCGCCAGCTTGTCGAGTGCCACGAACATCAGCGCACGGCTCTTGCCCGATGCGGGCGGCGACTTGATGAGCAGGTATTGCTCGCCGCGCTTTTCGTAGGCGCGCTCCTGCATGGGCCGCATTCCATAAGCATTAGCCTTGGTCGATGCGCCGTTACGGGCGTAGGTGACGGAAACCGATGGAACAGCACGCTGGCTGGTGGCGTTATCGGTCATGACTCATCGTCCGCATTGGCTGTACCCGCATCATTTCCCGTCAACTCCTGCTCGATCTGTTCGATGCTTGGCAAATCAGTCGCCAGTTCCGGCGGCAGGGATTCAATAAGCTTGTATTCCGCCACACCCAGCGGCTGCGTGTTCTGGCGCAGCGCGTATTCGGCCACCACCTTGTTCTTGCTCTTGCACAGCAACAGGCCGATGGTCGGGTTGTCCTGCGGATGCCTGACCTGCTCGTCCACCGCCGTCAGATAAAAACCCAACTGTCCCAGATGCTCCGGCTTGAACTTGCCGCCCTTCAGTTCAATGACCACATAACAGCGCAGCTTGAGGTGGTAGAACAGCAGGTCGATGAAAAACTCGTCGCCTCCCACATCCAACAGCACTTGCCGCCCGACAAAGGCGAAGCCCGCGCCCAGCTCCAACAGGAATTCGGTGACGTGCTTGACCAGTGCGCCTTCCACTGCACGCTCTTGCGCTTTGTCGGTGAGGCCGAGAAAGTCGAAGCGATACGGGTCTTTCAGCGATTCGCGCGCCAGGTCGGACTGCGACGCCGGCAGCGTGGCGGGGAAGTTGGTCACCGCCTTGCCGCTGCGCTCCAGCAGGCGGGTTTCGATCTGCATCACCAGCACATTGCGCGACCAGTTATGCTCGATGGCCTTGGCGGCATACCATGTGCGGGTTTGCGGGCCGGGCAGCTTGTCCAGCAAGACCAGGTTGTGCCCCCAAGGCAATTTGTGCAGCACCTGCTGCACAAATTGGGGCGCCTCGAAAAACCTCAGCTTGCCCACCCTTGGTAAAATTACATCGTCCTGACCCCTGCTGCAGCTTATCCCGATGAAACAGCGTAGTGCCATCAAGACTGACCTGTTTGCCGACGAACACCA
>NZ_JAQVCN010000007.1 GCF_028689785.1 Zoogloea sp. | reverse complement strand
GTGGCTTCGTGGTCGCCCCCGGTGAAGTCGTGCTGCTGGAAAACTGCCGCTGCAACAAGGGCGAGAAGAAGGACAACGAAGAGCTCGCCAGGAAGATGGCCGCCTTGTGCGACATCTACGTGAATGGCGCCTTCGGCACCGCCCATCGGGCCGAGGCCACCACCCACGGCATCGCCAAGTACGCTCCGGTCGCCTGTGCCGGCATGCTGATGGGTGCCGAGATCGACGCACTGAGCAAAGCCCTGCACGCCCCCAAGCGCCCCCTGGTGGCCATCGTCGGCGGCTCCAAGGTGTCGTCCAAGCTGACCATTCTGAAGTCCCTGGCCGACAAGGTGGACCAGCTGATCGTCGGCGGCGGCATCGCCAACACCTTCCTGCTGGCCTCGGGCAAGCGCATCGGCGACTCCCTGGCCGAGCCTGACCTGGTCAAGGAGGCCCACGTGATCATGGACATCATGAAAGAGCGCGGCGCCGAGGTGCCCCTGCCTGTCGACGTGGTAGTGGCCGACGAAGTCTCCGCCCTGGCCCGCGCCAACAAGATCTCCGTCGATGACGTGGCCACCCACGACCGTATCCTCGACGTTGGCCCGAAAACCGCAGCCAAGCTTTCCGAGATCATCGCCAACGCCGGCACCATCGTCTGGAACGGCCCGGTCGGCGTGTTCGAGCTACCCCAGTTTGCCGGCGGCACCAAGATGATGGCCTCCGCCATCGCCCACTCCGAAGCCTTCTCCATCGCCGGCGGCGGCGACACCCTGGCGGCCATCGCCAAGTTCCACATCGCCGACGACGTGGGCTACATCTCCACCGGTGGCGGCGCCTTCCTGGAGTTCCTCGAAGGCAAGACCCTGCCGGCCATCGCAGCCCTGGAAGAGCGCTTCAAGGACTGACCCATCCGGCATTTTCGGTCCTTCAAAAGGCGGCCTCCGGGCCGCCTTTCCCATTCCGGAAAAAAAATCTACAGCCACGCTGATCCGGCGCCGTTATCCTGATTCCAGGCATACAGCAGCGAGGCTTTTCCCCATGCCCCTACCGGTCAGCGCCCTCATCGGCTCGCCCCGACGGCTGGTCAGCGCCATCGTGCTGTTCCTGCTACTCGACCTGACCGTACTCGTGACCAACCTGTGGATCGGCGAACAGGTCGCCCAGGATGCCGTTGCCATCAACCTGGCAGGCCGCCAGCGCATGCTGTCCCAACAGATCACCAAGGCGCTGCTCCTCACCACCCGCCCTGGCGACGGAGAGGATGCCCGCAGCGCCCGTCAGGAAACCGATGATGCCTTCGGGCTCTTCGAGGAGACCCTCAAGGCCTTTGCCGAAGGGGGAAAAACCCGGGGCGGCGACGGCATCAGTACCCACCTGAAGGCGGTGGATGGAGAGGGGGCACATATAGTTGCCGAGGCCCGCCGCCTGATCACGCCCCTGTCGGAAGGCCTCACAGCCACCCGCACCGGCCCCGCCGCCGAACGGGCCCAGGCCGCCACTTACATGGTGCAGCACAATCCGCAGATATTGGCCTTGATGAACCGGCTCACCACGGTTCTGGAGCATGACTCAATCCGGCGCACCCGGGACCTGCGCCTGATCCAGAGCGGCGCCTTTGCCCTGGCCCTGGTGAACTTCCTGATCATCGTGATCGGGATGGCCCGCCGCTACCGCTTGATCGAGGAAGACAGCCAGCGCTGGCGGGCAATGGCACGCCACGATCCGCTGACCGGCATCGCCAACCGCAAGGCCTTCGAGGAAGCCGCCAGTGCCCAGTTGATGCGCGCCCAGGTGGACACCCAGCCCGGCGCAATGCTGCTGCTTGATCTGGATGGATTCAAAGGCATCAATGACCGATTCGGACATTCTGCCGGCGATGCCATCCTGCGTGCCGTCGCTACCCGCCTTGAGGCTGCGGCCCGGGCCACAGACGTGGTGGCCCGGCTGGGGGGAGACGAATTTGCCATCCTGTGCCCAATGCTCCGGGGTAAAGACGACGTGGGCCAACTGTGCGAGCGGCTCGTGGACAGCGTGCGGGGCATCTCCCGCGAGGACATCCCCGGCTGCCCTTGGGGGTGAGCATCGGTGTGGCGCTGTATCCCGACGACGGCTACAACCCGACACACCTGCAACTACTGGCTGACCGGGCCATGTATGCCGCCAAACGTGCTGGCGGAAACCGCTGGCACATCGCCTGAGCGGCCCGGTGGCCGAAACTCAGATCTGCTGCTCCCGGCGGATCTTCCATTCACCGCCTTCACGCACCCACTCCAGCCGCTTACGCCCCACGTCGCTGTAGTTTCCCGACTGGTAGCGCTGCTCGAAGATCGCCGACACGGCGTCGCCCTCGGCCTTGATCGCCAAGCCATTGACCTGCACCTTGATCTCGCCCTTCTTGTCGAGCTTGCTGCGGCGATCTGCCTCCCAGGCGCCCCGGGCGCGCTTGTCGGAAGGGGAAAAGGTGCTGGCATAGAAAGCCAGGTAACGGCCGGCATCCTTGGACTCCCAGGCCATCCGCCACGCCTCCAGACGACCGGCCACCAGCCGAGCTGCGTCCTCAGCACTGGCGGCGGGCTTGGCCGCAGGGGCCACGGCGACAGGCACTGAGGACACTGCCGCTTTGGCGGCCGGCGCCGCCACTGCGGCAACAGCCGGCGCCGACGCCACGACGGGCGCGGGGGCTGGCTTAGCCGGAGCTGCCGCAGTGGCCGCCACCGCACCCGCCACGCCCACACGACTCAGATGCTGACGAAACTCGGCATTGCCCGGCTCCAGCGCCACGGCACGCTCGAAAGCCTGGCGGGCCCCCGCCGTATCACCCCGAGCCTGCAGGACCAGACCGAGCGTGTCAAAGAAGGTACTGCGGCCAGGCTCCTTGTCGGCGGCACGCTTGGCCAGGCCCAAGGCTTCATCCAGGCTGGTCTTCTGCTTGGCAAGGAGAACTGCCAGATTGTTGGCGATCCGGATGTTGTCCGGATCGATCCGCAGGGCTTCCCGGTAGGCCTTCTCGGCCTCCGCCGGACGCTTCAGGTGCTCCAGGGTCTGGGCCATAAGAGCATGGGGAAGAGAGCTTCCGGGAGCCAGGGCAATCGCCCGCTGATAGGCGTCCAGCGCCTGCTCGCTGCGGCCCAGCGCGTGCAAGGCATCGCCCCGGGCAACCACGGCAGCGGCATAGTCCTTGCGCTGGGCCAGGGCCCTGTCGAGCAACTCAAGGGCTTTGCCGGCCTGTCTCTGCTTCAGGTACGCCAGCGCCCTGGCATGCAGCACGCGGGAGTTGTTAGGCTCCCGACGCAAGGCATCGTCGAGCACCCGCCCCGCTTCCTCGGTGCGCCCATCCATGGACAGAGCCATGCCAAGCTGCAGCTGGGCCTCCACCATCTCCGGCTTGAGCCGTACCACTTCACGCAGCAGGCTGACCGCCTGGCCGGGCTTTTTGAGAGACTCGGCATACAAGGTGGCGAGGTCGAGCTTGAGCTGGGCGTCATCCGGACGACTGGCGATGGCAGCCCGGTAGCTCTCCTCGGCCGCCGCCGGCAGCCCCTGCTCCACCAGCAGCCGGGCCTGGGCCTGAAGAACCGCCGGTTGCCCCGGGGCCATCGCCACGGCGCTGGACATCCAGTCCCGGGCGAGCTTTGCCTTACCCTGGGCGTGGCTCACGGCGGCCATGCCGAGCATGGCCTCCACCGAAGAGGCGTTCTGCCGGTAAGCCTCACTGAAGGCCTTCTCGGCCTGGTCGAAATTCCGTGCCCGCAGGGCAGCTCGGCCCCGCCCCAAAGAGTCGCCGTCGGCGCGGGCGGCCCCTTCCAGCGTAGCGGCGGGGCTGCCGAGCATCAGGTCGGCGCAGGCAACGGTAGACAAGAGGGCAAGGCCCGACCCCAGGATCAGGGCCGGGTAGAAACGGGTTCGATGCATGAAGACCTCGGACGGTGAAGCGGGGCGACGCGGGCGGGAGAGCACTGACAAGCCTCTTCTGCACCACGACATGCGGTCATGGAACAAGGGGGGCTGGCTGGGTATTTTACAGGCATATGCTGATCCGCCACCGCACTGCCCCTCCCCGCTGGGGGGCCGGAAACAGAGAAAGGGGGCAAGCCCCCTTTCTCTGCTTTTCGCGGCATGCATTGCCAGTCGGGCACCCCGAAGGGTGCCCGATGACGATCAGGCCTTGCGACGACGAACGGCGGCGATGCCGGCCAGACCCAGCGCGCCCAGCAGGGCGGTGGCGGGCTCGGGCACGGTGCCGGTTGCCGGGGTGGCCTGGATCAGATCCTGGCTGGAGCCGTTGAGCCAGCTGGTCAGCTTGTAGTTGCCGGTGGCGGGCGCACCAGCGGCAATGTTGCCCAGGAAGGTGTCGGCGACGAGCAGGGCCAGATCTTCTTCAAAGCTGCCGGTATCACCAATCCAGTTCTGGTAGTTGCCAGTGGTCAGGTTGCCGTCGTCCAGGGTTTCCCACAGGGCGATCTGGAAGCCGGCCAGAGCGGAGGCGTCGTTGAAGTCGAGGGTGGCGTAGCTCTGGTTGAACAGGGCCTGGGTGTTGGCATTCACCGCATTTCCGGCGGAAAACTCAAGACCCGGAGGGGTCAGGGCGCCAACGCCAACGCCTTGCAGCAGTTCAAAGCAGAAGGCCAGGAAGCTGGTGCCGGAGGTGAGGTTGTTGACGTTGAACACGCCAGCGACCACGTCGTCCTGCACGCCGCCAACATTGACGGTGAAGGCCAGGGAGTTGATATCCTGCTCAAGCACCAGGGAGTCAGCCTGGGCAGAGGCGCTGGCGAAAAGACCGACGGCAGCCAGGGCCATGGCGGTTTTCTTGAAGAAGCTGTGATTCATTGATTTTTCTCCTACGTTTAAAAAGTGACTGCGTGTCCGGATAGCACCCTGGCGCACCCACCGGGAGCCCCCGGCGGGTGTGTTGAGGTTTAGGCGGCTATCAGGGCAAGTTGCTGCTCGTCGTACAGGTTGGCCAGCTGGCTCAGCGCGGTCACGGCACCGTCGCTGACGCAATTGGTCACCGTGGCGGTGGTGGCGGTCACTTCGACCGTGAGCACCGTGGAGCCCAGAGCGGCGTCAAGACTGGTGTCGTCGCCCAGCAAGGCGGACAGGCTGGGCAGCTTGACCCCGGCGGCTTCGGCATCGGCGACGGAGACGTTGAAATACACGTCGGTCATGTCGATGCTGCTACCGTCGGCCAGGGTTGCGCTGGAGCGCTCAAGGTGCAGGTTGCCCTGCTCATCAATGGCGGGCAGCTCGGTGAAAGCCACCTTCAGGCTGGCCACACCGGCTTCGGCGAGGCTACGCAGCTCACCTTCATCGGTCTGGTGGTTGCCATTGAGATCCTGCCACACGCGCAGATCGCCGAATGCGGCATCCTTGGCATCCACGTAACCATCGCCGTTGCTGTCGTAGTTTTCGAGCTTGGCGAAGCCGTCACCCTTGCTGTAGCCCCCGAACAGCTCGGCCACACTGGAGATCTTGCCGTCGTGGTTGATGTCGATGGCCAGGAAGGCGTCGCCGGCAGAGATCCAGCCGCTGTTGATGCCCTTGCCGGTACCCAGCAGGTCGAAGGTGCCACCCGAGTTCTCACGGGCAATGGTCTGGATGCCGTTGCCGTCCAGATCAAGCACGATCGGGGTGATACCGGCGTCCCAGGTCATGTCGGCTTCACCGGACACCAGGGTGGTGTAGTTGGTGTAGGCCACATCGGAGGTGCTGTAGGCGTCGGCGTCCTTGCTGTCGTCGGTGCCCACATCCTTGGCAGCCCAATACCACTTGGACATGTCCACACCCAGGTAGGTGGTGGCGGATTTGTCGAAGACGATGCGGTAGGTGCCCGGATCCAGGTTGGTGAACTTGTAGTTGCCGTTCACATCCGTGTAGGTGGTGGCAATGGTGGTGCCGGAAGCGTTCTGCAGCAGAACCTTGACGTTGCAGATACCAGGCTCGGTGCTGTCCTGGATGTCGTTGTGGTTCTTGTCTTCCCACACCTTGTCGCCAATGCTGGCCTTGCGATACAGGCCGGCATCCAGCTTCAGCTGCGACTCACCTGCAGCCAGGGAGATGGTGCCGGTGTAGCCCGACGAATTGACCGCGCTGTCGGTACCGTTCCAGCCCGCCTGATCCTGCTTGGTGTAGTAGTAGCCGGTCGGGGCCACCACCTGCACCTTGTAGTTGCCGGCGTTGAGGTTGCTGAACAGGTAGTTGCCGCTCGCATCGGTCGTGGTGGTGGCCACCACGGAACCGGAGGAATTGAGCAGCTTGACGGTCACGCCCTTGATGCCGGCTTCACCCGCATCCTGGATACCGTTGTAGTTCATGTCCTCCCACACCCGGTCACCGATGGAGCCGGTGGTGGTCTTGTAGTAGATACCCGCATCGAGGGACACGTTGTTCTCGCCTGCCGCGAGGGTGACCACACCCGATTTGCCGGTAGTGGTATCCACGTCGGAATCGACGGTGTCGTTGGTGCCCTGGTCCTTCGGTGAGAAGACGTAGCCGGTGGGGGCCACGACCTGCACGGAGTAATCACCCGGGTTCAGGTTGCTGAACTTGTAGTTGCCGTTGGTATCGGTGGTGGTGGTGGCCACCACGATACCGCTGGCGTCGAGGAGCTTCACGGTCACGCCGCTGGCGCCCACTTCACCGGCATCCTGGATACCGTCCTTGTCGGCGTCGCACCACACCTTGTCGCCCAGCGAAGCGCGGGCCTTGTAGAAGCCGGCATCAACGGTGAGGTCGTTGCTGCCGCCGGTCAGGGTGTAGAGACCGGAGATACCGTTGGCGTCGATGTCGCTGTCGGTGGCATCGGTTGCCACCGTGGCATCCTTGGTGGTGATGACGTAGCCGGCCGGGGTGACGACCTGCACCTTGTAGCTGCCGGCGGGCAGCCCGCTGAACAAGTAGTTGCCGTTGGCGTCGGTGGTGGTGGTGGTGAGCACGGTGCCGGCGCTGTTGAGCAGCTTGACGGTTACCCCGGCGATGCCGGCTTCGCCCGCGTCCTGACGGCCGTTGGCGTTGGTGTCTTCCCAAACCTTGTCACCGATGCTGACGTCGGTGGCGCAGAAGGCCGACGGGGTATTCACGACCAGATTCTGGATCTTGAAGTAGTCGTTGGTTTGGCCCGGAGCCGCAGCCACGATGAGCACATTGCCCACGAAACCGTTGGCGTTCAGGTCGGCCCAGCGGGCAGACGTGAGGGTGGTGGAATTGACCTCGGTGAAACCCATGCTGGCCAGCACTGCATCAGACAGGGTGATGTGGCTGTCGAAGGCCCCATTCACCGTGCCGATCCACACCTTGGCGTCGCTGTCGCCAACCACGTAGCCCAGGTAGGCCTTGTCGACCACCACAGCCTGGTTGAACTCGAACAGCACGTAGTTATCACGGGTACCGTTGTTGTCGACGGTGTGGGTGCTGCCGTAGCCATAACCTTCCGAGCTATCGGTCACGCCCAGGCCACCGCCATAAGCACCGAGATAAGCCTTGGCCCATGCGCCGCTGCTCTTGTCACGGCTGAAAGCGCTGGCATTGACGGTGATACCGTTGTTGCTGAAGCACAGGATGTTGCCATCCTTGCCATCGGTAGCCATGTTGCCGTTGAAATCGAAGGTGGCGGTCACAACCTTCGCCGTCAGGCCGGCGTCCCAGGTCATGTCGTTTTCACCCGACTCAAGCACGGTCACCGCGGTCTTGCCAGTGCTCTGGTCAGCGTCGGAATCCACGGCATCGTTGGTGCCCTGATCCTTCTGGGTGATGGCGTAGCCGGTGGGTGCAACCACCTGCACCGAATAGCTGCCCGGCACCAGGTCCTTGAAGACGTAGTTGCCGTTGGCGTCGGTCATGGTGGTGGCCACCACGGCACCCGACGCATTCAGCAGCTTCACGGTCACCCCCACAACGCCCGCTTCGTTGGCGTCCTGGATACCGTTGTTGTTGCAGTCAGCCCACACCTTGTCGCCGATAGAGGCCTTCTGGTACAGGCCTGCATCCCACGACAGGTCCGTTTCGCCGGTCGCCAAGGTAGTCACAACCGTCTTGCCGGTAGTCGGGTCGAAGTCGCTGTCGATGGCGTCGTTGGTGCCCTGATCCTTGGCGCTCAGGAAGTAGCCGGTGGGGGCCACGATCTGGGCCGAGTAGTCACCCGGGGTCAGGTTGTCGAACAGGTAGTTGCCGTTGGCATCGGTGGTGGTGGTGGCCACCACGGCGCCGGTGCTGTTCAGCAGCTTCACGGTGACGCCGGCGATACCGCCTTCACCCGCGTCCTGGATACCGTTGGCGTTCTTGTCCAGCCACACCTTGTCGCCGTAGGAGGCGCTGGATTGGGTCAGGCCGGCATCCACGCTGGTGTTGGTCTCACCGGACACCAGCGTGATGACGCCGGACTTGCCGGTGCCATCCACATCGCTGTCGGTGGTGTCGTTACCACCCAGATCCTTACCGGTGAAGCTGGTGCCAGTCGGAGCGACGACCTGCACCGAATAGTTGCCCGGCACCAGATCCTTGAACAGGTAGTTGCCATTGGCATCCGTCGTGGCGATGGAGACGACGTTGCCGTTGCTGTCGAGCAGCTTCACGGTGACACCGGAAACACCGGCTTCGCCTGCGTCCTGAACACCGTTCTTGTTCGTGTCCATCCACACCTTGTCGCCCAGGGAAGCCTTCTGGTACAGGCCGGCATCCCAGGTCAGGTCGGTTTCACCGGCGCTGAGGGTGGTGTTGACGGTCTTGCCAGTGGTCGGATCGATGTCGCTGTCGATGGTATCGTTTCCGCCCTGGTCTTTCGGGCTGACAAAGTAGCCGGTCGGCGCAGCGATCTGCACTGCGTAGTCGCCCGGGGCCAGGTTGGTGAACTGGTAGTTGCCGTTGGCATCGGTGGTGGAGGTACCCACCACAGTGCCGGCGCTGTCGAGCAGCTTGACGGTGACACCCGCGATACCCGCTTCGCCGGCGTCCTGCACGCCGTTGGCGTTCGCATCCAGCCACACCTTGTCGCCGATGGTGGCGGTGCGCTCATCGACGAAGTCGTTGCCGGTGCTGGAGGCACCCGGAGTCAGGGTCACGCTGATGCTGTTGGGGTTGCCACCATCGACGTCATTGACGTCCAGGTAACCCGGCTTGTTGGTTTCGACGACGGTGTAGTTGCCAGCCGGCACGTTGTTGAACGTGTAGTTGCCGTTGGCATCGGTGGTGGTGGTCTGCACCACGGTGCCGGTGCTGTCCTTGAGCTGAATCGCCACGCCAGCGATGGGGGTGTCGCCGGTGTCGTTGTTGTCCAGGTCTTCACGCACGGTACCGGAGATGGAGCCGGGGTTGGCGACGATGCCGGCATCCCAGGTCTTGTCCGATTCGCCCGATTCCAGAACGGTCTGGATGGTCTTGCCGGTGTTGGTGTCAGCGTCGCTGTCCACACCGTCAGCGCCCGCGTCCTTCGAGGTGAACACGTAGCCGGTGGGCAGCGTGGCCTTGTCGAACTGCACGCTATAGGTGCCCGGCTTCAGGCTGGTGAAGAGGTAGTTGCCGTTGGCGTCGGTGGTCTGGGTGGTGACCACGTTGCCCGCTGCATCCAGCAGCGACACCTTCACGCCCTGCACGCCGGCTTCGCCTGCGTCCTGCACGCCGTTCTTGTTGGTGTCGTACCAAACCTTGTCGCCCAGCTCGGCCAGCTTGTACAGGCCCGCATCCACGTTCGGGTTGTTCTCGCCGGACTGCAGGGTCACCGGAGCACTGCTGCCCGCGGCGTTGATGTCGCTGTCGCGGGCTTCATTGCCGCCCAGATCCTGGCCGGTGATCTCGTAGCCCGCCGGCTTCACCACGGCTACCGTGTAGGTGCCCGGGGTGACGCTGAAGCTGTAGTTGCCGTTGGCGTCGGTGGTGGTGGTGCTCACCACGTTGCCGCTGGTGTCCTTGAGCTCGACGGTGACGTTGGCGATTCCGGCTTCGCCGGCGTCCTGAACGCCGTTGGCGTTCTTGTCTTCCCACACGAGGTCGCCCAGGGTGGCCGGACGCTCATCGACGAACACGTTGCCGGTGCTTGAGGAGCCCGGGGTCACGGTCACGGCGATGGTGTTGGGGTTGCCACCGTCACTGTCGCCCACGTCGGTGTAGCCCGGCTTGTTGGTTTCGACAACGGTGTAGTTGCCCGGGGGCACGTTGTTGAAGGTGTAGTTGCCGTTGGCGTCGGTGGTGGTGGTCTGCACCACGTTGCCAGCCGGGTCCTTCAGCTCGACGGTCACGCCCGGGATCGGGGTATCGCCCACGTCGTCGTTGTTCAGGTCTTCCAGCACGGTGCCGGAAACCACGCCCGGCAGGCGCTCATCGACGAAGTCATTGCCGGTGCTGTTGCCACCTGCAGGCAGGGTCACGGAGATCACGTTGGGATCGCCGCCATCCACGTCACCCACGTCCGAGAAGCCCGGCTTGTTGGTTTCGACGACGGTGTAGTTGCCGGCCGGCACGTTGTTGAACGTGTAGTTGCCGTTGGCATCGGTGGTGGTGGTCTGCACCACGGTGCCGGTGCTGTCCTTGAGCTGAATCGTCACGCCAGCGATGGGGGTATCGCCGGTGTCGTTGTTATCCAGGTCTTCACGCACGGTACCGGAGATGGAGCCGGGGTTGGCGACGATGCCGGCATCCCAGGTCTTGTCCGATTCGCCCGATTCCAGAACGGTCTGGATGGTCTTGCCGGTGTTGGTGTCAGCGTCGCTGTCCACACCGTCAGCGCCCGCGTCCTTCGAGGTGAACACGTAGCCGGTGGGCAGCGTGGCCTTGTCGAACTGCACGCTATAGGTGCCCGGCTTCAGGCTGGTGAAGAGGTAGTTGCCGTTGGCGTCGGTGGTCTGGGTGGTGACCACGTTGCCCGCTGCATCCAGCAGCGACACCTTCACGCCCTGCACGCCGGCTTCGCCTGCGTCCTGCACGCCGTTCTTGTTGGTGTCGTACCAAACCTTGTCGCCCAGCTCGGCCAGCTTGTACAGGCCCGCATCCACGTTCGGGTTGTTCTCGCCGGACTGCAGGGTCACCGGAGCACTGCTGCCCGCGGCGTTGATGTCGCTGTCGCGGGCTTCATTGCCGCCCAGATCCTGGCCGGTGATCTCGTAGCCCGCCGGCTTCACCACGGCTACCGTGTAGGTGCCCGGGGTGACGCTGAAGCTGTAGTTGCCGTTGGCGTCGGTGGTGGTGGTGCTCACCACGTTGCCGCTGGTGTCCTTGAGCTCGACGGTGACGTTGGCGATTCCGGCTTCGCCGGCGTCCTGAACGCCGTTGGCGTTCTTGTCTTCCCACACGAGGTCGCCCAGGGTGGCCGGACGCTCATCGACGAACACGTTGCCGGTGCTTGAGGAGCCCGGGGTCACGGTCACGGCGATGGTGTTGGGGTTGCCACCGTCACTGTCGCCCACGTCGGTGTAGCCCGGCTTGTTGGTTTCGACAACGGTGTAGTTGCCCGGGGGCACGTTGTTGAAGGTGTAGTTGCCGTTGGCGTCGGTGGTGGTGGTCTGCACCACGTTGCCAGCCGGGTCCTTCAGCTCGACGGTCACGCCCGGGATCGGGGTATCGCCCACGTCGTCGTTGTTCAGGTCTTCCAGCACGGTGCCGGAAACCACGCCCGGCAGGCGCTCATCGACGAAGTCATTGCCGGTGCTGTTGCCACCTGCAGGCAGGGTCACGGAGATCACGTTGGGATCGCCGCCATCCACGTCACCCACGTCCGAGAAGCCCGGCTTGTTGGTTTCGACGACGGTGTAGTTGCCAGCCGGCACGTTGTTGAACGTGTAGTTGCCGTTGGCATCGGTGGTGGTGGTCTGCACCACGGTGCCGGTGCTGTCCTTGAGCTGAATCGTCACGCCAGCGATGGGGGCATCACCGGTGTTGTCGTTGTCCTGATCTTCGGAGACGGAGCCGGAAATGGAACCGGGTTTGGCAACAATGCCGGCATCCCAGGTCTTGTCCGACTCGCCCGACTCCAGAACGGTCTGGATGGTGGTGCCGTCCAGCGGGTTGGCATCGGAGTCATCCGTGTCGGCGCCTGCATCACGGGTGGTAAAGCGGTAGCCGGCGGGCAGCGTGGCCGGGTCGAAGGCGATGCTGTAAACGCCGGGCTTGAGGCCGGAGAACAAGTACTCCCCATTGGCGTCGGTGGTGATCGGGCCTTCAACGGCGTTCCCGTTGGCGTCGAGCAGGCGGACCTGGACACCCGGGACGCCGGCTTCGCCCACGTCCTGCAGGCCGTTGCCGTTTGCATCGATCCAGACGCGGTTGCCGATCTCGGCAGTGCGATACAGGCCAGCGTCGACGGTGTTGTCGATGTCGCCCGCAGCAACGGTAACAAGGTGGCTGATGCCGGTGCCGTCGATGTCGCTATCGACGCCGTCATTGGCGCCCACGTCCCGTTCGGTGGCGGCATAGCCGTTGGGGGCCACGACGGTGACGAAGTAGCTGCCCGGGTTAACCGTGAAGCTGTACTTGCCGGCACTGTCGGTGGTGGTGGTCTGCACCAGGTTGCCCTGGGGATCACGCAACTGGACGGTCACGCCGCCGATGCCGATTTCGCCGGCGTCCTGCAGGCCATTGGCGTTGGCGTCTTCCCATACGGTGTCACCGATGACCGCCTTGGCCGGCTGAGGCACATTGAAGGTGAAGGTGTTCGGGGTCAGGTCCAGGTCGTTGCCTCCACAACCGTCGGTACCGCCGGTGTCGCGCACTTGAAAGGTGAAGCCAATGGCGCCGCCAGCATCGCTGGGGGCCAGGTAGGTCAGGCTGCCGGCGGCTACGTCAGCGGCCAGGACTTCCTGACCCGCGGTGACGGCAACACCATTGAGCAGCAGGGTGCCGGCGCTCGGCAGGGTGGTGATGAGCACAGACTTGAAGGCATCGCCTTCGACCGCATCGGTAAAGCCAAAGTCGTCCAGCCCCAGCACATACACGTCGCCGCTGGCGACATTGGCGGAGTCGTCGGTGCCGGAGGGGGCGTCATTCACCGGGGTGACATCGATGGTGATGTCGAGAATGAAACTGTTGCCAGTGCTGTCGGTGCCGAGAACGCGAACCTTCAGCTCACCATTGAAGTTCGGGAGCAGGGACGCATCGACCGTGAAGGTGTCCTTGTCCACCGCCGTGAAGTAGCCGGAGGTGGTTTCGACGTACTTGGTGCCGTCGTAAACGTAAAGCTTGATGCGAGCCGGATCAACGGCGGCGTAGTTGGGATCCGCTTGCTTGAGCAGATCGAACAGCTCGAAATTCTTGCTGGTGTCCTCGCAAAGGGAAACGCTGGTTGAGTACCGCGAAGTTGCCATGAACGACCTCCATCTTTTTGCGTGTTATGTCGCCCGCCCTACAAAAAGGGGAGACGAAGAAAGAAAAACGGAGATCCAACTGCAATTTGCGGGCCACCACGCCGACCACAACTGTCAAAAACGATAATTTCAAAGCCCCTCAACAACTTAATGGCATCTGCAGGGTTTTTGACGTGTGTAAAAAAGCACAAACCACTATCCGCTGTAAAAAAAACCGACACATCCGATTGAATAAAAGCATTGCGAAGCAGCAGACAGGACAATGAAAAATTCATTCAAACGGGTTTTTTATATAATTTTAGTCATTGTTTTATATGACTATTTAAAACAATACAAAACGCCTCACACTTCCCCCTAAAGGGTCTTGCCCCCTACTTCCCGGCTATCGAAAACCCCTCGAAAATCTCCGACAGGCAATAAGCCACACCTGCAAAAGGTGAATTGACACTTTTTTGCAAAATAAGAAAAACAAATGCACACGCGAAAAAATCGGACCTGTGAACAGAAAAAATACATCGTATTTGTTAAAAATGCTTAAATACCCACAGAGCTCTTCGTCGCCCGCACAGGAGAAATGTGACCAAGTACGCAAGCAGCATCGAGGAGGCAAAAACCCCGTGACTTTTTAACATTTGGCATTTGGGGTCCTGTGGCACCATCGGCGTCCTGATTCATGCGGACGCCGATTTCCGGTCTCTGCGCGGCACGACTAACCGAGCTTTCTGCCCATGCGCGAAACACCCTCATCCACCCCTGGCGAGGCGCCGGTCGACGGGATCATCGATCAGTTGATGTTCCTGGCACACTTCTTTGGCAAGCGTGCCGATCCCACCCAGTTGCTGGCGGACACCCCTGTGGTCAATGGCCACATCAGCGAGGCTCACATCCGTGAGTGCGCCCAGCGCGGCGGCCTGTCCCTCAGTCGCAGCACGAAGACGCCAGAGGCCTTCCGGCCTTCCGAGTTGCCCGCCCTGATCGTCGTCGAGGGCGGAGATCCGCTGGTGGTGCTGAGTCGCAAGGGAGACGATTTCGAATGTGTGCAGCCGGGCATCCGCGGCAGCGTATCCCTGAGCGCGGCTAGCATCACCGCCGACTACCCGGGCATCACCTACTTCGTGCGGCCACTGGTGTTCTTCGACACCCGCAGCCTGCTCTACCATCTGCCGCGCCCGCGACGCTGGTTCTGGGACACCCTGCGGGCCAACCGCAGCATCTACGGCTGGGCCCTGCTGGCCACCGTGCTGACCAACGTCTTTGCGGCGGTGATCCCCTTCTACACGATGTCGGTCTATGACCGCGTGGTGCCCAACAATGCCCTCGACAGCCTGTGGGTGCTGACCGGCGCCGTTGCGGTAGTGGTGCTTTTCGACCTCGTCATCAAGCTGCTGCGCAGCTATCTGCTTGAGGCGGCGGCACGCAAGGCGGACGTGGCCATGTCATCCCACGTGTTTGCCCATGCCCTGCGCCTGCGGGCGGCCAACCGGCCGGCTTCCGGCGGGGTGCTGGCCAACATCGTGCGGGACTTCGAGTCGGTTCGCGAGTTCGTCACCTCCTCGACACTCACCGCGTTGGGCGATGTGCCTTTCATGCTGTTCTTCCTGGTGCTGATCGGGCTGGTCGGTCACTGGCTGGTGATCATCCCGCTGCTGATGATTCCCCTGACCATCGCCTCCTCGCTGCTGATCCGGCGCCCCCTGATCCGGGTGCTCGGGGCCAACATGCAGGAGTCGGCCCAGCGCACCGCCCACCTGTTCGAGACCATGAACGGCGTGGACACCATCAAGGTTCTCGGTGCCGAGGCCTGGGCCCGCCGCCAGTGGGAAATGCTCACCGTCAAGATCTCCGAAAACTCGGTGAAGATGCGGGAATGGACCTCTTTCGGGACTTACATCTCGATGGTGGTGACCAACCTCACCACCATCCTGATCGTGATGTTCGGCGCCCTGCTGATCTCCGCCGGCGAGCTGACCATGGGTCAGCTGATTGCCGTCTCGATGCTGACCGCCCGGGCCATCACCCCGGCCACCCAGATCGCCGCCCTGATCGTGCGCTACGAGCAGACCCGCCAGGCGCTCGAAGCTCTCGACAAGATCATGGAGTCCCCCACCGACGAGACCGCCGACAGTCTGCACCTGCCCCGCATGCAGGGCCGCATCGACTTCCGCGACGTGCATTTTTCCTACCCGGACTGCCCGCCCGTGCTGAAGGGCCTCAACCTGAGCATCCGCCCGGGCGAACGCGTCGGCTTCATCGGCCGCATCGGCTCCGGCAAGAGCACTTTATTCAAGCTGCTCCTCAACCTCTACGGTCCCGACCAGGGCAACGTGATGGTGGACGGAATGTCGGTGAACCAACTCGAACCCCAAAGCCTGCGCCGGCAGGTGGGCTACGTCCCCCAGGACGTGGTGCTGTTCCACGGCGACATCCGCGAGAACATCCTGCTCGGCAACAACCAGGCTGGTGACGCCGAAATCCTCGAAGCCCTGCGCTTGTCCTGCCTCGACGAGACCCTCGCCCAGATGCCCCACGGCCTCGGCACCCAGGTCGGCGAGCGCGGTGATCGCCTCTCTGGTGGCCAGCGTCAGGCTGTCTCCATCGCCCGCGCCCTGGTCCAGCAGCCGCGCATGCTGCTCCTCGACGAACCGTCGAGCATGATGGACCCGGCCACCGAATCCCGACTCATTGAAAACCTGCGCAGCATCAAGGGCGTAACCCTGCTGCTGGTCACCCACCGCATGGCCATGCTGCCGCTGGTGGATCGGCTGGTCGTGCTCGACCAGGGCCGGGTGGTTCTCGACGGCCCCCGCGCCGAAGTCCTGCGCAAGCTGCAAGGCGGCCCTGCCCAGGCCGCACCGAAGGAATACGCCGCATGAAAACCAACGCGCCCACCGCCGCCCCGCGCATCGATAGCGAACCCATCAGCCATCACCCCGATTTCGACCGGGGGCCGCGCCGGGCCATCCTGATCCTGCTGGGGGTCACGGCCCTGTTCTTCGTGCTGTTGTTTGCATGGATGAGCCTGGCCCGACTCGACATCTCGGTGAATGCCGTCGGCTCCATCGTACCCTCCAGCCGCCTGCAGCAGATCCAGAGCATGGAAGGCGGCATTTTGCAGGCCCTCAACGCCCGCGAGGGTACGGTGGTGAAAAAGGGCGACGTCCTCGCTGTAGTCCAGAACCTGCAGTTCGCAGCCGACCTGGGCGAATCCCAGCAAAGCCTGTGGGGAGCCCGCGCCGCCCTGGTGCGCCTGGACGCCGAAGCCCGCAACATCACCCCGAGCTTCCCGCCGGATCTGGAGCAGAACGCCCCCGACCTGGTGCGCGAGCAACGCACGTTGTGGCAGAGCCGTCGCCAGGAGCGCGAGAACACCCTCGAGACCCTCTCCCGCCAGATCAGCCAGCGGCAGCAGGAACTGGCCGAGGCCAAAGCCCGCCACCAGGCCCTGCAGGAAGCCATCGGCCCGGCCCGGGAGGCCCTGGCCATCGAGGAAAAGCTGGCCGGCGCGGGCGCCGGAGCCCGCGCCGATCTGCTCAATGCACAGCAGCGCTACACCAGCCAGAAGGGCGAACTGGAGACCACCCGCATCGCCATCGGCCGCATCCAGGCCGCCGTAGCCGAAGCCCAGGCTCGCCTGTCCGAAACCCGCTCGCGCTTCCTCACCGAGACCAGCAAGGAGAAGAACGAGATCGAACTGCGCGCCGCCACCCTTGGCGAGCAGCTCACCGGGCGCAGCGACAAGGTGGCCCGTCGCGAGCTGCGTGCGCCGCTGGACGGGGTGGTGAACCGCCTCCTCATCCCCACCATCGGTGGCGTGGTGAAGGCCGGCGAGACCATCATGGAAGTGGTGCCGGCCGAGGAGCGCCTGCTGGTGGCGGCCCGGGTCAAGCCCTCGGACATCGCCTTCATCAAACCCGGCCAGGAAGCCAAGATCCGCATCAGCGCCTATGACTCCTCCATCTTCGGCACCCTCGCCGGCCAGGTGGTGCGGGTGGGTGCCGACGCGGTGGTGGATGCCGAGCGCAAGGACACCTTCTTCGAAGTCTTCCTGGAAACACAGAAGAACTTCCTCGGCGAGCGCTCAGAGCATCTCACCATCTCCCCGGGCATGGCCGCCGATGCCAGCATCCAGACCGGCAAGCGCACGATGATGGAATACATGCTAAAGCCCATCGTCAAGACCTTCGACAAATCCCTGCGCGAACGCTGATGACCTCGTTTCTCCCCGCTCCACGCCGCCTTGCCCTGCTGCTGGCCGCATGCGGCCTGCTTGGCGCACCGGCCTACGCCGCCCCCCTGCCCAGCGTAGTGGACAAGGTGCTGCTGCAACAGCCCAGTGTGCGCTCCGCCCAAGCCCTGCTGCGGGCCACCGAGGCCCAGATCACCCAGGTGCGCTCCGACTTCCTGCCCAGCCTCGGGCTAACCTACCGCAACTCCGACGCCCGGGACGAAACCCAGGGCCGCCCTGTGGACCGCAACGTGCGCCGCAGCGACGCCAGCCTGCGCTGGAACGTCTTCAACGGTGCCGCCGACACCAGCCGCCTGCGCTCCGCCGCCTTCAGTCGCGACGCCGCTGACGCCGACCTGGACAGCGTCCTCGAACAGGTTGCCTTCGAAATCACCGAAACCTACGCCGACGTCGTGCGGCTACGCCAGACCATGAGCAGCCTGCAGGCCACCATCACCCGCCAGGAGCGGGTTGAAGCCAGTGTGGCCCAGCGCGTCGATGCAGGCCGCATCTCCTCGGCCGAACTTGACCTGATGCACGTGCGCCTTATCCAGAGCCGCACCCTTCTCGGCCAGCTGCGGGCCCAGCTCGGCACCGCTGAGTACCGCTACCGCCTGCTCACCGGCGAAGCCCCCAGCGATCTGGTGCCCCCGGGCATCCACTCGAAGACGGTGGAAAGCGACATCGACGCGCTGGTAGAACGCATCCAGGAACGCAACCCACGCCTGCGGGCCGCCCTGCAGCGCAGCTCGGCCCGCAAGGCCGACATCGGGGTGGCAAGGGGCAGCTTCTTCCCCGCCGTCGACCTGTCTATCACCAAACGTCTGGACAACAGCACCAGTCCAGTCCCCGTCTCCGACACCGACCGGACTGCCCAGCTCCAGGTCAGCATCGACATCCCTCTTGGCGGCAAGAACCTCGGCCGTCACAGCGAAGCCGTCGAACGTCACCAGGCCGCCCAGGCCGATGCCGACGACCTGCTGCTGAAGGTCTCTCGGGAAATCACCGACCTCTACCGGCAATTTGCCGAAGCCCGTGAGATCGCCCCCCTCACCGAACGGCGGGTCGTGTCGGCCCAACGGGTGGCTGCGGCCTATGAGCTCCATTTCGAAGCGGGCCGGCGCAGCCTCAATGACCTGTCCATCGCCCAGGAGGATCTCTTCAACGCCCAGCGTGCCCTGATCGAGAATCGGGCCCAGCAGACCACCCTGCAGGCTCAACTCCTGAGTCTGGCCGGTGAACTGCGGGAAACCCTGCGCACCCGCTACCAGCCGGCCCCCATCCAACCCGAATTGCTGGGCACCACACCCTACAACCCGGCCCTGGCGGCCGCCCCGGTACCGGTGGTGGACGCCCTGCCCGCCCCGGAGATGGAACTGGCGCCCCCCACCACCAAGCCCACCGCTGCATCCGCAGCAGAGTCGGACAGCGTAGGCCCCGAGCAACGCCTCGAAGCCTGGGCCGCCGCCTGGGCTGCGCGTGATTTCGATGCCTACCGGGCCTTCTACCTGGCCGACTTCCAGCCCGGCAAGGGACGCAGCACCGCCGACTGGGAGAGCGAACGGCGCAGCCGCGTCAGCCAGGCCCAATCCCCCAGCATCCGCATCGACGGTCTGAAACTGCACCCGCGGGGCACCGACCGCCTGAGCACGCGCTTCACCCAGCATTACAGCGCCGGCAACTACCGGGACACCGTGCGCAAACAACTCGACTGGGTAAAGGTGAACGGCCAGTGGAAGATTGCCGCCGAAACCGTACTTGCCCCCCCCGCCCCCCGCCCTGCAAGCCCTGTCGCAGAGGCTCCCCAGTAGGCCGCGAGACACCCCACCCCGGAAAGGCCAGGCACCCGCCTGGCTTTTTCGTTCCGGGCGTCGCCGCATACATTGATGACACTGTCGACGGCCTTTACAACTCTCCATACCTGGGGTGGCGCCAGAGTTCACACCTGTGACACAAACTTCTGATTATTAGACACAAATCAGGATTTTTTGCATAAACAGAAAACTGGCGTCGATTTTGCTAAGTCTTTGGAAACGCAGCATTTTTATGGCCTCGCACCCAAAGGATCTGACCATGCGACTGCTCGCCACCGCCCTCATCGCCGCCCTGGCCTCCGCCCCCGCCCTCGCCGCCCCCGCCTACTGGACCGACTGGACCAGCACCAGCAACTTGGCCTCCACGGTCATTGGCGACCTGACCGTCGGCAGCACCACCGTCGGCGTCACCTACTCCGGCCCCTACCAGTTTGCCCAGACCTCCGGCGGCACCAACTACTGGGCCACCAACCCGCTCATCTACACCAGCCCGAGTGTCGATAGCGGGCCGACCAGCGCCGACATCATTGCCCTCAACGCAGGCGGCACGAAGACCATCACCTTCTCCCAGAGCGTACACAATCCCCTGATTGGCCTGGTCAGCTGGAACAGCAATACGGTGGATTTCGGTGTCCCGATCAATGTGCTCAGCTACGGGTGCGGCTACTGGGGATGCGGCACGCCGATTGTCAATCCGGCCGGCACCGGCTTCTTCGGTAACGGTGAAGTCCATGGCGTGATCGAACTGCTCGGCGATTTCACCTCAATCACGTTCACCGACACCAGCGAAGGCTGGCATGGCATCACCGTCGGCGTGCTTGGCGTCACCGATCCGGGCACCAATATCCCCGAGCCCGCCTCCCTGGCACTGCTGGGCGGCGCCCTCGGCGCCTTGGCGATGGCGCGCCGCAAACGCTGAACCTCACGCCTTCAACAGAAAATGCAGCCTGCGGGCTGCATTTTTTTGGTCCTTTGCACGGGAAACCAGCTGCCAGGCACCTCAGCGTAAAGCTGAGCTCATCCTGCTTTACTCGGTTTGAAGTGCTCCCCCCGTGAGCTTGACCGCCGTTCCCGCGGAGTCGAATCAATTCCATCCCAATAGGCTTTTTGGATAGGGGCGAGCTGTCCACTGCGCTATTCCGGCATGCTCGACGTGCATCTTTCCGCCTTGCGGTCTCCTCGGCTCTCCCGTCAAAAGATGCTAACGCACCAATTCGGACACTATGTGCACTAAAATGGTGCGCACATACACTCCGAACGAGAAATGCCTCATGAAATACACCTCTCTCGAATCCTTTCTGTCTTACGTGAATGGGCGCAACCCGGGCCAGCCCGAGTTTCTGCAGGCCGTCGGCGAAGTCATGTCCAGCCTGTGGCCCTTCATATCCAACAACCCGCGCTATGCCGAACACGCCCTGCTCGACCGCCTGGTGGAGCCCGAGCGAGTGATCATGTTCCGGGTGTCATGGATGGACGACAAGGGCGAGGTGCATGTGAATCGCGGCTACCGTATCCAGCACAATTCGGCCATCGGCCCCTACAAGGGCGGGCTGCGCTTTCACCCGTCGGTAGACCTGTCCATCCTCAAGTTCCTGGCCTTTGAGCAGACTTTCAAAAACGCTCTGACCACCCTGCCCATGGGCGGTGGCAAGGGTGGCTCGGATTTCGACCCCAAGGGCCGCAGCCCGGGCGAAGTGATGCGCTTCTGCCAGGCCTTCATGACCGAACTGTACCGCCACGTGGGCCCCGACACCGACGTGCCGGCCGGTGATATCGGTGTGGGTGGGCGAGAGGTGGGTTACATGGCCGGCATGATGAAGAAGCTGTCCAACCACGCGAGTTGCGTGTTCACCGGCAAGGGCCTGGCCTTCGGCGGCTCCCTGATTCGCCCTGAATCCACGGGCTATGGCACCGTCTATTTCGCCGACGCCATGCTGCGCCACGCCGGCCGCAGCTTTGAAGGCCTGCGTGTGGGGGTGTCCGGTTCCGGCAACGTGGCCCAGTACGCCATCGAGAAGCTGCTGCAGGTGGGCGCCAAGCCCATCACCTGCTCTGACTCCAGTGGCACCGTGATCGACGAGGAAGGCTTCACGGCGGAGAAACTGGCCATCCTGATGGATGTGAAGAACCACCACTACGGCCGTGTCTCCGACTACGCCCGTCAGGTTGGCGTCCGTTTCGAAGCCGGTGTGCGTCCCTGGCACGTCCCGATGGATGTGGCCCTGCCCTGTGCAACCCAGAACGAGCTGGACGCCACCGATGCAGCCACTCTGATCAGGAACGGTGTGGTCGCGGTGGCTGAAGGCGCCAACATGCCCACCACCGTGGATGCCATCAAACTCTTCGAACACAGCGGCGTACTCTACGCCCCCGGCAAGGCAAGCAACGCGGGGGGCGTATCCACCTCCGGCCTGGAGATGAGCCAGAACGCCATGCGCCTGTCGTGGACCCGGGACGAAGTGGACGCCCGCCTCAAGGAGATCATGACGGGCATCCATGCCGCCTGCCTGAAGCACGGCCAGCGCCCTGACGGTAGCGTCAGCTATGCCGACGGTGCCAACGTCGCCGGGTTCGTGAAAGTGGCCGAAGCCATGCTGGCCCAGGGGGTGATCTGAAGCAAGGGGCCGCCGGCAACGGGCTATGGTGCAGCAACGCCCCCCGCTGCCCGGCGGCACCGCCTAGAGCAAGGACAGAGCGGCGACCGCCGAAGGCTGGCAGATCAGCGTCCGGCGCCGTCCGACGGAGGACTCCCCCTCAGGCTCTTCTCTGATTCAACCGCCTCCCCACCCCGAAGCGCACGCACCCCGTAAACCACCGGCATCGACACGAGCACCCCGCCAAGCACGACGACGTCGATGGCCACGTCAAGCGGCAGAGTGGCCACCAACAAGCTCTGGGCCGGATAGCCGTACCACCGCCTGTACAGGCTTTCGACGGCAATGACGTCCTGCCCTCGGACGGCACTGCGCCTGACATCGAATCTTCTCGGCACGCCCTCATGCAGGAGGGTAACCTCGCCCTGACTTGCGCTTTCCCAGCGCACTTCGGCCGGCTTCATGAGAATCCGGCCCGCAGGCTCGCCGCCAGGTTCGGTACTCAGGGAGGAGTAAGGCATCGCGGCGAAATGGAGCACAGATCCGCCCGCCAGGGAACGCGGCGAATCCACCAGGGCAAGCTCCACGCCCTCTGCCCCGAACGGCAGGGCAGCCGTGCCGTTCAACGAGCGGGCACCGATGCTGGACACCACAGTGGACGTGACTGCACAGCCACCCAAAGCCAAAGCGAGGAATGGCAGGGCGAAACGTGCTTGGCGCAGGGCGCGCCCGGGCAGGATGCTCATGAGCAGGCTCAAGGGTGCTTAAACCAGGAGTATGAAAAAACGCGGAGCAAGGCCGCGCCGACCTTCGCCAGCGGAATGCGGCCAGGCCCGATCAGAGCCCCAGTTCAGCCCAGATGGCGTCCACCCGCTCTTTCACCTGCTCATCCATGACGATGGGGGTGCCCCATTCGCGCTGGGTTTCGCCGGGCCATTTGTTGGTGGCGTCGAGGCCCATCTTGGAGCCAAGGCCAGCCACCGGGCTGGCGAAATCCAGATAGTCGATGGGGGTATTGTCCACCAGGGTGGTGTCCCGGGTAGCGTCGATGCGGGTGGTCAGGGCCCAGATCACTTCCTTCCAGTCGCGGATGTTCACGTCGTCGTCCACCACGATGATGAACTTGGTGTACATGAACTGGCGCAGGAAGCTCCAGATGCCGAACATCACGCGCTTGGCGTGCCCCGGGTATTGCTTCCTGATGCTCACTACGGCCAGGCGGTAGGAGCAGCCCTCGGGCGGCAGGTAGAAGTCCACGATCTCGGTGAACTGCTTCTGCAGCAAGGGCACAAAGACTTCGTTGAGGGCTACACCGAGCATCGCCGGTTCATCGGGTGGCTTGCCGGTGTAGGTGCTGTGATAGATCGGATCGGGCCGGCTGGTGATGCGCTCGATGGTGAACACCGGGAATTCCGACTGCTCGTTGTAGTAGCCGGTGTGGTCACCGTAAGGCCCTTCCAGGGCCATTTCACCGGGGTGGATCACGCCCTCAAGCACGATTTCGGCCGAGGCCGGCACCTGCAGGTCGGAGCCGATGCACTTGACCAGCTCCGTCTTCGCCCCGCGCAGCAGACCGGCGAACTGGTATTCGGAGAGGGAGTCGGGCACCGGCGTGACAGCACCGAGGATGGTGGCCGGGTCGCAGCCCAGCACCACCGCCACCGGGAAAGGCTTGCCCGGGTTGGCCTTCTGGAATTCGAGGAAATCCAGCGCGCCGCCCCGGTGGGCCAGCCAGCGCATGATCACCTTGTTGGGGCCCAGCACCTGCTGGCGGTAGATGCCCAGGTTCTGGCGCGTTTTGTTGGGGCCACGGGTCACCACCAGCCCCCAGGTGATCAGGGGCGCCACATCACCGGGCCAGCAGTGCTGGATCGGCAGGCTGGCCAGATCCACGTCCTTGCCCTCCTTCACCACCTGCTGGCAGGGTGCCGAGGACACCACCTTGGGCGACATGTTGAGCACCTGCTTGAACATGGGCAGCTTGTCCCAGGCATCCTTGAGCCCCTTGGGGGGCTCGGGCTCCTTGAGGAAGGACAGCAGCTTGCCCACCTCGCGCAGGGCGCCTTGCCAGTCATCGCCGCTCACCCCCATGCCCAGCGCCACTCGCTGGGGTGTTCCGAAGAGGTTGGCCAGCACCGGCACGGAATGCCCCTTGGGCCGCTCGAAGAGGATCGCCGGGCCACCGGCACGCAGCACCCGGTCACAGATCTCGGTCATCTCCAGGTGAGGGTCGACCTCGACGGAGATACGCTTGAGCTGGCCCAGGCGTTCCAGTTGGAAGATGAAGTCACGCAGGTCGGTATAACGCATGGGGCGACGAGTTGATTGAATCGAATGGATGAAAAGGAAAGGGCTGCAAAGCAGCCCCGTACCTTACCTGAATCCGGCACGCCGAAACCCGGCATGCCGGTTTTCAGTCGAGGAGTGCGTTGATGGCCTTGATATCGTCCTCCACCAGGGAGCCTGCCGCCGCCTTGAGCTTGAGCTGGGCCATCAGGGTGTCGTAACGGGCCTTGGCGAGCTTCTGACGGGTGTCATAGAGTTGGCTCTGGGCATTGAGCACGTCGATGTTGATGCGCACGCCCACATCGTAGCCCAGCTTGTTGGCATCCAGGGCCGAGGCCGAAGACACCTGAGCGGCCTCGAAGGCCTTCACCTGGGCCAGCCCGCTGGTGACCCCGAGGTAGGCCTGGCGGGCATTCTGGGCCGAAGTGCGGCGGGCGTTGTCGAGATCGGCCGTGGCCTTGTCGCGCAGGGCGGCAGCCTCGCGCACGCGGGAGCTGACGGCACCGCCCTGGAAGACCGGCACATTCACCTGAAGTGCGACGACGGTCGAGCGGATGTCGGTATTGATGAAGTTGGCCAGCGCATTGGCAGTGGCGCTGTTGCCATAGGAAGCCACCACATCAACAGTGGGCAGGTGCCCGGCCCGGTTGCGCTCCACTTCACGCCCGGCGATCTCGCCGGCGATCTGGGCAGCCTGCACCGAAAGATTGCTGCCCTCGGCGGCACTCACCCAGGACTGGATGTCGGCCGGCTCGGGACGGCTCAGGGCCACGCCCTTGCGCAGGCTCTTGAGGGTGTCGGGCTCTTTGCCGGTAAGCACCAGCAGAGCGTGACGCTTGACGGCCAGATCACTCTCGGCGGCAATCACCTGGGCAGAAGACAGATCTGCCCGGGACTGGGCTTCGTGGACATCGGTGATGGTGACGGTGCCAACCTCGAAGCTCTTCTTCGCCAGGGCCAGTTGCTGGGTGTTGGCATCGTAGAGGGCGCTGACCGCGGCCAGGGCATCCTGGGCCGTCAACACATCGAAGTAAGCCTGGGCAGCACGCAGGGTGAGGTCCTGCCGGGCCAGCTGGTATTGAGCCTCGGCCAGGGTGGACTGCAGCTCCCCCTGCTTGTACTGGACCCAATTCTGCCAGCGGAACAGAGGCTGGGTGAGCTGGGCCTGCCAGCCATTGCTGTTGTAGCCGCGGGAAACGTCGGGCGTGAGATGCTTGAGGGTGAGGTCGTTCCAGGTGGTGTTGCCTGTCACGGACAGGGAGGGCAGCAGCAGCGCCCGTCCCTGGGGCAGCTTCTCGAGACCGGCCTCGCGGGAGGCCCGGGCCGAAGCCAGGGCTGCGTCGTAAGCCAGCGCATCGCGATAGACCTGTTCCAGGTCTGCCGCCGCCGCGCCGGCCGCGGTCAGGCCCGCAGCCAATGCCAGGGCCGCATGTCGCGCAATCCGTCTCATCAGGTTCTCCGTCCGTGGGTTCGAGTGCATCAATACTGGGGCATGGACGGGTCGACCTGGGCCGCCCACTGGGCCACTCCGCCGGCCAGGTTGATCAGATTTGAAAAACCCTGCCGCTCCAGAAACATCGCCACCTGCATGCTGCGCCCGCCGTGATGGCAGATCACCACGATCTCGGCATCCGGCTCAAGCTCCTGCATGCGGGCCGGCACGCTGGCCATGGGCATGGGGATGGAGCCGGGAATGGCGCAATGCGCGAACTCGACGGGCTCGCGGACATCGAGCAGGACGGGAGCCGCGCGGCCCGCGTCCTTCAGCCAGACGGACAGCTCGGTGGGGGTGATCTGCTTCATGGACTCAGTCGCTCAGAACTTGAACTCACTCTTGCGCGGTGCGTTGCGCATCATGGGAACGGCGTTTTCAAAAATGGACTCGGTGCGGTACTGGCCCTCGGCCACGCAGGTGACCAGCTGGGCGGTCATCAGGCGTTCGTCACCGACGAAGGCGAACAGGCGGCCGCCGACCTTGACCTGCTGGAGCAGGGATTCGGGGATCTGGGGCACACCGCCGGACACCACGATCAGATCGTAGGGGGCATTGCTGGGCCAGCCACAGATCGCATCGCCTTCTTCGACGATGACGTTCTCGACGCCGTAGCGCTTGAGGTTGTCATGGGCCAGGTTGACCATGGCGGGCTCGATGTCGACGGTGCGCACCCAGTCAGCCTTGGCGGCCATCAGGGCGGCGAAGTAACCGGAACCGGCGCCGACTTCGAGCACCTTGTCGGAACGCTTGACCTGGATGGCCTGCAGGATCTTCCCTTCGATGACCGGCACCAGCATGCTGGAGCCATGGCCAAGGGGAATTGCGGCCTCGGACAGGGCCAGCGACTTGTAGGCTTCCGGCACGAACTCCTCGCGGCGGATGCTCATCAGCAGGTCGAGCACGCCGAAATCCAGCACCTCCCAGGGGCGGATCTGCTGCTCGACCATGTTGTACCGTGCTTGTTCGAAATTCATTGTGTGACTCCCGGGTAAATATTAGCACAAGCTAATATTGATGATCTGCATGCATTAGCGATTGCCAAAAACTTTCGAATTTTAGCGTACTTGGGCATGGCTTAGATCATTCACGTGGCCACCTTGCCCGGTTCGCGCTTCACCCGGTACCACGCCGCATACAGGGCCGGCACGAAGAGCAGGGTCAGCAGGGTGGCCACGATCAGCCCGCCCATGATGGCCACCGCCATCGGCCCGAAGAAGGCACTGCGGGTCAGGGGAATCATGGCCAGCACGGCCGCCGCCGCGGTCAGGGCGATGGGCCGAAGGCGCCGAACAGCCGATTCGACGATGGCCTCCCACACACTCAGACCCTTCTCCACATCCTGCTCGATCTGGTCCACCAGAATCACCGAGTTGCGCATGATCATGCCGAACAAGGCGATGGTGCCGAGCATGGCCACGAAGCCGAAGGGCTTGTTGAAGAGCAGCAGGAACAGCACCACCCCTATCAAGCCCAGGGGCGCGGTGAGCACCACCATGGTGGTGCGCGAGAAGCTGCCCAGTTGCACCATCAGCACCGTAAACACCACCGCCAGGAACAGCGGGAAACCGGCATTCACCGAGCTCTGCCCCTTGGCGCTCTCCTCCACCGCGCCACCGGTTTCGATGCGGTAGCCTGCGGGCAGACGCGCCCGGATGGGCTCCAGCAGCGGCAGCACCTGGGCGGTAACGGTGGGCGCCTGGATGCGGCCATCGTAGATCTGCCCGCGCACCGAGATGCTGGGCTCACGGTTGCGGCGCCACACCAGGCCGTGCTCGTAGGCATAACTCACTGTGGCCACCTGGCCCAGCGGCACCGACTTGCCCGCCCGCGTGGGAATGGAAAGCTCGCTGATCAGCGACAGCTTGTCCCGCTCCACGGCGTCAGCCCGCAGTATCACATCGATGGACTCGATACCTTCCCGGTAGCTGGTGGCCGCCAGGCCGCGCAGGGAGGTGTTGAGGAAGTTGGCCACGTCCTGGGTGGTGATGCCGAGCAGGCGCGCCTTGTGTTGATCCACGTCCACCTTGAGCACCTTGGACTGCTCGTACCAATCCATCTGCACGTCCGACAGGTTGGCGTTGCCACGCATCACGCTGGCGATCTCCTCGGCGTACTGGCGCACCGTGGGAATGTCCGGCCCACTGATCCGGAACTGCACCGGAAAGCCTACCGGCGGGCCATTTTCGAGCCGGTTGATGCTGGCCCGCAGATTGGGGAAGTCCTGCTCGAACAGGGTGATCAGGCGCTCCCGCAGGGCCTCCCGGGCCGGCACGTCGTCGGTGAGGATCACGAACTGGGCGAAATTGGCGGCAGGCAGTTGCTGATCCAGCGGCAGATAGAAGCGCGGGCTGCCGGTGCCCACGTAGGCCACATAGTTGGTGATGCCGGCCTCCTTGTTGAGGATAGCCTCCACCTTCTCGGCCTCGGCCTGGGTGGCGCGCAGGCTGGCCCCTTCCGGCAGGCGCAGGTCGATCAGCAGCTCCAGCCGCGTGGAGTTGGGGAAGAACTGCTGCTGCACCGAGCCGAAGCCCACCATGGCCCCCACAAAGATCAGCAGCGTGGTGCCGATGACCAGCCAGCGCCGCCGCACGCAGGCATCCACCAGTGCGCGGAAGCGGTTGTAGAAAGGGGTGCGGAAGACGGCGTCTTCGTCCCCCTCCAGAACATGCGGGTCCCCCAGGCCGATGCGGTCCTTGAAGGCATCCAGGCGCGGAAAGCGGGTGGAGAACCAGCTCGCCTTCTTGGGCCCACGGGGGTCCGGCAGCAGCACATAGCCCAGGTAGGGCACCACCACCACCGCCGCCAGCCAGGAAGCGAGGAGCGCAATGGCGTTTACCTGGAAGATCGAGCGGGTGTATTCGCCGGTGGACGACTGGGCCGTGGCGATGGGCAGAAAACCCGCCACCGTCACCAGAGTGCCGGACAGCATCGGCCCGGCCGTGCTGGTGTATGCAAAAGCCGCCGCCTTGGAGCGCTCCCAGCCCTGCTCCATCTTCACCAGCATCATCTCCACGGCGATGATGGCATCGTCCACCAGCAGACCGAGGGCCAGGATCAGGGCACCCAGGGATATCTTGTGCAGGCCCACGTCGAACAGGCGCATGCCGAAGAAGGTCACCCCCAACACCAGCGGAATCGACAAGGCCACCACCAGGCCCGTGCGCAAACCCAGGGAGAAGAAGCACACCACCAGCACGATGATCACCGCCTCGGCCAGGGCCTGCACGAACTCGCTGATGGAGCGCTGCACCGCCGTCGGCTGGCTGGCCACTTCCACCAGTTCCATGCCCACCGGCAGACGCGCCTGGATGCTCGCCGTAGTGGCCTTCAAGTCACGGCCGAGGGCGATGATGTCGCCCCCCTTGGCCATGGACACCCCCAGGCCCAGGGCATCCTGCCCCTGGAAGCGGAAGCGCGGCGCCGGCGGCTCGACAAATCCGCGGGCCACGGTGGCGATGTCGCCAATGCGGAACTCCCTGCCACCGGCCCGGATGCGCGTCTCGCGGATCGCTTCGACCGTATCGAAGGCCCCACTGGGGCGCAGGTAGATGCGTTCGTCCCGGGTCTCGAAATACCCCCCCGGCGCCACCGCATTCTGACGCGCCAGGGCGTCGGTCACCGTCTGCACGTCCAGCCCCAGGGTGGCCAGCTTGGTGTTCGACAGCTCCACGTAGATGCGCTGCTCCTGCTCGCCGATCAGCTCCACCTTGGCCACACCGGACACCCGCAGCAATTCGGCGCGGATGCGGTCGCTCTCGGCTTTCAGCTGGGCATAATTGAAGCCGTCACCGGTCAGCGCATAGATGTTGCCAAAGACATCGCCAAACTCGTCATTGAAGAAGGGGCCATGAATGCCCCCCGGCAGGCTGCCCTTGATGTCGCCGATCTTTTTGCGCACCTGGTAGAAGACCTCCGGCACATCCTTCGTCGGGGTCGAATCCTTGGCCACGAAGAGCACCACCGATTCGCCGGGGCGCGAATAGCTGCGGATGGTGTCCACGTAGGGCACTTCCTGCAGCTTCTTCTCGATGCGGTCAGTCAGTTGCTCCTCCACCTCCCGGGCCGATGCGCCGGGCCAGTCGGTGCGTACCACCATCACCTTGAAGGTGAAGGGCGGGTCTTCGGACTGGCCGAGCTTCTGGTACGACATGACCCCCACCAGGGCCAGGGCCACGATGAGGTAGCGGACCAGGGGCTGATGACGCAAGGCCCATTCAGAGAGATTGAAGCGCATCACCCTCAGCCCCCCGCCGCCACGGCCGGCGCCGCAGCCACCATGGCGCGCAGGGCCTGGCCGGCAACGATCTTGTGCACGCCGGCGGCGGCAATGCGCTCACCCGGCTTCAGACCATCGGCGATCAGCACCCCGTCCTCGCGAAACTGGCGCACCGTCACCGGGCGCAACTGCGGCTTGAGCACATCGCCCTCGGCCTGCAGCACCCACACCGCACTGCCGCCCTGATGCTCGAATACAGCGCTGGCCGGCACCAGCAGGGCGCCGGCAGCGGCAGCCGCATCGGGCAGGATGACGTTGGCCGTCATGCCCAGCTGCACTGCCGGGCTGGCCTCAAGAATCGTCACTCGCACCGCGTAGGTCCGGGTGGCGGCGTCGGCACTGGGGGCGATCTCCCGCACCCGGCCCTTCAGGGCCACATCGGGGCTGGACCACAGGCGCACCTCGATGGCTCCGGCCTTGCGCAGGTCGGCCAGGCGGCTTTCCGGCACGGCGATCAGCACCTCCCGTTCGCCATCCCGGGCCAGGCGCATGACCGGCGTCGAATCCTTCACCACCTGGCCAACCTCCGCCGCCACCGCGGTGATCACCCCGGGCTGGTCGGCAGTGAGGGTGGTGTAGTCCTTCTGGTTGCCGGCCACGGAGGCCTGGGCACGGGCCTGCTCGACCCGCGCGGCCGCCGACTTGAAGGCCGACTCCTTGGAGTCCAGCACGCTGCGGCTGACGAAGTTCTTGCCCACCAGGTCCCGGTAGCGCTCCACCTCGGCTTTGGCAAAGGCGTATTCATTCTGGGCCGCCGCCAACTGGGCCCGGGAGGCCTCGGCAGCGAGCCCGGCATCGGTCGGATCGAGCCGTGCCAGCACCTGCCCTGGCTTCACCACCGCCCCCACATCAACCCGGCGCTCAATAACCTTGCCACTGATGCGGAAGGCCAGGTCGGACTCGTGGCGGGCACGCACCTCACCCGAGTACAGGGCGCCAGCGGCGACCGGCGCCAGGGCCAGGGTGTGCACCACCACCGGCCGCGGCGCCTCGACTACCGGCTCGGGCTTAGCACACGCGGCCAGCGCGGCCGTGGCGAGGACACCGACAATAAAGCTGCGATTCATGGACGGGACTCCGGCAGAGAGGCAGCCCGCAGGCCGCGAAAGATCATTTCGAAATAGGTACTGAAATAGGCCTCGGGCAAGGCCCGGGTGAGCTCACAGCAGGACATGGAGTTCTTCCACACGGCCTGCATCAGCAACGGAAAGAACACCAACTGGCGCACCGTCTCCACGTCCATGTCACGGAACACGCCTCGCTCGACGCCAATGGCGTAGGCCCGGCCAAGAAGGGCCATCCAGCGCACGATGACGGCCTCGTGGTGGTAGCGCGCCACCTCCGGGAAATTTCCGGCTTCCGAGATCATCAGCTTGCAGATGCCGCCCAGGTCGGTGGAGCCCACCTTGTCCCACCAGCCCTGGAGGATCTCCCGCAGCAGGCGCTCGGGGTCGTCCTGCAGCGTCTCCAGCTTGGTCTCGAACTCCTCGAAGAGGGGCACCACGCCCTCCTCGATGACCGCCTTGAAGAGGGCTTCCTTGCTGTCGAAGTACAGGTACAGGGTGCCCTTGGACACGCCGGCCCGGGCCGCCACCTCGTCGAGCCGGGTGGCAGCAAAGCCTTTCTCAATGAAGAGGGACAAAGCCGCGGCGGCAAGCTCGGCCGGACGGGCCTCCTTGCGCCGCTGCCGGCGGGCGATTTCAACAGGGCTCATGATGCTCCACCAAACTACTAACTGACCGGTCAGTAATTTAGTGGAGCCCAGGATGCTTGTAAAGGCACCCATCGCGAACGACGCGGCGTGCCCCGGCACGGACCGCCGCAAGCCTCAGCGCAGGCTCACCCGACGATCGGCAGGCACCAGGAAGGCCGCCCCCAGCAAAGCCTCATGCCGCTGCATGCCACTGACCACCTGCGGACGCCCACCCGGCCCCGCCTCCAGACGTTCCGGCCGCAGCCCTTCCGGGGTTGCCCAGTGCTCAAGCAATCGGCCGCTGTAGGCGTCATGGACATCAAGGCCGCGCTCCCCCAGCACCCACACCCGCCGCCCCTCGCGTTGCAGATGCACCGCCAGCCGTCGCCCCCGCCCCGCCGTGCGCAGGGTGGCAAGGGGCGTGACCCCACGACTCAAATCGAGCACCTGCACTGCGCTGCCTCCGGCCTGGGTCACGATCACCCACTTCAGGTCGGGGACATCGAGCAGCACCTCCCCGGCCATCACAGCCCGCGCCGGAACGATGATCGCAAGGGTAAGCAGACAGGACCACGCGAAAGGGCTCGGACACCGGAACATGACAGGACTCCCTATGAATGAGAAAACCAAGGAGACCTGACAATAACGAACACTTTAAGACTCACACAGATACACTATTCAGACAAAACACCTTTCCGTACCGGCCATTTCAACCCAATTGGCCCGGCCCGGCGACCAATACACCGGAGCGTGCCTCATGCTGCAGATCGTCCTTTCCGCCGACAGCCCCACCCCGCTGGTGGACCAGATCGTCACCGCCATCCGCACCCGCATCGACGACCGCGTCCTGCGCCCCGGCGCACGCCTGCCGCCCATCCGCCAGTTTGCCGAGCAATACGGCGTATCCCGCTTCACGGTGGTCGAGGCCTACGACCGGCTGGTCGCCTTGGGGCACCTGCAGTCCCGCCGGGGCTCGGGCTTCTACGTCGCCAACCGCCCGCTGCCGGTCCGCGCGGCCCAGTCTGTTGACGCCATGGAACGGGCCATCGACGCGGCCTGGCTGATGCGCGAGATGGCCCACGACAGCCCCGAGCGCATCCTCGCGGGTGCCGGCAGCCTGCCCCCCGAGTGGCTCGACGAGGCCGGCGTGCTGCGCGCCCTGCGCACCCTCAGCCGACGCAGCGACGTGCGCCCGGTGAGCTACGGCTCCGCCCAGGGCTACGCGCCCCTGCGCGCCCAGCTGCAAGTGCGCCTGGCCGAGATCGGCATCGGCGCAACACCCGACCAGATCATGCTGACCTACGGCGTGCACCAGGCCCTGGACATCGTCTGCCGTTACTTCCTGAAGCCCGGCGACTGCGTGCTGGTGGACGACCCCGGCTACTGGAACCTGTTCGGCAACCTGCGCCTGTACGGCGTGGCCCTGCTCGGCGTTCCGCGCACCCCGGAAGGGCCGGACGTGAAGGCCCTCGAAGAGATCCTCGCCCACCACCAGCCACGCCTGTTCTTCACCCAGTCGGTGCTGCACAACCCAACCGGCTGCAACCTGTCGCCGGCCAATGCCTTCCGCGTGCTGCAACTGGCCGAGAAGCACGATTTCATGGTGGTGGAAGACGACATCTACGGCGACATCGCCCCCGATGCCGCCACCCGCCTGGCCAGCCTCGACCAACTCTCCCGGGTGATCTACACCGGCAGTTTCTCCAAAACCATCTCGGGCAACCTGCGCGTCGGCTTCCTGGCCTGTCGCCCCGATCTTGCGCACTTGTTCACCGACGTGAAAATCGTCTCCATGCTGTCATCCGCCGAGCTATCGGAACAGCTGATCCACCAGCTACTCACCGACGGCCACTATCGCAAGCTGCTGGATCGCCTGAAAGGGCGCCTGGCCGAAGCCACCGGCCGTACCCTGCGCCTGCTCGAACGGGTCGGGCTGCAGCCCGACCCGGAGCCTGCCGGCGGCCCCTTCGTCTGGGCACGCATCCCCGGCATCTCCGACAGCTCCGAGCTGGCCCGGCGAGCGGCCCGGGAGGACATCCTGCTTGCCCCGGGCAACGTGTTCCGCCCCCAGAATCAGCCCTCTGGCTTCCTGCGCTTCAATGTGGGCTTCTGCGCCCACCCACGCTTCGAGCGCTTTCTCGGCGATGCCCTGGCCGCAGCGACACAAATGCCAAGCACGTCACACCCGGAGCTCGGGCAAGTTTAAAGATCCACGACATCGACCCGTTATATGGAGGACTCGCGTCCGTGCGACGCCCTGTTCAACCTGCCAGCCTTGGGGAGCTTCACCGTGATCGAACAGACACAGCCCGCTCCATGCGGGGCCATGGACCCACCCACCGAAGCGCTGGTCGACTGGCCCGGCCTCGAGACCCAGTTCCGCGGCAAGACGCGCTTTGTCACCGGCCTGGCCGAGAAGGCCCTGAAAAACTACCGGGTCAGCGCCGAGCGCCTGCAGCAGCTCGCCGCCGGCGATGGTGAATGCGCCGACATCGCCTTCCTCGCCCACAGCATCAAGGGCACGGCCGGGTCCCTCAAGGCTTTCGAGGTTCAGGCCCTTGCTGCCGCGACCGACCAGGCAGCCCGCATCGCCGACCCCCAATGCCGGATCCTGGCCGCCCGGCTAGCAGGCCTCCTCCAACGGCTCATCACTGAACTGGAAGCACGCGTCAAGGGCTGAACCCCCTCCCTCACCCCATAAACACGGTCCGTAGCCAGGGCATCGGAAACCGGCTTCATTCAGAAGGCCGGCGCCACTCAAAGGCATCCACTCCGCACCAGCGCAGCCACTAATTCGTCCACTGCTGCTTCGGCCTGGCTGATCGAATCAGCCAGGCGCTGATCACCGAACTCGTCGTACTCGACGGCGAGGCTGTGCGCGTCCGTTACACCCATATAGGCAAAGGCTGTCCGCACGGAGGCCTCCACATGGTTGCGTTCGGCCAAGCGCTGTCCCTCGGCGTATCCGTGATCGCCGCGCGCCGACAGGATCACCAGGCGCTTCCTGGCATTCTCCAACAACGGCCAGTAGGGGTCGCCAGAGCGGCTGCGGTCGAACCCGAAGGTGCGCCCCACGCGCACGATGTTGTCGATGTAAGCCTTGAACTGCGCTGGCGGACCGAAGTTGTACATCGGTACCCCAGCAACGATGAGATCCGCTTGCAGCAATTCGTCCACCAACGCATCACTGACACGCAATACCTCCTGCATCCACGCCTCACGCTCGCGCTCGGGCGTAAAGGCAGCATGGATCCACCGACCGGAGACAGGTGGTGGGGGCTCCTGGCCCACGTCACGGTAGATCACCTTCGCGCCAGGGTCGACGGCCGCCCATTGCTGAACGAAGCGCGCCGTCAGCCGACGCGTGTGCGATCCATGGGGATTGATGTCTGAGCCGCCAAAGCGGGCGCTGGCGTCGATATGCAGTAGCGTAGTCATGCTGAAAGGCTCCGGATGGATGAAGTGGAATCAGGTTCGGAGCAGTTTCATCGGATCGAGAGGCGCAGACAAACGATCAATACTCAGCAAATGGATGACATGAGATCATCCATCCATGACACTCCGACTCCCCTCCCTCAGCGCCTTGCGCGCCTTCGAGGCCGCTGCCCGCCTGCGTAGTTTCAAGCAGGCGGCGGAAGAGCTGTCCGTAACAGCCACGGCAATCAGCCACCGCATCCGGGTACTGGAGGCGTACATCGAACGTCCATTGTTCGTGCGCAAGGTTCGCGCCGTCGAACTGACGCCCTGTGGTCAGACCTTGCTCTCGGCAACGAGCAGCGGCTTTCAGATCATCGCCGAGGCTATCGAACAGGTACGCAGGCCCGCGCGGGCGTCGGTGACGCTGTCGGTCACGCCCGCCTTTGCCACCAAGTGACTCGTGCCCAGGCTGAACGCATTCCAGTCAACCCACCCAGACATCGACCTGCACGTCCATGCCTCCAATGCCCCCGTTGACCTCAACGCCGGCACGGCGGATCTGGCGATCAGGTACGGGCACGGCCGTTATCCCGAAGTCATCGCCTGCCTGTGGCGGGAAGATCACTTCGCCCCCGTCGCCAGCCCGGAACTACGGGCAGCAATCAGCCAGGATGCGGCGCAATGGCCACGAATCCATTTCGACTGGCACCGCCCACAGCCCGTGGACCTGACCTGGGCTGCCTGGGCGTGCAAGACTGGACACGCCCCCGAAGACCTGTCCTCCGGCATCAGGTACTCCGAGGAAAGCCATGCCATACAGGCCGCTGTCGCAGGCCAGGGCGTCGCCTTACTGAGCCTGCTGCTGGTCGAAGAAGAACTGCGCATGGGGCTGCTTCAGATCGTCGCCGAGCCCGTACTCGACGGCATGGCCTACCATCTGCTGAAACCCACCCGACGGCAAGTATCCGAGGCGGTTGCGACGGTGGAGAACTGGCTGATGCAAATCGCTTGACCCGCGCTGGCTGCGGGCAATTTGGGGCGGGGCTTTCATCTGCAGAAAGACACCACGGCCGGGCTCATATGAAAAAGGCCGATCCACAGACCGGCCCCTTTCTCGCGTGATCAGTGCCCCCTCAGCGTGACTCCTTGATCAGGCGCCCGCGGACGGACTGCACCGGCCGGGCGTTCATGGGATACAGCCGGGAGAAGATGGCGATCTGCTCGGCGGACACCTGAGCCGGCTGCTTCATCACCATCCACATCACCCCCTCGCTGCACGGCGGCGTGGTGAGGGAGCCCATGTAGGTGTAGTAGCTGCGGTTCTCGGGCAGCAACTGGTTGAGGTCGATGGCCACGCCCTCGGGCGAGTAATCGGAGTGCTTCTCGAGGGGCAGGTTATTCCACAGGGTCTGCATTACCGGGTGGGCCTGCCCCCGTTCCAGCAGCACTGCCAGCACCGCCAGGCGGCCGTCCAGATCCTTGTGCACCAGGTGCACCACCATGTCGAAGCCCTTGCCGTTGATGCGCTCCTCGGAGGGGCGATGGAAGTGGAACTGGACCAGGTCGTATGTGCGCCCCATCACTGCGATGGTGTTGCCCGGGCCCAGATTCACCTGGATGGTGTGCCCGTTGTCGATGATGCGGAAATTGGACGGGCGGTAATCAAAGCGGATCGGCTCCAGATCCACCTTGATGCCGTCACGGATGTCGATCGGCGACTGCCGCTCGCCCACGTTGCACAGCTGCCATTCCGGCTTGAGTGTGCCCCAGTTGGCTGGTGCGCCCTCCCCCTCGTAGCTCCAGTGAATCTCATGATGGGCCAGCGGCGTACCAGGGCCCCCTGCGCCATGAGCAGCGTAGGCCTCACCGGACACCACCGGCGAACGTACCACCCGGGGCCGCGGACGCGGCGGCGGCACATAGGCCGGCACCCGCCGCACTTCAGGCGGAGGCGCTTCTGCCTGGACAGGCTTCTCGGGCACCGGCTCGGCCTTGGGAGGCGGGGCAGGCTTGTCGATGAAGTTCCTCTTGATCGGAATTGCCGGCTCGTTGGCGTGATCACCCTTCCCCTCGGACACCTTGGTCACAGCCGGCCTTTCGGTGCCCTTGACCGGACGATAGTCCGCCACCCGCAAATCCTGCTTGCCGGCCTGGGCCGCCTGGGCGGCCTTGGAGGCGTTCATCGCCAGCTGGGAGATATTCTTGGGCGCGCCGCCGCCAGTGGGCTTGCACACGTCGCGCCACAACTTCTCATCCACGCTGCCGGCCGCCACTGGCATGTCCTTTTCAACCTTGACCTTCTCGTCCTTCACCACCGACGAATCGGCGTCCAGATAGACGCGCTTGATGGTGGCAAAAGTCTGGTTGCGGCAGTCATAGCGGTTGAGGGCCTTCACGGTGGTGTAGCCCGCAGCCTCGGCCTCGGACTCGGCCAGTACGATGCGCCCCCAGGCCACCTTTGTGCCCGGGTCGGACTGGAGGATACTGGCGCGGTCGAGTTCGATGGTGCGCTTCTTGTCGGAAGCAATCATCTGCCAGTCTGCGGCCAGGACCGAGGACGTGCCTGCAGCCAGCAGAAGTGCAGCGAGGGGATGCATGCGTGAGCGCATGTTTTCTTCTCCGGAAGAGTGCGGGGCCATACAAGGCCCGAATGCCCCACATTTCGGCATCCCGGCCCAAAAGCTTTAGCCGGCGCCCCAGCCCTCCGCACCGACCTTCTCTGCAAACCCCGCCGCCACATGTGGAAAACCACAAAAACCCCGCCAAATCTTGCCTTTACAAAGCGCTTCCAGTACTTTGCGGGCCATACGTTAGGGGTGCCGGTGTGCGCAGTCGCACGGCTGAGACTTACCCTCCGAACCTGATCCGGGTCATGCCGGCGTAGGGAAACGTGGCTCCTGCCGCCTTTCCATCCGCTGGCGGCCCTCCCCAAGGAGCCTTCATGAACGCCACCGAAAAATTCCTCGCCGCCTCGGCCCACGTGGACGAGGCCGCCGTTGCCCCGCTGCCCAATTCCCGCAAGATCCACATCGAGGGCTCCCGCCCCGACATCCGCGTGCCCATGCGCGAAGTCTCCCAGGCCGACACCCCCACCGGCTTCGGCGGTGAGAAGAACCCGCCGATCTTCGTCTACGACTGCTCCGGCCCTTACACCGACCCCACTGCCCGCATCGACATCCGCTCCGGCCTGCCCGCCCTGCGCCAGCGCTGGATCGAGGAGCGCGGTGACACCGAGGTGCTGCCCGATCTCTCCTCCGAGTTCGGCCGCGCCCGCGCCGCTGATCCCAAACTGGACGAGCTGCGCTTTCCCGGCCTGCACCGCAAACCGCGCCGCGCCAAGGCGGGTGCCAACGTTTCCCAGATGCACTACGCCCGCCAGGGGATCATCACCCCCGAGATGGAGTTCGTTGCCATCCGCGAGAACGTGAACCGCGCCGCCTATCTGGAGAGCCTGCGTGCCACCGGCCCCATGGGCGAGAAGATGGCCGCCCTCCTGGGCCGCCAGCACAAGGGCCAGGATTTCGGCGCCGCCATCCCGACCGAGATCACCCCGGAGTTCGTGCGCTCGGAAGTGGCCCGTGGCCGCGCCATCATCCCCAACAACATCAATCACCCGGAAAGTGAGCCGATGATCATCGGCCGCAACTTCCTGGTGAAGATCAACGCCAACATCGGTAACTCGGCCCTCGGCTCCTCCATCAACGAGGAGGTGGACAAGATGACCTGGGCCACCCGCTGGGGCGGCGATACGGTGATGGATCTGTCCACCGGCAAGAACATCCACGAGACCCGCGAGTGGATCATCCGTAATTCCCCGGTGCCCATCGGCACGGTGCCCATCTATCAGGCCCTGGAGAAGGTGGACGGCAAGGCCGAGGAACTGACCTGGGAGATCTTCCGCGACACGCTGATCGAGCAGGCCGAGCAGGGGGTGGACTATTTCACCATCCACGCCGGGGTGCTGCTGCGCTACATCCCCATGACCGCCAACCGCATGACGGGCATCGTCTCCCGGGGCGGTTCGATCATGGCCAAGTGGTGTCTGGCCCACCACAAGGAGAGCTTCCTCTATACGAACTTCGAGGAGATCTGCGAGATCATGAAGGCCTACGATGTGGCCTTCAGCCTGGGCGACGGGCTGCGTCCGGGTTCGATCTACGATGCCAACGACGCGGCCCAGCTGGGTGAGCTGGAGACCCTAGGCGAGCTGACCGACATCGCCTGGAAGCACGATGTGCAGACCATCATCGAGGGGCCGGGTCATGTGCCCATGCACCTGATCAAGGAGAACATGGACCTGCAGTTGAAGCACTGCAAGGAGGCCCCCTTCTACACCCTCGGCCCGCTGACCACCGACATCGCCCCGGGCTATGACCACATCACCAGCGGCATCGGCGCGGCCATGATCGGCTGGTACGGTACGGCCATGCTGTGCTACGTGACGCCCAAGGAGCACCTCGGCCTGCCCGACAAGAACGATGTGAAGGAAGGCATCATCACCTACAAGCTGGCCGCCCACGCCGCCGATCTGGCCAAGGGCCACCCGGGGGCACAGATCCGTGACAACGCCCTGTCCAAGGCCCGCTACGAGTTCCGCTGGGACGACCAGTTCAACCTGGGCCTGGACCCGGACAAGGCCAAGAGCTTCCACGACGAGACCCTGCCCAAGGAGTCGGCCAAGGTGGCCCACTTCTGTTCCATGTGCGGGCCGCACTTCTGCTCCATGAAGATCACCCAGGACGTGCGCGACTTCGCCGCCAAGCAGGGCATCGCCGAGGCCGAGGCGCTGCAAAAGGGCATGGAGACCAAGGCAGTGGAGTTTGTGAAGGCGGGGGCGGAGATCTATCGCAAGGTATGAGGTTGGCGGGGGCCGGAGGCCCCTTACCCCCTTTGCCTTACGGGGTGAGGCTTTACTGGGCGGATTTCCGGTGTTTGATGTCACATTGGCCGGGGACTCGCCCCCGGCGGGCGACCTTCTTTCTTGTTGTACGACAAGAAAGAAGGCAAAGAAACGTACCCCGCTGCCGCGCCCCCTTCGGGGGTTCCCTCCTTCCGGCAATGCCGGGCGGGGTCTTCGCAAACTCGCCCTTCGGGCTCAGACATGCGAAGCCCTTTTTCCGCCCGTCATCACCTCCAGTCGGCACGTCAGAGGGGAAAGAAAATGCAGGTGATCAACGGTCGGTCGCCATATCGGCTTCCGGAGAGGCTCGGTGCTTGGCGGAAAGCCCGTCTGAGCCGCCGAGCAGCGCAGCAACGGGCGGGGAAGTCCGGCGCGGCTGTCTGAGTCCGAAGGGCGAGTTCCGCGCCGGCCGCCCGTTGGGAGCAGCGCAGGGCAGTCGGCCGAAGGCCGACCGGTGAAGCCGGGTCGCCTTCTTTGCCTACTTTCTTGGCGAAGCAAGAAAGTAGGTCGCCCGCCGGGGCGAAATCCCGGCCAACGATGCGCCAAACGCCGGGAAATCCACCCAGCAAAGCCTCAACCAGCAATAAGCGGATTGAAAAATTCGCCCCCCCCCCCACGCAGACACAACAACCCGCCTCAAAGCTGCTTGCTGCCGCGGCACAGCACCGCGCCTGTGCAGTTGATCGGCCTGCCGTAAAGGTTGCGGGTCACACCGGGCTGCGTCTGGCCGTTGGGAAAGAAGATCATCGACCCGGCATAGAAATAGCCGGACTGGCCCTCCCCATTGGCCTGCGAGATCAACGCGCTGCCCCCGGTGGTGACCGCCAGCGCCTTGTAATCGAAGGTGGCGCTCTGGGTCGTGTCCTTCACGTAGATGTTCTTCGATGCCTGCCCCCCTGCTTCACCCGAAAAAAAATACTCCCCGACAAAGCGATATCCCTGCTGCCCTTGCCCGTTGGCCTGGACGAGGAAGTTCTCGGGTGCGGCGTAGCCGGTCGAGGCCTGAAGCGCATAGGTATAGCGCGCGCTGCTACTGTCCTTGCCATAGATCGCCACGGTGCTGCCCCCGATGATGAAATTCCCCACCAGGTGAAAGCCCCGCGCCCCCTGGGCGTTGGCCTGGCTGAGGAAGGCGGTACTGCTGTTCTGGGCCGGGAGCAACTCATAGCTGAACGGCGCCAGACCCTGAGCATCCTTCACGTAATACACGCTGTTGGTATTGCCGTCGGTCAGGAAGCCGCTGTGCGCATAGCCTCGCGCCCCCTGGGCATTGAGTTGGGCCTGCAGGTCGGCGGCGCTGGAGGGAAGGTCAAGCGCCTCCCAGGTGTAGGTCGTGGCCAGATCCTTCACATAGAGGTTGATGTACTCCGAGGCGGAAATCGCCAGCCCGGACAAATAGGAATAGCCGCTCGCCCCTCGTCCATTGGCCTGCGTGAGCAAACCGGCACGATCGGCACGATAGGTGTCGGCAAGGTAGATGGGCTTGATGATGGCGGCGGAAATGTCCTGGCAATGCACGCTGACATTGGTGACGTTGCCCGTCACAGTGCCGGAGGCGCGGGTCAGCGCACAGGACTGACCCGCAGGCTGGGTCCGGACGGTCACGGCGTAGGTGCCATTGGCCGACACCAGCCGGGAAAAGGTGAAGCCCCCGTTGGCGGTGATGGTGAGGTCGTCCCTGCCATTGTTCTGCAACACCACACTCTTCCCGGCAGTCAGGCCGGTCAGCTGCCCGCCGACACTGTAGCCGACGCCGGACACCGAGCCATCCCCACCGCAGGCGGCGAGCAGGGGCAGCAGGCAGCTCCCCAGCGCCCATCGGGACCATCGTTGAACTTGAGTCATCATGAAAGCTCCTTGAAATTGAATCACTGCGCGCCGGACGCCGGCTTCAGAGGCCAACCGCGCGTCGGCGGCGCAGACCGCCCATGCCCAGCACGGCGATGCCGACCAAGGCCATGGTCGCTGGCTCAGGAAGGTTGCCGACCGTCGGTGTGTAGTCGTAGCTCACACTGATCCATCCCGTGATTTCGGTGACGATATCCGCAGCAAGCTGGCCGTCACCGCGGGCCGAGGGCGAGCCGAAGGCTTGCGCATCGATGGTGAAGCGCCCGACCCCGAGCAGGTCCGCCAGCGCCCCCAGCGGCCCCATGGTATTGGCGTTGGTCGCCGTGACGGGGCCGATCAGCGCGCCGGAGACGCCGCCGTAGTCCACCACACCGTCGAAGGCGCCCACCGCTTCGCTGGCGGACGCGTAGGCCGCGATGCTTCTGGACACCGGCCCGTAGAAGACCAGGTTGGCCCCGGCCTGGGTCATCAGCGTGACAGGTCGGGCCTCGAGATTTTCCAGACGGAACTGGCTCGTCACGCTGCCACCGTAATTGAAGGTCACGGAATTCAAGACGCCGAGGCGGGTGTCAAAGCGATCCAGGGCAAAGCTGTGGTTCCAGCTGTTGGCCACCCCCGGGGAATACGAATCCGAAAAGGAAATGACATCCGCACGGGCCGCCCCCGTGAGCAGGGCCGTGAGAACGAGAACACGGGTAAGAGTTTTCAAGATGTGACTCCGCGAAGAAATTTGATGAAAAGCGCCTGGAGCCCGTTGCCCACGGCATTTCCGCGGCAGTCTAATCAGCCGCCTGCAAGCCGCCATGCACTTTCAGGCAAGCGGAGCGGTGGTGCCGCCGAATGCGGGGGATTTCTGCCAATGGCTGATCCGGGGGGATGAACTGCACGAACAGCCCGCCCCGGCGGAGGGATAATGCCGCCATGGCTACCATCATCGGGCTGCGGGCCCCCGCCACGGCGGCTTATCCCGAAGACATCGTCCGCGCGACGCTGCGCCTGAGCCTGGTCTATTGGGCCAGCATGTTTGTCGCCGACAGCGTGCTGGGCTACTTCATCCACATCGACCCGATCGAGTCGGCACCGCTGAAGTTCGTGCTGTTCGGCGCGGGCGCGGTCATGACCTATGGCATGTCGCTGCTGCTGTTCCGACTGCGGCGCCTGTCCTTCACCCGCAAGGCCCTGCTGTGCTTCCTGATGACCGCCGTCACCGCGCCGGTGTTCACGGCGGTCGATTTCTTCAACTACATGCTGTGCCAGTACCCCAAGCCCGTGAGTTTCGACCCGGTCTATTCGGGCTACATGCTGATCGAGGGGGCGTCGATGCTGTTCGGCTGGTCCTGCCTGTTCGTCGCCCTGCTCTATCATTTCGAGGTGCGCGAACGGGAGCGCCGGCTGGCCGCCATCCGCGAGGAAGCCCTGAGCACGCAAATGCGGGCATTACGCTACCAGGTCAATCCGCACTTCCTGTTCAATACGCTCAATTCCATCGCCGCACTGATCGAGGAAGGCGCGGCCAGCCGGGCCGAGCGCATGGTGCTGTCCCTGTCGAGCTTCATGCGCACCACCCTGTCCCTCGACCCCATGCACGATCTGCCTCTTGCGGACGAGCTGACGCTCCAGGAGGAATACCTGGCCATCGAACGGGAACGCTTCTCCGACCGCATGAGCTTTCGCATCGAGGTGCCCCGGGCCGTGCGTGGAGCCCTCGTCCCCAGCCTCATCCTCCAGCCCCTGATCGAGAATGCGATCAAGCACGGCGTGGGGGCCACCAGCGGACCGGTGGAGATCGTGCTGGCCGCCCGCCGGGACGGCGAACGCCTGCATATCAGTCTGGAAAACGACATGCCGCCGGAGCGCGGCAGCAGGCAGACGCCGGTGGGCATGGGGATAGGCCTGCGCAATGTCGCCGAACGCCTGACGCTGCGGTTTCAGGGGGATGGCCGCCTCTCGTCGGGCCCCATTGCCCCCGGGCGCTACCGGGTCAGCATCGATCTGCCGTGGAGGCAAGCGTGCCCGGACTGACGGTGCTGATCGCCGACGACGAGCCCCTGGCCCGAAGCCGGCTGCTCCGCCTGCTGGGCAGGCTGGAATGGGTCGGGCAGATCATCGAAGCGTCCGACGTGGGCGAAGCCCGCCGCCAGATCGAGGAATCATGGCCGGACATCCTGCTCCTCGACATCCAGATGCCCGGCGGCAGCGGTTTCGATGTGATGGAAGGGCTGGGGCCGAAGGCGCCGGCGGTGGTCTTTGTGACGGCCTTCGATCACCACGCCCTGCGCGCCTTCGATGCCAACGCCCTCGACTACCTGACCAAGCCGGTGGATGCAGGACGCTTCGGCATTGCCCTGGAGCGGGCGCGCGTCGCCGTGGAATCGCGACAGCAAATAGATCGCGTCACCGAGCTCCAGGAAACCATTGCCGCCCTCAAGCGCGCCCTCGGCCAGCGCGAGCGGGCAGCCCGGGATTTCTGGGTGAAGGTTCGCGACGAACACCTGCGGGTCGCCCAGGAGAGCATCCTGCGTTTCCAGGCGGAGGGCGATTACGTGCGCATCCACGCCAGCGGCGCCCAATACCTGTATCAGGACAGCCTCGCCGCGCTGGAACGGCGCCTGGACCCGGATGAGTTCATGCGCATTCACCGTGGCCACATCGTCCGCCGCGATGCGATCGTGCGCATCCGGCCGGCGCCTTTTGCCGCCTTGGTCGTCACCCTGAGGGACGGCGCCGAGATCCGCGTGGGCCGAACCTATACGGCGTGGGTGCGCAACGCGTTCTGCCCCCGCTAGCGCGCCCCCTGGCGATGACGGAGGAACGCCATGACGGCCTTTACACCGTCTTCACCATATCCCACGCCAGCTTGGCGATCAGCACCGACACCACGATCAGGAATGCCTGACGCACAAAGGCGGTACCGCGGCGCAGGGCGAGCCAAGTGCCGATGTGGGCACCCGCGAGGTTGCAGGCGGCCATCACCAGCCCCAGAGTCCACAGCAGCGGCCCATGGCTGGCGAAGAAGCCGATGGCCGATACATTGGTGGCCACGTTGATGAGCTTGGCACTGGCCGAAGCGCGCAGAAAGTCCATGCCGAACAGACGCACGAAACCGAAGATCAGGAAGCTGCCGGTCCCCGGCCCGAAAAAGCCGTCGTAGAAACCGATCACGCCCCCGAAGGCCACCGCCCGCCAGCGGTCGGCGGGGGTCAGTTCGCGGGTCTCGGCATGGCCAAAATCCTTGCGCCGGAAGGTGTAGACGGCCACCGCCAGCATCATGACCAGCACCAGGGGACGCATCGCGTCGCGGGGCAGCCAGGCGACTACGGCAGCACCGCCCCAGGCACCAAGCAGGGCTGCCAGGGCCGCCGGCACCACCACAGTCCAGGGAATGGACACCGCTCGCGCGTAGCGCCACAGGGCGGCGCTGGTTCCGGCGATGCTGGACAGCTTGTTGGTGCCGAACAGGGTGGGAATGGCCACCTGAGGATAGTGGCTGAGCAGGACAGGGATCTGGATCAGCCCCCCACCGCCGACCACTGCATCGACCATGCCGGCAAAGAAGGCGACAGCGCCAAGAAAGATGAACTCGAGAGGCATCGCGGATAGACCGAAATCCATCATACCGGACGCCGCGCAGTCACTGCCAGCGGCGCCCCCCAGGCCTGCCCGCAGACCAGATCCGGACGACAAGCGTCCTCGTCCACCAGATCGGCGTACTGCCGGACCAATTGGGCCAGGGAGTCCGTCTCGAGTTTTTCGGCAAGGCGGGAACGGTGAACCTCCACCGTGCGGGGCGATACGACCAGGGCCCGGGCGATTTCCTTGTTGGTCAGGCCCGCCACCACCAGGCCCAGCACCTCCCGCTCCCGCTCGGAGAGACGGGTGTAGAGGCTGCGCGCGTGACGGGAGCGTTGCTGACGTTGGCGTTCGAGCACATGCTGGCCCACGGCCTTGCGCAGAACCTCCGGGAGGCTGCCCTCCGCGGCGGGCAGGGGCAGGAATTCCTGCGCACCGGCCTTGAAGGCCTGTCGGCATAGCTCCACCGTGGCGTCACGCGCCAGCACGATCACCGGCAAATCAATGCCCATGAGGCCAAGGCGGCCCAGCAATGCCAGCTCCGGACCAGTACCAGCAAGCTCGACGAGAAGCGCTCCGGTAGCTTCACGGTCAAGCGCAGAAAGGAAGCTGTCGGCATCCGGCCAGACTCGGAAGCCTGCGGGCAGGCTGCTCGCCAGAAGCGCAACCTGCCCGCAGGCTGCGGCATCCCGCGTGACAAGATGGATACAGGGCAAGGGCACCAAACACATAATGGCTTTTCCTTGTTACGGTTCGAGGGCTGGGGCGACTGCACACAAAAGCCCCCCCGGACAACGGGGCGCACACGCCGGAAGAAAAAAGGGCCCGACCCCGAGGGAGGAAGGCATGGGGAGGGATGCTCAGGCCGTGCCGTTCGCCGGCACAGCTTCACCTGCTACCGGCAGCGCCTCATCGGCGTCGTCCAGCCTCGGATCCACCGGGTCGATGCCCTCTTCCCACTTGGCGACAGCGGCGGTGGCGATGGCATTGCCCAGCACATTGGTCGCCGTGCGCCCCATGTCGAGGAAGTGGTCGATGCCCATGATCAGCAGCAGGCCAGCCTCCGGCAGGTTGAACATGGGCAGGACAGCTGCCACCACCACCAGGGACGAACGGGGCACACCCGCCACACCCTTGCTGGAGACCATCAGCACCAGCAGCATGGTGATCTGCTCACCGATGGACATGGGGATGCCGTAGGCCTGGGCCACAAACAGGGCGGCGAAACCGGTGTACAGCATGGATCCGTCGAGGTTGAAGGAGTAGCCCAGGGGCAGGACGAAGCCGGTGATGCGGTTCTTCACCCCGAACTTCTCCAGCTGCTCCATCAGCTTGGGGTAGGCCGACTCGCTGCTGGCGGTGGAGAAGCCCAGCAGCATGGGGCTGCGCACCAGCTTGATGAGTCGGAACACTTCGCGGCCCAGCACCGCATAGCCGGCACCGATGAGAAGGGTCCACAGCACGGCCAGGGCAATGTAGAAGCTGGCCAGCAGCTTGCCGAACACACTCAGCATGCCCAGCCCCTGCGTGGTCACCACGGCCGCGACCGCTGCGAAGACGCCCAGCGGTGCAAAACGCATCACGTAGTCGGTAACCTTAAGCATCACATGGACCACTTCATCCATGGTCTGCACCAGGCTGCGGGCCGCCTGACTGTGCAGGTTGCCGAGGGCAAGGCCGAAGAACACCGAGAACACCAGGATCTGCAGCACCGAATTGCCCGCCATGGCTTCGACGATGCTCTTCGGGAAGACATGGGTGATGAAATCCTTCAGGTTGAGGGCACCGGTCTTCAGGTTGGTGGCGGCGCCGGCCTCGGGCAGGGGCATGTTGAGCGCATGGCCGGGCTGCAGCAGGTTGGCGAAGATCAGCCCGACGGTCAGCGACACCAGGGAGGCGCCGATGAACCAGCCGAGCGCCTTGGAACCAATACGGCCGACGGTCTTGGAGTCGCCGATGTTGGCCAGGCCGGACACCAGGGTGGCAAACACCAGCGGCGCAATGATCATCTTGATCAGACGCAGGAAGATGTCGGTGACGATGCCGAAGTATCCCGCGATCTCCTTGGCCGCCTCGGGCGTTGGTGCCGCCTGATTGCAGACGTAACCGACGAGGATGCCGAGAATCAGGGCGGCAAAGATCAGCAGTGAGGATTTGTTGGCTTTCATGATCGTATCCCGGTGATGGATCAGGCGAGCTTGCGGGCCGGCAGGGCGCGCGGACGGGTCAGCACTTCGGGGCGCAACACCTCGGCCAGGGCCTCGGCGGTCATCAGTCCGCGCTCCAGCACGATCTCGGCGACACCGCGACCGCTGGCATGGGCCTCGGCGGCCACGTCGGTGGCATGGGCGTAGCCGATGTAGGGGTTCAGTGCGGTGACGATGCCGATGGAGCGCTCCACGCTGGCGCGCAGGGCGTCCCGGTTGGCGGTGATGCCGTCCACGCAGCGGTCGGCCAGCACCACGCAGCCCTTGCTCAGGTGCAGCACGCTCTTGAACAGGCTGTGGGCAATGATGGGCTCGAAGGCGTTGAGCTGAAGCTGGCCGGCCTCGGCGGCGAAGGTGACGGTCATGTCGTTGCCGATGACCTCGAAGGCGATCTGGTTCACCACTTCCGGGATCACCGGGTTCACCTTGCCCGGCATGATTGACGACCCTGCCTGGCGGGGCGGCAGATTGATCTCGCCAAAGCCGGCACGCGGGCCGGAGGAAAGCAGGCGCAGGTCGTTGCACACCTTGGAGAGCTTGGCCGCCACCCGCTTGAGCACCCCGGAGAGCTGGATGAAGGCGCCGCAATCCTGGGTGGCCTCGATCAGGTTGGGGGCGGTGACCACCGGGATGCCGGTGATCTCGGCCAGGCGGCGGCACACCAGGCCGGCGTAATCCGGGTGGGCGTTGATGCCGGTGCCGATGGCGGTGGCGCCGAGATTGATCTCGCGGATCAGCAGGGCCGCTTCCTTCAGGCGCTCCTCGTCCTCGCCAAGCATGGTGGCGTAGGTGGAGAACTCCTGGCCCAGGGTCATGGGCACCGCGTCCTGCAGCTGGGTGCGGCCCATCTTCAGCACGTCGGCAAATTCCTCGGCCTTGCGCTCGAAGGCGGCACGCAGGTAGGCCATGGCGTCCACCAGGCGGAAGATGCCCACATAGGTAGCCAGCTTCAACGCCGTGGGATACACGTCGTTGGTGGACTGGCTCATGTTGACGTGCTCGTTGGGGTGCAGGAAGGCGTACTCGCCACGCTGGTACCCCATGATTTCCAGGGCCCGGTTGGCGATGACCTCATTGGCATTCATATTGGTGGAGGTGCCGGCACCGCCCTGGATAACGTCCACCACGAACTGTTCGTGCAGGCGGCCGGCCACTACTTCGTCACAGGCGGCGACGATGGCTTCCATGTGCTCCCGCTCAAGCAGGCCCAGCTCGCAGTTGGCCTGGGCGGCGGCACGCTTGATCTGGGCCAGGGCGCGGACCAGGTCCGGATAGACGGCGATGGTGATGCCGGTGATGGGGAAGTTCTCGAGGGCGCGCAGGGTGTGCACGCCGTAGTACGCGGCGGTCGGAACTTCCTTGTCACCGAGAAGATCGTGCTCAAGGCGGGTGGTGGCGGTGTTCATATATGTCTCCTTGGGTGGGGCCGGGAGCCGGCATGCAGCCGGCCGGACCCTTCTTTCATTGCAGAACGCATGCCAGGCCGACGTTCGTCCGCCACTACTCATAAGACATTGATTCAAAACGATTTCAATTTTTCCACCAAGAAGGCTTGTTCGGTTATCCGGATAAAGCCCACCGCCCGCGTCTGGAAAACCGAACCCCCCGGTAGCGTCGTGGCGCCCCGACGCGGACCTGTTCGCCATCCCTTCCTTCCCCGGGCCACACAAGCTGGCTGCGGTGGCTGGCGCCATCCCGGGTGTGCCGGCCGGAATGCTGCCGATTCCCCGCCAAGGGGAGTGGCTCCCAGCGCCCTCCGCGCCTGCCCCGAAAAAGACGATTCAATATGAATATAATGAGATTAAGATAATGAACATTGCATTAAACCCATGTGGTCATGCCAAGCCCACCAGACACCGTCCGCCGGAAGCCCCCTGCCGATAGCCCTGCCACCCCCAGGCTGGGGGGAAACAGCCATGAGAGACGCGTCATCGCCCTGCTGGAAGCCCTGTTCACGCACCTGCCCGCCCCGGGGACAGACCGCGGCCCCGCGGCCGACCTGATCCTCGACACCTATCTTGACGCTGCCTCGCCACGCAAGGCCGAGCATTTTCTGGCGGCCCTGCGGGAGACCCCCTCACCCGATCTGCGCGCCCTCGGCTGGCAGCGCCTATGCGCCTTCGATGCCGCCCGGGGGCGCTTCCCCTCCGCCTGGGCTGCCTTCGACGAAGCCGCCCGCCTTAACCCCGCCGCGCCAGCCCTGGCCTGTCTCGAGGTCACCACACTCATGGCCGAAGGGCGCCGGGACGAAGCTCGCCACAAGGCCGGCCTATGGGCCATGCGCCTGGCCAGCAATCCCGCCCGTGATTTCTCCGACCTCATCGCCCACCTTCATGACATGGCTAGCCACGACCCCGCCGTACTCACCGATGACGGCCCCGACCAGCAGCGCCTGATCGATCGCATCCTGCAACGGATCGACGCCTGGCCCGCCCCTGTCTGCCATTACCGCTTGCGCGAGGCGGCAGCGCTGAGCCCCGATCCGGGCCTGAGCAGACTGGAGGCACGCTGGGCCGCCGTCTCCCCCTTCAACGACGCCGCCACAGCTGGCGCCTGGGTGGACGTGCTGCTCGGCGAGCGCCTGAGCGGTCAGTCCTTTCTGGTCCTCAACGACATGGCCGAGATGATGCAGCAGGCCCCCGTCGGCAACCCGGCCTCCGCCCGGGCCGTGACTCGAACCCTTCTGCTGCGCGGCGAGGCCCTGCGCAGGGTGGTGCTGGACACCCTGCACGCCACCGACAGGCACCTGCCCTGGCGCCACCCGGGCAACCAGCCCCTGCTGCGCCTGGCCGCTGACCATGCCCGACACTTTGCAGCCCCCGGCGACGACACCGCCCTCGCCGCCCTGCGTTGGTCAGTGCAGGTCGCCAACCCTGACGACGAAGCCGGTCTGCGCGACCTGCTGGTGCACAACCTGGCAAGCTGCGGCCACGCCGCCGAGGCCCTGGTGGTGGCCGCACACGCAAAGCCCGATGACAGTTTCAGCCGCCATGGCAGGGTCCTGGCCCTGTTTTCCCTGGGGCGGCTCGATGAGGCACAGCAAGCCCTGCGTGAGTGCCAGGCCAACAGCCCCCGGATCTGGGCAACCCTCAGCGCAGCGGCGCCACGCAAGCCGAAAATGCGCCCCGGGGTGTACACCGTTGGTGGCCGCGACGAGGCCTGGATCTACCGCCAGGCCTATCTCGGTTACTGGACGCACACAGGCGCCCTGGCCTGGGCAGCGGAGAGCTAGCGCCGCGGGGGCCGGCGTTTGGCGGGGAATGCTAGCATTACGGCATCGCCCACTTTGGACACCTCAGATGAACCTCGAGAAAGTCATTTTTGGCTTCTTCATCGTCTTTGCCGCCACCCTCAACTTCGGCTTCTTCATTGGTGAGATCGACAACCCGAGTCACCACGACATCTATGAGCTCTTTGCCGCCATCGTCGTCAATCTGATTGCCACCGTGCTCAAGTTTGGCGACCGTACCCAGATCGGCGCCATCCACCTGGCCACCAGCCTGGTGGCCGATCTGCAGTTGCTCGCCGCTGCCATGGTATGGGGCTACGCCGTGCACGTGGCCGGCACCGGCCTGAGCGCCGGCGTCATGGCGAGCATCGTCTCCCTATCTGGTGGCGCCCTCTTTGCCAACGTGATCTCGGTGATCATCCTGATCGCCGAAACCATCATGCAGCGGCGCTGATGCCGTGACCAGCAGCACCCCGACCAGCACGATCTTTCTTGTCCTGCGGCGGCTGCGCACGCCGCTGATCGTGCTCATCATCATCTTCGCCCTGTCGGTGCTAGGGCTCACCCTGGTACCCGGCCCCCCCGACGCCAACGGGGCGATCCAGCGCCTGAGCTTCTTCCATGCGGTATATTTCTTCAGCTACACCGCCACCACCATCGGCTTCGGTGAAATCCCCTACGCCTTCTCCGAGCAACAGCGCCTGTGGGTGACCCTGAGCATCTACCTGTCGGTGATCGGCTGGGCCTACACCCTGGGCACCGTGTTCGCGATGCTTCAGGACAAGAACTTCCTCAACGCCGTGGCCGTGCAGCGCTTTGCCCGCCAGGTGCGACGCCTGCGCGAACACTTCTTTCTGGTGTGCGGCTACGGCGAAACCGGGCGCCTGATCTGCAAGGCTCTGGACGAGCTCGGCTACCGGGCTGTGGTGATCGAAAAGGACGAAGCCAAGGTAGGCGACCTGGAGCTGCAAAGCTACTCCGCCGACATGCCTGCCCTGTGCGCCGACGCAGGCGAACCCGACACCCTGCTATTTGCCGGCCTCACCAGCAAGTATTGCCGGGGGGTCATCGCCTTGACCAACGACGACAGCACCAACCTGGCAGTCGCCATTGCCGCCCGCCTGCTCGCCCCGACCCTGCCAGCCCTGTGCCGCGCCGAACATGCAGACACCGTGGCCAACATGGCCTCCTTCGGCACAAAACACATCATCAACCCCTTTGAGAAGTTCGGCGAATACATGGCCCTCGCCCTGCACTCGCCGGCCGCCTACCACCTTCTGCTATGGCTCACCGGCCTGCCTGGCACCACGGTGACACGGCACCGCGACCCACCCGCCGGCAAGTGGGTGCTCTGTGGTTACGGCAACTTTGGCAAGGTCATGACCCAGGCCCTCGAAAACGCGGCCCTGCCGGTCACCATCATCGACCGAGCCCCGCCCATCGACCCCAGCCACACCTGGATCAAGGGTGACGGCACTGGCGCAGACGCCCTGCGTGCGGCCGGCATCACTGACGCGGTGGGCATCGTGGCCGCCACCGCCAACGACGTGAACAACCTGTCCTCCGTGGTCACCGCCCGGGAACTCAACCCGCGGCTGTTCACCGTGCTCCGCCAGAACCACGTCTCCAACCGTGCGCTGTTCGCAGCATTCGAATCAGACTTCGTCATGGTGCCCAGCGAGATCGTCGCCCACGAATGTCTCGCCATCCTCACCACCCCGCTGCTTGCCCCTTTTCTCGATGCAGTCCGTCGAGCCGACGACGCGTGGTCGCAGCACCTGCTCGATGCGCTCACCCAGCGCTTCGGCTGGGACGTGCCTGCGGTCTGGAGCATCACCGTCAATATTGCCCAGGCGCCGTCGATCTATCGCCTGCTGATGCGTCACGAACCGCTCCATCTTGGCCAGTTGCTGCGCACCCCGGTTACGGATCGCCCCCCCCTCGCCTGCAGCACCTTGCTGCTGCTGCGTGAGGGTGATGAGCCCCGCCTGCTGCCCGACGCCGAGCAGGACATCCGGCTTGGAGATCAACTGCTGCTGGTCGGTCGCGAATCCGCCCGCAAGGATCTCGACCTGACCCTGTTCAATGGCCACACCCTGGACTTCGTGCTTACCGGCCGCGACGCGCCAAGCGGCCTGATCTGGGAAAAGCTGCGCTCCCATACCTGACTCGCCTCAGCTGCGCAGTCTTACAATGCGCGTCCCGCAAACCTGGCCGCCCCCCATGCTGTCCCGACTCCTTACTCCGCTGCTGTCGTCGCCACTCGTCCGGGGCGGCTTCGTGACGGCCCTCATCGGCGTGTTCATCCTCGCCATGATTCCGCTGTCAGCGGTGCCTACGGTGGTTTCTTACCAGGACAAGGTCGAACACGCCGTCGCTTTCGCCGGGCTGATGCTGATCGGTTGGGCCGGCTGGCCCCAGTGCACCAAGCCAGTGGCTGCCGGCCTCATGGCCTACGGCGTGCTGATCGAACTCTGCCAGCACACCCTCACCACCAATCGTGTCGGCGACCCCTGGGACGTCATTGCCGACACGGCCGGCATTTTCATCGGCGCGTGGCTGATCCGCGCCAGGGCCGCCCGTTTGGTTTGAGCGCTGCCCTGGCATCCGGAATCAGGCCACCACAAAGCGATTGCGCACCACGATCTCGTCGAGCGCCAAGGGGCCGCTGCGCGGGTGCGCCGGCTGGGCCGCCTTGCCGACGGCAACGAACATCGCAATGACGTGATCGGACGGCAGCTGGATCAAACGGGCTACCGCATCGAAGTCAAAGCCATCCATCGGGCAGCTGTCGTAGCCCATCTCCTGCGCCGCAAGCATCAAGGTCTGCGCAGCAATCCCGCAAGAGCGCATCGCCTCGTCACGCTGAACCGCGTCACGGCCGCGGTAGTAGCCGTCGAGCATCGGCAGGATGGCCTCCTGCACTGGCGCCGCAGCATCACGCCAATAGCGCTTCGGCGCCTTCTCCCAGGCCTTCAGGTCGGCGGTCAAGACAAACAGCAGGGACGCGTCAGTCACCTGCGCCTGCCCCCACGCGGCATCGCGCAGTTGCTGACGTAGCGCGGGGTCCTCGGCGAGGACAAAGCGCCAGTTCTGGATATTGAAAGCCGTCGGCGACAGCTTGACCAACTGCATCAGCGCCTCGATTTCATCCTCGCGGATACGGTGCGTCGGGTCAAAGGCCTTGACGGCACGGCGCTGGCGGATGGCTTCGGATACTTTCATCATGGTTCTCCTGAGGGTCAAAACATACAAACCGGTTGGTATGTAAAAGGGTAAAAAAATCAGCGCCGGGGGCGCAGGCTCTCCACGTAAGTACGCAGCTGCGCCATCGTCGCATGGAAGACCGCCGCCGACTGCAGGTTCTTCGACACGCTGACGGCGCCTTCCCAGGCCGCAACGATAAACAGCGCGCAGACCTCGCAATCGACGTCGGCGCGAATTTCCCCAGCAACCTGCGCCCGCAGCAGCAGCGCGGTCAGCTTGCGCAGCCAGCACTCCAGGATGGCCCCGAGGTGGGCACGAAAATCCTCGTCAAGGGCGCTCATCTCCTGCATCAGGTTGTTCAGCGGGCAGCCGAGATTGATCGCCGACGCATCCGCCGAACGGCCACGCTCCAACAGGTCGAGCAACGCCGATAGCGACGACGGGGGTCCGTCGTCCAGCGGACGCACCACCCAATCGTCGAGCAAGGGCGCGATGCGCTCGTCAATCACGGCCAACCCCAGCGCTTTCTTGCTCGGAAAGTGATGGTAGAAGGCCCCCTTGGTGAGTCCGGTTGCCGCCAGAATGTTGGCCACGCTGGCCGCACGAAAGCCTTCTCGGTGGATTTCGGCGAAGGCAGCATCAAGGATGCAGGCGCGGGTGATATCAGGCTGGCGACTCATGGTGGAGTCAATTACATACCGATCGGTCGGTATGTGTCAACAGTATCGATCGCACAAAAAGAAGGCTGCCCGCAGGCAGCCCTCCCAGACAGCATGAAAGCCGCTCACGCGGCAAAGACATGCTTGACGCGCAGGGTCTCGCCCCGCTCAACGAGGCCGATCAGGCGGTCGATGTTGGGATGCTTGCCCGGATTGAGGCGTGCGTCCTCGCTGTGCTCCGAGTAGATCTCGATGCCCTGGGCCGCGGCCGTCGGAGTGATGGCACCGTGGATCTGCGCCAGGTGGTTGTACACCGCCAGCGAGCCGGCCTGGCCGGGCTTGTTCTCGATGGTGGCCACCACCTCGTCGCCAGCCCCCAGCAGCTGGATCGACGCCAGATGCGAGACGCCCGGCAGGGCCTTGAGCTTGTCGGCAAAAGCCATGAATGAACCTCCTCAATCAGGTTGAAACTGAAACGCGAAGGGCGACCCATGTCGCCCTTCTGCCCATGCCGGCACCTGCGCGCCGGCGGGATGTCAGATGCGCTTGGCCAGCTCTGCCGCCTTGCCGATGTAGCTGCCCGGGGTCATCTCGAGCAGGCGGGCCTTTTCGGCTTCGGGGATCGCCAGGGTGCCGATGAACTGTTGCAGGGCCTCCTTGGTGATGCCCTTGCCACGGGTCAGCTCCTTGAGCTGCTCGTAGGGGTTGGGCACAGCGTAGCGGCGCATCACGGTCTGGATGGGCTCGGCGAGCACTTCCCAGCAGGCGTCCAGGTCGGCCGCCAGGCGGGCCGGATCGGCTTCCAGCTTGCCCAGACCACGCAGGCAGGAGTCGTAGGCCAGCACAGCGTAGCCGAAGGCCACGCCCATGTTGCGCAGCACGGTGGAGTCGGTGAGGTCACGCTGCATGCGGGACACCGGCAGCTTGTCGGCCAGGTGGCGCAGCACGCTGTTGGCGAGGCCCAGGTTGCCCTCGGCGTTCTCAAAGTCGATCGGGTTGACCTTGTGGGGCATGGTGGACGAGCCGATCTCCCCGGCCTTCAGCTTCTGCTTGAAGTAGCCCAGGGAGATGTACATCCAGATGTCGCGGCAGGTGTCCAGCACGATGGTATTGGCGCGGGCGGTGGCGTCGTAGAGCTCGGCCATCGCGTCATGGGGCTCGATCTGGATGGTGTAGGGGTTGAAGGTGAGGCCCAGGGACTCGATGAAGCGACCGTTGAAGGTTTCCCAGTCGAAGTCGGGGTAGGCCGACAGGTGGGCGTTGTAGTTGCCCACGGCGCCGTTGAACTTGGCCGTCAGCTCGACCCCGGCGATAGCCTTGCGGGTGCGGCGCAGGCGGTGCACCACGTTGGCCATTTCCTTGCCCAGGGTGGTGGGGCTGGCGGGCTGGCCGTGGGTGCGGGAGAGCATGGGCAGCTCGGCATGCTGGTGGGCCAGCTCGACGAGGCGGGCAATGATCTTGTCGAGGGAGGGCAGCAGCACGCCGTCGCGGCCATCACGCAGCATCAGCGCGTGGGAGACGTTGTTGATGTCTTCCGAAGTACAGCCGAAGTGAATGAACTCGGTGACGCGGGTGACTTCGGGGTTGTGGCCGAGGCGTTCCTTGAGCCAGTACTCCATGGCCTTCACGTCATGGTTGGTAGTGGCTTCAATGGCCTTCACGGCCTCGCCATCAGCCACCGAGAAGTTGGCGATCACGGCGTCCAGCTCGGCCACGGTGGCCTCCGAGAAGGGCGCAATTTCGGCCAGCTCGGGCGCGGCGGCGAGGGCCTTCAGCCACTCGATCTCGACCTTGACCCGGTTACGGATCAGGCCGAACTCGGAAAAATGCTCGCGCAGGGCGGAAACCTTGGATTCGTAACGGCCGTCGAGGGGCGACAGGGCGGTGATGGGCTGGAGATTCATGCGTAAAGGCCTTGAGGCGAAAAAGCAAAGTTCTCCATTTTACCGTCTTGGAGGGCCGTTCGCCGATGATAAAATCCAGGCTCCCCCAACAGCAGCACCCCCATCATGAGCAAAGGTCCGCAACAACTCGAACGCTTCATCTTCTGGAGCCGCTGGCTTCAGGCGCCCCTTTACCTCGGGCTGATCGTTGCCCAAGGCATCTACGTTTACCTATTCATGGCCGAACTGGGCCATCTGATCGGCTCGGTCTTCGAATCCGGCGGCCACATCAGTGAAACCGAGACCATGCTGGTGGTCCTCGGCCTCATCGACGTGGTGATGATCGCCAACCTGCTGATCATGGTGATCATCGGCGGCTACGAGACCTTCGTGTCGCGCCTGGAACTGGATGACCACCCGGACCAGCCCGAATGGCTGTCCCACGTGAACGCCGGCGTCCTCAAGATCAAGCTGTCCACCGCCATCATCGGCATCTCCTCGATCCACCTGCTGAAGACCTTCATCAATGCCGCCAACCTGGCCGAGCACACGATCATGTGGCAGGTGATCATCCATGTCGTGTTCCTGTTGTCCGCTCTCGCCATGGCGATGGTGGACAAGATCATGAACCAGACCGTTTTGCTGTCAAAACACTAAAGAGAGGGAGCTTCACCCATGACCGCCATCAAACAGGAAGACCTGATCCAGTCCGTCGCGGACGCCTTCCAGTACATCAGCTACTACCACCCGCTGGATTACATCAAGGCACTGGGTGAAGCCTACGAGCGCGAGGAGAACCCCGCCGCCAAGGACGCCATCGCCCAGATCCTGACCAACTCCCGCATGGCCGCCGAAGGCCACCGCCCGATCTGCCAGGACACCGGCATCGGGATGGTCTTCATCAAGGTCGGCATGCAGGTCACCTGGCCGGACGCCACCATGAGCGTGCAGCAGATGATCGACGAAGGCGTGCGCCGTGCCTACGCCAACCCGGACAACCCCCTGCGCGCCTCCGTGCTGGCCGACCCGGCCGGCGCCCGCAAGAACACCAAGGACAACACCCCCGCGGTGGTGCACTTCGAGCTCGTCCCGGGCCACCACGTGGAGGTGATCTGCGCGGCCAAGGGCGGCGGCTCCGAAGCCAAGTCCAAGTTCGCCATGCTCAACCCCTCCGACGACCTGGTGGACTGGGTCCTCAAGAAGATCCCCGAGATGGGCGCCGGCTGGTGTCCGCCGGGCATCATCGGCATCGGCATCGGCGGCACGCCGGAAAAAGCCATGCTGCTGGCCAAGGAGTCCATCATGGCGCCGGTGGACATCCATGAACTCAAGGCCAAGGCCGCCAGCGGTGCCACGCTGACCCGCCCGGAGGAGCTGCGCCTTGAGCTGATCGAAAAGATCAACGCCCTCGGCGTTGGCGCGCAAGGCCTCGGCGGCCTGACCACCGTGCTCGACGTGAAGGTGCTGGACTACCCCTGCCACGCCGCCAATCTGCCGGTGGCCCTGGTGCCCAACTGTGCGGCCACCCGCCACTGCCACTTCCACCTCGACGGCTCCGGCCCGGCCAAGATCGAGCCGCCGAAGCTGGAAGACTGGCCCGCCGTCACCTGGACGCCGGATCTCAAGTCGGCCACCCAGGTTGATCTGAACACCCTGACCAAGGAGCAGGTCGCCTCCTGGAAGCCGGGCCAGAAGCTCCTCCTCAACGGCAAGATGCTCACCGGCCGCGACGCCGCCCACAAGCGCATCGCCGACATGCTGGCCAAGGGCGAGAAGCTGCCGGTGGACTTCACCAACCGCGTGATCTACTACGTGGGCCCTGTGGACCCGGTGCGTGACGAAGTGGTCGGCCCCGCCGGCCCCACCACCGCCACCCGCATGGACAAGTTCACCCGCATGATGCTTGAGCAGACTGGTCTGATCTCCATGGTCGGCAAATCCGAGCGCGGCCCCACGGCCATCGAGGCCATCAAGGACAACCAGTCCGCCTACCTGATGGCCGTCGGCGGCGCCGCCTACCTGGTGGCCAAGGCCATCAAGTCGGCCAAGGTCGTCGGCTTTGCCGACCTGGGCATGGAAGCCATCTACGAGTTCGACGTGGAGAACATGCCCGTCACCGTGGCGGTGGACTCCTCCGGCACCAGCGTGCACAACACGGGCCCGAAGGAGTGGCAGGCCAAGATCGGCAAGATCCCGGTCGCCGTGGCCTGATCTCCGGCAAGCACAGCAAGGAACCCGGCCTCGTGCCGGGTTTTTTCATCATCCCTTGGCACTGTCTCCATCACCATGTTCCGCAAACTGCGTATCGGGATTCTGCTTTTCATTCTCGCCACCGTGGCGGTCGGCGCATGGCGCAGCGGCGCCCAGGCCACCGACTGGAAGAACTCCCTCCACGTCACCCTTTACCCCATCGCTGCCGACGACTCGCCGGTCACCCGCCAGGCCCTGGCCCGGGTGCGTGTTGACGACTTTGCGCCCATCGGGGAGTGGCTGCAGGACGAGGTGCACCGCCATGGCAGCCCACTGCTCCAACCCCTGGCCCTCAATCTCGCCCCGCCCCTCGACGCCCTACCGCCAGCCTTTCCCGCTGGCGGCAGCAGTCTGGAGATCGGCTGGTGGAGCCTGCAGCTGCGCTGGTGGGCCTGGCGCCACGACGCTGCACCAGGGCCGCGGCCGCAGATCCGACTGTTCGTGCTTTACCACGACCCGGCCCTCACCCCGCACCTGGACCACTCCCTCGGCCTGCGCAAGGGCATGATCGGAGTCATCAAGGTATTCGCCAGCCGCAACGAGCGTGAGCGCAACCTGGTGGTCATCGCCCACGAACTGCTCCATACCCTGGGGGCCAGCGACAAGTACGACCTGCGCACCAATCAGCCTCTCTACCCGGACGGCTATGCCGAACCAGACCGCCAGCCCCGTCACCCCCAGCGCTTCGCCGAGATCATGGCCGGGCGCATTCCCCTGGAAGAAGACCGGGCCGAGATTCCGGGCCATCTCGGCGAAGCCCTGATCGGGCCTGTCACCGCGTCCGAGATCGGGCTCGCTGCAGCACGCTGAACGCCAGCCGCCCCAATCAGAACTTCCCGGGCCGCAGAACCTCCACATCGACGACGAACACCACGACGCCGTAGTCGGCATAGAAGCGTGTCTGCAGCATCTCCACCAGGCGCTCCGCCACCCCCACGCCACACAGCACTTCGATACGGATGTTCGACGAGGCGCGCCAGGCTCCGTCGCGCACGCCCCGGGCACCCTGCCCGCGAGCCTCTGTGAGGGTGTAGCCGTGGGCCCCCTGGCGAGCCAACTCCGGCAGGAGCAGCGTCTCGAGCTCCGCCTCGCAGATGATGGTGACAAGTTTTCTGCAGGTCAGCGCGGGGCTCATACCAGGACTCCATGGAGGCGGAACGCCAGCCAGTAATACAGCGGAATACCGGCGATCAGGTTGAAAGGAAAGGTGACCCCCAGCGAAGCGCCGATGGACAGAGCCGGGTTGGCCTCCGGTACAGCGATGCGCATGGCGGCCGGCGCGGCGATGTAGGAGGCGCTCGCATACAGGGTGGCCAGCAGCACGGCATTACCCACCGAGAAGCCGAGCAGCCCGGCAGTGACGATCCCCAGCAGCCCCGCACAGACAGGCGCCCCTACCGCAAACGCCACCAGGAAAGGCCCTGCCCGACGCAGGTCGGCCAACCGCCCCGCCGCCACCAGCCCCATCTCCATCAGGAAGAAGGCCAACATGCCCTTGAACAGGTCGAAGAACACCCGGTCCAGGGGATGGATGCCATCAGGCCCGGCCAGCCAGCCGATGAGCAGCCCGCCTGCCAGCAGGACGATGCTCTTCCCGGCCAGTACCTCATGCAGCAGGGTGCGCCAGCCCACCTGGCCCTGACCACGGCGGGCCAGGAAAACCCCCACGAGCAAGGCCGGCAACTCCAGCAGGGCCAGGAACACGGTCATGTAGCCATCTGCCGCCACGGCACGGCTGGCCAGAAAGCTGCTGGCCACCGCAAAGGTCACCACACTGACCGAACCGTAGTGGGCCGCGATGGAGGCAGCATCGGCACGGGGAAAGCCCGCCAGCCCGCGCAGCACGGAGAAGCAGGCCAGGGGAATCAGCACCGCCACGCCCACCACCACCAGGGCCGGGCCGGCCAAATCGAGGACATCATGGCGGGCCAGCTCGACACCGCCCTTCAGGCCGATGGCGAGGAGCAGGAAGATGCTGAGGGCCTCATACACCACCCCCGGAATCTTCAGATCCGAACGTAGCACCCCGGCCAGCAGGCCCAGCATGAAGAACAGGACGACGGGCTCAAAGGACATGATGCAGCCTCTCCCTTTGCGCGACCGCCTGATGCCGGGACCGGACTGATCCCTCTTCCCGGCCCCGATGATCGGGGTGGGGGCTCACAACACGTTGATGCATGGTGCTTTCTCCTCAAGGCCCGTGGAAACGGGCCAAAGCCCGCGCCGATGGGCGACGGCTCGCAGGATGGACGCGTTGAGATATAAAATCCAATGAACAAAAATCTACTTTGCCATTAGAAAAAACTTATACATGTCCCGCAGACGCATCACCCTCCGCCAGCTCGAAACCTTCGCCGCCGTCGCTCGCCTGGGCAGCTTCAGCCGTGCGGCGGAGGCCCTGCATCTGACCCAGCCAGCCGTCTCCATCCAGATCCGCCAGCTCGCCGAGACCGTCGGCATGCCCCTCTTCGACCAGAGCGGGCGGGCCCTGCGCCTGACCGCGGCCGGGGACGAACTACTCGCCACCACGCGCCGCCTGGACGATATCTGGAACCGCTTCGAGTCGGCCATTGACGAGCTGCGGGGTCTCAAGCGCGGCAAGCTGCGGGTGGCCCTGGTGACCACCGCCAAGTACTTCCTGCCGCGCATGCTGGGGGCCTTCTGCAAGCGCTATCCCGACATCTCCATCGAGCTGGAGATCGCCAACCGCGACCGGGTGGTGGAGCGCCTGCGCAACAACGAAGACGACCTGTACGTGATGTCCTACCCGCCAGACGACCTGGACATCGTGGTGCACCCCTTCCTCGATAACGAAATGGTCGTCCTCGCCCCCCTTGGCCACTGGGCGGCCGAACGGCGGGTGAGTCTGGCCGAGCTGGGCAACGAGCCCTTCCTGCTGCGGGAGCCGGGCTCCGGCTCCCGCCGGGCCATCGACGACTTTGCCCGCCAGGCCGGCGTCAAGCTGCGCGTGCGCCTGGCCCTGGGCAGCAACGAGGCCCTGCTGGAGCTGGCCGGGACCGGCATGGGGCTGGCGGTAATCTCCCGCCATGCGCTGGGCGAACGCCTCGACGGCGAGGGGTTGGTGATCCTTGATGTAGAAGGTTTTCCCCTGCACCGCCCCTGGAACCTGGTGCATCTGCGCCAGAAGATCCTGCCGGTGCCGGCCCGCGCCTTTCTGGATGAGATGCTGACGTCGGCATCCGGTACCCTGCCCGGCCCCGGCACATTGCGGTAAGCACTGACATCCGCTTTCTCTCCCCTGCGCTATGCTCCGCGGGATCCGCCTTTCCGTTGAGCAAGCACACCACCGGAAACGAGCCCGCAGATAAGGAAAAGAAGAGGGAGACCCGCATGCCGCCCAACAGCTTTACCGCCGAAGCGGAACGCATCCGCCAACGGGTCATGGACACCCTGCTGGGCGCTTTCTCCGAGCTCTCCGAGGGGCTCCTGATCGTGGATCGCGAAGCCCGCATCGTGTGGATGAACGAACAGTACCCCCGTCACCTGCAGCTGCCCGACCCCGCCGCGGTGATCGGCAAGCCCGTGGAGGAGGTGATCCCCAACAGCCAGATGCGCAGCGTGGTGACCAGCGGCCGGCCGATCATGCTCGACATCATGGATTTCGGCAGCGACGCCTTCGTGGTGATGCGCCTGCCGGTCAGGGATGAATCCGGCGAGATCATCGGCGGCTTCGGCCTGGTGCTGTTCGACGACGCCCGCCAGCTCGCCCCCATCATGTCGCGCTTCCAGAGCCTGCGCCACGAGCTGGCCGACACCCGGCGCAAGCTGGACGAGGCGCGGCGGACCAAGTACAGCTTCGCCAACTTCGTCGGCACCAGCCCGGGCTGCCTCGCCGTGAAAGACCAGGCTCGCCGGGCCGCCCGCTCCACGGCCCCGGTCCTCATCCTGGGCGAAACAGGCACCGGCAAGGAGCTGCTGGCCCAGGCGATCCACGCCGCCGGCCCCCGGGCAAACAGCCCTTTCGTGGCGGTGAATATCGCCGCCATCCCCGAAACCCTGCTCGAATCCGAATTCTTCGGCGTGGCACCCGGGGCCTACACCGGCGCCGACCGCAAGGGGCGGAGCGGCAAGTTCGAGCTGGCCGAAGGGGGCACCCTCTTTCTCGACGAAATCGGCGACATGTCCCCAGCCCTGCAGGCCAAGCTGCTGCGCGCCCTGCAGGAGAAGGAGATCGAGCCGGTAGGCTCGAACCGCCTGATCAGCGTGGATGTACGCATCATCGCCGCCACCAGTCGACGGCTCCAGGAGGAAGTGGATGCCGGGCGCTTCCGCGCCGACCTCTTCTACCGCCTCAATGTGATGACTCTGCAGGTTCCCCCGCTACGGGAACGCCTGGACGATCTGCCGGTGATCGCCGAATCCCTGACCGACAGCGTGGCCCGCCGCCTCGGCGAACCGCCCCGCACCCTCGCCCCGGACGCCCTCACTTACCTGACTCGCCATGACTGGCCCGGCAACGTGCGCGAGTTGGCCAACGTGCTGGAGCGGGCACTGCTGATGTCGGACGCCGACAGCCTCGAACGACAGGATTTCGAGCAGATCCTTCCCGGGCTGGCGGACGGCCGGCCGACCCGGACCAGCGCCGCACCGAAGACCCTCGAGGAGGTCCACCAAACCGCCGAGCGGGAGGCCATCCTCGCCGCCATTGCCGCCGCCGCGGGCAACAAGGCCCAGGCCGCCCGCAACCTGGGCATCTCCCGCGCGTCTCTCTACGAAAAGCTCAGCGCCCTGGGCATCGCTGGCGGACAGTGAGCCCAGGTGTCTGTGAGCGCAGACACACCTGTCCGCAAAGGCAGGCAGAACCCCCGGGACGAAATAAAATTATTCTTATAAAACAATAAGAAACATTTTGGCACGAAAGCTGCCATGTCTTCTCCGCATTCAATCAACGGAGGAGATAAAAACCATGTCGTTCCTGATCGTCCTTGCCTCGCTATGCTTCTTGATGTTCATCGCATACCGGGGTTACAGCGTCATCCTGTTCGCCCCGGTAGCGGCCCTCGGCGCGGTGCTGCTCACCGACCCAACACTGGTCGCCCCGATGTTCACCGGCCTCTTCATGGACAAGATGGTCGGCTTCGTGAAGAACTACTTCCCGGTCTTCCTGCTCGGTGCCATCTTCGGCAAGGTCATCGAGCTGTCAGGCTTCTCGAAGTCCATCGTGTCCTCGGTGATCAAGCTGGTGGGCGCCGAGCGGGCCATGCTCTCCATCGTACTGGTGTGCGCCTTGCTCACCTACGGCGGTGTGTCCCTGTTCGTGGTGGTCTTTGCGGTGTATCCCTTCGCCGCCGAGATGTTCCGCCAGGGCGGCATTCCCAAGCGCCTCATCCCCGGCACCATCGCCCTGGGCGCCTTCTCCTTCACCATGGACTCCCTGCCGGGCACCCCGCAGATCCAGAACGTCATCCCCACCACCTTCTTCAAGACCAACATCTACGCCGCTCCGGTGCTGGGCGTGCTGGGCTCGATCTTCATCTTCCTGGCCGGCATGGCCTACCTGGAATGGCGTCGCCGTGCCGCCCGGGCCGCCGGCGAGGGCTATGGCACCGAGCTGGTGAATGAGCCCGAGCCCTTCGACGACAAGGAGAAGCTGGCCAACCCGGTGCTGGCCATCCTGCCCCTGGTACTGGTCGGCGTGACCAACAAGCTGTTCACCGACCTGATCCCCCAGATCTACGGCAAAAGCCATTCCTTCGTGCCGGCGGTGATCGGCAAGGCCACCCCGGTGGTCCAGGATGTCTCCAAGATCGCCGCCATCTGGGCGGTGGAAGGCGCGCTGCTGGTGGGCATCCTGACCGTCATGGTGTTTGCCTGGCGCACCGTCGCCACACGCTTCGCGGACGGCACCAAGGCCGCCGTCGGTGGGGCGCTGCTGGCCTCCATGAACACCGCCTCCGAGTACGGCTTCGGCGCCGTGATCGCCGCCCTGCCCGGCTTCCTGGTGGTGGCCGATGCCCTCAAGGTGATCCCCAATCCGCTGATCAATGAAGCCATCACCGTCACCACCCTGGCCGGCATCACCGGCTCGGCGTCGGGGGGCATGGGCATCGCCCTGGCAGCCATGTCGGAGACCTTCATCAATGCCGCCAACGCCGTTGGCATTCCCCTTGAAGTACTCCACCGGGTGGCGTCGATGGCTTCGGGCGGCATGGATACCCTCCCCCACAACGGCGCGGTGATCACCCTGCTGGCCGTCACCGGCCTGACCCACAAGGTGGCCTACAAGGACATCTTCGCCATCACCCTGATCAAGACCAGCGCGGTCTTCTTCGTGATCGCCACCTACTACGCCACCGGTCTGGTCTGACCCCATCGCCAACAGGAGCACACATGGACACCATGACTCCCACCCCCGCCGGGCAGGGCAAGATCGTCTCGGCCCGGACTGCCGTCTCGCACATCCGCAAGGGCAGCACTGTGGCCACCGGCGGCTTCGTCGGCATCGGCTTTCCCGAAAACATCGCCGTGGCCCTGGAGGCCCTGTATCTGGACAACCAGGCCCAGGACCTGCCGCCCGCAGACGGCCCCGCAGCCCTGACCCTGGTCTACGCTGCCGGCCAGGGCGACGGCAAGACCCGCGGCCTCAACCACCTGGGCCATGACGGCCTGGTCTCCCGGGTGATCGGCGGGCACTGGGGCCTGGTGCCCCGCCTGCAAGCCCTGGCCGTGGCCGACCGGGTCGAAGCCTGGAACCTCCCCCAGGGGGTCATTACCCACCTGTTCCGGGACATCGCCGCCGGCAAGCCCGGCACCCTGACCCGGGTCGGCCTCGGCACCTTTGTCGATCCACGTTTCGGGGGCGGCAAGCTCAACGCCCGCACCACCACCGATCTGGTCCGACTGATGGAGATCGACGGTGAGGAATACCTTTTCTACAAGGCCTTCCCCATCCATGTGGGCATCATCCGGGGCACAACCGCCGACCCGGACGGCAACATCACGATGGAGAAGGAGGCCCTGACCCTGGAGGCCCAGGCCATCGCCATGGCCGCCCACAACAGCGGCGGCATCGTCATCGCCCAAGTGGAGCGGATCGCCGAACGGGGAAGCCTGAACCCCCGCCAGGTGAAGATCCCCGGCATCTTCGTGAACTACGTTGTCCAAGCGGAAAGCCCGGAATACCACATGCAGACCTTCATCGAGACCTACAGCCCGGCCTTCTCCGGAGAGCTCAAGGTGCCCCTGTCGGCACTGGCCCCCATGGAAATGAGCGAACGCAAGATCATTGCCCGCCGGGCTGCCATGGAGTTGGCCCGCGGTGCAGTGGTCAACCTGGGGATCGGCATGCCCGAAGGCGTGGCCGCCGTGGCGGCGGAAGAGCGGGTGACAGATCTGATCACCATGACTGCCGAGCCCGGCGTGATTGGTGGCGTGCCCGCAGGGGGCCTCAATTTCGGTGCGGCGGTAAACCCCCAGGCCATCATCGACCAGCCCAGCCAGTTCGACTTTTACGACGGGGGCGGGCTGGACATAGCCTTCCTCGGACTGGCCCAGGCCGACCAGGAGGGCAATCTGAACGTGTCGCGCTTCGGCACCCGCCTGGCAGGGGCCGGCGGCTTCATCAACATCAGCCAGAACGCCAAGAAGGTGGTTTTCGTGGGCACCTTCACGGCGGGCAACCTGGAGGTGGTGGTGCGCGACGGTGGCCTCGCCATCCTCACGGATGGACAGGCCTCGAAGTTCGTCCATGAGGTGGAGCACCGGACCTTCAGCGGCCCCCAGGCTGTCCGGCGCGGCACGCAGGTGCTCTACATCACCGAGCGCTGCGTATTTCAGCTAAGTCCGGACGGGCTGGAACTGATCGAGGTGGCGCCGGGGATCGACATCGAAAAGGACATCGTTGGGCGAATGAGCTTCCGCCCCCGCATCCCCCGGCCTCCCAGGCTCATGGACCCGCGCATCTTCGCCGCAGGCCCCATGCATCTGCGCGACGACATCCTGGCGTGAATGCCGGCACAGTGCCCCGGACTGGCCTCAGCGGATGACGTCGACAATCTCGACGCCCATCTCGTAGAGGCCACCTTCCAGGCCATGGCAGCGACGCACCCGCACCCGGGCATGCAGCGGCATGAAGGGGCCGCCGTGCTCCGGGGGCAGCACCGCGACCTCGAAAACTTCGTCCATGCGCGGGACATGGGTGGAGTGGATGGTCATGCCCCCAACCCCCAGTTCAACGCAATCGCCGACGATGGGTGCGGCAGCACCGGCGAGCTTGATACCCACCTTGCAACCCAGAGGGATGCGACGATCCCGACGACGTTCGCTCATGCGGTCCATTTGATCAAATCCTGCGGTCGAAGCGCGCACCTTACGAAACTCGGCCCGCCGCGGCAAGGTTCAGAGACGCTTGCAGGCAGCGCAACAGGAGCTCATGGCGGGCTCGAAGCAAGCGGGGCGGGCAGGCGGCGCAAGCGAATCTCGCCGAACGCCACACGCCGGGAGAAAGGGCGCGTGCTGTCAATGCCCTCCTCCCAGGCCGTCACGTCGTAACCGGCAAAACCTGGCTGGCTGGCCAGTTGGGCCGCCCACCGGGAAAACACCTGGCGCGCCTCGCCGTCGCCACCGGAGTGCAGAGCCTTCATGCGCAGAGCAAGGCGATAACGCTCGTCACCCAAGCGCGCCTCCTGCAGGGTCCAGTTGGGGGCCAACGGGTCCACCAGGGCGTACACGGCCACTCCGGCCGCCAGGGCCGGAATTTTCAGATAGCCGTTATCCAGAGCCACCACTGCCGCGGTCGGAAGCAGCAACCAGTCGTGGGGCGGCTCGCCGATGGTGCTGCAGGCCCCCAACAGGCTGGTCAGGACAGCCAGCGCCGGCAGCTGCGGGGAGCACGGACGCATCACGGATCAGCTACCCAGGTAGTTGAACAGGGACAGGTTGCTGACCCGCATGAAGCTCTGCTGGGCGGCCTGCAGATAGGTCTGCTGCTGGACCAGATTGCTGACCGCCCCGGCGTAATCCACATCCTGCAGCCGCGACAGGGTTTCGGCATATTGGAGATCCAGGTCAGCGTTGATGTTTTGCTGGGTCTCAACCTCGACCATACGTGACCCCACCCCCGAGCGCACCTGGCTGATGCTGTCCTGGGAGGCATCCATGCCGGCGATGGTCTGGGTGACGGCAAAGCGATTGAGCTTGTCGTTACCCGAATTGAGGGCGCTGACGAAGTTGCCGATGACGTCAAAGGTGCTGGCCACCGTGGACAAGGTGTAGCTGTCGCCCGCCGCCGGCGTGCCGGTGAGGGTCATGCTGATGCCGCCGAAGCTCAGGGTGGTGTCGCTGCCGCTCGTCGTCACGGTGGGTGTGATCGGCGAGGCATGGGTCGGATCAGCGGTGGAATCGAAGATCTGGTAGGTGGGGCCGGCGCTCACGTTGATCGCGTAGGTATGCCCGTTGTAACCCGCCAGGCTGGTGCCCGATGCCATCGCAGTGCCGGTATTGCCCGCCGCCGACAGGGCAAAGGCCGAACCGCTGGGGGCCCGGATCTGATTGAATATCTCGTCACCCGAACTGGTGATCGGCAGGTTGCGCGACGAGGATATCTGCAGGGTGCGAGTGCCCTGGTCACCCTGATAGGTGACGCCGGCAGCCATGCTGCCGACAAAGGGCTGGGCGTTGCTGCGATAGCCCGCGAAGATGTAATCGCCAGAGGAGTCCTGACTGTTGGCGATGGACTGAAGAGCGGAGAACTGTTGCTCCAGATCGGACGCGATGGCCGCACGCTCCGAGTTGGAATACGCCCCGTTGCCCGCCTCGACGGCGCGGGTGCGCACGTAGGTGATCAGGTCGTTGGCGGCATCGAGCTTGCTGTCCACCACCCGCAGGGCATCACTGGCGTAGCCCTGATTGGCGGTATAGAGGGCGTTGACGCTCTTCGACTGGGAAACCTCAAGGGCCCGGGCAGAAGCCACGGGGTCGTCGGAGGGCTTGAGGATTCGCCGGCCGGTAGCCACCTGCTGCTGGGTGTCGAGCAGCTGGGCATTCTGACGCTGGATCTGCGACAGGCCGGAGTCAAAGATCATCCCGGTGGTGACGCGCATGATGGACTCCTTCCGTATTAGCGACCGAGGGCCAGGACTTCGTCGAAGAGCTTGGAGGCGATGCTCATGACCTTGCCTGAGGCCTGGTATGCCTGTTGATAACGGATCAGATTGGCCGCTTCTTCATCGAGATTGACACCAGCCACCGATTGCTGGGCCTTGGTGGCCTGCTGTACCAGGCTTTCCTGGGCATCCCGGTTCACCTCCACCTCTCGCGCCTTGTTACCGATGGTGCTGACAAGCTGGGAATACACTGATTGAAAGGTGGCAGAGGGTTGGCCATTGGCCGAGAGCAGCGTCTTGGTGGTCTGCAGATTGCCGAGCAGCACGGCGTTGCGGCTGTCCGACACCCCGCCAGTGTTGGGGCCAATGCTGAAGGTGTCGTTGTCCTGGATAGCCCCGGTAAGCGTGAACTGGGCACCACCGAAGCTGATGCTCATACCGCTGCTGTAGGGGATGGAAGTCACCGGCGCGGCGAGGGTCACCGGGCTGCCGTTGAGGGGGGTGTAGGTGACCGGCAGGGTAGCCGGAAAGCCGCTCAGGTTGCCCCCAGAGTAGGTGAGCTTGAGTGGGGAGGCACTGGTGCCGAAACTGGCCAGGTCGGCGGTGCTGGAAATCACCGGGGCGCTGATGCTGCCGCTGCCTAGATTGCCGGTGGTGGCATTCGAGGCCAGTGGAGCTGCGGCGGCGACCATTCGGGTGTCGGTGATCGACACCCCGATGTTGGCGGCGGCGTAGCGGGTCGGCAGGATCAGGAAGCTGTCACCGACCTTGGAGACCGCGGCCGGTGTGATGTCAAGGCCGATGCTCGCCGCAGTCACCGAGGCGCCGTCGGAGATTCGGGTCAGGGAATAGCCGCCGGTGGTGTTGGTGAAGGTGAGCTTGTAGTCGTCACCACTGAGCTTGGACATGTCGGCAAACTGCACGTCCGGGGTGGCGGTGGTGGCGCTGGAGAAGCGCTGCACGGCCACCTGAGGCGCAGTGAAGAAATTGGTACCCAGACTACCGTTGAGATCCTGCCCGAGGGCGTGCTGGGCATTGAAGGCCGTGCTCAGGCCCGCAGCGATCAGCCCGAGCTGGTTCTGGGCTGCGTCCAGGGAACCGGAGCGCATGCCCAGCAGGCCGCCCAGCTTGCCACCACCCAGCAGACTTTCCGGAATGGTGATGGCAGCGCCGCTCTGGGTGACGATGTTGACGTCGAAACGGGCCGGGTCGGACGGCGAGGCCTGGGCCGCCAGCTTGGTGGCGGTGGTACCGACCACCAGGGGCTGGCCGGTGCCGATGAACACCGAAAGGGAGCCGTCACTGGCCTCGGTGGTGGACACGCGGGTCAGTTGGTTGAGCTCCTTGACGAGACGATCCCGGGTGTCGAGCAGATCGTTGGCCGGCTGGGCCGAACCGGCCTGCTGGGCCACGGCGATCTTGTGGTTCATTTCGGCGATCTCGGTGGCGTAGGTGCTGATGGCACTTACCGTGTCCTTGATCTGGCTCTCCAGGCCGGCGCGCACATCGTTGAGGCGCTCGGAAAGGTTCTGGAAGCGGGCCACGAGACTCTGGGCCGTGGAGATCATGGATTGCCGGGCTGGGATGCTGGAGGGGTTGGCCGCCACCTCCTGCACACCCTCGAAGAAAGATGCGACCGCCGGCGTCAGACCCACCGTGGGATCGGCCAGCAGATTGTCGATCTGACTGATCTCGGTGCTGTAGGTGTCGTACTCGTTGAACTTGGTCTCGGCGGACAGCACCTGACTGCTCAGAAAACCGTTGTAGGCACGCTTGACGGTATCAACCTTGGTCCCCTCGCCAAAGAAGCCCGCACCGGTAAACAAGGCCGGGTTGGTGCTCTGCACGGTGCTCTGACGGCTGTAGCCCGTCGTGCCGGCGTTGGAGATGTTGTGGCTGGTCACCACCAAGCCCGCCTGGGCGGCGTTGAGGCCAGTGAGACCGATGTTGAAGAGGCTGCTGCCCATGATCCGCTTCCTTGGTTCGGGGGAGTTCAAGGAAGGCAGTGCAAGAACTTTGCCAGCTCACGCCGGCCCGCCGAAAAGTCCTCAGGCGCTGCGGGTGGCGCTGGCGGCAAGCGCCGTACGCAGGGTGTTGCCGTTGATGATTCGGGCAAGCTTGTCGGCGTACTGGGGGTCGGTGGCATAGCCGGCCGACTGCAGGCTGCGGGCAAAGGCCACGGCATCGTCCTGCCCCGCCACCCCGGCGTAGCGGGGGTTGTTGCGGATCAGACGGGCGTAGTCCTGGAAGGATTCGGCATACGAGCCATAGGCCCGGAAGCGCGCATTCTCGCGGGTTGCGACGCCATTTCTGTATTCGGTGGTGGCCGTGTTCACGGTACCGCCAGTCCAACTGCGGCTGGCCTTGATGTTGAAGAGGTTGTGGCTCGGGCTGCCATCGGCGTTCTTCAGCTCATGCTTGCCCCAGCCGGTTTCGAGGGCCGCCTGGGCCACCAGGAAGCGCGCCGGAATGCCCGTGACCCGGCTGGCCTCGACAGCCTGGGGCCACACTTTGTCTACAAAGGCGCGGGGGCCGGCCCCCGCCGGCATGTTGGGCAGGCTTGCCGGTGCAGTACCCGCCGAAGCGGCAGCCGGCAGCGGCGCGGCAGTTTTTGCCGTCGACATTGCCGCTCCACTTGCCGAAGCTTCCGTCGCGCCCGGAGATACAGCCGCTGCAAAGCCGCGACGGATCGCCCCATCCAGCGGTACGCTCCCCTCTGGCTGCAGCACCGGCTCCTGGCCGGCCGACAGCTGGCGTTCGATCACCCGGGCCAGGCCGATGCCGCCACCCCGCGTGGCCAGCTGGAGGGACATCTGCTGATCGAGCATGGATTGGTACATGCGCGACTCTTCACTATCGAACATGCTGTTCTTGGGGCTCGCGTCGCGCATGGACTTGAGTACCTGCTGGAGAAACAGGGCCTCAAACTGCTTGGCCGCCTCACGGGTGGCCTCGGGGGAGTTCTCCTTGGACAGGCGGCGCAGCCCCGACAGCGTGTTGGGGTCGAGGGCATTGATCTGGCTGAAATCCTGGGCCGCCATCAGATCACCTCCAGTTCGGCACGCAGTGCACCGCTGGCTTTCATGGCCTGCAGGATGGAGATGAGCTCAAGGGGGTTGGCGCCCACGGCATTGAGGGCCTTGACCACATCGGCCAGGTTGGTGCCTCCCTTGATGTTGAAGAGGGAGCTGCCCTCCTGCTTGATATCGACCGAGCCCTTGTTGGTGACCACCGTCTGGCCGCCGGAGAGGGGGCCGGGCTGGCTGACCTGCGGGTCATTGCTGACCGTGACGGTGAGGCTGCCGTGGGCCACCGCGCAGTTCTGCAGGGCCACCTTCTGGTTCATCACCACCGAGCCGGTGCGGGAATTGACGATGACCTTGGCTGCCTGCATGGCCGGGGTCACATCGAGGTTTTCGAGCCGGCCAAGAAATGCCACGCGCTGGTTGGGGTCTTCTGGCGCCCGGACCTGAATCTGCCGGCCATCCACAGCCTGGGCGCTGCCCGGAGCAATGCGGTTGATGGCATCAACCACGTTCTGGGCGGTGCCGAAGTCGGCGTCGTTGAGCTCGACGAAAACCGAGCCCCCCTGCCCCACCGGGCTGGGCACGGCCCGCTCGACCGTTGCCCCGCCGGGGATGCGCCCCGCCGACAGGTGATTGACGGTGACCTTGGTACCGCCCGCAGCACCGCCGGCGCCGCTGACTGCCAGATTGCCCTGAGCCATGGCGTAGATCTGGCCGTCAGCGCCCTTCAGCGGCGTCATGACCAGGGTGCCGCCCTTGAGGGAGCGGGCGTTGCCCATGGACGAGACAGTAACGTCGATCTGCTGGCCCGGCCGGGCAAAAGGCGGCAGGTTGGCGGTGACCATCACCGCAGCCACATTACGCAACTGCAGGGACTGACCCGGCGGCAGCGTGATGCCCAGGTTGCCGAGCATGTTGATGATGCTCTGCACAGTGAAAGGGGTTTGGGTGGTCTGGTCGCCGGAGCCGTCCAGGCCCACCACCAGACCGTAGCCGATGAGCTGGTTCTGGCGCACCCCGCCAATGGAAGCGAGATCCTTGAGGCGCTCGGCGCAAACCGGCGTGCTCGTCAGCACACCAAGGCAGGCCATCAGGGTCACACAGAGTCTGGAGATCCGCTTCATGACCGGTCTCCTCAGAAGGGCAGCACGTTGGTGAAGAAGCGCTGCATCCAGCCCATGCGCTGAGTCTCGTCGATGTAGCCGTTGGCCTTGTATTCGACCCGGGCATCGGCCACCTGAGTGGACTGGACGGTGTTGCCGCCGGTGACATAGACCGGATTGACCACGCCGGAGAAACGGATGAACTCGTTGCCCTGGTTGATGGCCACCTGCTTTTCGCCGGAGACCAGCAGATTGCCGTTGGGCAGCACCTCGATGACCGTGGTGGTGATGGTGCCGCGAAAAGCGTTGTTGGCCGCAGCATCGCCCTTGCCTTCAAATTTGTTGGCGTCGGAGGCGGTGGCACCCAGCCCGGCCAAGGCCGCCAGGGGCACCTTGGCGAGAGCCGAGATGGAGGCGCTGAGAGTGGCGTTGCGCTCGGCGTTGGCCGAGGACGACTTGCTCGCCTGGGTCTGCTCGACCAGGTTGATGGTGATCACATCGCCCACAAAGCGTGCCCGCCGATCTTCGAACAGGGGCCGCGAGAAGCTCGGCTGGAAGATCGAGCCAGGCTGGGCGGCCTGGGCGGTACGCGGTTCGGGGCGGACGCTCAGGGGCTGGTGCACCGCCGTCGGCGGGGTGGTCTGCAGGGCCGAGCAGCCGGCCAGCGCAGCCAGAAACAGGGGGGACAGAATGCGGAACGCATGCATGATCGTTCTCCGCCCGGCGGGCATTTACAGGGAAGTCAGCTTGCCGAGCATGTTGTCGGAGGTGGACACCGCACGGGAGTTGAGCTCGTAGGCGCGCTGGGTCTGGATCATCAACACCAGTTCCTCGGCCACATTGACGTTGGAGGTTTCCAGGTACTTGTGCGCCAGAGACCCGACACCGTTGGTGCCCGGGGTGTTGGGGTTGGGTGCGCCGCTGGCCGCGGTTTCCAGGTAGAGGTTTTCACCCACACTCTGAAGGCCACCCGGGTTGACGAAGCCTACCAGCTGGATGTTGCCGATCTGCGCCGGCGCAGCCTGGTTGGGCAGGGTCACCGACACCACGCCGTCCTTGCCAATGGTCACCGACAAGGCGTTGGCGGGAATGGTGATGGCCGGCTGCAGGGCATAGCCGTTGGCAGTGACCATCTGACCATTCGCGTCCCGCTGGAATGCGCCGTCGCGGGTGTAGGCGGTGGAGCCGTCGGGCAGCAGGATCTGGAAGAAACCCTCGCCCTGAATGGCTACGTCGAGGGCATTGCCGGTCTGGTTGAGATTGCCCTGGGTATGGATGCGCTCGGTAGCTATGGGGCGCACACCGGTACCGATCTGCAGGCCGGAGGGGATGGTCGTCTGCTGGGTGGACTGGGCGCCCGGCTGCCGCAGGTTCTGGTAGAGCAGATCCTCGAACACCGCCCGGGCACGCTTGAAGCCGTTGGTGGAGACGTTGGCGAGGTTGTTGGAGATGACGTCAAGTTGGGTCTGCTGGGCGTCAAGGCCGGTACGGGCAATCCAGAGGGAGCGGATCATGGGGGGCTCCAGTGTGTCAGGGGCGTGCCGCGCCGAGCGGCGGAGAAAAGGGCGGTTTCCATACTAGACACAGCAAGAGGCATTCCAGATGCAGAGCAGCGGGGGAAAGCCCCGTCATTTCCTGATCGGGCCCGCAGGCCCGGGGGTCATCAGGTCAGCGCCAGATCAGCTCTTGGCAACCAGTTGCGCCGCCGAGCGGTCCATTTCCTGAGCGACGGACAGCAATTTGGTTTGGGTTTCGTAGTGCCGGGCCAGAGAGATCATGGTCACCATCTGCTCGACCACATTGACGTTACTGCCTTCGAGATAGCCGGAAGCCACGCGAACGGCAGGATCTGCCGGTGCCGGATTGCCGTCGGCAAGGCGGAAATAGCCGTCGCCGCCCCGGCGCATGTCCTGCTCGGGTGGATTGACCAGCTTGAGCTGGCCCACGGTTGTGGTGTTGTTGCGTGCTCCGGTACGCGGAACCGCAGAGACAGTACCGTCGGAACCCACGACGACCTCCACATCGGGCGGTACGGTAATGGGGCCGCCGCCACCGACCACCGGGAGACCACTGCGGGTCTGCAGGATGCCGTTGGCGCTCACCTCCAGACTGCCATTGCGGGTGTAGGCCTCGGTACCATCGGGCAGTTGCACCGCCAGCCAGCCCTTGCCCTGCACCGCCACATCCATGGAACGGTTGGTGTGCTGCAGCGGCCCGGGGGTGAAATCGTCCGCCACACTGGCATCCACAACAAAGGCCCGGGTGGGCAGCTGGGCGTTCTGGATGGGTACCGCACGCAGGCGATGCAACTCGGCCTTGAAGCCCGTGCTGGTGGCGTTGGCCAGGTTGTGGGCCACGGCCGCCTCTTGCCCCATGGTGGCGGCGGCGCCGGTCATTGCGGTGTAGATGAGACGGTCCATGGCTCAGGCTTCCTTCAGGATCAACGCAGGTTGACCAGGGTTTGCAAGATCTGGTCCTGGGTCTTGATGGACTGGGCGTTGGCCTGGTAGGCGCGCTGCTGGGTGATCATGTTCACCAGCTCGGAGGTAAGGTTCACGTTGGAGTCTTCCACTGCCGCCGACTGCAGCACTCCCAGGCTGCCGGTGCCCGGAGCGTTGGGCTGCTCGGGGCCGGAGGCATTGGTGACGGCCCACTGGTTGCCGCCAAGGGACTGCAGGCCGTTGGGGTTCTGGAAGGACGCCAGCCACACCTGCCCCATCACCCGGGACTGACCATTGCTGAAGTTGCCCTGGATGGTGCCATCGGCATCAACGGTGAGACCGGAGAGCTTGCCGGTGGTGTAGCCGTCCTGGGTGTTCTGATTGACACCGAAGCTGTTGCCGAACTGGGTAGTGCCATCGAGGTCGACGGTGAAAGCCAGGGGTGTCACCGAACCGGTGGATACGGAGTATGACGTGGTGAAAGAGGTCGGTGTCTGGAGCACACCGTTGGCGTCGAAGCTGATGGTGTTCGGCGTATGAACCCCGGTTACCGGATCGATTTCGGGCGGAAAGCCGCCATCAAGGCTGGTGTAAACGTCCCAGATGTTGGACTGGGCTGTTTTGACGAAGTACATCGACTGAGTGTGAGCATTGCCCAGAGAGTCGTACACCGTCTGCGAGGTCGTGCTGGTGTAGCTGGTCGGGTCCGAAATACTGAAAGCACTATTGGTGGCCGTGCCGGTGGTGCCAGGCACGTTCAGCGCAGCGGCAGCCGTGCCCGTGACGTTGATGTCAGAGAGACGACCACTACGGGCAGAGGCGAAGTTGATGACCCCGGTACTGTCACTGGCCACCTTGACCCGACCCTTGAGAGAAGTCTGATCAATGGCTGTCTGGATGGCTGTCACCAGGGAACCCGTGTCCGCGTAAGTCCCCGGTGCGATGCTGACGGTGACGGGAGTGGTCGCACCATCGACGAGGATGGACAGGGTATTGGCCGGTGAAGCCCCTACCGTCAGGGACGGCGCAGCCGTACCGAACACTGCGGCCTTGCCCATGGCCGACGGCGTGGCCGAACGTGAATCCAGGTTGACGTTGTAGCCGGCGCTGGTGGTGGAGGCCGGCTTGGCGTCGCTGAAGTTGAGCTTGATGTCGCCGGTGGTGCCGGTGAGCACACCATTGGAATCCGCCAGCTTGCCGGTCAGGCGCAGACCTGCAGCGTTGACGATGTAGCCGTTCTTGTCGGTCTGGAACTGGCCGTTACGGCTGTAGGTGATCGTGCCGGCATCACTCATGCGGAAGAAGCCCTGCCCGTTGATGGCCAGATCGAGCGCGTTGCTGGTGCTGGAGATGTTGCCCTGGTTGAACTGCTGGGACACCTTGTCGATGGACGCGCCGATACCCACTTGGGTACCGCCCCCGGCCAGAGACGCGGCAAACACGTCCGAAAACTGAGCTGTAGACTGCTTGAAACCGACGGTGCCCGAGTTGGACACGTTGTTGCTGATCGCATCAAGGGCCTTGGAAGCGATGGAAAGACCGCTCAAACCTTGTTGGAATGCCATTTTTTCCTCCGCTTACAGAATCTGCTTGATATCGGACAGGCTCACCAGATTTCCGGAGCCCACGTCGAGGGATACGTTGCCGCTGCTGGTACGCAGCACGCTATTGACAGTGCTCAGTTGCAGCGGGGTGGTCTTGACCGTGTCGCTTCCGCGGGTAGCGCTGACACTGATGGTGTATTTGCCATCCACGGCCTGAGTGCCGTTGGTGGATATGCCATCCCAAGCGAAGTTGAAAACACCGGCATCCGAGGAGCCCAGCTCCATCTTGCGCACTTCAAGGCCCTTGGAATCCTTAATCGTCACGGTGACCTTGTCGGCAGCGGTGGCCAGCTCGAAACCACCATAAGCCTTGCTGCCCGACAGGGTCATGGCGGTACCCTCGACCATCACCCCCTTACCCACCAGAGCAGCAGCCTGCAAGGCCTCGCTGGACTGACTCCCCTCAAGCAGGGACGTCAGTGTCTTGTTGAGCTTGTCGATGCCATCCACAGTGCTGATCTGGGCCAGCTGGGAGGTCATCTGGGCGTTGTCCATGGGATTGAGGGGATCCTGGTTCTTCAGCTGTTCGGTGAGCAGCTTGAGGAAGCGGGTCTGGGCCTCTTCGGTCTTCGAGGTTGAGCTGGTCGAGGACTTCTGCAGGGCGGCGATGACGTCGGCGGACGTCGAGGAATTGACGGTGCTCATGATCGTTGTCCGGTGCTTACTGGCCGATGGCCAGAGTTCGTTCCATCAGGGTCTTGGCCGTGCCCATCACTTCAGCATTGGTCTGATAGGCCCGGGAGGCGGAGATCATGTTGGTCATCTCCTCCACCACGTTGACGTTGGGCATGGTCACGTAGCCCTCACCGTTGGCGGCGGGGCTCTTCGGGTCGTACACCATGCGCATCGGCGCGGCACTTTCGACCACCTGGGTAACACGCACGCCCTGGGCGGCCGGGTTGCCCATGGGGGTAGCGGCAAACACCACCTGCTTGGCCTTGTAAGGCTGGCCGTTGCTAGAGGTGATGCTGTCGGCGTTGGCCAGGTTGCTGGCGGTGGTGTTGAGCCGGGTGGACTGCGCGTGGAGCGCGCTGCCGGCCACCTGGAAGACGTTCATCATGCTCATGATCGATTCCCTTACTGGCCTTGGATGGCGCGCTGCATGCCGGAAATCAGGCCGTTGATGAAGGTGACACTGGCTTGGTACTGCACGGCATTCTCGGCGAAGGCGCTACGCTCCACGTCCATGTTGACCGTGTTGCCATCGACAGCCCCCTGCTCCTCATTGCGAAACTTCAGGTTGGCCTCCAGGGGGCTGGCGCCCGTGGCGGCCAGGTGACGGGCCGAGGTGGCACTGAGAGCCAGGTTGCCGCTCTTGCCAGCCAGGGCACCGTTCAGGGCTGCCTTGAAGTCCACATCCCGTGCCTTGTAGTTGGGCGTATCGGCGTTGGCGATATTGGAAGCGATGACCTGCTGACGGTAGGCACGCGTGTTCAGGGCGGTCTGGTGGAAACGCATCGCTTCGTCAAGTCGGCTGCTCATTCGGATCACCTCTAAAGTTTGTTGCCACACGTACCGTCATTCCTGCCTGGGGTGCGCTGTGGTTTGCGTCCACTCCTTTGCACCTTCCATGCCAGCCATCCTAAGGGCGCGGAGACCCGACAGAAGGGCCGAACAGGCGGCAATTCCCACGCCAATTTGCCCTCCTCCCACCCAGCGCATGCTGCCGCTCCGGCAAGTTGCCGGCAAAGTTTGCCGCCCCACCCTTCTTTCCCGGCCAACTCGAAATGACCCGGGAAAGAAGCTCTGTTTCTCCCGGCACAAGAGGGACCAACATGGTTGAATAGCCATCTCCCCCAACGGCCACCGCCATGCTCCGCTCCGCTCCCCTGTTCGGCCTCACCCTCCTCCTGCTGCATGCCCTGCCGCTTCAGGCCCGCCAGGAGCCGGCGCCGGTACGGGCCGAAGTCAACCGCTTCCTTGACCTGCAAAGCCGCAGCCTGCCTGGAGAGGTACGCATCCAGGTGGGTGAGTTCAACGGCGACAATGGCCTGGCCCCCTGCGTACAGCTGGAGGCCTTTCTGCCAGCAGGGGCACGGGCCTGGGGACGAGTGTCGGTGGGAGTGCGCTGCCTCGCGCCCAGCCCTTGGACGGCTTATGTGCCAGCGGAGGTCCGGGTCAAGGGGCTGTATCTGGTCAGCGCCGGGCCGATCACGGCGGGCCAGGTTCTTGGCCCTGCGGATATCCTCAGGGAGTCCGGCGAGCTCACAGCCCAGGCTGCAGACGTGCTCACCGACCCGAGCCAGGCAGTTGGGTACGCCGCGCGGATCAGCCTTGCCGGCGGCCGCCCCCTGGCCGCCAGCCATCTGCGCCTACCCCCGGCCGTCCTCCAGGGGCAACCCGTCAAGGTGGTTTCCCGCGGCGCCGGCTTCCAGGTGGCCAATGATGGCTTAGCCCTGAGCAGCGCCGCAGATGGGCAGCCGGCCCAGGTCCGCCTGGGCAATGGCCAGGTGGTGCGGGGCACTGCCCGCAACGGCGGTATAGTGGAAATCACGCTCCCCTGAACAGGGGCCTGCCCCCACAGCCCGAATCGGTTAAAGTTTCGCTTCCATGAGTCGTTGACCCCCTCGACATGTGGAAGAAAGGGCAATGCCATGAAGATTGATAACTCTGTCAAATCAGCCGCGGGCCTGCCGCCCAACGACGGCCGAACCCGCTCTGCCAAGGAATCCCCGAAGACCGAATCGGCCAGCGGTGGCGGAGAAAAGGTTGAACTGTCCTCCCTCTCTGCACGGCTGCAGCAGATGGAAGAGACCATCGCCAACACCCCCGTGGTGGACAGCGCCAAGGTGGACGAAATCAAGCAGGCCATCACCGAAGGTCGTTTCAAGGTGGATACCGGCAAGGTTGCCGACGGCCTGATCGAAAGCGTTCGCCAGATGCTGACCGCACAGCCGGGGCCAGCCTGAAGTGGCTGTCGATCCCGGCCTCACGCAGCGCCTGGCTCACCTGATTCACGACGAACAGGCTGGCCTGAAGGCTTTCATTGCCCTTCTGCAGCGGGAAGAAGCCTTGCTCGTGGAAGGCCAGATCGACGCCCTCACCGCCCTGGCGGAAGAAAAGACCAGCCTTTACCGCGCACTGCAGCGCCTCTCCGACGACCGCACGGCGATGTTTGCCCGCCTTGGGGCCAAGGTCAGCAACGATAACATCCGCATCGTCCTGACGAACTCCCCAGATGCGCTAGCGGCCTGGGATGTGGTTGTAGCCCTGGCCGGCGAGGCCAAAGAGCGCAACCGAGTCAATGGCCAATTGATCACCGAACGCCTCCAGAACAACCAGCAGGCACTGAGTACGCTGCTGGCCGCTGCCGAGCACCCCCAGATCTACGGCCCTGATGGCCAATCGCGCCCCACAGCCTCAAGCCGTCACTTCGGCTCGGTCTAGGCATGCTCTTCTTCGCCCCCATCTCGAATACTAGGCCACTGGCACCCCATCACGCCACTTCCAACGGCAAGCGTTAACGCACGGGAGAAGCCGGATCGGCCAGTGCCGACGATGGCACGGGGGGTACGGCATCTGCCGGGAGGATGGAGTCCGTGACACCGGAAGCCTTCACCGGCTTGACCACCTCTGCTTCGACCACACGAGATTCGATCAGGATGGTGACCCGGCGATTGCGCGCCCGCCCCTCTGCGGTGGCATTGTCGGCCACGGGACGCTGATCCCCGTAGCCCGCCGCGGTCAGGCGTGACGGTTTGACGCCACCATCAACAAACAGGCGCACCACGCTCGACGCCCGCACGGCCGAGAGCTCCCAGTTGGACGGAAACATCGCCGTGGCGATAGGCGTGACGTCGGTATGGCCTTCTACGGTGATCGGAAACTCAGCCCCGGCCACCACCTCGGCCACGGCACGCAGAGCACGCACGGCATCGGCCCCGAGCTGGGCACCGCCGGGAGCAAACAGCACACTGGCATTGATCTCCACAGTAATCCCAAAAGCGCCCTCGGTGACCCGCACCTGCCCGTCAGCCACCAGGGGGGCGAGCACCTTGCGGATTTCCTCAGCCATATTTTTGACCCTCTCAGCCCTGGACTTGCGAATCTCCTCGGTCTCCGGCACGTCTGACGGCGGCGGCGTGACATGGGGGCGGATGGATGGAATGGGGCTGGAGATGATGCTGGGGCTGTCCTTATTGTCGGAGATGTTGCGAAAGGCGCTCACCACCGAATCGGACATGATTCGGTACTTGCCTTCATTTAGGGACGAAAGGGAATACATCACTACAAAAAAGGCAAACAACAGGGTAATGAAGTCCGCGTAGGAAACGAGCCAGCGTTCGTGGTTCTCGTGCTCCTCCTCGCCCTTGCGACGCCGCGCCATACCTCAGCCCCCGTAGCCCTTGAGGCGGCTTTCGATGATGCGCGGGTTATCACCGTTGGCGATGCCAACCAGTCCATCCAGCACCATCTCGCGCATGGACACCAGTGTGCCAACGACGCCCAGCAGCTTCTTGGCCACCGGCAGGAAGATCAGGTTGGCCGAGCCCACCCCGTAGATGGTGGCCACGAAAGCGACCGCAATCCCCGACCCGAGCTTGGACGGATCGGAGAGGTTTTCCATCACATGGATCAGCCCCATTACCGCACCGAGAATGCCGATGGTCGGGGCATAGCCGCCCGCGGCCTCCCAGATCTTGGCTCCCTGCTTCAGCTGGCCTTCCCAGGTGTCGATCTCCACCTCAAGCACCTCGCGCAAGCGCTCTGGCTCAACCCCATCGACAAGTAACTGCAAGCCCTTCTGAATGAAGGGATCATCAATCGCCGGAATCTGGCTCTCCAGGGACAACAACCCTTCCTTGCGGGCCACCTGGCTCCAGTTCACGACCTGTTCGATAAGGATTGAATGCTCCTGCATCGGCGGCACAAAGACCCACTTGGCCATTTGCATTCCGGTACGGAAGACTGCGGCGGAGCTTTGCAACATCACCGCCCCAAGGGTGCCGCCAATGACGATGAGAAAGGCCGTGGGCTGGATAAGGGAGCCCACATGCCCCCCCTCAAGCACCTGCCCGACCAGGATGGCCGCGAGGGCCAGAGTGATGCCAATGAGACTGATGCTATCCATGGGAATATCCGCTCAGCGTCTCAGGAGGCGGTTGCGCGGCGACCCCGCCCCCGACCTTCACCCTTCACTTTCGGCGCATTCTGGATGGCCCCGGAAATGCGCGAGCGCAGGCGGGCGATGGCCTGGCTGTGCAGCTGACACACCCGGGACTCGGAGACTCCGAGCACTTCGCCAATCTCGCGCAGGTTCATGTCCTGTTCGTAATACAAGCCCATCACGGTCTTTTCCCGATCGGGCAGATCATCAATGGCCTTGATCAGCACATCGCGCATGTTCCCTTCGAGCAGCAAGGTCAGAGGGTCGTTACCCTCGATGGTGATGTGACGCTCCAGGTAATCGTCCTCGCCTTCGCCGGAAAAATCTTCGAAGTACACGAGCTGGTAGCCCCGCGCCTCCTGCAGCATGTGCTGGTAATCGGCCAGGGGCAGACCCAGGGATTCGGCCAGCTCCGTCTCGGTCGGGTGCCGGCCGTGCTGCTGCTCAAGCTGATGCACGGCAGCCTCGATACGTCGCATATCGCGGCGCAAACTGCGCGGCAACCAGTCGTTCTCGCGCAGGCCATCCAGCATAGCCCCGCGAATGCGCTGCACGGCATAAGTTTCAAACTGGGCCCCCAGACCCTCCTCATAGCGGTTGATGGCATCGAGCAATCCGAGCATGCCGTTCTGGATGATGTCTTCAACCTGCACGCTGGCTGGCAGCTTGGCCATCAGGTGATAGGCAATGCGCTTGACCAGCGGGGCGTACTGGACGACGAGCTGTTCCTTGTCGAGGGTACCGGAGGCGGTGTACATCTTTGCTCAGCTTTCTGGTCTGGTTTTCCGGACGGTGCAAGACGTCACAAGAGTCTCATCGGCACCGATAGGCTTCTACGTGATCTACGTAACAATATCTCACAAAGATGCATTCAACCGGCCACGCCGGCCTGGGCCGACCAGGCCCGGAGACGCCGGATGAAGGCACTCGCACCCTCGGCCGGATGGCGCTCCCCTAGGGGAGCAGTCATTGAATCAGCCAGGCCATCGCGCTCCACCTCGCCCCGCCATACCAGCGGCAAACCCACATGGCGTCCGGTGAAGTCGTTGAGGCTGGCAAACAGCGCCGTGGCATCGGCCCTGTCGCGAGCGCCGCTGACCGCCACTTCAAGGGACCCCGCACCGGCAGCAGCCAACCCCTTGATCCACTGGCAGGCTCCCCGCGCACCCACGCCGCTAGCCTCGACGACGAGCAGCCGGCGCCCGGCAGCCCGGGCGAAAGGGGTCAAACGCCGGGCATCACCCACCGCATGGATGGCCAGCAGATCAGCGCGACGCTGCAACTCGGTAATCCCCGCTTCGAGACGGGCGTGATGGGCGTCATCAAGCAGCGAAACGGCGTGCACGGTGGCGGCCGCCGGAACGACCCACAGCCCGTCAGCGACCTCGCGCATGTTTTCGGTTACGTCGTGCTGGCCCTGCAGGGCTCCGAGCAGATCTCCTCCTTCGGGAAAACCGAAGGCGCTCAGCAGCGAGCCGTCCTCAGGGGCGTGCTCGTCGAGCACCACGACCCGACGGGCACCTTCAGTCAGTGCCACGAGGGTTTGCAGGGCCAGAGCCCTGGGCAAACGGCCGGCGGTGAACAACGCCACCACCGCCGACGGAGTGCGACGAAACAGGCGGCGCAGGCCGGCGGCCTGATCGGATGCGTGCAACATCTCAGAGGCCTCCGCGCAGGCTGGACGTGGCCGGCTTGGCGGCAGACGCCATCAGCAGGCCGGCCTCAAGGGGCTCAAGGCGAAAGGGCGATGCGGCCGGCAGCTCCTGGAGGGCCTGGCTCAACAGCATGTCACGCTTGGGCAAATGCAGATCTTCCGGCACACGCTGGCCATTCGCCACGTAAAACACTTCAACCTGGTGCCGGATGGCCACGTCGAGCACCGGCGCGAGGGACATGGCCTCGTCCATCTTGGTGAGGATGACACCGGCCAGATCATCACCGGCGTAAGCCCTGACCACGTCGTCCAGGGTGTCTCCGCGGCTGGTGGCGTTGAGCAGCAGAAGGCGCGAGACCTTGCCAGCCCCCGTTAGCATGGCGGCCTGCTCGGTCACCATCTTGTCGCGCTGGCTCATCCCCATGGTGTCGATCAGCACCATGTGCTTGTCGCGCAGACCGGCCAGGGTTTCCCGCAGATCGGTAGCGTCGCGCACAACAAACACCGGCACCCCCAGGATGCGGCCGTAGATGCGCAACTGCTCATGGGCGCCGATCCGGTAACCGTCGGTAGTGATCAGGGCCAGCTTGTCGGCGCCATGGCGAACCACACAACGGGCGGCCAGCTTGGCTGTGGTGGTGGTCTTGCCGACCCCGGTCGGGCCGACCAGGGCAAACACGCCGCCCCGATCGATGATGTCGGCATCACTGGCCATAGCACGGAAACGCTGATCAAGGGCTTCGTGGAGCAGGCGGTGGGCATCCTCGGGGGCTTCGTCCTCGGGCACGCTCTCGGCCAGCTCCCGGGCCAGCACGGCAGAAAAGCCAGCCTCCAGCAGATCGCCGATGAGGCGGGTGCGCCCGGGGGCGCTACGCCCCATCTCACCCCAGGCAAAACCGGCGAGCTGACGCTCGATCATCTCGCGAATGGCCGCCAGCTCATTGGCCATCTGGGAATTAGCGGACTCAAGGGCGCGGATTCGGGCTTCCTCCTCGCCCCCCGCGGGGCGCTGACGCGGTGGCGCCTCGCGAGCAGGAGCGGCATCGGTACGTAGCGGCGAACGCGGCGCAGGGGCGGCAGGCTCGGCGGGCGGGCGGCGAGCCTGGGTGGAGGCCGCGTTGAAGACATCCCGGGAAAGCTCGACCCGAGGCGGGCTAAAAGGCTGCATCTCCGGCGACCGAGGAGCCGCAGGCCGGGGCTGAACGGCCGGGGCTGGCGCAGGGGAAGCCGCCGGGCGGGAAGCTGCCGCACGGGACAAGCTAAGCCGGAAATCGTCGTCAAAGAAATCTTCGGCAACCTTGGGGCGCGGAGCAGGAGCGGGAGCGGTCGATGCAGCCGGCGGCGGCGCCACAGGCACGCTCTGGGCGGCCTGCGCGCGCGCGCGCTGGAGGGTGGCCACATCGCCCGCTGGCAGGGCAAGGATCTCCACTCCGCCGTTGGCCGCGCGATTGGACAGCACCACCGCGTCCGGCCCGAGCTCGTCCTTCAACATGCGAAGGGCCTCGCGGGCGGTTTTGGCAAAGTAGCGCTTGACGTTCATGCTCCTGTCTCCGGGGTACGAAGGCTTTCATGGGCCCACGATGGGCACTTCGGTAGCTTCGATTATCACCAGCAGCCATGCTTTCGATGGCCGGGAAAAGACAGGTTTTAGGGCGCTATTCCCCCGACAGGGGCAGAGAAACTCAGGATGAGACGGAAATCATGGCCGATACGCGAATCAAGCGCGTCTCCGGCACCTCCGAGTTGGCCACCACCTTGAGGGTCGGAACTGCCCGACGCAGGAAACGCGACAACAGCCAGCGCAACGGGGCCGGCACCAGCAGGACCGGGGGCAGACCGGTATCCTCCATGCGCTGGGCCGCGGCCGCAGTCTCCCGCAGCAAAGCGTCGGCCAGCCCCGGCTCGATGGCCCCGCCATCGGGCCCACCGCCAGCCATGGCCTGCATGAGCACCCGCTCCAGGCCCGGATCGAGGGCCATGACCTGGACCTCGCCATTGCCTGGGAACAGCCCCTGGACGATCGCCCGCCCCAGGGCCTGACGCGCCCGGGTGGTGAGCTCGAGAGGATCCTGAATGCGCGGGGCGTGCTCGGCCAGCACCTCGACGATGGTGCGCATGTCGCGGATATTGACCCCCTCGTCGAGCAGGTTCTGCAGCACCCGCTGGACGCTGGCCAAGGGCAACAGCTTCGGCACCAGATCCTCGACCAGCTTGGGTGTGTCCTTGGCGATATGATCGAGCAGCGCCTGGGTTTCGATGCGCCCGAGCAGCTCGGAGGCATGACTGAGAATGAGGTGATTAAGGTGAGTCGCCACCACCGTGCTGGCATCCACCACGGTGTAGCCGAGGGCATGGGCCTGCTCACGCTGGGCGGCATCGATCCACACTGCGGGCAGCCCGAAGGCCGGGTCGGTGGTATCACGGCCACTGAGGGGGCCGGACACCCGCCCCGGATTGATGGCCATGAATTGCCCCGGGAAAGCCGCACCAACCCCGATCTCAACCCCCTTGAGAACGATGCGGTAGGCGTTTGGCTTGAGCTCCAGGTTGTCGCGGATGTGCACGGGCGCCGCGAGGAAGCCGATATCCCTGGCGAATTTCTTGCGGAGGCCGCGGATGCGCTTGAGCAGCTCACCGTCCTGCCCCTTGTCCACCATGGGAATCAGGCGATAGCCCACTTCCAGGCCGAGCACATCGACCGGCGTCACGTCGGACCAGCTGGCCTCCTGGCTTTCGGCCGGCACCACCGGCGCGGCACTCGGCGCTTCAGCCTCTTCGACCAGCTCGGCCTGGCGCGCACCACCCCGCCAGGCAAGATAGCCCAGGCCGCTGGCCAGCAGCAGGAAGACGAAGTTGGGCATACCCGGGATCAAGCCCAGAATGCCGAGGATTGCCGCAGTGAGCACCATCACCTGCGGATTCGAAAAAACCTGCCCGATGACCTGGGAGCCCATATCCCCATCATCGCCCACCCGCGACACCACCAGGCCGGCGGCCACGGAGATGATGAGGGCCGGCAGTTGGGCGACAAGCCCGTCGCCAATGGTCAGCAGCGTGTAGTTGGTAGCAGCCTGGCCCAGCTCCATGTTGTGCTGGAGCACGCCGACGACCAGCCCGCCGACCACGTTGATGGCCATGATGAGGATGCCTGCCACGGCATCACCGCGCACGAACTTGGAAGCACCGTCCATGGCGCCATAGAAATCGGCCTCTTGAGAGGTCTCCGCGCGCCGGCGCTTGGCTTCCTTTTCATCGATGAGGCCGGCGTTGAGGTCGGCATCGATGGCCATCTGCTTGCCAGGCATGGCGTCGAGGGTGAAACGGGCACCCACTTCAGCGATCCGCCCCGCGCCCTTGGTGATCACCACGAAGTTGATCAGGGTCAGGATGATGAACACCACCAGGCCGACCGCCGTGTTGCCGCCCACCAGGAAGTGGCCGAAGGCCTCAATCACCTTGCCGGCGGCATCGGGGCCGGTATGGCCCTCCAGCAACACGACCCGGGTAGACGCCACATTGAGGGACAGGCGCAGCAGGGTGGTAACCAGCAGCACCGTCGGAAAGACCGAAAAATCCAGAGGCTTGCGGGTGTACATCGCCACCAGCATCACCATCACCGATACCGCGATGTTGAAGGTGAACATCAGATCCAGCACAAAGGCCGGCAGCGGCAGCACCATCATCGAGAGGATCAGGATGATGAGCAGCGGGCCGGCCAGGGTGCGGATGTTGCCCGGGGCGAAGAGCGTACGCAGGTTCAGGCTACCGTTCATGGCTGCCATGGTCTCCCGTTTCGGGCCGGGAGAAAGGCCGGAAGAAACCGGGATTTCGGGGTCAATTCAACGCCCCCTCAGGTTTCAGGGGCAGCCGCAGCCGGATCCATCCCCGGCGGAACAGCCAGACCACTGGGCTGTTCTGGGGGCAGCCCCCCTTCGGCAATCCAGTGGTTAAGCTGGAACACCCAAGCCATCACTTCGGCCACCACGGTGTACAACTGGGCGGGGATCTGCTGCTCAAGCTCGCAATGGGCGTACAGCGCCCGGGCCAGCGGCGGCGCCTCAAGGATGGGGACGCCGTGCTCCCGGGCCAGATCGCGGATGTTGTGGGCGATCAGGTTCATGCCCTTGGCCACCACCACCGGTGCACCGGAACGCTCGGGGTCGTATTTGAGGGCCACCGAGTAGTGGGTCGGGTTGGTCACCACCACATCCGCCGTCGGCACCTGGGTCATCATGCGGCGGCGGGACATCTCCCGCTGTGCAGCGCGGATGCGCGCCTTGATCTGCGGGTCACCCTCCTGCTCCTTCATTTCCTGGCGCACATCTTCCTTGCTCATGCGCAGTTTGCGGTGATATTCCCAGAGCTGGTAGGGCACGTCGATGGCCGCGATGAGGGCCAAACTGCCCACGATGAACAAGGTTGCCAACAGCACGAGGCTGGCAAAGTCGTCCATGCTGGCCTCGATGGGCTGGAGCATCAGGGCAAAGAGATGGTCCCGCTCACGCCACACAACCCACACACCCACGCTCCCCACCAGGCCAGCCTTCAGGCTGGCCTTCACCATCTCGGCCAGACCGTGGGTTGAGAACATCCGGCCCAGCCCCTGCATGGGGTCGAGGCGGGTGAGATCGAAGCGCAAGGCCTTGACCGAGAAAACCCACCCCCCCATCACGAAAGGCACCGACAGCGCCGCAGCGATCAGCGCCAACAACAGAGGGGTGATGGTGAGCAGCCCGCTAGTGGAGAGGTCGGCCAGGGTCTGCAGCATGCCGGTGGGGCTAAAGGCCTGGTTGCGCTCGAAACTAAGGCCCGACTTGACCATCTGCATCATGCGATGCCCGCCCCAACGGCCGAGAACGTACAGGGCCGTCACCCCGACAATCAGCGAGATGAAGGTGGCCAGCTCCCGGGAATGGGGAACCTGGCCTTCTTCCCGGGCCTGCTCTAGCCTTCGCGGTGACGCTGATTCTGTTTTTTCGAGGTCGCTGTCTTCAGCCACGGACGACTCGACGGTTGTTCAGACCGGCTCAGGATACGCGGCGACCACCATCCATCACGGCTTGAACAGACCCGCTTTGCCAGGGCTATTCCGCGCCAGCTGTACCGCTCAGCGGACGGCTGTGTTGCTGCCGACCAGCTTCTGCATGGCGATGGCCTCCCGCTGCAGTTCCAACAGCTTGAAGCTCAGCAGCATCAACTGGTCCTCCACGTGGCCGAGAAGCTCGCGGCAGGCCTGGACGGGACCACCCGCCAGCACGCGGGTGGAGTCGATGTGCACCTGGAGTTCGGAAAGCATCGCCTCCTGGCCCGGATGGGAGGCAATGAACTGGCGCAAGGCACGCTCCCGGGCTTCGAAATAGGCTACGGGATCGCGCTCGGCAAGGTTTTTCCAGTAATCGAAGTCAAAGCCGCCCATGTGCCCTCCCCCTGCCGGATCGGGACCGTGGTAAAAAAAGCACGGGCAAGGGCAGTCAGGAACGATCCTAACCGGCCCTTGCATGGCGATGAGCGGTCTACGTCACACCCTGCTGTTTCAAGGTGCGTCGGCGTGGCATAAGTCGCAGCCGGGTGCCTCAGGCAGCGAGAGCAGGCAGCTCCATCTTGGCCAGCAAGGCACGCCGCGAGACGCCACCACCACGGCTGTCCCCCAGGGCACCCAACAGTTCCTTCATGTCGAGGATCAGCACGATCTGCCCGTTGGACAAGGTGGTCACACCGGCAACGCCCTTCGGCCGGAAGTCATCCAGGGACTTGATCACCGCGTCTTCCCGGCCAGCGAAACTGTCGATGGCCAGGATGAAGCTCTGCTCCGCACTCTGCATGAGTACGCCGTACTCGGGCGTCTGGACAGGCTCCCAGCCCAGCAGGGACGAGAGGGGCATGATGGGCAGCACTTCACCGCGCACCACCATGGTTGCTCGCCCACCGACTTCCTGCACTTCGGCCGGCTCGATCGGCAGAATCTCGCGGACCATCGACAGCGGAACCGCGAAAGGCTGCTCGCCGAGGCGGACCAGCAGCACCGGCAGGATCGCCAGCGTCAGGGGCAGGCTGATGACGAAGGTGGTGCCCTTGCCGAGGCTGGAACGGATCTCGATGGAGCCGTTGAGCTTCTGGATGTTGGTGCGCACCACGTCCATGCCCACACCGCGACCAGACACGTCGGAGATCTGGCTGGCCATGGAGAAGCCAGGCAGAAAGACCAGGTTGTAGCTCTGGCGTTCGTCCATGGTGTTGGCCTCCTCATCGGTGATGAGGCCCTTCTCCACAGCCTTGGCGCGCAGGCGTTCGGCGTTCATGCCGCGGCCGTCATCGGCGACCAGGATCACGATGTGATCGCCTTCCTGGCGTGCCTCCAGACGCACGATGGACTTTTCGGGCTTGCCATTGGCGAGCCGATCCTGGGTCTCCTCGACACCATGGTCCACTGCATTGCGGATGAGGTGGATGATCGGATCGGACAGATCCTCAATCATGGTCTTGTCGATTTCAGTCTCCTCACCGGAGAGCACCAGTTCCACGTCCTTGCCCAGGTTGCGAGCCAGGTCGCGGGCGATCCGCGGGTACTTCTGGAACAGACGCCCGATGGGCTGCATGCGGGTCTTCATCACCGCGTTCTGCAGGTCGGACACCAGCAGGTCGAGCTGGCTCACAGCCAGATCGAGGGCATGCAGGGTTTCGGTATCGCTGCGCCCATTGAGGATGTCGCTGCGCAGGGCATTGAGACGATTCTTGGTGAGGCCAATCTCACCCGACAGGTTGAGCACCTGGTCGAGTCGGGCGGTATCGACCCGGATCGAGTTGTCCCGCTGCTTCTCACTGTCGCGCCGCCCGACCGGACCAGAAGCCCCCGGCTTGTCGGTGACGCGCCGGCCGACAGCAGCCTTGATGATCTGCTCGGGCGTTTTCTGGGCCAGCTCCTCGTCGGACTGATGCATGGGCACCGGTGGCGCGGCTGGGACGTCAACGGGCACGGCAGCACCAGGAGCGGCGCCGGTCACGGTCTCAAACAGCGCATTCCAGTCCAGTCCATCCTGAGAGGCTGGGGCGACAGGTGCTGGCGGCAAGGCCACCGGAGCAACACGGGCCGGCGTAGCCGCAGGTGTGGTCGCGCCTGCGGACAGGTTGCCGGCAATCGCCAGGCGCAGGCTGTCGATCAAGTGTGGGTCGGCCGCCGCCGGCTGAACTCCCTGCTCCAGATAGCCAAACATGTCACGCACCGCGCTGGTGGAGGACAGGATCACATCCATGACTTCGGGCGTGATCGCCAGCTCGCCATTGCGCAGCTTGTCGAAGAGGTTTTCGGTCAGGTGGCACAGGGTGACCAACTCGGCAGCGTTCAGAAAGCCAGCGCCCCCTTTGATGGTATGAAAACCCCGGAAGATGTCATTGAGCAGCCCCTTGTCGTTGGGCGCCCGCTCAAGATCCACCAGCTTGTTGTCCACACCCGACAGGAGATCTCCCGCCTCCACGAGGAAGTCCTGCAGAAGGTCATCCATCCCGGAAAAATCGCTCATTGCATTCGCTCCTTGCGGGCTTGCCCGCTTCCACCCGGATCAGAAACCCAAGCTCTCCAGCAGGTCATCCACCTGCTCCTGGCTGGACACCACGTCATCCCGGCCCACCGCATTGATCACAGGACCATTCATCAAGGTATCCGGTGCCTCTGCCTTGCGCTCGGCGGGCATTGCCTCTATCAGGACCTGCAACAGCTGCTGCTCCAGCCCCTGTGCCAGATCCACCACTTTTTTGATGACTTGGCCGGTGAGATCCTGAAAATCCTGCGCCATCATGATTTCCATCAGCTGGGCACTGGTCTCGCGGCTCCCCGTCACCACGTGTCCGAGGAACTCACGGGTTTCACCCGCGAGAACCCGGAACTCGTCCGGTGACAACTGCTGTGCGTACAGACGATCCCAGCGCGCCTTGAGGGCTGCCGCGTCGGTCTCGGCCCGATCCTGGATGGGCTTGGCGATGTCCGTGGCGTTCAGCACCTTGCTAGCGGCCTGCTCCGTCATCTCGGCGATGTAGGTCAGGCGCTGCCGGGCATCGGGAATGGCGTGAGCAGCCTCCTGGAGACTCCGGTCGTAGCCGAGTTCGCGAAGGGTGTCATGCAACTGGCGGGTCATCACCCCGATCCGGTTGAAGACCTTGTCGCAGCTGTGGGTCTGCTCATCGTCGCCGGCATGATCGCTCGCTGAATACTCACCGGCCACGGAATCAAAGAGGGCCTGGAGTTCATCGTCATCACCGCTCGCGGAGACGGCCGGCGAGACAACTTCAAGGTGTGGGGTTGCGGCGGGCGCCGCCGCAGCCCCTCCGGCGATACTGTCAAACAGGGACTGCAGATCGTCGCTATCGCCCGACTCATCGAATTTAAGACGTTTTGCCATGCTGGAGCTCCGTCTGATCGGCTGCCTCAGGCAGCTTTCTGGCCCATCTTTTCGAAGATCTTTTCGAGCTTCTCGGACAGGGTGGCAGCCGTGAAAGGCTTGACGATGTACCCGCTGGCCCCGGCTTGCGCCGCTGCAATGATGTTTTCCTTCTTCGCTTCGGCAGTGATCATCAAAACCGGCAGATGCTTCAGAGACGGTGTTGCCCGGATGTTCTGCAGCAGGGTCAGACCATCCATATTGGGCATGTTCCAGTCCGTGACGACAAAATCGAAAGGCAGGGAGTTGAGCTTCTGCAGAGCGATCTGGCCGTCTTCGGCCTCATCCACGTTGGTGAAGCCGAGCTCCTTGAGCAAGTTGCGGACAATGCGCCGCATGGTCGAAAAATCATCGACAACGAGAAATTTCATCTTGGGGTCCGACATGTTGTTGATCTCCGTTCAATCCCGGTATGCACGCATCAGGAGGGGGCGCAGGGTATCTGCCAGAACGTCGGCGTCAAACTTCGCGACATAGGAGTCGACGCCAACGCTCTTGCCCATGGCCCGGTTGGCCTCGGACGACAGGGATGAATGCATGACTACCGGAATACCTTCGAAGCGGCTGTCCGCTTTGATGTTGCGGGTGAGCACATAGCCATCCATCTCAGGCATTTCTGCATCCACCAGAATAAGGTTGAGTTCGTCGCGCAGGCTCACACCACGCTGCTGCGCATGATTGGCCATGCCCTCCAGACGAGTCCAGGCCTCAAGCCCATTGAGGGCATGTTTGTGGCGCACACCGAGCTTGTCTAGGGTTTCGGCAATTTTCTTGCGGGCCACCGCCGAATCATCCACAAAGAACAGGTTCACGTCATGCCCGCCCTCCAGAGGATGAATCTGCCCCACCACCGCCTCACCAAATGTGCTGGCCAGGATGGTTTCCACATCAAGGATGGAAACCAGCTTTCCATCCTGCAACTCCGTAATGGCGGTGATGAAGTGATGCCCGCCGGAGGTGACGTTGTCCGGCGCCCGAACCTTGTCCCACTCGACACGGATGATGCGGTCCACCTCGTGCACCAGAAAACCCAAGGTGCGCTTGCTGTACTCGGTCACCATCATTGAGCCGCCCAGCGGATCGCCCGATGCGGAAATGCCCATGACCTTCGCCAAGGCCAGCACCGGAATCACGTTGCCCCGCAACGAGATCAGCCCCTCCACACCGTCGGGCATGTTCGGCGCCTTGGTGATGAAGGGCGTGCGTGACACCTCGCGCACCTTGAAGACATTGATGCCGAAGATCTCCTGGGTACCCAGTGAGAACAGCAGGATCTCCATGCGGTTCGAACCTGCCAGCTTGGTGCGGGCATCGACGGCCTCAAGCAGCCCACGATCGACACGATCCATGTTCATGATGCTCCTCTGCGTTCAGACGGTCTTGGTCAGGTTTGCGCGCTGGGTGATCAGGCGGCGCAACACCTCGGCAAGACGCTGGGGTTCGAACTTGGCGACGTATTCATCGACACCGACGGAGCGACCGAGTTGCTGATTGGACATGCCGGACAAGGATGAATGCATGATCACCGGCACGCCCTCAAAGCGCGGGTCGGACTTGATCTTCTTGGTGAGGATATAGCCGTCCATCTCGGGCATTTCCACATCGGTAAGGACCAATGCCACCAGATCCTTGACCTTGCGGCCCGAGGCGGCCGCATAGGAGGCCAGCTTCTCGAGTTCATCCCAGGCCGCACGGCCATTGACCGTTCCGACGTAACGCACCCCCAGCACATCCAAGGTGCGCTCGATCTGCTTGCGGGCCACCGAGGAATCGTCCGCAAAATACACGGTGATCGGTTCTTCGGCCTCGATCGGCTCGATGCCCTTGAACAGGAATTCGTCGTCGTAGCGAGTGGTTTCGGACAGCACCTTCTCGACATCCAGGAGCATGACCAGCTTGGGTCCCGGCAGCTCGGTGACAGCCGTCACCAGGCCGCCCAGATTGGCCGTCAGCATGTCGGGCGGCACCCGCATCTGCGACCAGTCGAGGCGCAGGATGGTGTCGACGGCTTCGACCAGGAAGCCCTGGGTGTGACCGTTGTACTCGGTCACGATCATGATCTCGCGGGGGCTGTCGGAGCCCATCCCCGCATACTTCGCCAGGTCGACGACAGGGACCAGGACGCCCCGCAGGCTGACCATCCCCTCCACGGACGAAGGCATTTCCGGGGCAGCCGTAATGGGCGGCGTACGCATCACCTCGCGGACCTTGAAGACGTTGATCCCGAAGGTTTCACGTCGTCCAGTGCGCGGATCCAGGCCCAGGGTGAAGAGCAGGATTTCCAGCTTGTTGGTCCCTGCCAGTCTGGTTCGCGCGTCAATGTTCTTGAGAAGTTCGGACATACTCAATCTCCGTCTCAGCCCCCTGCCGACCCGATGGCGCAGGCTCCGATCTGGAAGCAATATCGGCGGGGGGCAAACAATCTTGAGGCTTCCGGGGCCTTATGGGGCGCGGCCTGCGCAAGAAAAAACGGCCCGCGGAAAGGCGGGCCGAACACACTCACACTGAAGCAGGGCAGACAAGGACGGATCAGGCCCTGTAGCCAATCCGGAAGCCCCCCCAATGGCGACCATTGACGTAAACAGGGGCCGAGATGTCGTGCATGATCTCACCGGTATCGCGGCGATAGGTCTGGATCAGGAAGGGCATCTCGTGCTTCCCGCACTGCTTGCCCACCGGATCGTCGAAGACCCGCTTGCTGCGGTTGCCGACGAAGTCTTTCTCGTAATCCCCGGTCAGCTGTTGGGAAAAACGCTTGTTATGGGTCGGCACATAGCCGTTCCGATCGGTCCCGATGGCGTAGACAACCTCCTGATTTCCGTCGAGCAGGCGCTCCTGCAGAATCGGGAAGATACGGTCGGTCAGACTGTCGAAACGGGTGCTGTATTTCTGCGGCCGGGTGTTGGCGATCGGCTTGTAGGCATCATCGAACAGATCCTCCTCGCTGACCTGCCCGCTTGTCACGGCCTGCTCCAGGAGCATGCCCATCTGACGCGCGCCATCGCGCACGATGTCCGGCATCTTCTTGTGCACCAGCATGGCCTGTTCACCTGCTGCACCCAGCTTGAAGACCCGGCTGATCTCCTTGAGGTTCACCGCCAGCCCGCTCAGACTGGTGGCTTCATCCAGCGTCTCCCGGGCGCCGGCAGAGTTGCGCCCCACCATATCCATGATCTGTCGCACATGGCCCACGATTTGGTCTGCCTCGCGGCTGTGGGCATTGATGGCCGCGGCAATGGCGTCCACCTTCTCCATGGTCTGACGCGCCCCATCGTTGATCTGCTGCAGCGAGCCGGCCGCCTTCTGGGCCAGCTCAGCGCCTGCATGAGCCTGGGAGCTGCCCGCATCAATGGAGGCAATAGCACTGCGAGTCTCCATCTGGATGGCCGCGATCATGGTGCCGATCTCGGTCGTTGCAGTGGAAGTCCGCTCCGCCAGTTTGCGCACTTCGTCGGCCACCACCGCAAAACCACGCCCCTGCTCTCCCGCCCGGGCAGCCTCGATGGCGGCATTGAGGGCCAGCAGATTGGTCTGATCGGCAATCTCACGGATTACCTTCACAATGCCGCTGATAGCCTCCGAACGCTCGCCAAGCGCGGAGATGACTTTTGCCGAATCCTCCACCGAGCGGGCAATCTGCTCGATCTCCCGGGAGGCACTGGTGACGACCTCCGCCCCCTTGACCGACAACTCCCTAGCGACCTGGGCGTTGCTTGCGGTCTGGCTGGCATGCTCGGCAACGGCGCTCACACCGATCGTCATCTGCTCGATGGCCACCACCATGCTCTCCGCCGCCCCCTGCTGGCTGCTCGACCCTTCCGCAACGCGCCCCGCATGCCCGGAAAGCAGGTCCGCCGCCTCGTGCACCCGCTGGGCATCAAAGATCACTTTACCGACGATGCCCTGAAAGCTGCCAATCAATGCGTTGAAGACCGACTCAACCTCACCCACCTGCCCGGAAGACACCGCCACACGGCGGGACAGGTCACCGTCCTTGTGCATGGCCTGGATGGTGTCGCGCAGCTCGGTCAGGGGGTGGATGAACAGCACCCGGGCCGATACCAGGAGAATGACGCCGACCGTCACCCCAAGGGCCGCGCAGACACCGGCAAAACCTGCAGACAGAGACAGCCCAAACGCCAGGCCCGCTCCGAGGGCACCGCCGCCGGCAACCAGACCGGCCAGAATGGAGACAATGGAAACTTGCATGATGTTCGGCGATCCCCGCTCGTCAAGAGAAGGAAAGCGAGCCTTGGAACCCGCCCCCCGGAATCGGCGGAAAATCAATCGCCGACACCTTGCCCTTGAGCCCACAGGCTGCGGGCGTCAAAGGCTTCGAGGCGATTATCGGCGCAGCCCGACCTAACTTGAGGCCGCGGAAACCGGTGCAAAAAGCACTATTTCACGACTTTATGACGTTCGCTCGGCAAGGCGGAAGAGGACGTCTACACGATTGCCAACCCCGCTGTAGCGGACCTCTTCGCACACCCGGAGCAGGAGCGGAATGCCACGGCCATGGCCCTTCAGGATGTCCTCACCGGTCGGCTCCAGGCCTGCCGAACGGATTTGCTCCTCGTGGTTGAACCCCGGGCCGGTATCAGCGCAGCTGATATGCAGCACGGGCGGTTGGCCGTCACCCTGGCGCAGCGAGAGCTCAAACTCCACAGCCCCCATTTCAAGCCGTGCAAGCCGGCGGCTCCGCTCGTCGAGAAACACATCCATCCCCTCGACGCCAGCCTTGAGGGACGAGGGCAGACGCAGGAGACCGTGATCGAGGGCGTTGTTGAAGAGCTCGGAAAGCACCAGAAAAAGACGCCCGGCAAACGGCCTTACGCCTTCGAACTGCTCAATGGCCCCGAGCACCAAGGGCACCGCGTCAAGGCGCTTGAGGTCGGCGGCGCCCAGACGCAGCACAAAGCGCCAGTCACTGGCCGTCGGTGCCGCCGGAAACTCGCCGGAGCTCACCGCAGGCACCGGCTGCGGTGTATCGGTCAGGGCGATCTGGGCGATGGAGATGTCATCCCGCGGTGGGCTGCCACCGGTCAGATCATGCACGATCTCGGTAAGCCGGGGCAGCCGCAACCCAGCGTGCAGGCCATTCAGCGTAGTACCCAGTCCGTCCACACCAAGGGCCTGTCCGGCGGCATCCTCAAGCTCGATCAGCCCATCGGAGAATAGCAGCAGGTGATCGTGGGGATTGACGACATGGGCATCCACGGTGCCGTCAAACTCGTCGTCGTCAACAACGCCCAGAGGGAAGTGATGCCGGTTGAAATGCAGGCGCACCGCGCCATCCGGCCGGACCAGCAACGGCCCGGGATTACCACCGTTCCAGACCGTAACGTAACGCTCACGGAAATTCACGGCGACAAGCGTGGCTGCAATGAAACGGTCCACCGGCAGCAAGGCCCGCACCTTGCTGTTGATTTCCCGGGCGATGGCGTCAATGCCGAAGCCACGCTCGGTCATACGGTAGAACGGTGCGGTTACGGGGAGCACATTGAGCGACGCAGCCAGACCATGCCCAGCACCATCGGCCAGCAACACATGAAGCACATTGCCCGGGGTCCGGGCGGCAGCAATCAGGTCACCGCTGAACTCCGCTGCCGACGCGATCCAGTGGGACACCGCCGGATCGCCCAGAGCCTCCCGGTTGATCAGGCGCTCCATCACGAAGCGCGCCAGGCGCTGCTCCTCTTCCTGCAGGCTGCGATAGCGTGCCAGTTCGCGGTTACGGGCCTCAGCCTGACGCTGCATGGCCTTCAACCGGAGAATCACCCCCAGTTTGGCATGCAGCATCTCGCGGGATGCGGGCTTGCACAGATAGGCATCGGCCCCAGCCTCCAGGGCGCGCATCTGCGTCGCCTCATCCAGGCTGCCGGTAAAGACCAGGCTCGGAATCCAGCTGCCCCCCGTACGGGCACGCACCGTCTTGAGTAACTCGATACCGTCCATGCCCGGAAGACCGACGTCCGTCATGAGGACGTCCGGGTAGGCCTGCGCGATATGGTCGAGGGCCTCGGCAGCCGTGCTGACGCCGGCGACACGATGCCCCAATGCCACAAGATCCCGACGAATCAGGTAGAGATCGTCGGGATTGTCATCAACTACAAGGATGAAGAGGGATTCGGCGTCGTACTCCGCCACCTTCAGACGATCGGGAAGAGCTTGCCGAAGTTGGCGATGTCGAGGACCTGCCGGACACTGCCTTTGGCATTGGCCAGACAAACCGTCTTGCCAGAGCTCTTGGCCTTGTCCCGCAGCATCAGCAACATGCCGAGAGCCGAGCTGTCCAGATAGGCCACGTTGCCAAGATCCACGGCCACCTCGGTCGTTCCCGGGCTGCCCAGGGCACGGTCGACCGCATCGCGAAACTCACGATGAGAGTTGAAATCAAATCGTCCGGAGAGCTGAATCCTGGCCTGACTCTGCTGGGTGCTGACGCTGGTATCCATTTCTGTTGCCTCTATTTTTCACTGACTCATGCGACTCTGCCGGAATCAACCGGCCGCTACCCCATAACAACCTATGCCTTGATGCCCCGCTTTTCCGTCATCCGCAGGCGATTCAACACACGCAGCCCTACCTCCCGGAGAGGAGCCACGTCATCAAGGGCTCCGATGGCCGCCGCTTCACGCGGCATGCCATAAACCACGCAGGACTCTTGGTCCTGACCGATCGTCCATGCACCGGCCTGACGCATTGCCAGCAAACCCTGGGCCCCATCCTTACCCATTCCGGTCAGGATCACCCCCACGCCGTTGGCGCCCACTTGCGTCGCCGCTGACTGGAAGAGCACATCCACCGCCGGCCGATGCCGATTGACCGGCTCCGACTGGGCAAGCTCGCATTGATAGCCACCGGCCACGCGCCGCACCGACAGATGAGAATGCCCGGGGGCGAGATAGGCGGTGCCGGGCACCACGCGCTCGCCATGCTCGGCCTCTTTTACGCGCAATCGGCAAAGACCATCCAGACGCTTTGCAAAGGACGCGGTGAACATCTCCGGCATATGCTGGACCATCAGGATCGCAGGCATGTGTTCCGGCATGGAACATAGCACTTCCTTGATCGCCTCGGTGCCTCCGGTGGAGGCACCGATCAGCACCAGACGCTCTTGCAGGGCGCGTTCCGAGACACTACCCAGCGCACTCCCAACCTGCCCGGGAGGCTCGCGCAGCAAGGGTTTCGGGCTTGGCGACGACACCACAGGAACCCTCGGCCGGGCGCCAAAGGCACCTCGAACCTTGTCACAAATTTCTACACGGCAGGCTTCGATCCCGGCAGATGAATCGAGCCGGGGCTTCGGAACAAAATCGACCGCACCCAATTCGAGCGCCTGCAAGGTGGCCTCCGAACCACGCCGGGTCAGACTTGAAATCATGACGACAGGCATTGGCCGGAGTCTCATCAGACGCGCCAGAAAATCGAGGCCATCCATCTTCGGCATCTCGATATCCAGGGTCAGCACGTCCGGATTGAGGGTCTTGATCATTTCCCGGGCCGCGATAGGATCAGGCGCAGTACCCACCACTTCCAGGTCGGGCGCTGAATTGATCACTTCGCTCAGGACACTGCGCATCAGCGCAGAATCATCAATAACGAGAACCTTGATGGCCATGCTTCATTCCAGTTGCGTACGGAGCCAGGCCCCGTCATCCAAATAGCTCAACGTCACCTTGAACATTGTCGCGTCGAAGTCGGGCTTCATATTCGCGCTCACGGGCAATAAGCGTGTCATTTTTCACGCGGACCAGCTTTTTCATCATCACCCGTCCGCTGACAGGGAAGAAATATACCTTCCTGGGATAAATGTCGAGGAGATCCTGGGCCACCACGGGTATGCGTTCAGTCTGCAGATAATCGAGCACGAACTCCACATTCTTCTCGCCGACCTGCGCCTGGGACAGGCTGGCCAGCACCCTTCCGCCCCCGAACACCTTGGCCTCAAGGCTGCTGCGTCGGGCGCCCAGTTTGAGCAAATGATTGAGCAGCACCTCCATGGCGTAGGCGCCATAGCGAGCTGAGGACGAAAGCACGCCCAACTCGCCACCGTTATCCGGCAACATGAAGTGGTTCATGCCCCCCAGCCCCTTGTCCCGATCCCGGACGCATGCCGTCACACACGACCCCAGCACCGTGACCAGCACGATATCGGAGGTGGTTACGAAATACTCTCCAGGGAGCACCTTGACCGCATCACACCCAAAAGTGCGGTCAAAGTAGCGGTTGGTGGCTAGGTGCTCCACATAACCAGCTTCAGCGAGCACGAACGACCGTCCTTTCATACACCGTCCGTCCAAGGGAACGGAACAGGTCGGCGGCATGCAGGAAGCTCTCCGAATGCCCCGCGAATAGCAGGCCATCCGGCTTGAGCAGCGGCACAAAGCGCTCCAGGATGGCGTGCTGGGTCGGCTTGTCGAAGTAGATCATCACATTGCGGCAGAACATGGCGTCGAACGGCCCCTGAACGGCCCAGCTCTTGTCCAGCAAGTTGATGCGCTTGAACTCGATCAGACGCTGCAACTCCGGACGGACCCTCGCCTGCCCCTCCTGGCTGCCCGTGCCCTTCAGGAAGAAACGCTGCATGCGCTCCCGCGACAGCCTCTCGACCCGGTCCATGCCGTACACGCCTCTCTGCGCCGTCGCCAACACATTGGTGTCGATGTCGGTCGCGACGATCTGCACCGGCGGCGTCAGGGTATTGAAGGCCTCGCAGGCGGTGATGGCCAGGCTGTAAGGCTCCTCGCCGGTGGACGCCGCGCTGCACCAGATGCGGAACGGCGTCCTCGACACGTGCTTCTTCAGCCGCTCGGCCAGGATGTCGAAATGGTGCGCCTCCCGGAAGAAGGAGGTCAGGTTGGTGGTCAGACTATTGACGAAGGTTTCCCACTCATCCGGCTCCCGCTGGGCGCGGTCCAGGTACTCGGCAAAGGTTCGGTCCCCCCGGGCCCGCAACCGCCTCGCCAGCCGGCTATAGACCATGTCCTGCTTGATGGGTGAAAGTGAGATGCCGGCATGCTTGTAGATCAACTCCCGGACACGTTCGAAGTCACGACTGGAAAACTCGAACTCCCGCTCAGGCATCGAGAGGGAAGACGAGCGCGCCGGAACGGTGGGCGCTTGTTGCGCAGAAAGCCCCGGGCGAGCACTCCCCAAGGATGTGGCGGGTGCTCGGGAGGGGCGGAGAGGCAGCTTCTCAGACATGACTCACCCCCTATCAGAACTCTTCCCATTCGTCGTCGATCTCGCTCCCGCCACCGGCTCTGCGTACCTTGGGCAGAGGCGCGGCTGTTGGGCGGGGCGTGGCCGGGCGAGCACGTTCAGGCAGACGGGCAACATTGTCGGGAACCGGGGCAGGCTGCGCAATCTGCGGACTCCCAGCCTGGAGCCTGAACATGGCCACCGAGCGCACCAAGCTGCGCGATTGATCTTCAAGGCTCTCGGCTGCTGCCGCAGCCTCTTCGACCAGCGCCGCATTCTGCTGCGTCACCTCGTCCATCTGGCCCACGGCCTGCGTCACCTGCTCAATCCCGCTGCTCTGCTCCGAGCTCGCCTCCGCTATCTCCGTCACCAGCGACGACAGCTTCTGGAAGTTCGACACCACTTCCTCCATCGTCTGACCCGCCTCATTCACCAGCTTCGCACCATCCTCCACCTTGTCCACGCTGTCGGCGATCAGCGCCTTGATCTCACGCGCCGCCTGCGCGCTGCGCTGGGCAAGGCTACGCACTTCGCTCGCCACCACCGCAAACCCGCGCCCCTGCTCGCCCGCACGCGCCGCTTCCACCGCCGCGTTGAGCGCCAGAATGTTCGTCTGGAACGCGATCGAATCGATCACACCGATGATGTCGGCGATCTTCTTCGCGCTTTCCTGGATCGAGCCCATCGTCTCGACCACACGACCCACCATCGCACCGCCCTGCTCCGCCACTTCGTTGCTCGAACCCGCGAGCTCCTTCGCCTGCCGAGCGTTGTCCGCGTTCTGACGTACCGTCGCGTTCAGCTGCTCCATCGAGCTCGCCGTCTCTTCCAGGCTACTGGCCTGCTCTTCCGTACGTGACGAAAGATCCGAGTTCCCCGCAGAGATCTCCTGCGCCGCAACGTTGATCGACTCCGACGCCTCCTTGATCTGACCCACTACCTCCCGCAGCCGCTCAACCGTCGTGTTCGTGTCGTCCTTCAACTGCCCGAACGTTCCTCCGTACTCCGCCGTGATCTTCTCCGTCAGATCGCCCCGCGCTATCGCATTCAACACTCGGGCGATGTCCTGCAGACTGCCAGCCACACCTTGCATGAGGCGATTGAGCCCCTCGGACAGATCGCGGAAGAACCCAAGCTTGCCCTCTGCCGCCAGCCTTACCGAGAAATCGCCATCTGCAGCAGAAGCCACCAGGGCCTGCACCTCCTTCTCAGCCAGCAGCTCGTCGGTACGATCGCGCCATTCGCCAACCGACCCAAGACGCTCGCCGGCAGCATTCAGAATGGGGCTGGTCACCACGTCGAAGGTCCGCCCGCCGATCACCATCTGGGTGCGGGTGGTCTGGACCAAGGCAGCCAGGCGCTTGAGGGCTGCCTCGGGGTCCGCGTAGAGCCGCCCGATACTGCTTCCCACAAAGCTGTCGGCACTGAATCCCGGCGCCTCCTTGCGGATTTCCGCCTCGATGCTCCGGATGGTCTTGAGAAGTGCCGGGTTGGCGTAAATGACCCGGCCGCAGGGATCTGCAATCCGCACATTCGTTTCGACGCAATCCAGGGCCTGACGGATACGCGCATTCTCGTCGCTGGCCCGCTTCTGCTCGGCGATATCGCTGCACAGCCGCACCTGCATCGACTCCAGCGCCTGCAAGACCCGGCCGATCTCGTCATTGCGCCCCACATCGATGGCATTGCGATAATTCCCGGCTGCGACGTTCTGGGCCGTATCCACCATGGCCTTCAGAGGCCGTGCCACGAGGGTGCGCATGAGGGTGAAGATCAGCACGGCCAACACCAGCGCAGCGCTCAACCCCATTACCAGCAGCATCAAGCCGATGCTTCGGGCTACGCCCTCAAACTCATCCACATAAGTGCCACCGGCGATCACCCAGTTCCACTCGGGGAAGGCATCGAAAGCCACCACCTTTTCCCGCGAGACGCTCTCGTTGAGCTCGGCGTTCAGCCAGGGGTAGTGAATCACTCCACTCTTGCGCTCTAGGATCTCGCGGATGAAGGTACGTCCGTTGGCATCCTTTGAGTCGATCACGCTCTGGCCTTCCTTGGCCGGATGGGCAACGAGAGTTCCGAACGACTTGCCCGGCGTGGAATCGAGCACATAAGCGTAGCCCGACTCACCAAAACGAACCTCCTTTATGGCCTTGCGCAGGGCCGCAAGCTCATCCGAGAAATTCCGCCCGACGAAGGTCGCCCCAATCACCTTTCCCGCCGCATCCTTGATCGGGGCATAGCCGGTGTACGTATCCTTGCCAAACAACAGGGCCTTCCCAACGTAGCGCTCACCGGCCAGCAAGCGCGCATAGGCGGGGTTTTCATGAGCGAGGGTAGTCCCGACGGCCCGCTCGCCGCTCTCCTTCTTCACTGAGGTGGCGACACGATAAAAATCATCACCCTTACGGGCAAACAGTGTCGCAACGGCTCCGCTGCCAGCCGTAAACCGATCAACCTCCTGGCTCCGCAGGTTCATCACCGTCCCACCATGCATGAGCACGGGCACCCCCTCAGTGCTCGCATTCACCGAGAAATTTTCGGTGAAGCCGGAGGCGAACATGTCGTTGAGCCGCTCAGTCTCGACACGCAGCCCCTGGGCTTTGGACTCAACCATCGCCCGCACCAGGCGGACCTTTTCAGAGACGACGGCCAGCCCCTGACTTTCAAGTGCATCCGTCGCACGATCCCGCATGATCAGAGAGCCTGCCCCGAGGATCACGGCAAGTGCGATGGTTGCCGCAACAGCCGCCCGGGTTGCCAAGGACAGGCCCGCCAGACGCTCCCCCAGCCTGGACAGCACACTCGGAGTGCAGACCTGACCGTTGATGATCTTCCGGCCCCCGGCCTTTCCATTGCGAAAGAGCGCATAGGCCGCTTCAGCCTCCTTGATCTGTGCCGGCTCGGCCTTGCGCCGAACCGACATGTAGCCGATCACCTGCCCGTTCTCGATAATCGGAGTCGCATGGGCCACCACCCAGTAGAAATCGCCGTTCTTGCAACGGTTCTTCACCAACCCCACCCAAGGACGCCCGGCCTTTAGGGCCCGCCACATATCCTCAAACGCCTCTACGGGCATATCCGGATGGCGCACCATGTTGTGCGGCTGGCCGATCAGTTCATCCTCACTGAAGCCACTGATGCGGACGAAATCCTGGTTGATGTAGGTGATCTGCCCCTTGAGGTCGGTCTTTGACACGATCAGATCGGCATCACCCAACTCCCACTCACGCTGGGTAACGGGCATGTTGATTTTCATTGCTTACTCCCACTTGACCTGACGATCGCCATGCGTACAAGCTCGACGAATCAGAACTCTTCCCACTCCGCCTCAGCAAGATTCGAGGCATGGCGTTTGACCTTCGGCAACGGCGCTCCAAGCTTGGCCACCTTCATTGTTTTTGCCGGCCCGGCCATACGCTCCCTCTCAGCCGGCGCGGGCTGAGGCACAGGAGCAGGCGGCTGCTCAGCCGTCTGGCGCTGCTTGAGCTTCCGGATTTCCTGGATCGTTTCGTCGGACAGGATGGCGAAATCATTGAGCAGCAGCCGCTCGGCGGCAGCCGCATCTCCGGCCTGCTTGGCACGAATCACCGCACCGGCGCAGCGATGGAAGTCTGCATGCTTGGTACTGAGCTGGACAAAGCCGGAATCGTCGGCATAACGCTTGCCTTCTCCATGGATCCAGCACCCCAGCACGCATTTGTCGTCCCGGGAAACCACAACTGGATCCAGAGCTTCGCCCTCGCCGGCCAGGAAACTGCGCAGCTTGTGCTTCCAGCCCATGTGGGCCTGGATTACGCCGTCAAAATCGAGACTTCCCGCGCTGGCAGCCCCTGTAGCAGGCACCAGACGGAAACGGCTCACCGCACGGACCAGATTCTGAGCCTGATCTTCAAGGCTCTCGGCTGCTGCCGCGGCCTCTTCGACCAGCGCCGCATTCTGCTGCGTCACCTCGTCCATCTGGCCCACGGCCTGCGTCACCTGCTCAATCCCGCTGCTCTGCTCCGAGCTCGCCTCCGCTATCTCCGTCACCAGCGACGACAGCTTCTGGAAGTTCGACACCACTTCCTCCATCGTCTGACCCGCCTCATTCACCAGCTTCGCACCATCCTCCACCTTGTCCACGCTGTCGGCGATCAGCGCCTTGATCTCACGCGCCGCCTGCGCGCTGCGCTGGGCAAGGCTACGCACTTCGCTCGCCACCACCGCAAACCCGCGCCCCTGCTCGCCCGCACGCGCCGCTTCCACCGCCGCGTTGAGCGCCAGAATGTTCGTCTGGAACGCGATCGAATCGATCACACCGATGATGTCGGCGATCTTCTTCGCGCTTTCCTGGATCGAGCCCATCGTCTCGACCACACGACCCACCATCGCACCGCCCTGCTCCGCCACTTCGTTGCTCGAACCCGCGAGCTCCTTCGCCTGCCGAGCGTTGTCCGCGTTCTGACGTACCGTCGCGTTCAGCTGCTCCATCGAGCTCGCCGTCTCTTCCAGGCTACTGGCCTGCTCTTCCGTACGTGACGAAAGATCCGAGTTCCCCGCAGAGATCTCCTGCGCCGCAACGTTGATCGACTCCGACGCCTCCTTGATCTGACCCACTACCTCCCGCAGCCGCTCAACCGTCGTGTTCGTGTCGTCCTTCAACTGCCCGAACGTTCCTCCGTACTCCGCCGTGATCTTCTCCGTCAGATCGCCCCGCGCTATCGCATTCAACACTCGGGCGATGTCCTCGAGATTGGTGGAAACAATCCCCATCAGGTTGTTCATGCCTTCCGACAAGGTAGCCAGGAAGCCGCTCTTGCCCTCAAGGCTCAGCCTGCGCGCGAAGTCCCCCCCCAAAGCGCCCGTGAGGAGATCCGCCAGTTCCTGCTCGATACGCACCTCGCCAGTCCGATCCTGCCACTCGACCACAGACCCAAGACGTACGCCTTGCGCGTTCATCACCGGGTTCGCCACCAGGGAAAAGACTCTCCCCCCGACACGCACCGTAGCCCGATGCTCAGCCTTCAGGGCGCCAAGGAGGCCCCTCTGGTGGGCAGGATTCTTGTGGAAGGAATCGAAATTGCGCCCGAGCAGCTCTTTGACCGAGAACTCCGGCAGTTCCTTGCGGATATCGCCTTCAGCATCCTGGAGCATCGCAAGAACGGAGTTGTTGCAATAGACGATCTGACCGTCGTTATCGGCCAGCATGATGTTGGTTGACGCCTTGTCGAGGGCGTTACGGATTCGCAAATTCCCCGCAGCAGCTTCGTACTCTTCGTTCAGGCGCACGCGCAGATTGGTCTGCATCTCGTTCAGGGAATTGGCAATTTCGCCAAAGGCATCCCGGGACACAACAGCCAAAGGCACGTCGAGAGCCCCTTGCCCCATCCTTTCCAGCCCCCCCTGGATCTGCTCGATGCCGTGGAGCATCGCGCGGCGAAAGCCCAGGAAGAGGTAGAGCGCCAGCACGATGCTCCCCACAATCACGCCAATCGCCGTCAGGCGGGCATTCTCCAGGCGTGCAAGGCGACGGGCGAGGTGCTGGTCAAACTCCCTGGCAGCCACATCAAGGAAGGCGTAGGCGCCATCGACTGCCTTCGAACCCACCTCAAACACCTGTGGAGGAGCAACGGCGATCTCCGCCGGCTTGAGAAGGCGCTCCTCAACCAGCGACACCAATGCGCGGACGTCGGCATCCACCTGCTTCCGAGGCGCCTCAAGAGTCGCACGGAGAACCGCATCATTGGCACCCGCCTTCACGGCCGAGGAATCAATCGCACCACGGCCGTCCGAGATGCGCCGGAGCAGCACATGCATCTCAATGCGCTCGTTCTCCGTACTCTGCCGCCGAAACGCCAAAGCCGTACCCAAGGCTCGCAAGCGCCCCGCATCTTCGGTCAGATCAGGAAGACGACTGACGAAGAGATCCATCAGGTAGTAGCTTTCCAGCTCAGGATCCAGCGTCGCGTTGGTATTGTCCGCAACGAGCGCAACGAAGGCCCTGACAGCCTGGATGTAGTCGGAGTGGAGGCGGAAACTATCGACAGCACCAACGGCCACCGCCTTTGCCTGGAGCTCAGCCCACCCCTTGCGGATCGCGCTCCACTCAGACGTCGTCCCAAGGGCCACGCCCAAGCGCTCGTTCACCAAATCACCCGCCTGGAGAGCCTGTTCAACCTGTGCGCGAAGATCTCCAAGCCGGGCCGAAAGAGATGTATCACCGCCAATGACGCTCTGCGATACACCCCGATGGGCTTGCACAGCCTGCATCAACTGCCGTGCAGGCATCACCATTGGAACCGCCTGGGTTTCCTTAACGGTGAAATCGATGTCGGTATTGATCCGACCAAGCAGCATGAAAGCCAGTACCACAACGGGAATCAAAGCAATCAGCCCGAGCAGGAAAAGCTTTCCTTGAACAGACAGCCGGTTCATTACGCCAACTGCTGGAGAGAAAAATGCACTCATGGTTGCACCTGCGCTCAGTGGGTCGCTTCGTCAACCAGCGCCATCTCGCTAGAAAGCATCAGTCGCTCGATATCCACGACGATCAGCATCCGCTCCCCAAGCGCCCCCAGGCCCATGATGTACGCCGTATCGACAGAAGACGCAAAATCTGGCGCAGGACGGATCTGATCCGCCTTAAGGGCGATCACATCAGAAACGGCATCCACGACCATGCCGACGACCCGCCCCCCGATGTTCAGGATGATCACGACCGTGAAGGGCGTGTACTCCGCCACGCCGACGGCAAACTTGATACGCAGATCAACGATTGGGACGATGGTGCCGCGGAGATTGATGACGCCCTTTATGAAGCCTGGAGCATTCGCGATGGTTGTGACGGCGTCGTAGCCACGAATCTCCTGAACCTTCAGGATATCGATCGCATACTCCTCGGCACCAAGGGTAAAAGTCAGGAGTTCCTGGGCGAAGCCGGACTCATCCGACTCCTGACCGGTCGCGGTCTGGGCAGCCTGCAGCATGACAACACTCCTCGTTGGGAATGATCCATTTACGGCGGCAGGACTGCTTTCTGAAGGAGCTGCAGAGGACTTCGGAATGCACGTAAAAGCCCCTCGGTGGCACATCCAGCCAAACGCGTCGATCGAACCAGTCTCGATCGCGCACCAAGCCTTGCTGGCGCTCGCGAAGCAGGACACAGTCGCTGCCGCAGCGCCCACATCGGGGGCGGTGCGAAAGGCCTTCAGTGAGGGACGGAAGCAGCGAACCGCCAACCACTACTTCCCCCAGATCCCGCGATGAACCAAAAAAAAGCGGGTACCCGCCACCAGGGCGGATACCCGATTCAAGCCGCCCCCCGGGAGGGGACGACACAGGGAAGAAGGGAGATCAGACGCGTTTGAACAGCGGGCTGCGCACCTGCTGGGCGTCGGCAGCGGAGAAGAATTTTTCGGTGTAGATATCCCGCTCGAACAGGCGCCCCTGCATCAGCGTCGAGATGCAGGCTTCGATCATGATCGGGGGACCACACAGATAGGCCTTTCGACCGCGGAAGTCATTGTCGAAGTGGGCTTTGGCAGCCTCGTGCACATAGCCGCGGAAGCCCTGCCAATCGCTGCCGGCCGGCTCTTCGGAGAGCGCGGGCACATAACTGAAGTGCGGATGCCGGGCGGCCAACTCGACGAACTCCTGGTGGTAGTACAGCTCGGCCTGGTTGCGGGCGCCGTAGACCAGGGTGATGGGCAAGACCGAGCCCTCCTCCAGCAGGCCGAGAATCATCGCGCGTGGGCTGGACAGCCCCGAGCCGCCGGCCATGAACAGGGACGGCAGGCCCGCCGAGCGATGCACGAAGAAGCGGCCATAGGGCCCGGTCAGAGTCAGGCGGTCCCCCACCTGCAGCGTCTGGTGTATCCAGGTGGTGCCGGCACCACCGGGAACGATGCGGATATTCAGCTCGATCTCGTTGCCGGCGGAGGGCGGGCTGGCCAGGGAGAAGGCGCGGAAGCCCAGCTCGCCGGGCAGGTTGAGGTTGACGTACTGGCCGGCCTGGAAATCCAGGGTTTCGCCCTCATCCAGCTTGATCCAGATGCCCTTGATGGTGGGGGTGAGGTTCTCGATGCGGCTGACGACGCCGTGGTAGTCCCGCACGGGGATGTCGCGGGCGTCGTCGTCGGTCTCGATCTCGGCCTCGATGACCAGGTCGGACTCCAGCCTTGCGCAGCAGGCCAGCACCTTGCCTTCGTCCCGCTCGTAGTCCATCAGGGCAAAGTTGGATGCGTTGCCGTGGTCCACCTCTCCGTCGGTTACGGTGACCTTGCAGGTGGCACAGTAGCCCTGGCCACAGGCGTGGGGCAGGAATATACCGGCGCGCAGGGCGGCGTCGAGGATGGTCTGGCCCTCCTCGACCTCGATGCTGCGGCCGAGGGGTTCGATGGTCAGCTCGTAGCTCATGGCGCCGTCCTCAATAGCCCGAGCCAGCGATGCCGTCCAGCCCCGGGGTGATGAGGCGGATCAGGTCCTTGTGGCCGATGCCGTTGTCGGCCAGGCTCTTGTTGCGGTCGAGCACGACGGGGCGACTGCCGTTGAGCCAACGCACCGCGCGCCAGTCGATCTGCGCCCAGTCGGGGTGGTAGCTGAAGCAGTCGGTCATGTGGGTGTCGATGATCTCGCCAAAGAGCGTCTCGGGCGCCAGGGCCAGCACGAACGGCCGGGAGAACATGCGGTGGCGCTCCCAATTGATGTACAGGAGCTGGCGGCCGGCGTAGTTCTCGACGGCGTCGCTGGAGGGAAAATCGTAAGGGGCCAGGGTTTTCAGCAGGGTCATGATCCGTTCCTCAGTTCTGGGTGGCCTGGGCACGCCATTTGGCAAAGTTCTTCTGATCTTCCGAGCCGTTGAAGTCACCGCTGGCGCGCTTGTCCATGCGCCAGTAGGCGTGCATGCGGGCACCCGGGCGGTAGTCGTGGGCGTTGACGTCAGTGCCCTCTGGCTCGCACTTGCCCTGCAGGGCGGCGTGGGAGGAGATGAAGGTCTGCACGTACTTTTCGGGTTCGTCCTCGAAGATCTCCCTGCAGTGGTCCGAGCAGAAATGGAATTTCTCGCCCTTGTACACCGTCTCGCGGAAGCACATCTCCATCGGGTCGCCGGGCTCGTTGAACTTGATGGTGGACACGCAGACCTGGCAGTTCATGGGCTGGGTCTTGTTGTTGAAGCGCTTGCCGGCCTTCTCCTGGGCGATCCAGTGCTCGTACACCGGGCGGTAATACGTGTCGAAGGTGTTGGGGTACTTCTCGGACAGCCAGTCGAGCTCTTCGGGCTGGGGCATCCAGGTGTGGAAGGGCGTGGCGTCGGGCTTCATGTAGAAGCCGATCCACGACTGGTGGGTGATGTGCTCCTTCTCTTCGATGGTTTGGTCGAAGCACTTGGGCACCTTGACGCCGTAACGGGCCAGGTCGGTGAACAGGGCGGTGCCGTTCTGCTCGAAGTAGATCTCCCAGGCTTCCTTGAAGCTCATGATCCGCTTGGGCAGCATGTAGTCCATCATCATGCCCACCGAGGCCAGCTTGCGGGTGCCGCGCCAGGTCCATTTGTCGATCCAGCGTTGCACGATGGGCAGATTGTCCGGGTCCTGCTCAAGCATGAACTTGATGCACTCCAGGCCCAGGGTCATGTGGCGGGCCTCGTCAGACTGGGCCGAGAAACCCACGGTCATGGCTGCCATGTCGCCGTTGTAGGCGGCGCCCGAGATGAAGGGCACGAACAGGATGTTGGTCAGCACGTACTCGAAGGCGAAGCCGATGGCCACCATGAACTCGAAGGGGCCGGCGGTGATGGCGTCGTCGAAGAAGGACTTGCCGTCCGACAGGTACCACATGCGCGACTGCTGGTGGGCGAACTCGTCCAGGCCGTTGTAGAAGCGGTTGTAGTTGCTGATGGAGTGGATCTGGGTCTGGAAGTGGCGGTACTCATCCACCGACTGCATCATGCAGGCCACACGGGGGCCGGCGCCCACCATCTGCCGGGCCACCATGCTGAAGCCGCGTGCAGCCATCAGCTCCAGGGGCGGGGTGGAGCCCAGAAAGAGCTTGAGCACGTTGATGTAGCGGGCGTCGGTCACCGACAGGTGGCCGTTGTTCTGGTTGAAGGCGTCGAGGATGGCGTAGAGCTTGCGCTCCTTCTCGGCCTGATATTTCCAGTAGGCGTCCATGGTCAGCCGGAAGGGGTCTTCCCAGGCGTTCCAGTCGTGGATCTTGATGCCTTCGTAGCCTACCTGCGGGAAAACCTTGTCCATAGGCTGGAAGGTGGTGTCCCAGGCCAGGTCCCGGGTCATCATGGTGTAACGCTCTTTGAGGCCGAGCTTCTTGGATACTTTCATGTCCATGCTGTCTCTCCTTGGGTGTCCGGGTCAGGCTTCCCAGCTCAGGGTGAATTCGTCGTCGCTCTCGTCCAGGTGGCCGGAGATGGTGATCAGGTGCAGCTGCAGCTCCTGCAGATCGAAATCGCGGCCCATCTTCTCTTCCACGGTGGCGCGCTTGATGACCAGGCGGCCGGGCACATCCACCTTGACCATGGCGGGCTGATCCACCACCACGGCAGCCGGGTTGTCGTCGACGATGGCCTCGACGATGCAGCGGGTTTCTTCGTTCTTCTGAAAGGCAATGAAGGCGTTGGATGTCATGGGCGAGCCTCTTTAAAGGGGGATGCCGGCCTTGGCAGCGCGGGCATCAAGTTGCTGGACGACTTCGTCCAGGACGGCGGCGCCCTCGGCACCGAAACCCAGCTCCGCCACCGGGGCGAGCACCTCAATGGAGCGCTGGCGGGCCGCGCGGACCCACTCGGCGAGCAGAGCCTTGTTGGCGGGGTTGTCGGCAGCGGCGGCCTTCAGCACGGCATCCACCCATTTCACGTTCTCGGCGTACCACTCTCGCTGGAAGCGGGTGAGCAGGGTCAGCACCGGGCCATGGGCGGCATTGAGGCGGTCAGTGAGCTTGTCGTAGATGAGTGGAAAGAGCAGGCCTTCGAGGGCGAAGTTCTGGGCCACGAAGAGCTCGAACCAGTCGTCCATGACCATCTGGTCTTCGATGTAGTGACGCAAGCCCTGCCAGGTCGGCGCCGCCAGCCAGGCCTGTTTGGCCTCGGCCAGGGCGTCGATCTCGTCGAGGGAGATGGCCAGACGGGTGATGAACTGGGCAATCCCCAGCTGATCCATGCAGGCGTAGGCGGCGGCCTGGGAGATGGCGATACCGTAGCTGTAGGCGGCGATGTAGGAGTTGTTGATGTTGGAACCCCAGGCCACGTGGCGCAGGGGTAGCAGCACCTGGTTGACCACGACCTTGCCGGCCCCCGGGTAGCCGGCGGCAAGCCCCATCTCCTCGGCCAGGTCGAAGTCGGCGGTAGCGGTTTCCTGCATGCGGCCCCGGGCCAGGGTCCAGGCACCGTAGTAGAACTGGCGCGGGTCCTTCAGCGCGTACCAGTCCCTCATGGTGATGCGGGTGCGGGCCGGGTCGAAGATGTCGTGGGACGGGTCCCAGGTGGGGCGGTAGTGGTAGTTCTCCACCGGCTGCAGGTCCATGGTGCCTTCCATGTAGCGGGAGGCCGGCTTGTCCGCCCCCATCCGCCGGGCCAGGTGGCCGAAGGTCTGCCGCAGGGGCTCGATGGTGATGGTGCGAAGATCCATGCTCATTGTGTTCTCCTCTTCCTCGGGTGTCGGGTGCGCGGGGCCTGCGGCGGGCTCAGCGGAAACGCTGGTGGGTGGCGTCGTGGAGCGTCCAGGCGAAGTCGCTGTCGGAGCGGGCCGAGGCCGCTTCCAGTAGCGTCACCCGGTTGTCGGCGCAGAAGGCGGCAAAGGCGGCGCGGGGCATGATCAGTTCCACGACCAGCTCGGGGTCGCCCACCGAAAACTCGAACTCGATCAGTCCACCTTCGCGCTCGCCAGTCACCCGCACGAACTTGCGCGTCACGTCGAATTGCTGATCTTCCATGGCCCCGCCTCCTGGTTATGCGGCCGGCGGCAACACGGGCCGGCGTGGGAGGCATTACACCAAACAGTAATATATTAGTGAATGGACGATCAGCGCCTTGGCTTGTACTTTTCAAAGCCCGGCTGATGGGTGGATCAGCGAATCTGATCCTGGTGCTGGATACGGAACTGGCTCGGCGTCATCCCCACCCGCCGGGTGAAGAAGCGCGAGAAATAGGCCGGGTCGGCAAAACCCAGCTGGTAGGACAGCTCGCCCACCGGCGTGGTGGAGAAGCGCAGCAGGCGCCGCGCCTCCTGGAGCAGGCGGTCGTGCACCACCTCCTTGGACGGCAGGTTGGCCATGCGCCGGCACACGTCGTTGAGGCGGGCCTCGGTGATGGCCAGCTGGCGGGCGTAGTCGGGCAAGGTCAAATGGTCACGGAAGTGCAGCTCCACCAGGTCGCAGAAACTCAGGAAAATGCGCAGATCCTCGCCCCGCTCACGCTTCAGGGGGGCTGCCGGCACGTGGCTGGCCACCAAGCGGTTGAGGCTGATGAAGAAGCACAGGCCCAGGGCCTGCACCGCCGCGGAACGCCCCTTGCCCCGCCCACCGAACTCCTGCTGCAGCAGCTCGGCCAGCTGGATCAGGCGGGCCGCCTCGGCCTGCACCTCGTCGGCGGCCCCGCCCAGGGGCAGGAATGCCGGCTCACGCAGTTGGGCATCGGGCCACTGCCCAGGCAGGGACGCGTACCAGGCCCGCACCACATCCTGGCGCACGGTGATGACATGACCGTCGGTGTGCTCTTCGGAATAGAAGGCGTGAGGGATAGCCGGCGGGGTGATGAAGACCAGCGGCGCCTCGGCACAATAGGCCTGGTCATCCAGTTGCAGGCTGATGCTGCCGCGCACCAACAGATGCACCTGAAAGAAGCGCGAATGGCGGTGGGCCGGCGTGTTGCGGCCGAAAATCTCGGCCAGCCGGCCGAAGGTCTCGTAATGCACGTCGCACTCAGGATCCCCCTCATAGATCCGGGTGATATGGATATCGGGGATGGACTGGGGGCGCTCCACGGAGCGGCCTGCAGGGTCGGCAACGGACATCCCGCAAGAAGATCACTTCGATGTTAGGGAGTCAACAGGTATCATTGAACCTTGGACACCGGAGCCTCCGCTCCCCCATCACAGGAGCACGACACCCCATGCAGAGCAGGATTTCCTACCGCAACCTGCCCCAGCTTTTCCTGAAAGCCCGGGAGGAGCTGATCTGCCACTTCCGCCCCATCCTCAACCACTTCGGGCTCACCGAGCAACAGTGGCGCATCCTGCGCGTGCTCAGTGAACGCGAGCAGCTCGAACCCTGGGAGATCTGCGACATCTGCCAGATCCTCAGCCCCAGCCTGGCCGGAGTGCTGTCGCGCATGGACGACATGGGGGTGATCAGCCGCAACCGCGTGCCCGAAGACCAGCGCCGGGTGATCGTGCGGCTGAGCCCCCAGGGCAGCGCACTGGTAGAAGAGATCGCCCCCTTGATCCAGGCCCAGTACCACAAGCTTGAGGAAGCCCTCGGACGTGAGTTGATCGACGAGTTGTACACCGTGCTCGACAAGGTCATCAGCGGCACCCGTGCGCCCGTTGAACGTATTACCCTGCCGCCGGCCAGCCCGGCCCCGGCCACGGCGGAGAAGCGCAAACGCGCGCCCCGCAGCAATACGCGCGCAACGGCCAAGCCTTAAGGTTTACACTTTTCGGCTCCGGGCGCCCCATCGCCCTCAACCCCCCAAGAACGCGGAGTAAAACAGTGCACTACGGCGATTACAGTACCGACGCCCTCATGACCATCACCAACCGGCCAGACCTCGTCTTCGTGCGAGGCGAAGGTAGCTGGCTGTTCGACCATCAGGGCAAGCGCTACCTGGACTTCATCCAGGGCTGGGCGGTCAATTGCCTCGGCCACTGTCCGCCCCAGATCCGCGACGCCCTGGTAAACCAGGCCAGCACCCTGCTCAACCCCAGCCCGGCCTTCTACAACGGCCCGATGATCGAGCTGGCCGGCATCCTTACTGCCAACTCCGTCTTCGACCGGGTGTTTTTCGCAAACACCGGCGCCGAAGCCAACGAGGGCGCCATCAAGCTCGCCCGCAAGTGGGGGCAGGTACACAAGGGCGGCGCCTACGAGATCATCACCTTTGACCACAGCTTCCACGGCCGCACCCTGGCCACCATGTCGGCCTCCGGCAAGGCCGGCTGGGACACCCTGTTTGCGCCCCAGGTGCCGGGCTTCCCCAAGGCCGGGCTGAATGACATCGAATCGGTGAAGGCCCTGATCAACGAGCGCACCGTGGCCGTCATGCTGGAGCCCGTACAAGGCGAAGGCGGCGTGATTCCCGCCAGCCCTGCCTTCCTGCAGGCCCTGCGCCAACTGACCCGGGAACACGGCCTGCTGCTGATCGTGGACGAGGTTCAAACCGGCGTCGGCCGCACCGGCACCCTTTTCGCCTACGAACAGGCCGGCATCGAGCCCGACATCATGACTTTGGGCAAAGGCATCGGCGGCGGCGCGCCCCTGGCCGCCCTCCTCGCCCGCGAGGATGTCTGCTGCTTCGTGCCCGGCGATCAGGGTGGAACCTACAACGGCAACCCACTGATGACTGCCGTGGGCGTAGCGGTCCTGCGCACCCTGCTGGCCGATGGTTTCCTGGCCGGCGTGCGCGCCCGGGGTGAATATCTTTCCAGCCGCCTGCAGGCGCTCTCGGCCCGCCACAGCCTGGGCGGTGAACGGGGCACCGGCATGTTGCGTGCGCTGGTGCTCGACAGCGACCGCGGCCCAGCGCTGGTCAAAGCCGCGCTCGAACAAGCCCCGGTCGGCCTGCTCCTCAACGCCCCCCGCCCCAACCTGCTGCGCTTCATGCCGGCGCTCAACGTGAGCGAGGGCGAGATCGACCAGATGGTGGAAATGCTGGACGCCCTGCTGCGCAACTGACGTCCCATCCCGCAGGCGCCTTTCCGGCGCCGGCCTTCATCGCCGGGATGATTCGCATGGACCAACGCACATTCGAGAATCTGCTGCGCGATGAAGGCTACCAACAGCCTGTCATTGTCGAACGGGAGCCCAACGGCCGCCTTGGCCGCCATACCCACCCCTTCGAAGCCAAGGCACTGATCCTGAACGGCTGGATCGCCATCGAGACGGAAGGGCAGACCCGGGTCTACCAGGCAGGTGACACCTTCCATCTGGCCGCCGAAGAAGCCCATTCAGAATCCTACGGGCCAGACGGCGTTCGCTATCTGGCAGGGCGGCGCTGAACCGCACCCAAAAAGACGCAGCCTCTCCCCTGGCAACGACGCCTCAGCCACTCACGGTGCTCATCAGACGCCACTCCGACGATATAGTTAGGGCCCGACAGCCACGCCTGTATTACGCAGAGCAAAAAGTCAGACCACATGTCGCGATCCTGGAAAGTCAGCGCAGCCACCCTTGCCGTCCTCGGCATCCTTAGCGGCAGTAAACTTTTCCTTGACTACCGGATCACGGCAGAGCAAGAGCAGGAGCGACTTTCGCTGCTTGCCGCCGGATTGAATGCCAATATCGGTGAGCAACTACGCTCGACCTCCCGGATGCTGGACGCCCTGCGGGAGGATACGCCAACCCTGCTGAGCATGCCGGGAGGCATTCAGCGCATCAACAGGCGCATGGAAATACTGGCCGAGGCGGTAAGCGGCATCAAGACCCTCGTCTATGTCGCCCCTGACGGCGAAGTGGTGGCAAGCAACAGACCCAGCCTGATCGGAAAGAACTTTCTCCACAGCGAACGCTACACCACCATCCGGGAAGACAATCAGCCTGAAAAGCTCTACGTCTCACGCCCCTTCGTCACACCACTGGGCAATTTCACGATCAGCCTCGGCAAAACGCTGAATACCCAACCCGGCCCCTTCAAGGGGTATCTACTTGCCATCGTAGACCCGGATTTCTTTGGCGTGCTGATGAAGTCCATGCTCTATGCACCGGACATGCGCCTCTCCGTCGCACACGGGGATGGACAGATTATCTATAGCACGCAGACGGTCCCGGATATCCGTGGCGTGGATCTCGCCAAGAAGGCCGACTCACCCTTTCGAAGACACCTGCAAAGTGGGCGCCAGAACAGTTTCACGGTGAACAAGGCAACCGCCACCGGTGATGAACGCTTCTTCGCAATTCACACGGTTCTTCCAACCGGTGCGCTTGCCGACAAACCCCTGGTACTCGGTGTCAGCAGGGGCGTGAATGGCGTCTTTGCCGAGTGGTACCGCACAGCCATCGAAGTTGGCGTTCTTTACGCAATCTGTATTGCAGGCACCACCGCCGGACTCATCCTCCTCGGCAGGCGAAAACATGCCCTGAAAGACCTGCATGCCCAAAAGGCGGCCATCGAAAAAGGAGCCGAGGAGCAGATTCAGGAGAAGAACGAGCAGTTCCGGGCCTACTTCAACAACCTTGCCGTGGGGGCGGTACAACTCGACGCGAATGGCCTGTTTCAACTGGTCAATGAGCGCTACTGTGAAATGACGGGCTATTCCGCCGAGGAGCTATTGGGAAAGAAACGCCCGTCCGACCTGACCCACCCGGATGACATCGAGCTTGAACTCAGCAAACGGCGTGCTTTCTTGGCCGGAGAGAGCAATGTCCTCGACATCGAAAAACGCATGATCTCCCGGTCTGGCATCACCATCTGGGTGCATGTCTTCGCCAACGCGGTGCGGGACAGCGCGGGTACGATCAAGTTCACATCCGCGGTGATCGAGGACATTACCCAGCGCCGCACACTGATGGCAGCCCTTGAAGTCGCCCGGGAAAGGGCAGAGGCCGCCAACCGTGCCAAAACCCTGTTCCTTGGAAACATGTCCCACGAGATGCGGACGCCCTTGCACCACATTGCCAGTGCAGCCAGCCTGTTCCGCCGGGATCCGCTCACCGACAAGCAGGCCAAGCGCCTCACCATGCTGGAGGCGGGTGTAAAGCGGCTTGATACGGTCATTGGAGGCATCCTGACCCTGGTAGATATCGAATCGGGTTCGACCGACGTCCGGTTGCGAATGATCGACATGGAAACCCTGATCCAGGGTGTGGCAAGCACCATGATGGACAAGGCCATGGCCAAGGGACTGAGCATCGAACATCAGGTGGCGGAACTGCCCTCCCCTCTCCAGGGCGATCCGGATCACATCGTCACGATTCTCGAGTGCTTCTGTAACAACGCCATCAGTTTCTCCGACAAGGGCATCATCCGGCTCACCGTCTCCTGCCTGCGGGAAGAAGCCGGCAACGCACTGATTCGCCTCGAAGTACATGACGAGGGGATCGGCGTGGCGCAGGAGCACATCGCCCGCCTGTTTGAACACTTCGAGCAGGCAGACAACGCCAACTCCCGACGTTACGGTGGTGCGGGGGTCGGTCTGGCCATCGCAAGGCAGTTGGCCAGAATGATGGGCGGCAATGCAGGCTGTGAGAGCACCCCGGGCCAGGGGAGTACATTCTGGGCAACAGTCATGCTGGTGAAGCTTGCCCCGACTGCCGCATGACATTCAGCCCAGCCGAGCAATCTTGACGGAGGCTGTATCAATGTGCCGCGCCAGCGCATCGATACAGGGTCCGAATCGATGACTGAACGCAGTAGACGCCAACACACTGCCAAGAAAGATGCGCGCCAGTTCGTGGGCACGCCGCCATATTTCGTTGGGTATGCCGCTCCGGATTGATGCCTCAGGGATGGCGTCCGGAAGCCCCCCGCCGCTTCGAGGCTGAAATGCCATCGGTGTCATATCGTAGGCCGGCGCCAGATGATAGGGACGGCCATGCTCGGAAACGAAGGACAGGTTGCCGCTGTGCATGTCAGAGTTGCCTATCAATGTTCCGAAGGCCCACAGGAGATCTGCTCCATCGGCGGCGCCCGGATGCACCTGTCCGCCCGCCACAAGTTGATGCGTAATCGACGACCAGTCGCCACCGGAGCCAACAAACTCGGCATCCATCGCCGCCAGGGAAATGAGCGCACTCCGCCCCCTTTCGCCACTGCGGTCAAAACGCTCGACCTCAAGAAAGCGCTGGTTCCCGTGGTCAAGAATCCGCGTTGTGGCTGCGGGGACGCCTGCCTCCCGCAGCGTATTCAATGCGAGGTGTTCAGCCAGCAGCAGGTCACGCCAGCGCTCGGTCACCGGGCCTTCCTCCGACTCACTGAACTTCACAATGACGTGCCGTGGCCCGCTCGAAGTCATGGCAAAAGCCATGAACTTGGGCTGCTCACCGCCAGCTGAAGACCCAGGCAGCTCACCATATGCTGCTTCGCGTGCCAGACGGGAATACGCCTCAGCCTTGAGCTCTTCTGCAATCAGATACGGAGGCGCTACGTTCAGAAAGCAGTCTCGCGCGGCATCTCCGAGTAGAAGATTTCCCACAGCATCATGTCCGTGTGCAAGCAGCGCGCGCAATGCATGCGTATCCGTCCAATCGTTGAGCCGCTCAGGCAACCCAAGCTCGCCGCCATGTCGAGTCGCGTAAGCCCGGCCTACGTATCCTTGTGGGCGCATGTCAAACAGCCACCACGGAAGTCCATCACTATGAATGGTGACTCCGTTGTCTTGGCGCATCACGAACCCTTCCGGACGAACAGGGATGAGCACCCCCAGCCTCCGGATCAGGCCCGCAGAGTCGACGCGGTAGATCGGGATATCAGGCAGCCCGCGCACGGTGTCGCGAAGCGCGTACTGAATAGATCGCGTGGCACCGACTCGTACAATTTCATCGCTTAACTCGGCGAGTATGCGAGAAATGGTTGGCTGACTTACTTCAATAATATCAGCAAGTTGCCTAGCAGACCGCAGACCCGCGGAAAGGCTTCGCCGGATGGCATCTGGGCGCAGGTCTCGTTGACGCATGAAAAAATGAATAGAAAATCAACTAAAAAAACGAGCTGATATTTTAGACAGAATTCTGTTGCCGCAGCGTTCCGATGCGCAAATCTCTGGCAGCAGCTTCGCCCCGGTCTCGACGAAGATGGTACGAAGTTCGTGACGACGAGGACCGCGCAGACCTAACAGAGGCTGCGCGATTGCAACAGTCGGAACTAGAAAGCAAAAACGCCCCGAAAGGGGCGTCAGACTGCTGACAAAGCCCCAAGCCCCCGCCCGTCGGGGGCTTCGTTTTTTTATAATAGCGGCATGCTCAAGCCTGCCGCCGCCTCCGCTCAGACCGAACTGGAAATGGTGACGCTGGACCAGCTG
>NZ_JAQVCN010000052.1 GCF_028689785.1 Zoogloea sp. | reverse complement strand
ATAACATTTAAATACAAATCGTTATCACTGGCTGAACCGGTGATATTAAAAATCGCTCTGTTCCAGGTAAGATTAGGTATGTTCAAGCCGCTGCCGGAAGCGCTATGTGGAAGGTCCGCATGGTCAGCTGGGTACCCGGCTCACCGATCGACTGGGCGGCGATGACACCAACAGCCTCACCGGCATTAACCAAGGAACCGCGACCCAGGTCACGACCGTAGCACTTGGCACACAGACCATAGCGGGTTTCGCAGGACAGCGGCGTACGCACGCGAACCTCGTCGAGACCAACACTCTCGATCAGGTCGACAGCATCTTCGTCAAGCATCGTGCCCGCGTCGATGAGTGTCTCCTGGGTATCGGGGTGCACCAGATCGTCGGTGGTGACACGCCCGAGGATGCGATCGCGCAGGGGCTCGACAACTTCACCACCCTCAATCAGCGCCTTCATCACGAAACCGCTCTTGGTGCCGCAGTCGTCTTCAATGACCACCAGATCCTGGGTCACATCCACCAGACGACGGGTAAGGTAGCCGGAGTTCGCGGTCTTCAGCGCCGTATCCGCCAGACCCTTACGGGCACCGTGGGTGGAAATGAAGTACTGCAGAACGTTGAGGCCTTCACGGAAGTTGGTTGTGATGGGCGTCTCGATAATCGAGCCATCCGGCTTCGCCATCAGACCCCGCATACCGGCCAACTGACGAATCTGCGCTGCAGAACCCCGCGCCCCTGAGTCAGCCATCATGTAGATGGAGTTGAAGGACTCCTGTTTGACAGTGGCGCCGTGACGGTCAACGACATCCTCCTGACCGAGCTGATCCATCATCGCCTTGGCGACCTGATCACCGGCGCGGCCCCAGATATCCACGACCTTGTTGTAACGTTCACCGTCAGTCACCAGACCGGAGGTGTACTGCTGGGCGATTTCCTTGACTTCCTGTTCGGCAGCGTGGATCAGCGGGTGCTTCAGCTCGGGCACCAGCATGTCCTTCACCGCGATGGAAATGCCGGCGCGGGTTGCAAGGCCGAAACCGGCCTGCATCAGCTTGTCGGCGAACACCACGGTGGCCTTCAGGCCGCAACGACGGAAGGCCGCGTTGATGAGCTTGGAAATTTCCTTCTTCTTCAAGGGCTTCTGCAGCACGCTAAAAGGCAGGCCAGCGGGCAGAATTTCGGAGAGGATCGCACGACCGACGGTGGTCTCGTGACGGGTGATCTTCTCGATGGACTCCCCTTCAGGGCCGAGATCCCATTCCTTCAGACGCACGATAACCTTGGCGTGAAGGGCAACCTGGCCGGATTCGTAAGCGCGCTTGACCTCACCCACGTCGGCGAAGGCCATGCCCTCGCCCTTGGCGTTCACACCAACCCGGGTCGCATAGTACAGACCCAGCACGATATCCTGGGAAGGCACGATGATCGGCTCGCCGTTGGCGGGGGACAGCACGTTGTTGGATGCCAGCATCAGGGTGCGGGCTTCCATCTGCGCTTCCAGCGACAGCGGGACGTGGACGGCCATCTGGTCACCGTCGAAGTCGGCGTTGAAGGCCACGCAGACCAGCGGATGCAGCTGGATCGCCTTGCCTTCAATCAGAACCGGCTCGAAAGCCTGGATACCCAGGCGGTGCAGGGTCGGCGCGCGGTTCAGCATGACCGGATGCTCGCGGATCACCTCTTCGAGGATGTCCCACACCACCGGCTCCTGGCCTTCCACCATCTTCTTTGCTTGCTTGATGGTGGTCGCGAGACCCATCAGCTCGAGCTTGTTGAAGATGAACGGCTTGAACAGCTCCAGGGCCATCAGCTTGGGCAGACCGCACTGGTGCAGCTTCAACTGCGGGCCCACGGTGATCACCGAACGACCAGAGTAGTCGACCCGCTTACCCAGCAGGTTCTGACGGAAGCGACCACCCTTGCCCTTGATCATGTCGGCCAGGGACTTGAGCGGGCGCTTGTTGGCGCCAGTCATGGCCTTGCCACGACGACCGTTATCAAGCAGGGAGTCCACGGACTCCTGCAGCATCCGCTTCTCGTTGCGGACGATGATTTCCGGCGCCTTCAACTCAAGCAGACGCTTCAGACGGTTGTTCCGGTTGATCACCCGACGATAGAGGTCGTTCAGGTCGGAGGTGGCGAAACGGCCACCGTCCAGCGGCACCAGCGGACGCAGGTCCGGCGGCAGCACGGGCAGCACTTCGAGGATCATCCAGTCCGGCTTGATGCCCGAGGTCTGGAAGGCCTCCAGCACCTTCAGGCGCTTGGAGATCTTCTTGATCTTGGCTTCAGAGCCGGTGGTCTCCAACTCGGAACGCAGCTTTTCGATCTCGTGGGGCAGATCGAGACTGCGCAACATCTCGCGGATGCCTTCAGCGCCCATCAGGGCGATGAAGTCGTCACCGTACTCCTCGACCTTGGCCAGGTAGTCGTCTTCCGACAGGATCTGGGCACGATTGAGGGGGGTCATGCCGGGATCGGTGACCACATAGGCTTCGAAGTACAGCACCCGCTCAATGTCACGCAGGGTCATGTCGAGCACCATGCCGAGGCGGCTGGGCAAGCTCTTCAGGAACCAGATGTGAGCGACCACCGAGGCCAGCTCGATGTGCGCCATGCGCTCACGACGGACCTTCGACAGGGTCACTTCAACGCCGCACTTTTCGCAGATCACGCCGCGATGCTTGAGGCGCTTGTACTTGCCGCACAGGCACTCGTAGTCCTTGACCGGTCCGAAGATCTTCGCGCAGAACAGACCATCACGCTCCGGCTTGAAAGTCCGGTAGTTGATGGTCTCAGGCTTCTTCACCTCGCCATAGGACCAGGACCGGATGGTTTCCGGGCTGGCCAGGCTGATGGTGATAGCGTCGAACTCTTCCTCGTTCGGCAGGCTTTGCTTGAACAGATCAGCGAGCAAACTTTTCATCAATCACTCCATCCAGGGTGAGCACTTATCGTCGAAATCGCCCGCTCAGTAGCGGTCGAGATCGATATCGATGGCCAGAGAACGAATTTCCTTAACCAGCACATTGAAAGATTCCGGCATGCCGGCGTCGATCTTGTGCTCGCCCTTGACGATGTTTTCGTACACCTTGGTCCGGCCGGTAACGTCATCCGACTTGACCGTGAGCATTTCCTGCAGGGTGTAGGCGGCACCGTAGGCTTCGAGCGCCCACACTTCCATTTCCCCGAAACGCTGACCGCCGAACTGGGCCTTACCACCCAGCGGCTGCTGAGTGACGAGGGAGTACGGGCCGGTGGAACGGGCGTGCATCTTGTCATCAACAAGGTGATGCAACTTCAGCACGTGCTTATAACCAACCGTGACCTGGCGCTCGAACTGCTCACCCGTACGACCGTCAAGCAGCGTGACCTGGCCGGCAGCCGGCAGCCCCGCCAACTCAAGCATGCCCTGGATCTCGGACTCTTTGGCCCCGTCGAACACCGGTGTTGCGAAGGGCACACCCTTGCGCAGGTTTTGTGCCAGCTCCATCACTTCGATATCAGTGAAGTCGCCCAACTCCTCGGGCTTGCCACTACCGTTATAGATCTCTTCAAGCAGACCGCGCACTTCATCCACTGCGGCCTTGGCCCGGATCATCTTGTCGATCTTGTTACCAAGACCCTTGGCAGCCCAACCCAGGTGGGTTTCCAACACCTGACCGATGTTCATCCGGGACGGCACACCCAGCGGGTTCAGCACGATATCCATCGGCGTACCGTCTTCCATGTAGGGCATGTCTTCAACGGGGACAATCTTGGAGACAACACCCTTGTTACCGTGACGGCCGGCCATCTTGTCGCCAGGCTGCAGGCGACGCTTCACGGCCAGGTAAACCTTGACCATCTTCTGGACGCCCGGAGGCAATTCATCGCCCTGGGTAAGCTTTTTCTTCTTGGCTTCAAAAGCCAGATCGAAATCCTTGCGGGTCTTCTCAAGGGCTTCACGCACGGCTTCCATCTGGGCAGCCAAACCTTCGTCGGCCATCCGAACGTCAAACCAGGTGTAGTGATCCAGACCGTCCAGGTATTCCTTGGTAATCGCCACTCCCTTGGCCAGACGCTTCGGGCCGCCGTTAGCAGGCTGGCCGATGATCATGCGCTCGATACGCTCGAAGGCGTCGCGCTCCACGATCCGCATCTGGTCGGCCAGATCGGTCTTGAAACCACGCAGCATGTCGTCGATGATCGACTGGGCACGCTTGTCGCGCTCAATACCTTCACGCGTGAACACCTGCACATCGATGACGATGCCGTTCATGCCAGAGGGCACACGCAGCGACGTGTCCTTAACGTCGGACGCCTTTTCGCCGAAGATCGCGCGCAGCAGCTTTTCTTCTGGCGTCAGTTGAGTCTCGCCCTTAGGCGTGACCTTGCCGACCAACACGTCCCCGGCTTCGACTTCCGCGCCGATGTAAACGATGCCGGACTCATCCAGGCGGGACAGTTGGGCCTCACCGAGCGACGCGATATCGCGGGTGATTTCTTCCGGTCCGAGCTTGGTGTCACGGGCAACGACGGTGAGCTCTTCGATGTGGATCGAGGTGAAGCGATCATCAGCAACCACGCGTTCGGAGATCAGGATCGAATCTTCGAAGTTGTAGCCGTTCCAGGTCATGTAGGCGACCAGCATGTTCTGACCGAGGGCCAGTTCGCCCATGTCGGTAGACGCGCCATCGGCAATCACATCACCGCGGGCAACCACATCGCCGACCTTCACCACAGGGCGCTGGTTGATGTTGGTGTTCTGGTTGGAACGCGTGTACTTGATCAGGTTGTAGATATCGACACCGACCTCGCCGGCCACGGTTTCGTTGTCATGCACCCGAATCACGATCCGGTTGGCATCGACATAATCCACGACACCGCCCCGACGCGCCTGCTCGGCAGTACCAGAGTCAACCGCAACGGTCCGCTCAATGCCGGTCCCGACGAAGGGCTTCTCAGGGCGCAGGCAGGGAACGGCCTGACGCTGCATGTTCGCACCCATCAGCGCACGGTTCGCATCGTCATGCTCAAGGAACGGGATCAGCGACGCCGCCACGGAAACGATCTGGCCCGGCGCGATATCCATGTACTGCACGGTGTCGGGCGTGGCCAGAGTGAACTCACCCCGGTTACGGCACGACACCAGATCACCGGTGAGCTTGCCCGTGTCGTCCACTTCCGCATTCGCCTGGGCAATAACGTACTGCCCCTCTTCGATCGCCGACAGGAAATCGATCTGATCGGTCACCGAGCCATCCGTCACCTTTCGATACGGAGTCTCAAGGAAACCGTACTGATTGGTGCGTGCAAACAGCGCCAACGAGTTGATCAGGCCGATATTCGGACCTTCCGGCGTTTCGATAGGACACACGCGACCGTAGTGCGTCGGGTGCACATCTCGAACTTCAAAACCGGCACGTTCGCGGGTCAAACCCCCCGGGCCAAGAGCCGAAACACGGCGCTTGTGGGTGATCTCGGCCAGCGGATTGGTCTGATCCATGAACTGGGAAAGCTGGCTGGAGCCGAAGAACTCCTTGATGGCCGCACTGATCGGCTTGGCGTTGATCAGATCATGGGGCATCAGGTTGTCGCTCTCGGCCTGGCCGAGGCGCTCCTTGACAGCACGCTCGACGCGCACCAGACCCGCACGGAACTGATTCTCGGCGAGTTCGCCGACAGACCGAACACGACGATTGCCCAGGTGATCGATGTCATCAATCTCGCCACGACCATTGCGCAGTTCGACGAGGACGCCGACAACCGCGAGAATGTCTTCGTTGGAGAGGGTTCCAGGCCCCTCACCGCCCTTCGGGCCAACGGTTGCGTAGAGGCGCTTTTGCCACTCGGGCGCCTTGTCATCCAGTTTTTCCGGATAGGCCCGACGATTGAACTTCATGCGGCCAACAACCGACAGATCGTAACGCTCCGGCAGATAGAAGAGCCCCTGAAAAAGGGCTTCAACTGCGTCTTCCGTGGGAGGCTCGCCCGGACGCATCATGCGGTAGATCGCCACGCGGGCAGCCCACTGGTCCGTCGTCTCGTCCACACGCAGGGTTTGCGAGATGTGAGGACCACGATCCAGGTCGTTCAGGTAAAGAGTGCGCAGATCGGAGACACCGGCATCCCGGAGCTTGTCCAGCACGTCTTCGGTAATCTCGTCGTTTGCACGAGCGACCAGTTCACCGTCTGGGCTGACCACGTTAGCAGCAAGCACACGCCCCAGCAGGAAATCGTCAGACACGTCGACCATGTCAATCCCGGCGCTCGCCAGCTCGCGAATGTGCTTGGCCGTGATCCGCTTGTCCTTAGTCACGATGACCTTGCCGGACGCGTCCACCACGTCGAACTTGGCCATTTCACCGCGCAGACGATCGGGGACGAGGGCGAAACGTGCGCCGTCTTCGAGCAGGGTAAAGTTCTCGAAGTCGTGGAAGGTCGACAGGATCTCTTCCGGCGTCATGCCGATGGCCTTCAGCAGGATGGTCACCGGCATTTTGCGGCGACGGTCCACACGGAAGTAGAGGTAATCCTTAGGGTCGAATTCGAAATCGAGCCAGGACCCACGGTACGGAATGATCCGCGCCGAAAACAGCAGCTTGCCGGAGGAGTGGGTCTTGCCACGATCGTGCTCAAAGAACACGCCAGGCGAGCGGTGCAGCTGAGAGACGATGACGCGCTCAGTACCGTTGACGACGAAGGAGCCATTGTTTGTCATGAGCGGAATTTCGCCCATGTAAACTTCCTGCTCCTTGACTTCCTTGATCGTTTCCTTGGCCGCTTCCTTGTCGAGAATGACAAGACGGACACGGGCACGCAGCGGGGACGCGAAGGTCAGGCCGCGCTGCTGACATTCCTTCACATCGAAGGCAGGCTCACCGAGGTTGAACTGCACGAACTCCAGCCTAGCGTTACCGCTGTGGCTGGAAATCGGAAAAATAGAATTGAAGGCAGCCTGGAGGCCCTGGTTTGCCCGAGCTGAAGGCAATGTCTCTGCCTGCAGGAAGGACGCATAGGATTCAAGCTGAGTGGCCAGCAGATAAGGCACATTCTGTACAGCTGCGCGCTTGGCGAAGCTTTTACGGATGCGCTTTTTCTCGGTGTAGGAGTACGCCATAGATGCTCCGGGTCTGAGAAGTCGGACGTCAGAAGACAAAAGACAGCATTTCGGACGCTTGATTCGACGCTGTTTGCGCCTTAATCTGCGTCGAACGCTCTTTTTTGTCGTCTAGGACCGCCTCTAAAGGAACTACGGAAAACAGAAAACGCAAAAGGGCCGATGCCGATATGGCATCAGCCCCCTGCACGAAACCGAAATTACTTGATTTCGACCTTCGCGCCAGCGTCTTCAAGCTGCTTCTTCAGAGCTTCAGCGTCAGCCTTGGGGATGGCTTCCTTGACGGGCTTCGGAGCACCATCAACCAGATCCTTGGCTTCCTTCAGGCCCAGGCCGGTAACGGCACGGACGACCTTGATGACTTCAACCTTCTTGTCGCCAGCGGCCAGCAGGATCACGTTGAATTCGGTTTGCTCTTCCACGGCAGCGGCAGCACCGCCAGCGCCAGGAGCGGCCACAGCCATGGCTGCAGCGGAAACGCCGAACTTCTCTTCGAACGCCTTGACCAGGTCGTTCAGGTCCATAACAGTCATCGCGCCAACGGCTTCGAGGATGTCTTCTTTGGTAATTGCCATCTCAAAATACTCCAGATCTAATTTCGTACGAGTTGCCGGGAATCGACCAATCAGGCCGCGGCTTCTTCTTCACGTTTCTTGGCGAGCGCAGCCAGCAGACCGGCGAAGCCGGACACCGGAGCCTGCATGACGCCCAGCAGCTTGGCCAGCAGTTCGTCGCGGCTCGGGATCGAAGCAAGGGCTTGAACACCAGCCTTGTCGAGCACTTTGCCTGCATACGAACCCGCCTTCAGGACCAGCTTGTCGTTGGTCTTAGCAAAATCAGCCAAAACCTTCGCAGCAGCCACGGGATCAGCCGAAATGCTGTAAATCAGCGGGCCGGTCATTTGATCGGCCAGGCCGGCAAACGGCGTATCCGCCACGGCGCGTCGTGCCAGGGTGTTCTTCAGCACACGGAGGTAAACGCCAGATTCGCGAGCCTTGGCACGCAGAACGGTGAGATTGCCCACCTCGATACCTGCGTATTCAGCCACGACGATGGTCTGGGCGTTTGCAACTTGTGCCGACACCTCAGCCACTACGGCTTTTTTGTCGTCGAGATTCAGACTCAAGGTCTTTCCTCCTATCAAGTCAACACGCGATGAATGAGTTCACCGCACCTACGGCGACCTGGATCAGGAGTTTGGCTTTCCTTTTAAAGAAGAGCCGGATTCCTGTTCTGGGGCACCGTCTACGCAGGTTTTCGATGATTAAGCGACTTAGGCTCACAGCCCGCGCCGCACCTGCGGTCTTTGACGATCCGGCTGACAAACCACGTTTGCCAGCCGTCCCAAAGTTCTTACTGCTGTCCGCTCAGGGTAGAGGGTTCCACGCGAACACCGGCGCCCATGGTGGACGACACGGCAACCTTGCGCAGATACACACCCTTGGAGGCGGCGGGCTTGGCCTTGACCAGCGCGTCGATCAGGGCGGCAACGTTCTGTTGCAGCGCTTCGACGGTAAAGGAGGCACGACCCACGGTGGCATGAATCAGACCACCCTTGTCGGTGCGGTACTGAACCTGACCAGCCTTGGCATTTTTCACGGCGGTGGTGACGTCCATGGTCACGGTGCCAACCTTCGGGTTCGGCATCAGGCCACGAGGACCGAGGATCTGACCGAGTGCACCAACGACGCGCATGGCGTCGGGAGTGGCAATACACAGATCGAAATCGATGTTGCCACCCTTCACCTGCTCGGCCAGGTCGTCGAAACCGACGACATCGGCACCCGCCGCACGTGCGGCCTCAGCCTTTTCACCCTGGGCGAACACGGCGACGCGAACGCTCTTGCCGGTACCGGCAGGCAGCACGACGGAGCCACGAACCAGTTGGTCGGACTTCTTGGCGTCGACGCCAAGATTCACAGCGATATCGACGGACTCGTCGAACTTCGCGGTGGCGGACTCCTTGACCAGCGCGAGGGCTTCAGTCAGGGCATAGGACTTGTTGCGGTCGACCTTGGCACGCAGGGCCTGAACGCGCTTGGAAAGCTTTGCCATGATTAGAGGCCCTCCACGGTGATGCCCATGCTGCGAGCGGAGCCAGCAATGGTGCGGATAGCGGCTTCGACGTCGGCAGCAGTGAGATCCTTGACCTTGACCTTGGCGATCTCTTCGCACTGAGCCTTGGTGATCGAGCCAACCTTATCGGTATGGGGCTTGGGCGAACCCTTCTGGATGCCGGCGGCCTTCTTGATCAGGATGGTGGCCGGGGGAGACTTCATCACGAAGGTGAAGCTCTTGTCGGCAAATGCAGTGATCACCACCGGAATCGGCAGACCGGGCTCAAGACCTTGCGTCTGAGCATTGAAGGTCTTGCAGAACTCCATGATATTCAGACCGCGCTGACCAAGAGCCGGACCGATCGGGGGGCTGGGGTTGGCTTTGCCTGCAGGCACCTGCAGCTTGATGTAGCCAATAATCTTCTTTGCCATCTGGCAACTCCTTATCGAGTACAAACGCACGGCTCACGCCGCGCTCCTCTTTTTCCCTTGCGGGCACAAAACGGGGCGTCACTTTGTGACACCCCACGACGATCAGGTCTTTTCCACCTGACCAAAATCCAGCTCCACGGGCGTGGCGCGGCCGAAAATCGTCACCGACACCCGGATCTTGCTTTTTTCGTAATTAACATCTTCAACAGAACCGTTGAAGTCGGTAAATGGGCCTTCCTTGACGCGAACCATTTCGCCAACTTCAAACAACACCTTCGGGCGCGGCTTATCAACGCCATCCTGCATCTGCTGCATGATCTTTTCGACTTCCTTCTCGGAAATCGGGGTCGGCTTGTTGGCCGTCCCACCAACGAACCCAGTCACCTTGGGTGTCGACTTGATCAGATGCCAGCTGTCATCGTTCATTTCCATTTCCACCAGCACGTAGCCGGGAAAGAACTTGCGCTCGGAAATGCTCTTCTGACCGTTCTTCATTTCGATGACTTCTTCAACGGGAACAAGGATCTGACCGAAGAAGTCTTGCATGCCAGCCCGGGCAATGCGCTCAACGAGTGCGCGCTGCACCGATTTTTCAAAGCCGGAATACGCGTGTACGACGTACCAACGCTTGCTCATGATTTTTTCCAGCCAAGAATCAGGTCATAAAGCGCCCATTCGAGCGTCTTGTCGGTGACCCACAGAAAAACCGCCATGATCAGCACGAAAGCAAACACGATACCGGTCGTTTGGAACGTCTCCTTGCGGGACGGCCAGACGACCTTCTTTGCCTCGGCAACAGTCTCGCCCGCAAAAACGGCAAAACGCTGCCCAGCCTCGGTTTTCCAGGCCACAGCAGCGCAAAGGGCAACACCTGCGAGCACCGACAGCACACGCAAAACCATCGCCTGTTCGGAGAGCAGATAGAAGCCCACAACGCCGGCCACCAGTAGAACCAGTGCCAGCGCAAACTTGATTTTGTCGGCCATTAAAACTTGAGTCCGGATGAAACGGTGGCAGGGGCAGAGGGAATCGAACCCCCAACCTTCGGTTTTGGAGACCGACGCTCTGCCAGTTGAGCTATACCCCTGCAGCAGAGACTACAGACCACCTCGCGGGGGCGAGGCGATCTGAGTACGACTATCGAAACTTACTCGATAACCTTGGCAACGACGCCAGCGCCGACGGTACGACCGCCTTCACGGATGGCGAAACGCAGACCTTCTTCCATGGCGATCGGCGCAATCAGCTTCACGGTCATGGAGACGTTGTCACCCGGCATCACCATCTCGGTACCTTCCGGCAGGGCGATGGAGCCCGTCACATCCGTGGTACGGAAGTAGAACTGGGGACGGTAGTTGTTGAAGAACGGGGTGTGACGACCACCCTCTTCCTTCGACAGCACATACACCTCACCCGTGAAGTGGGTGTGCGGCTTGATGGAGCCCGGCTTGCACAGCACTTGACCGCGCTCGACGTCTTCACGCTTGGTGCCACGCAGCAGCACGCCCACGTTGTCGCCAGCCTGACCTTGATCCAGCAGCTTGCGGAACATTTCCACGCCAGTGCAGGTGGTCTTCACAGTCGGCTTGATGCCGACGATTTCGATTTCTTCACCAACCTTGACGATGCCGCGCTCGACACGACCGGTCACCACGGTGCCACGACCGGAAATCGAGAACACGTCTTCGATCGGCAGCAGGAAGGGCAGATCAACCGCACGCTCGGGGGTCGGGATGTAGGAGTCGAGCGCATCAGCCAGGCGGAAAATGGAGGGTTCGCCGATATCGGACTGATCACCTTCCAGCGCCTTCAGGGCGGAACCCTTGATGATGGGCACATCATCACCCGGGAAGTCGTACTTGGAAAGCAGCTCCCGCACTTCCATTTCAACCAGCTCAAGCAGCTCTTCGTCGTCAACCATGTCGCACTTGTTCAGATAGACGATGATGAACGGAACACCAACCTGACGGGCCAGCAGAATGTGCTCCCGCGTCTGGGGCATCGGGCCGTCAGCGGCAGAACAGACCAGGATGGCGCCATCCATCTGCGCAGCACCCGTAATCATGTTCTTCACGTAGTCGGCGTGACCCGGGCAGTCCACGTGGGCGTAGTGACGACCATCGGTTTCGTATTCAACGTGAGCGGTGTTGATGGTGATGCCACGAGCCTTTTCTTCCGGCGCCGCATCGATCTGGTCGTAGGCCTTGGCCTCGCCGCCGAACTTGCGCGACAGAACGGTCGTGATCGCAGCCGTCAGCGTGGTCTTGCCATGGTCAACGTGACCAATCGTGCCAACGTTTACGTGCGGCTTTTTCCGCTCGAATTTTTCCTTAGCCATATCATCAACCCCGCAAAAAAATCAGGAAATCGGAAACCAATTAAGACCGAAACACCCAGAAAGATGGTGCTCATGGGCAGGATTGAACTGCCGACCTCTCCCTTACCAAGGGAGTGCTCTGCCACTGAGCTACATGAGCTTCCACACACTCAACCTGGAGCGGGTGAAGGGAATCGAACCCTCGTCATAAGCTTGGAAGGCTTCTGCTCTACCATTGAGCTACACCCGCTATACAACGCACGACTCACAATCACCACTTCATGCCTAAACACAAACATGGAGCAACAGCATAAAACCGTTGGTGGAGGGGGAAGGATTCGAACCTTCGAAGGCAGTGCCGTCAGATTTACAGTCTGATCCCTTTGACCGCTCGGGAACCCCTCCAAGCGAGAAGCGCGCATTATAGGCACCCAAACAAACACTGTCAAACGCTATTTTCAAATATTTTCCTGGCTTGTGCTGTAATGGCAACGAAGCCGGGAAATCGGCGCAAGTAGGGCATGGAAACATGAACAAGGACGTACTGATTGACGCTGTACTGGCAAGCGGGGTCGTGCTGCCGGCCCCCGGGCCGGGCTTCCTTCGGCTGCAGGCAGCAGCCGCAGACGAGAACGCCGGCCCCCGGGAACTGGCCTTCGCCGTCAGCCACGATCCGGCCATCACCGGAGCCCTGCTACGGGTTGCCAACTCTCCGGTTTTCCGGCCGCGCAGCGCTCCCCGCTCTGCGCTGGAGGCCATCACCATGCTCGGCCGGACCCGCACCATGGCCACGGCCGCAAGTACGGCCCTGCGCAGCCAATGCGGCGGGCTGGACCCTGCCGTGGTCGAGTCTTTGTGGTCGGCCAGCGCAAGGGCTGCCGAGCTGACTTATGCAGCCAGCCGCCAGACATCATTCAAGGCATTTGCGGATGCGGCCTATCTGGCGGCACTGATGCAGGACGCCGGACTGGCGGTGATTCTCAAGCGCACCCCGGAGCACAGCAAAGTGTTTCGCGCCCAAGGCCCTGCCCTGGAGGCCAGCGCCCGTGCCTTGGATGTGCTCAGCGGAACGGATCATGCGGCCGCGAGCTTTCTGGTTGCACGCAATTGGAAGCTCCCCGCTGATGTATCCGAAGCCATTCGTGTCCATCACGACCCGCGTGGCGCCAGTCGCCTCGCTGACGCCCCTAGGCGGATCGCGATGCTCCTCGCGGCCGGGCGACGGCTGAGGGATGGCATGTCACCCGACTGGATCGACTGGGCTGAAATGGTGGAGCATGAGTTGGCGCTGGACGACGCGGCCCTTAATGAACTCGCAGCGGACTTCGATGCCGCGCGCTGATCAATGCCGCGAACTGCCGGCCAGGAGCAGACCGGCACTGACAAACAGCCCACCGAAGATCCGGTTCTGCAGCACGGCCGCCCGAGGGCTGCTCGTCAGACCGCGAAATCGGCTGGCGAGAAGGGCATAGCAAGACATTACCAGGGTATCGACACTGCACATGGTTGCAGCGATGACGAGAAACTGGGGAGGCTGGGGCCTTGACGGGTCGATGAACTGGGGCACGAGCGCCGCAATGAAAACAATAGCCTTCGGATTGCCAAGATTGACCAGAATACCCTGACGGTAAAACCCCTCGGGCACATCCGCCTCCAGGGCTGCGCCTGCCCCCTCCTCGACCCTTGCCCGCCATTTCCGGATGCCAAGCCACACCAGATAGCCCGCACCGACCAATTTCACCACCAAGAATGCGGTTTCCGAAGCGGCCAGCAGGGCGCCAAGGCCCGTGGCCACCAAAGCCAGTTGCAGCAACAGCGCCGTCTGCAAGCCAGCAATGCCCGCCAAGGCGTGCCAGTAGCCATGGCGCAGACCGACGCTCATGCTCAGTACGGCGCCGGGCCCAGGGGAGACGGCAACCACCAGGGCTGCGGCCAGGAAGCCCAGCCAGAGATGCAGGGACATGAATGCTCCGAGTAAAGTCAGATTTGCTTCGCCGGCTAACCAGCGGGATCGCCTTCGAGATTGAAACGCACGGGCACTACGACAACCCCCTCAATCGGCTCTCCACCTCGCCGGGCCGGCGAAAACCGCCAGTGCCACACCGCAGTCAGGGCCGCGTCATCAAGGGACTCGTGGCCGGAACTTTCGCGCACCTTCACTGCAACAGGGATACCTTCGGCGGAAACCCGGACATCCAGGCGCACCAACCCCTCCAGCCCACGCCGACGGGCCATGATCGGATAGGCCGGTTTCGGGTTATGAAGGTAGCTGGCGCCGAAACCTGGAGGCGAATAGGTGGCTGCCCCTCCATTGGCTGACGGTGCGGCAGATGTCCCAGCCCCCGCTGCAACCGCCGTAGCAGCAAGCGCGGGCTCCGGAGCCGGATGGGGCGTGGCCGACACGGCTGGCGCTTCAGCATCGGCACGTGGAGCCGTCATCAGATGCGGTACTGGCTTGGCATGGGGTTGAGCCTGGGGCGACCGTGTATTGACCTGCCGCTGCGGCGCCAACGCTGCCGGGGATTTCACGGGCTGGGGTCGAGGAGGCTCGGGAAGCCGGGCGGGGGGCGGTTCCGGCGTCAGGCGGGCCTCAAGAACACGCGGCGCCTCCACCTCTTGTCGAAGCTTCCCACCTCCGAACCCCAGCACCAGTCCATGGGCCGCAAGGGACACCACGACGGCGTAGGTCAAGCTCCGGTCCATCATCAGACGCTCAGGCGCAAAACTCGCCCCTGCGTGCAGGTATCTGGCGCTTGGAAATGAGCCTCGGTGGCAGGCAATTTCAGGGGTTTCAATGCAGACTCTTGGGATGAACGACGCTTCAGGGGAATTCGGACACATCGGGATCATGTGCCGACAGCGCAAATTTGTCGCGCAGTGCAGCAAACAGCCTTAAGCGTGGTCAAGAATGCGAATCGTACAGAATTGTCCGCGCTCGGTGGGCACAAACCGCCACGGCGGGGCCCTCCACGCCCAAGCTCAACCCGGGATATCTACCGCGTGAGCAGGAGCGCGGGCGAGTCGCTGACCAAGCAGGAAACTGGAGAAGATCACCGCCATCACGCCTGCCCCGAAAAGCAGCGCCTTGCCCTCCCCCCAGGCATCCAGGGTCGGCGCCAGCATCCGTGCCAGGCTCCATGCCGCCACCAGCAGACTGATGCCTGCCACCGCCAGCGCCATCACCCGTGAGGCGATCCGCGCAGTGGCGTCTGCGCGCGCAATCAGCCGGGCAATCCACAGCCCGTTGGCACCGTCCGCCAGCAACATGCCGGCCATGAAGACGAGCCCCAGGCCTGCCGCCGGCAGCCAGCCGCCGGCCTGAACACCCGCCATCGCAAACAGCGCAGCCTGGCTGACCGTATCGAAGGACAAGGCGAACAGGGCCCCCACCAGCGCCACCCCTGCGGGGTGACTGACCTGCCCGCTGCGCGCCACCCATCGCCCCTTGAGCCCCACCGGACGCACCATTTCGTGCGCTTCGGCAGCATACACCGCACGCAAATTGAGCACGCCGAGCAAAACCAGGACGGTGATGGATATCCACGCTCCCGAGCTCTCCAGCCACTCCGGCACAGCCCATCCCTGGGAAAGCAGGCTTGCACCCACGGCGATGACCACCACCACCGCACCATGCCCGAGGGAAAACAAGCTGCCGCAGAAGCGCGCCAGCCTCGGCCGGACCGCCGCGTTGTAGCGTGTCAGGCCATCAATGGTGGCGAGGTGATCTGCATCGAAACCATGCTTCAGGCCCAGCACGAATACCAGCAGAACAAGGGCGAGACCATCGGAAGGGAGATCGTGCATGACCGGCACCTGCACAAAGTTATGAACTTAACAGTTTAGTTCATACAACAATCGTGCCAAGCCGGCAGCGCCTCACCAGGGGGTGCCCATCAGCTCCGCGGGCGATCATGGTGCGCGTGCTGGGCGTGGGTTACACGCTCGGCAAGTTCCCGCTCAGGGTGGTTGTACACGTAGGACAGATTGGCGATGCAGTGCGGTGCGTCCTCCCGCACCAGGCGGCTGGCTTCAATTTGTGCACGCAGGATGTCGCGCACGGCCTCCGAGCGGTTGGAGTAACCCCGAGTAGCGATCAGAGCATCAAACTCCTGGGCCAGTTCTTCATCGAGGGAAATGGTGAATCGCTCCACGGCGGCTCCATGGTCAGTACGACCGGGGCATTCTGCCCGGCGGGCACGCCAGGCGCAATTGACCGCCGCTGGATGCCGGCAGGCTGCGATAATCTCGCGAATCCCCGAATCCTCCTTCTACGAGACATCATGACCCGCGTATTAATTGACCTGCCCGAGCACTTCGTCTTCAGCACCGAGATTCCGATCTATATCAGCCACATCAACTACGGCCACCATCTGGACAACGCGGCCCTGGTCGGCCTGGTGTCGGAGGCCCGGGTGCGTTTCCTCAAACACCTGGGCTACACAGAGTTGGATGTGGAGGGCGTCGGTATCGTCGTTGCCGACGCAGCGCTGCAATACAAGTCCGAGGCCTTCCACGGCGAAACCCTGCTCTTCGAAATGGCACCCGCGGAATTCAATAAGTACGGTTGCGACCTGGTATGGCGTGCCAGCGACAAGGCCAGCGGTCGTGAGGTAGCACGAGGCAAGACCGGCATCATCTTCTTCAACTACCAGGCCCGTCGCCCGGCGGGCGTACCGGCTGGCTTCCGGGCCAAGACCCTGTCTGCCGACTGAATACCCCGCCCAACAGTGGCTCAGACCTTCAGATCCACCTGCTGCAAAGTCCCCACGCCACCGTCCTCGCGGGCATAGATGCCGGAGCTGCGTACCGCACCGAGGTTCTCGCCGCCCTCCTTGAGCGTAAAGGGTGTGGTCACCCGCCCCAGGTAGAGCGCGCCGATGCGGGCTTCGCCCAGGCTCACCACCGTGCCGCCACCTTTGGCGTCCGGGGTCCACACCCCAAGACGGGAAAACACCGGATCGGCCTCGTCGATCCAGCCATTGGCATCGCTGTCATGCAAAGCCAGGTCGGCAAAGCCGTCACCGCTGGCGGGCCCGAACAATTGCCGGCCCGACGTGACCTGCGCCCCTTCCCGCGCATCAAGCACCAGAAAGCCACTGCCCTGCTGCAGCACGGGCATGGCCACCTCCTTGCCATCCCCCATCAGATCGAAGCTGAAGCGCTGGCTGCTAAGGCTGGCGGCGTTCTCCGAAAAATTGACCACCAGCGGATCCTTGCTCACCGCGTTACCGGCCCTCAGGGTGAGCTGGTGGGTTTCCGTTTCGCTGCGCCACATGGACAGGGCCACGCTGAAACCGATCTCGCGACCATCCGCGGTACGAATCGTCCCTTCGGCGGCAAACCGGGTTTCCTCACTGTGGGTACGCGTCTCGGTGCGATCGTACTCGACACCGAACTCCGGCTCCTGCTCGTTGGCCGCCCCGGTCGACCGGGCGGACTCCGCCGCCACCTGATCAGGATTCATATCCGATGCAGACATCAGGTGGATGCGCTGCCCGGTAAGCATCTCGACAATGGAGCGTAGAAGCTCAAGCCGCGGATCCGCCTCCACCTCATCCGTCGAAACCGGTGCCGCCGGGGCCGCCTTTTCAAGATCGAAGGCCTGCCTGGCCGCATCGGAAACCACCACCGCCCGACTGGGCGGACGCGCCTCCCCCGAGCCGGGGCGCGGCCCGATCCACGCTCTCAGGCGCTCGTCCACGTCGACCGTGCTGCTGGCCCTATGGGTGGCGGCGAGATCCATGCTGGCAGCGGCGACTTTCATGGCGGACTCCTAACAGATCAGGGACTTGCCCCCTTCAACGGCGGACAGAGAAGCAACTTGACCGGCACAGGGGGCGCTGACAGGCTTGCCCGCGGGGCGAAATCTGCGCTTACAGTCCCATGTCGGTCCCGCCCCCTGCCCGGTGCGTTGATCCCCCATATCGCCCCCCTTGTCAGGAGCACGTCCCTCTCGGACAAACACTTGCCCTTCCCCACCCTGCTCCGCACCCTGGCCATTGCCGCGGCCCTGCTGCCCGCAGTGGACGACGCTCGCCCGGCCTACATCACCGAGCCCATTCGCCTGTATGCCGGACCGGGGCCGGACTACCCCCAAATCGCGTTACTCCCTCCAGGCATGGAGATCGACGTAGTGGGCTGCCTACAGGGCTACCAGTGGTGCGACCTGGTCACCCGGGACGGCTTTCGGGGCTGGGCTTGGAGTGGCGCGCTCAGCTTCTCCTGGGCCGGCGAACCCCTGCCGATCATCCAGTACGGACCCTCCCTCGGGATTCCCTTGATCAGCTTCATCATCGGCGATTACTGGGGCCATCATTACCGGGATCGCCCCTGGTATGGCGACCGGCACCACTGGCGCCCCGCGCCGCCGCCGGCCCTATACCGCGCCCCGCCACACCGCATGGAGCCCCATCCCGGGCCGCCTCCGGGCTGGCGTCCTGGCTGGAATCCGGGCCGGGACCACGAACGCGAACATCGCTGGCAGGACGACAGGCGTCGCGACGGCCCCCGGGACGACTACCGCAATGCACCGCCCCGTCAGGAGCGGGAGCGCGCTCCCCGGCAGGAGCCACCGCCCCCCATCTCATCCCCCCGGGCCGCCCCCCAGCCGAACCCGGGGGGCTGGGGCCAGCAGAATGCCCCGCGACAGGAGATGCCACGCATGGAGGCCCCCCGCCCGCAGGGTGAGCCCAACTCGCGCTTCCGCCCCCCGACGGAGATGAACAACCCGCGGGACAACAATCGGGGCCATGGCGGTGAGGGCGGACGGGGCCAGGAAAACCGCTTCGGCGGGCGGCAGTAAACGCTACCGGCCACCAAACGAAGTCAGGAGATCAGCAGATCCGCGGGAGCTGCTCGCCAGCCAGCCAGTCCACCATCCTGCGCCCTCCAAGCACGGTCTTCATCTGCACGAAACGATGCGTATCGGCGATCACCTCGCCGATACGGGCGGCCTGCAGCCCCAGCGGATGGCTGCGCAAGGCGGCCACCAGGCCTGCGGTCTCGGCGGGCGGACACACCGCCACCAGCTTGCCCTCGTTGGCGATGTGGAGCGGGTCCAGCCCCAGGAACTCGCAGGCTGCCGCCACCTGGGGCGCAACGGGGATCGCTGCCTCATCCAGGACCATGCCCACACCGGATTGCTGGGCAATCTCGTTGAGGGTTGCCGCCAACCCGCCGCGGGTCGGGTCACGCAACAACCGCAGACCCGGCGCCGCTGCCAGGGCACACGCGGCCAGTCCGTGCAGGGCCGCACTGTCGGAAACGATGTCGGACTCGAAGGCCAGATTCTCCCGCTGGGCCATGATCGCCATACCGTGATCTCCCAGTGTGCCCGACACGATGACCACATCCCCCGGACGGGCATTCGCACCTGAGAGATCCCGCCCCGCGGCAAGGGCTCCCACCCCCGTGGTGGTGATGAAGACCCCGTCGCCCTTGCCCCGCTCCACCACCTTGGTATCCCCCGTCACCACCGGCACGCCGGCCCCACGGGCAGCGGCGGCCATGCTGGTGACGATGCGCTGCAGGTCGGCAAGGGGAAAGCCCTCTTCGAGGATGAAGCTCGCTGCAAGGTAGAGGGGGCGGGCCCCCATCACGGCCAGATCGTTGAGCGTGCCGTGCACCGACAGGCTGCCGATATCTCCCCCCGGAAAAAACAGCGGAGACACCACGTGGGCATCGGTGGCCAGAACCAGGCGCTCCCCCGGGCCAGGCGCCGGCAGCACGGCCCCATCGTCGCCCCGGCGCAGCCAGAGGTTGTCGAAGGCACGGCCAAAGAGCTCGGTGATGAGCTGGACCATTGCGCGACCACCGCCCCCGTGGGCAAGGTCCACGCTGCCGTGGCGCAGGTCGAGGGGGCGGAGACAGGGCCTTTTCATCGCAGGGCCGCCCCAGGATGAAAAGCTCCCCCTCGGAGAGCAGCGAGCCGCATCGCGGAAAGCGTGGGGATTTCTTTCATAGGTAGAGGTGCTGCGGCGCAAACCTGCAGTACCTTCGGAGCATACTGCGCCCCGCCCGCGTCAGGCGAGAACCCGTTGATTGCCGGTGAGGTTCTTGAGGGTGTCGGCCACTGATTTGGTGTGATCGGCCGTACCCGCCGTCTTGCCGCTGAAAGCCTCGATGTCGGACAACAAGCCAGACAGATTGGAGACATCCCCGGCCTGACGCTCGATTTCCCCGGCCACCCGCCCGATCTCGTTGGCCAGGGTCGAGATGTCGGCACCGATCTCGCCGGCACTCGTGCGGGACTTCTCCGCCAGTTTGCGCACCTCGTCGGCAACCACGGCAAAACCGCGACCCGCCTCGCCAGCCCGGGCGGCCTCGATGGCAGCATTGAGGGCAAGCAGGTTGGTCTGGTCGGCGATCTGCTGAATCACCTCCACCACCCCCTGTATGCGCCCGCTGGCATCAGCCAGCTTGCGGGCACTGTCAGCAGCCTCGGCGGCCTGGCGGGTCAGCTCACCCACCGTATCGCTGGCCGCATGCACCACCCTCCCCTGCTCCTGGATGTGGCCGGTGAGACTGCCCACCGAGGCATACAGATCCCCGGCACAGTGCTCCAGCTGACGGGCAGTGTCGTCGCGGATATCGTGGGACTCCCGGAGGGTCTGACCCAAGCTGTTCAGGCCATGCACCACCAGGGCAATGTTGTCGTCGAAACTGGATGGGTCTAGCTGGCTGTCGAAGGCCTGGGACTGGTAATCGGCGATCTGCTTGACGATAACCCGCGACAGGCCGGCCAGTTTGGCGCTCTGACGGCGCAGGAAGAAGGCCTTGAACTCACCATAGTGAGCGACGAAATTGTCCACGTAGTCGTCGCGGAAGGGCGCGCCCTCCGGCACCCGGAAGAAGAACACCGCTGTCAGGGTCTGATTGAGGTTGAGGCCGAGGATCTCGCCAAAGGTCGAGAAGCCCGCCAGCTGTTTGCAGGGCAGCGCCGAACCAACCTTCGACAATTCCTTGTCGTTGTATAGGCGACGCAGGATGCAATCGTTGAGGATTCCAGCCACCGGCGCTCCGGGCTTGCCTGCCATGAAGGCACGGAAATCCTGCTCCGTGCTCTGCACCAGGCTGGTGCGGCGCACCAGCAAAAGCTCCTCGCCCGGCGAGATGTCACAGTAGAAATTCACCCGCCCTGCCGACAGATCGACGTTGACCACCGAGCGGACGAAAATCTCCTTGCCCACCTGGATCGCAAACGAATAGTCGGCCAGCTTGCTTTCCAGGTCCTGCGGCGCACAGCGGAAATGGGCGCAGAGGGCTTCCACAAACGGCACGATGCGCCCCTCCGCATCGATCACCTGGCTGACGTAACGCTGCTCCAGCGATGCACCGATGACCGGGAAGTGCGGGCCGTCAGGCACAAAGTTCTGGCTTTTCAGGACACCGAAACGGACCCCCTTGGGCATCTTCAGAAAGGCGATGAGGGCATGGTTCTCGAGGCGACGGCTGCCGTCATGAATCCAGGTGTTTTTGAAATCGAACTTGCCACCAGCCGACCCGCCTACGAACAGGCAGGGGAAACGTCCCGAATCATAGAGAGCTTCCATAAAGAAGGACTCGGAGGCAGACAGGCCATCGAAGAGCACATAAGCCAGCGTGTCACGGTAATCAATATCGATGTCCGCCCGGGCGGCCTGGATGCTGCGGGCAATCCGGGCGACCCGCTCCTTCACCGGAAGCTCGCTCTGCTGGCAACGCAGATCCTCGCTACCCAAGGGCACCGCGATGACCTGGGCACGGGCGACCAGGCTTGCATCGAAGCACTGGATCACCACCCGATCCCAGCTGCCGCCAGTGCGGCAGTAAAGGCTCTCGTTATCGCCGCACAGCTCGCCAGCCGTGGAGCAAAGCATGACCGGCACCCCCGGAAAGCGGGCCGTCACGTCACGGGCAATCGGGTCGATGTCCACATGGGGCGACACGTAACCACTGATGAAGGTGGGCGAGAGGGAGGTGGCGGCGAGGGTTGCCGCCACTTCGGACGCCCGGCACTGCAGAACTGCGACGCCCGGCGAAGGGGCACCGCGCAGGCTTCTGAAAAGCTTCACTCCGTTGTCTCCTTGCGGGCCTCGAAGCGGGCCCATGGGCGCTTATCGGCAGCAAGAAGCAGAGGTTGACCCTTTCTGCGGGATTTCCCTCACACCCGCAAGACCGCCACCCGCACAGCATTGCCCTCTTTTGACACAAAGACTTGGATAAAACGCTCCATCACTCAGCAACAATCGGACAATGGCGGAAGCGCCCGTAGGTGTAGTGTGCGGCACACGCCCCTTCAGACGACACCATGCACGAGCCCATCGGATTTTCCGGCGTGCAGGCGGTACCGAACAACCGGCACTCACGGGGCGTCCGGAGGCCACGCAGGATAGCCGCGCATTCGCAGGCCGGGTGGTCCGGCACTACCTGATAGTGCAAGCCGAAACGCTGCTCCGCATCCAGCCCGGCGTACGCATCGGCGAGCCGGAGGGCGGATGCCGGCAGCCCCCCCAGGCCCCGCCATTCAAAGGACTCCCGCACCGCCAGCACCTCGGCCACCAGTGCCTGGGCCTTAAGATTGCCGCTTTCGGTGACGGCGCGGGTGAACTGGTTCTCCACCTCGGCGCGCCCCTCATTAACCTGACGCACCAGCATGAGGATGGCCTGCATCACGTCCAGGGGCTCGAAGCCGGCGATCACCACCGGCTTGTGGAAGGCCGCGGCGAAGCCGGTGTAGGGACGGCTGCCGATGACGGTACTGACATGAGCCGGGCCAACAAAGCCATCCAGCGGCACAGCCTCCAACGCGCCCGCCGGGGGTGAGGCCAGAATCGCGCTGATCGCCGCCGGTGTCAGCACATGACAGCACAGCACGCTGAAGTTCTTCAGCCCCAGGCGGGCTGCCTCGCGAATCACCACGGCAGTAGGTGGCGTGGTCGTCTCAAAACCGATCGCAAAGAACACCACCTGGCGGGCCGGCTCCCGGCAGGCCAGGGCCAGCGCATCGGTAGCGGAATACACCATCCGGATGTCGCCCCCCTCAGCCCGGGCCCGCAGCATGGAGCGCCCGCCCGAGGCCGGCACACGCAGGGTGTCGGCGTAGGTGCACACCGTTGCCCCGTGATCCAGGGCCAGGCTGATGGCCTGATCAATACGACCGATGGGCAGCACGCACACCGGACAACCGGGGCCATGCACCATACGGACGCCGGCCGGCAACAGATCGGCTAATCCGTAGCGCGAAATGGTGTGGGTGTGGCCGCCGCAGAACTCCATGAAGGCATAGCGCCGGCCGGGCGGCAGCTCACGGGCGATGGCCGCCCCCAGCCGCCCGGCCAGCGTACCGTCGCGGAACTCATCCACATACTTCACGGTGGGCCGTACTCCCCGTCGCTGGTAACGCCCACCTCACGCATCAGCGCCAGGGTCCAGGCCGCCTCCTCAGGATCGAGCCTTGCCAGGGCAAAGCCCACATGCACGATCACGTAATCGCCACAACACACCGCGTCCACAAGCGCGAGGGAAACCGTCTTGCGCACACCGCCCAGATCCACCCTTGCCTGGCCGTCGGGCAGAAGTTCGACCACTCGGGCGGGAATGGCGAGGCACATGGCTTCCAGATCCGCGGTTCAGATCACACCCTGGCGCAGGCTGGCCCGCGCCACCCAGGCCTGCCCCAAGGCGAGGCCGCCGTCGCCGGGCGGGACATGCTGGGCCTCAAAGACAGCCAGCCCCCGCGCCTGCAGACGATGACGCAGCCCCGCCGACAGCAGGCGGTTGTGCATGCAGCCCCCCGCCAGCACCACACTGCGGATACCGGTGGTGCGTGCCGCATCACTTACCCATTGGGTCAGCGCCTCAGTCAGGGTGGCGTGGAAATGGGCGGCCCCCCGCGCGGCATCGTTCTCGTCCGCGAGTTGCATGAGCAGGGGGTAGAGATTGAGCACGGACAGGCCGGGCTCGGCCCCTGTGTCGATGTGATAGCCACCCGGTAGAGGCAGGCTGGTGCCGAAGCGGCAGGCCAAGGCCTCCAGCAGCATCCCTGCCTGCCCCTCGTAGGTCATGTCTTCACACACCCCCAGCAGGCCGGCGGCGGCGTCGAACCAGCGCCCGAGGCTGGTGGTGGGCGGGCAGCGGGTACCCCGCAACAGCATCCCGAGCACCTGCTCCACATTCGGCCGAGCGGCGAACCGGGTGATGGCTTCGTCGCCACGGCCCAGCACGTGGAGCACCCCGCAAGCCATGCGCCAGGGCTCGCGAGCAGCCCGGTCGCCGCCGGGCAAAGGCAAAGGGCTCAGGTGCCCCAGGCGCCGAAACGCGGCTCCCTCCACGTACAGCAGCTCGCCTCCCCAGGGCATGCCGTCGGTGCCAAGCCCGACGCCATCGGCGGCCAGGCCAAGGACGGGTTCGTCGAGCCCATGCTCGGCACACACGGCGGCGATATGTGCATGGTGGTGCTGAACCGGAATGGCCGGAATCCCCAGCCGATCCGCCAGGGCAAGGGCGGCACGGGTAGAGTAATAGTCCGGGTGAGCATCATGGGCCAGCGCTGCCGGACGCATGGAGAGGATGGTCTGGAGATGTTCGGCAGCCTCATCAAGGGCTTTGCAGGCGGCGGGATTATCGAGCCCACCGATATGCTGGGACAGGAAGGCCTCCCGCCCACGGGTCAGGCACAGGGTGGCCTTGAAATGGGCACCGAAGGCCAGCACGGCCGGCCCGTCATCGGGCAGAGGCAAGGAGAGGGGCGTGAAGCCCCGCGCCCGGCGCTGGAACTGAACGCCCCCGTCCGCCTCCTCCCGCCCTCCGGCTGGGAGGTCAGGCCGCAGGCGCAGTACCGAGTCATCACAGCGCACCACGATATCCCGGTCGTGCATGAGCAACACATCGGCAATCTCGCCCAGGCGCTCGAAGGCCTCCTCGTTGCCCTGCACCAAGGGCTCGCCGTGGGGGTTCGCACTGGTCATCACGAGCACCAGGGGCTGAACTTCGTCCAGCCAGGCCGTACCGGCAGGGCGGCCAGCAGCCTCGTGGAAGAGCAGGTAGTGAAGCGGTGTATAGGGCAACATCAGACCAAGCTCGTCGAGCCCAGGAGCCACGCCGGGCAGCGCCTCATCAAAGGATGGCTGCTTGTCGAGGAGGACGATCGGCCGCTCTGGGCTTTCGAGGCTTGCCGCCTCGGCGGCGGAGACCCGCGCCCACTGCGCCGCGCTCGGCACGTTTGCGCACATCAGGGCCAAGGGCTTGTGGGGGCGCAGCTTGCGCGCGCGCAGGCGGGCCACGCTCTCTGCCTGCGATGCGTCGCAGGCCAGGTGAAACCCTCCCAGGCCCTTGATCGCCACGATCTCGCCGAGCTTCAGCCGACGTACGGTTTCGGCCACCGGATCACGCGCCAGAGCCCGCACACCGTGGGGCTCAAACAGACTCAACTGCGGCCCGCAGGCCGGGCAGGCATTGGGCTCGGCGTGAAAGCGCCGATCCCCCGGGTGATGGTACTCAGCCTCGCAGCCGGGGCATTGCTGAAAACCGGCCATGCTGGTGCGGGCACGGTCGTAGGGCAGCGAGCGGGTGATGGTGTAGCGCGGACCGCAGTGGGTGCAGTTGATGAAGGGATAGCGCCAGCGCCGATCATCCGGATCGAACAACTCCCTCAGGCACGACGGGCACACCGCCACGTCGGGGCCGATGGCCGTGGCCACAGCCCCTTCGACGCTGGGCAGGATCAGGAATGCCTTGCGGGACAGATCTGGAGGAATGACCTCCGGCTCGATCGAATCGACTCGGGCCAAGGGGGGTGCCTCAGTGACCAGGCACTGGGTGAAGGCATCAAGCAGGGGCTCACTGCCCTGAATCTCGATCTCCACGCCCCCCCCGTCATTGCGCACCCAGCCCACCAGACCGAGGGTAGTGGCAAAGCGATACACGAACGGCCGGAAGCCCACACCCTGCACGACACCCCGGACACGCAGACGGCGGGCAACACGGCTTGGATCGACGAACATCAGCATGCGCTCATGCCCCCTTGCCGGCGTAGAGATCCGCCTTCAGCGGGACGACAGTCCGAGCCTCATCAAGATGAACATCCACCCAGTCGAGCCAGGCATCGAAACCTGCACCCGTGGTGGCAGAAACCGGAATCACGACCAGGGCGGGATTGACCCGCAGGGCAAAATCGATAGCTTTATCCACGTTGAAATCCACGTAGGGAAGGAGGTCAGTCTTGTTGATCAGCATTAGGCTGGCAGCGGCAAACATGTTTGGATACTTGAGGGGTTTGTCGTCCCCCTCGGTCACCGACAGCACCACGACCTTGGCCCGCTCCCCCAGATCGAAGGCCGCGGGGCACACCAGATTGCCCACGTTCTCGATCAGCAGCACGCTGTCGACCGGTGGCGCCAGCCGGCTCAGGGCCTGACCGACCATCAGGGCATCCAGGTGACAGCCCTTGCCCGTGTTGATCTGCAGGGCCGGGGCGCCGGTGGCCCGAATGCGCTCGGCGTCAAAGCTGGTCTGCTGATCCCCCTCGACGACACTCACGGGCACCCGGGCCTGTAGGGCTTCAATGGTGCGCACCAGCAACGTGGTCTTGCCCGCACCGGGGCTGGACACCAGGTTCAGGGCCAGGATGCCGCGCCCGGCGAGCCAGCGTCGGTTCTCGTCGGCCAGGGCATCGTTTCTGGCGAGGATGCGCTGCTCGATGCTGAGCATCCTCGCCTGACTCATTCCCGGGGCCTGGGCCCCCGCCGGGCCGCGGCCATAGTGAGCCGCCTCATGGGAGTCGGTGACGCGCCAACCTCGGGGCGACACTTCGCCGGCAGCATCGCCGGGCCGCCCCTGCCTGGCGCCCTGCCCCGTCGGGAGCCCTTCAATACGGGCTTCTCCGGCCCCACAACCGCACACATTGCACATGTCACAACACCTTCACTCGATTTCAAGTTCTTTCACCCGCATCTCGGTGCCACCGGTCACCTGCACACGGTAGCCACCACAGCGAGGGCAGGGATCGTACAACTCGGCGATTTCCACCTGAGCAGCGCACTGCGCGCACCAGCCAGTCCCCGGCACCCGGTCGATCTGCAGTACGGCCCCATCGGCCGGCCCACCTTTCATCACCGCGTCAAAACAGAAGCGGAGGCTATCGGGTTCGACTACGGCCAGCTGACCGATTTCCAACACCACCGTCCGGACACGACCGAAGCCCTGATGCCGGGCAGTCTCTTCAACGATCTGGCGGATTCCTTCAGCCAGCGACATCTCGTGCATCCACACCCCCTTGCTTGCCGAACCGTCCTGACGCTCGGCGGCCCCACAATACGCCTTTCCCCGGACGAATTGCGAAGGACGGCCGACCACCGCCCTGGGGCCTACATCCACGGCCAGGGCGCGACTAGGGCACTGACACGGGCTGGACGACACCCTCACCATGCGGAACAAATATGAAATGTGTCATCTCCCTTCCTTGAACCCTCTGAAAAGGCAGCGACAATATGACTTTTGTCGCATCATCGAAAACTTTCCGCTACAACTTTGAAAGCGCCCTGCTTTAAGGTGCCGAGACCATGAAAGTACTCTTGACCGCCGTTTCGGCCTTCGCCCTGTTTGCGACACCGGCCATCGCACAAACGCCCCCCGGCGCCCCCGCTCAGGCGTCCTCCCAGGCCGACAGCCCCGCGGAAGAGTCTGCCCTGCCAAGCCCTCCCAAGATCAGCCGCTGGGAAAACACCGGCATGACCCCGCTAGAAGCACGGGATTGGCAGGCCTACAACCTGACACCGAACGAAGCCGTCAATTGGAAGCGCGCCGGCTTCACCCCCCTGGTCGCCCGGACCTGGTCGGACAAGGGTTTCGACCCCGATGAGGCGCGGGAGTGGCTCGACTCCGCCAAGACCAGCCGCAGCCTGATGTCCGAGCTCGATCAGTCCGACCCGAGCCAATGGAAACGCGAGGGCTTCTCCCCCAGCGACCGGCTGGCCTGGTGGGAAGCCGGTTTTGTGTTCGACGACGCGGTCCTGCTCGCCCGGGCTGGCATGTCACCAGCCGATGCAGCCTGGAACGGTCACGAAAAGCTCAAGGAACTCAAGGGAAGCGCAGCGGCAGCCGAAGCCGCCAGCGCGGACACCGCCGCCCAGCAAAACCCAGCCCAGGCATCTGCAGCCCCCAGCCTCGCTTCAATCTGGGGCGTGGTCGGGCCCTATGTCACCTTCGGGTTGGCCATCTTCGTGGCCTTCATTTCGGGCGGTTTCGCCTTCTTTCTGCTCCGTCGCAAGCAAATCAACCGCCAGCTCACAAAGTCCGACTCAGACGCCACGGGGCCCGACAGCGAGTTGCCTGCGCCCGTTGAATCGCCCCCTACCCGAAGCTTCGGAAGCTATCAAACCAAACGCCGGCCGGCACGACGCTTCGCCTTTGCCAGAACTTCCAATCCGTACTGCATACACTGCAAGAGCGTCGATGTCCGCCCCTCGCGCATGCATCCGCACCGCTTTGCGGGCATCAACTTCACGGAGTACTTCCGCTGTCGCAAATGCGGCCGGCACTTTGCCATCGTGAGCTACACCCCGATCCTGGCTGCGGGCGGTGCCGTCGTCCTGGTGCTGACCTTCATCACCGCCGGCTTCATCTACACCGTCTCCCAGATCCACTGAGGCTGCCGCCCACCCATGCACACCCTTCGCATCCAGCCTGTGGACTTCGAAGATCCGGCCTGTACGGACGACTTCCTCAATCTACTCGACCACTACATGCGCAGCCCCAGCGGAACCGGCAAGCCAATGCCCGCCGAGTTGCGCACCCGCCTGCCGACCGAGCTGCGCAAGCGCCCGACGGTACTGAGCTTCGTGGCCTATCAGGATGGCCGTGCCGCCGGGCTGATCAATTGCGTGGAAGGCTTTTCAACCTTCGCCGGCAAGCCCCTGCTGAACATCCACGACATCATCGTCCACGAGGACTTCCGTCGCCAGGGCATCGCCCGGGCCCTGCTGACCCACGCCGAACAGGCGGCTTTGGCGCTTGGCTGCTGCAAGCTGACGCTGGAAGTTCTTGAAGGCAACGGCGGTGCCCGCGAGGCCTATACGGGCTTCGGTTTTCAGGCCTATCAGCTCGACCCAGCCATGGGACAGGCCTTGTTCATGGAAAAGAAGCTATAACAGCGGAACGCACTCACTGCACGGTGTTAACGCAGAAGCCCGGCCTGAGCCGGGCTTCTGCGTTAACCGCCAGCACTGAAGATCAGCGCTGAACCTGGGTCACATCACGGACTGCACCCGTGTCGGCGCTGGTGGTAAGCGCGGCATAAGCCTGCAGGGCGGCCGACACATGACGCACCCGGTTGGCCGGCTTCCAGCCACGGGCATCCTGGGCCACCCGGCGACGGGCCAGCTCGGTATCACTAACGGCCAGGTGAATGCGCCGGTTCGGGATGTCGATCTCGATCACATCCCCCTCCTCCACCAGACCGATGGCACCGCCACACCCGGCCTCGGGCGAGGCATGGCCAATGGACAGGCCGGAGGTACCGCCGGAGAAGCGCCCGTCGGTGAGCAGGGCGCAGCTCTTGCCAAGGCCCTTGGACTTCAGGTAGCTGGTCGGGTAGAGCATTTCCTGCATGCCCGGGCCGCCCTTCGGGCCTTCGTAACGGATCACCACCACATCGCCCGCCACGATCTGGTCGGCCAGGATACCGGCCACGGCATCCTCCTGGCTTTCGAACACGCGGGCCCGGCCAGTAAACTTCCAGATGGATTCATCAACACCCGCGGTCTTGACGATACAGCCCTTCTCGGCAATGTTGCCGTAGAGCACGGCCAGGCCGCCGTCCTGGCTGAAGGCATTGGCCTTGTCACGGATCACACCCTTGCTGCGGTCCAGATCGAGCTCGTTCCAGCGCCGATCCTGGCTGAAAGCCACCTGGGTTGGCACGCCACCCGGGGCAGCCTTGTAAAAGTTGAACACGCCGCTGTCGTGGGCCTGCATCACATCCCAGCTGGCCAGGGCCTCGGCCATGGTCTTGGAGTGAACGGTGGGCAGGTCGGTGTGCAGCAGACCGGCACGGTTGAGCTCGCCGAGGATCGCCATGATGCCGCCGGCACGATGCACGTCTTCAATGTGCACGTCCGCCACGGCGGGCGCCACCTTGCACAGGCACGGCACCTTGCGCGAAATACGATCGATGTCCTTCATGGTGAAATCCACACCGGCTTCCTTGGCCGCGGCCAGAAGGTGCAGCACGGTATTGGTGGAGCCGCCCATGGCCACATCAAGGCTGATCGCATTCTCGAAAGCCTTGAAACTGGCGATGGCGCGGGGCAGGACGGACTCGTCGTCCTTCTCGTAATAGCGCCGGGCCATATCCACGATGGTGCGACCCGCACGCAGGAACAGTTGCTCGCGATCGGCGTGGGTGGCCAGCACGGTGCCGTTGCCGGGCAGGGACAGGCCCAGGGCCTCGGTCAGGCAGTTCATGGAGTTGGCGGTGAACATGCCGGAACAGGAACCGCAGGTCGGGCAGGCGGAACGCTCGATGGCATCCACCTCTTCATCCGAACAGCTGCTGTCCGCGGCCTTGACCATGGCGTCCACCAGGTCGAGGGAAATCACCTTGGCCTCCCACTTGACCTTGCCGGCCTCCATTGGGCCACCGGACACGAAGATCGCCGGAATATTGAGGCGCAGGGCGGCCATCAGCATCCCCGGGGTGATCTTGTCGCAGTTGGAGATGCACACCATGGCGTCGGCCGTGTGGGCGTTGCACATGTACTCCACGCTGTCGGCGATCAGGTCGCGGCTGGGCAGGCTGTAGAGCATGCCGCCATGGCCCATGGCAATGCCGTCATCGACGGCGATGGTGTTGAACTCCTTGGCCACACCACCGGCCTTCTCGATCTCCCGTGCGACCAGCTGCCCCAGATCCTTGAGGTGCACATGACCCGGCACGAACTGGGTGAAGCTGTTCACCACGGCGATGATCGGCTTTTCAAAATCGCCGTCCTTCATGCCGGTGGCGCGCCACAGGGCGCGGGCGCCGGCCATGTTGCGACCGGCGGTGGAAGTGCGGGAACGATACTGAGGCATCTCGGGGGACTCCGTCTGCAAACATGTGGTTTTACTGCCAGCCTTCCATTCTAGCTCGTCAGACTGCTGGTGCTGCGACTCGATGCGCGCCTGCTTACCACAAGCGCTTTACGCCGGCGTCAGTTCGGGTATTCCCCCATTGGCCGGTGGACGGGGATAGGCCCCTAATAAAGGCATAAACACAGTAGGCATAAGGCTTTCAGCCCGGGGCACAAACGCACCATTCGTTACCTTTGAGCAACGGTGTAGACACGCTCCGGCCCTAGTCTTGATGCCATAAGAAAACAACGGAGACCTTGCCATGACTGCACTGACCATCCTGGCCGCAGCCCTCACCTTCGGCCTCGCCATCGCCATGGCACGCCACCTCGCAGCCCGCCAGCGGCAACCCGCTCCCCAACGCCTGCCCGTCCGCTGCTCCACTCCGGCGAAATACTGATTTCACCCAACCCGGGAAGTCCCATGAGCGATTTCATCCTCGAAACCGCCGGTCTGACCAAGGAATTCAAGGGTTTTGCGGCTGTCTCCAACGTGGATCTCAAAGTCCGCCGCGGTCACATCCACGCCCTGATCGGCCCCAACGGCGCCGGCAAGACCACGGTCTTCAACCTGCTTACCAAGTTTCTGCCCCCCACCCGCGGGAGCATCACTTTCGACGGTCGCGACATCACCCGCGAAGCCCCAGCGGCCACCGCCCGCCGCGGCCTGGTACGCTCATTTCAGATATCAGCCACCTTCCCCCACCTCACGGTGATGGAGAACGTGCGCATCGGCCTGCAGAAGAAACTCGGCACCGAGTTCCATTTCTGGCGTTCCGAAAAAAGCCTCGACGTGCTCAACGACAGAGCCATGGAGCTGCTCGAATCGGTGGACCTGGGCAGCTTTGCCGACACCGTCACCGCAGAGATGCCCTACGGGCGCAAGCGCGCCCTCGAGATCGCTACGACCCTGGCCCTCGAACCCACCATGATGCTGCTGGATGAGCCGACCCAGGGCATGGGCCAGGAGGACATCGGGCGGGTGGTCGAGCTGATCCGCAGGGTATCGGCCAAGCGCACCATTCTGATGGTGGAACACAACCTGTCGGTGGTGGCCAATCTGTGCGACCGCATCACCGTGCTGCAGCGTGGCAGCGTGCTGGCCGAAGGGCCCTACGAGGAAGTGTCGAAGAACCCGCAGGTGCTTGAGGCCTATGTGGGCTCCAGCGACATGAACGACGCCCACCACTGACCGGAAGCGATCCATGACCAGCGCCTTCGACCCCAAGCCCGAAATGCTGCGGATCCACGATCTGCACGCCTTCTACGGCGAATCCCACATCCTGCATGGCATCGACCTCAACGTCGGCCGTGGCGAATGCGTGACCCTGCTCGGGCGGAACGGCTCGGGCCGCTCCACCACCCTCAAGTCCATCCTCGGACTGGTTGGCCGGCGTAACGGTTCCATCATGGTGAATGGCAAGGATGTGATCGCCGAGCCCACCCACCGCATGGCCCGCTACGGTATCGGCTACGTGCCCGAAGAGCGCGCGATTTTCGCCTCCCTGTCCACCGAGGAAAACCTGATGCTGCCCCCCCAGGTGGCCAGCGGCGGAATGAGCGTGGACGAGATCTACACCATGTTCCCCAACCTCCTGGAGCGCCGCAACAGCCCGGGCACCAAACTCTCGGGCGGAGAGCAGCAAATGCTCGCCATGGCCCGGGTTCTACGCACCGGCGCCAAGCTACTGCTCCTGGACGAAATCACCGAAGGCCTCGCCCCGGTCATCGTCAAAAAACTTGGTGAGGTGATCATCGAGCTCAAGAGGCGCGGCTTCACCATCGTGCTGGTGGAGCAGAACTTCCGCTTCGCCGCCCCGCTGGCCGACCGCCATTACGTACTCGAACACGGCGAGATCATCGCCACGATCACCCGGGACGAGCTCCCCGGAAAAATGGACTGGCTGCACCAAACCCTCGGCGTCTGAGCCGGATCAATACAACAAGGAGGAGAGAGACATGACCATGAAGAAAGCGATTTCCATCGCCTGTACCGCCGCCCTGGCCGCCCTGTCTGCAGGAGCCCAGGCACAGATCTCCGGAGGGGTGGTGAAGATCGGCGTGCTGACCGACCTGTCGGGCACCTATTCCGACCTGGCCGGCTCCGGGGCCGTGCTAGCCACCAAAATGGCCGTCGAGGACTTCATCGCCAAGGAGAAGCCCGGCTTCAAGATCGAGGTGGTCAGCGCCGACCACCAGAACAAAGCCGACATCGCCTCCAACAAGGCCCGCGAGTGGTTCGAGCGTGAGGGCGTGGACACCGCCACCGAGCTGGTCACTACCTCTGTCGCTCTGGCCGTGATGAAGATCGCCAAGGAGAAGGACCGCATCGCCCTGATGAGCGGCCCGGCCTCCACCCCCATTACCAACGAGCAGTGCAACGACGTCACCGTCCATTACACCTACGACACCTATGCACTGGCCAATGGCACCGCCAAGGCCGTGACCAAGCAGGGCGGCAAGAGCTGGTTCTTCCTGACCGCCGACTACGCCTTCGGCCAGGCCCTCGAGAAGGACGCCTCGGCCGTCGTCAGCGCCAACGGCGGCAAGGTATTGGGCTCCGTGCGCCACCCCTTCCCGGGCTCCGACTTCTCGTCCTTCCTGCTCAAGGCCCAGGCCTCCGGCGCCCAGGTAATCGGACTGGCCAACGCCGGTGCCGACACCACCAACGCTATCAAGCAGGCCGCCGAATTCGGCATCACGCCCACCCAGTCCCTGGCCGGCCTGCTGATGTTCATTACCGACATCCATTCCCTGGGCCTCAAGACCACCCAGGGCATGTACCTGACCGAGGGCTTTTACTGGGATCTCAATGACGAGACCCGCGCTTGGTCCAAGCGCTTCTTCGGCGTTCAGAAGAAGATGCCGACCATGGTCCAGGCCGGTCAGTACTCCTCGGTGTACCACTACCTCAAAGCCGTCAAGGCCGCCGGCACCGATGACACCAAGAAGGTAATGGCCCAGATGAAGAAGATGCCGATCAACGACTTCTTTGCCAAAAACGGGCAGATCCGTGAAGACGGCCGGATGGTCCACGACATGTACCTGATGCAGGTGAAGAAACCTGCCGACTCCAAGTACCCGTGGGACTACTACCACGTCCGCCAGACCATCCCGGCAGCCGAGGCCTTCCAGCCCCTGTCCCAGTCCCGCTGCCCGCTGGTCAAGAAGTAAGCCGCTGCAACCACGACCCCGGGGCGGCCTCGCGCCGCTCCGGCTCTGGAGTGACCCATGGAAATCTTCGGCGTCCCAACCGCCCTGCTGGGCAGCCAGCTGCTGGTCGGCCTGATCAACGGCTCGTTCTACGCGATCCTCAGCCTCGGCCTGGCCATCATCTTCGGCCTGCTCAACATCATCAATTTCGCCCACGGGGCCCAGTACATGATGGGCGCCTTCATCGCCTGGCTGGCCCTGACCAAATTCAACATCAACTACTGGGTGGCCCTGATCGCCGCGCCGCTGCTGGTGGGCTTGTTCGGTGTCCTCCTGGAGCGCACCATGCTGCGCAAGCTGTACAAGCTTGATCACCTCTACGGCCTCCTGCTCACCTTCGGCC
>NZ_JAQVCN010000051.1 GCF_028689785.1 Zoogloea sp. | reverse complement strand
GCGGGTGCTCACCCCCGACGGCAAGGCCAACGCCGCCATCTGGCTGTCCTGCGGGCAGAAGGTGCATGACATCGCCTTCGCCGAGTACCCCGAGCCGGGCAAGCTGCACCACTGTTCCTCCCTGATGGAGAGCTGGGACCAGGTGCTGCGTGCCGGCGACATCATGTCCATGAACCAGGTGGCGGTGGACATCGGCCCGACCCGGCATGGCGTCACCCGCGGCTGCACCATCTACGCCTGGGACCCCTCCGGCAACCGCTTCGAGACCTTCTTCGGCGGTCACCTGCCTTACCCCGACTACGAGACCCTGACCTGGACCTTCGACAACTTCGGTCAGGGTCTGGACTACCCCCAGCGCAAGCTCCACGAGACCTTTCTCTCCGTGGTGAGCTGAGGCCGGCATGGACACCACCCGCCGCTTCGTGCGCCTGTCGGGCGAGCGCCCCAACGGTTTCGTCGAGTTCGAGTTCGCCATCGGCGAGCCGGAGATCTTCGTCGAGATGATCCTCGGCCGCGACGCCTTCACCGAGTTCTGCACGACCAACCGGGTGGAGATGCTGCCCCCCCGGGAGGCCGACGCCCCCCAGGGCGACTGGGACTGGCGCCTCGCCGACGCCACCCACACCCGCTTCCGATAATTCCAACAGGAGACTCCCCCATGCAGATCGACCTCCGCACGGTCGCCATCGAGCCCCAGCGCCAGGCCTTCGACCACCTGGTCCGCCGCTTCGGCAACAAGCCCGCCTCCCGCTACCAGGAAGGCAGCTACGACATCCAGGCCGCCGAAAACCTCCACTACCGTCCCACCTGGGACCCGGACCACCAGCTCTACGACGCCAGCCTGACCCGCATCGTGATGGCCGACTGGTACGCTCTCAAGGACCCGCGCCAGTTCTACTACAGCACCTACACCCTGACCCGCGCCCGCCAGCAGGAGAACGCCGAGGCCAACTTCAGCTTCGTCGAGAGCCGTGGCCTGGCCGACATGCTGCCCGAGGCCCTGCGCGCCACCGCCCTCGCGGTGCTGCTGCCCCTGCGCCATGCCGCCTGGGGCGCCAACCAGAACAACACCTTCGTGTGTAGCTACGGCTATGGCGTGGTCTTCACCCAGCCCTGCATCTACCACGCCATGGACAATCTGGGCATCGCCCAGTACCTGTCGCGCCTCGGCCTGCTGCTGGGCGACACCGAGGCCCTGGATGCCGCCAAACGTGACTGGATGGACAGCCCCGCCTGGCAGCCCCTGCGCCGCTACGTGGAAGACTGCATGGCCTGCCGCGACCCCTTCGAGCTCTTCGTGGCCCAGAACCTGGCCATGGACGGCCTGCTCTATCCGCTGATCTACGACCGCATTGTGGATGAGCACCTGTCGGTGCAAGGCGGCTCGGCGGTGGCCATGCTGACCCAGTTCATGAGCGACTGGTTCGACGAAACCCGCAAGTGGATCGACGCGGTGATCAAGGTGGCGGCTGCCGAATCCGACGCCAACCGTGGGCTGCTCGAAGGCTGGACCCGCCAGTGGAGCGCCCGCGCCGCCTCGGCCCTGCTTCCTGTTGCCGAGCTGGCTCTGGGTACCCAGGCCGACGAAGCCATGGCCGAGCAACTGGCCGCATTCAAGGCCCGCGCCGCCAAGGCCGGCCTCACCCTCTGAAGGAGCGCCATGTCCACCGTATTCATTGCCCTGCAGGCCAACGAAGAGACCCGTCCCATCATCGAAGCCATCGAGATCGACAACCCGGCGGCGGTGGTGAACCGCCAGCCCGCCATGGTCAAGATCGACGCCGAAGGCTCCCTGGTGATCCGCAAAGCCACCATCGAAGAGCTGCTCGGTCGCAGCTTCGACCTGCAGGAACTGCACATCAACCTGATCACCCTGACCGGCCACGTCGAAGAAGACGACGACAGCCTGACCCTGAGCTGGAACAGCTGAAAGAGGAGAGCACCATGGACATGAAAGTCGCCAAGAAGAAACTCGGCCTCAAGGAGAAGTACCGCACCATGACCCGCGACCTGGGCTGGGAGCCGAGCTACCACAGCAAGGAGGCACTGTTTCCGTATGTGGGTTACGAGGGCATCAAGATCCACGACTGGGACAAGTGGGAAGACCCCTTCCGCCTGACCATGGACGCCTACTGGAAATACCAGGCCGAAAAGGAGCGAAAGTTCTACGCCATCATCGATGCCCACGCCCAGAACAACGGCCACCTCAATCTCACGGACGCCCGCTACCTGTCGGCCCTGAAGATCTTTCTGCAGGCCATCAGCCCGGCCGAATACGCCGCCCACCGGGGCTTTGCGCGGGTTGGCCGCGAGTTTCCGGGGGTGGGGCCCCAGGTGGCGTGCCAGATGCAGGCCATCGACGAGATCCGTCATGCCCAGACGCAGATCCACGCCATGTCCAACTACAACCGTTATTACAACGGTTTCCATGCCTTCGCCGATCAGCGCGACCGCATCTGGTACACCTCGGTGGCCCGCTCCTTCTTCGACGATTCCATGAGCGCCGGGCCCTTCGAGTTCATGATCGCCATCGGCTTCAGCTTCGAGTACGTGCTGACCAACCTGCTCTTCGTGCCCTTCATGTCGGGGGCGGCCTACAACGGTGACATGGCCACCGTAACCTTCGGCTTCTCGGCCCAGTCGGACGAGGCCCGCCATATGACTCTGGGCCTGGAGGTGATCAAGTTCATCCTTGAGCAGGACCCGGACAACCTGCCCATCGTCCAGGCCTGGATCGACAAATGGTTCTGGCGCGGCTTCCGCGTGCTGGGCCTGGTGAGCACGATGATGGACTACATGCTGCCGAAGCGCGTCATGTCCTGGCGCGAAGCCTGGGAGATCTACGGCGTCGAGAACGGCGGCGCCCTGTTCAAGGACCTGGCCCGCTACGGTATCAAGCCGCCCAAGGATTGGGACGCCGCGGCCAAGTCCATCGACCACATGTCCCACCAGTTCATGCTGGGCCTGTACCAGTGGAGCTTCGGCACCGCCTTCCATGCCTGGATACCGTCCGACGACGACATGCGCTGGCTGTCGGCCAAATACCCGGACAGTTTCGACACCTACTACCGCCCGCGCTGGGAGCACATCAAGAAGATGGCCGCTGCCGGCACGCCCTTCAAAAACTACGGCCTCGCCAAGCTGTGCCAGACCTGCCAACTGCCCTGCGTGTTCACCGAGCCGGATGACCCGACCCTGACCTGCCACCGGGAGACGGTCTACAAGGAACACAAGTACCACTTCTGCTCCGACGGCTGCCAGCACGTCTTCGAGAACGAGCCGGAGAAATACATCCAGGCCTGGCTGCCCATGCCCCAGCTGTTCCAGGACCCGGTCAATGGCGACCTTGGCGAGTGGATGAAGTGGGTCAGCCTGCTCGACGGCAAGGACAACGGAGATTACGCCAGCTCCGAAGACAAGCAGAACTTCGAAGCCTGGCGCGGCCTGGCTACCACCAACCAGTAATAGCGGCGGGCGGCCTGCAAGGGATGTGCAGGGGCGACTTCAGTCGCCCATCCCCACGCGGATCACCGCCATGCCGTCGATCGACGTCCACGGGCGACTGAAGTCGCCCCTACAGGTCGCGTCTGCAGACCCTGTGCGTCGCAATACAAGACAAGAGATCAGGAGACTCAACATGCCCGTTGTTGCCATCAAGGAATACACCGCCACCCCCCGCGACCGCGTGGAGAACTTCAACGGCAAGCAAATCGTTTACGCCAGCTGGGACCGCCACCTGCTGTTTGCTGCCCCCTTCCTGCTGTGCCTGCCGCCCGAAACACCCTTTGGTGAGCTGGTGAAGGGCCCCCTCAGCATGCTCGTCCAGCCCGACCCCGACGCCGCCGCCATCGACTGGACGGCGGTGGAGTGGCTCAAGTCCAACCAGCCCTGGACCCCTGACTTCAACGCCAGCCTGGCCGCCAACGGCATTGGCCACAAGGACCAGCTCCGCTTCCGCACCCCGGGCCTCAACAGCCTGGCGCCGGCGGCCTGAGGGAGGGTGCGATGAGCTACGAGCTGACCATCGAGCCCCTTGGCCAGACCATAGAAATCGAGGAAGGCCAGACCATCCTCGATGCGGCCCTGCGTGCCGGCATTTACCTGCCCCACGCCTGCTGCCATGGCCTCTGTGCCACCTGCAAGGTGCAGGTGAGTGATGGCGAGATCGAACACGGCGAGGCCTCCACTTTTGCCCTGATGGACTTTGAGCGCGAGGAGGGAAAATGCCTGGCCTGCTGCGCCACCGCCCAGGGTGATCTGGTGATCGAGGCCGAGATCGAGGAAGACCCGGACGCCGAGAACCTGCCCGTGCGGGATTTCGACGGCACGGTGAGCCGCATCGAAACCCTCACCCCCACCATCAAGGGCGTGTGGATCAAGCTGGATGCGCCCATGCGCTTCCAGGCCGGCCAGTATGTGAACCTGGAGCTGCCCGGCGGCATCGGCAGTCGCGCCTTCTCCATCGCCAGCCCGCCCTCGGCCGATGGCGAGGTGGAGCTCAACATCCGCATCGTGCCGGGAGGGCAGGGCACCAGCTACATCCACGAAAAGCTCCAGGCCGGTGATCGGGTGCGCATCGCCGGGCCCTACGGGCGATTCTTCGTGAAGAAGTCGGCCGCGGTTCCGGTGGTCTTCATGGCCGGTGGCTCGGGCCTGTCCAGCCCCCGCTCGATGATCCTGGACCTGCTGGAGGAGGGCTTCGACAAGCCCATCACCCTCGTCTATGGCCAGCGCAGCCGGGCCGAGCTGTACTACCACGACGAGTTTCTGGCCCTGGCGGCGCAGTACCCCCACTTCCGCTATGTACCGGCTCTCTCCCACGAACCGGAGGGCTCGGGCTGGGAAGGCTTCCGGGGCTTTGTCCATGACGCCGCCAAGGCTGCCTTCGACAACGATTTCCGTGGTCACAAGGCCTACCTGTGCGGCCCGCCCTTGATGATCGAGGCTTGCATCACCACCCTCATGCAGGGGCGCTTGTTCGAGCGCGACATCTACACCGAGAAGTTCATTTCGGCAGCGGATGCCCAGCAGGTGCGCAGCCCGTTGTTCAAGGCGATCTGAGGCATTCCGCCGAGCGCGGGCGGAGCCGCCTGCATCGAGCAATCGCGGTCAGGTCCCGGGCCGCGGCAGCGTGCATGGGGGCGATGTCTGCTGCCGCTCAAGCCGTGTGCCCTGAGCCCTATCGCGAAGGGTTGGGGCCGTTGTCATCGGGTAGCAGGAACTCGGCCCAGCGATACCTGGCAAGCCGCATTGCCACCAACTGGTGCGACCGGATCAGAGCCGCCCGCAGCTCTGTGTCAGGCAAGGGAAAGGGGGTCTCCATCGACACCCAGCGCGCCCGGGCCAGGTAAGGTGCCGGGCGAATGCCGGGACGGTCGATGAAGGCAAGAAAGAGATCGTTATCCACCTTGAAAGCCAGGCTCTCCCGAGCTTTGGCCGACGTGCTCAGGATGGCGAACATCTTGTTGTCGGCTATTGAGAAAACCCGGTTGTTGCCCCACTTGATGGATTCATGGGCACCGGGGAGCTGAAGGCAGAGGTCTGCGACTTGGGTGGGGGTCATGGGCAGGAGAGGGGATTGGGGCTGCGTGTCGGCCTTATTCGGGGCTCAACTATAAAGCCGGATGCCGACCAAAAAAAAGCGGCCCGAAGGCCGCTGAAACAACGCTACAACAGGGTTCTTTACGTGCTTACTTCTTGCGCGCCGGGGGCACGTCGGTGCAACTGCCGTGGGCTACTTCGGCGGCCATGCCGACGGTCTCGCCCAGAGTCGGGTGGGGGTGAATGGTCTTGCCGATATCCACCGCATCCGCGCCCATCTCGATGGCCAGGCACACCTCGCCGATCATGTCGCCAGCGGAGGGGCCGACGATGGTGCCGCCGATGACCCGATGGGTTTCGGCGTCGAAGATCAGCTTGGTGAAGCCGTAGTCGGCACCGTTGGCGATGGCGCGGCCACTGGCAGCCCAGGGGAACTTGGCGGTTTCCACCTTCTTGCCTTCGGCCTTGGCCTGGGCTTCGGTGTAGCCGACCCATGCCACTTCCGGATGGGTGTAGGCCACGCCCGGGATCACGGTAGCGTCGAAGGCGGCCTTGTGGCCGGCGGCGACTTCCGCGGCCACGTGGGCTTCATGCACGGCCTTGTGGGCCAGCATGGGCTGACCGACCACGTCGCCGATGGCGAAGATGTTGGGCACGTTGGTGCGCATCTGGGCATCCACCGGGATGAAGCCGCGGTCGGTGACGATGACGCCTGCCTTCTCGGCGCCGATCTTCTTGCCGTTGGGGGCACGTCCCGCCGACTGCAGGATCATGTCGTACTTGACCGGCTCGGTGGGCGCGCCTTCGCCTTCAAACGTCACGTAGAGGCCGTCTTCCCGGGCATCCACGCCGACCGTCTTGGTTTTCAGCATGATCTTGTCGAAGCGGTGGGTGTTCTGCTTCTCCCACACCTTCACGGCGTCCCGGTCGGGGCCCTGCATCAGGCCGTCCATCATCTCCACCACATCGACGCGGGCGCCGAGGGAGGAATAGACGGTGGCCATTTCCAGGCCGATGATGCCGCCGCCGATGACCAGCAGCTTGCCGGGAACGAAGCGCAGCTCCAGTGCGCCGGTGGAGTCGACGATGCGCGGATCACGCGGGATGAAGGGCAGATGCACCGCCGCCGAGCCGGCCGCGATGATGGCCTGCTTGAACTTCACCACCTTCTTGGCGCCGGTTTTCTCTTGGCTGGTGCCGGTGGTTTCTTCGACTTCGATGTGGTTCGGGTCGAGGAAGTGGCCGTAGCCACGGATGATGTCCACCTTGCGGCCCTTGGCCATGCCGGCCAGACCGCCGGTGAGCTTGCCGACAACCTTTTCCTTGTGGGCGCGCAGCACGTCCACGTCCACCGTGGGCTTGGCGAAGCTGACGCCAGCGGCGCCCATGTGCTCCGCCTCATCCATCACCGCGGCCACGTGCAGCAGGGCCTTGGAGGGGATGCAGCCGACGTTCAGGCACACGCCGCCAAGGGTGGCGTAGCGCTCGATGATGGCGGTCTTGAGGCCCAGGTCGGCGGCACGGAAGGCGGCGGAGTAGCCGCCGGGGCCCGCGCCGAGCACAACCATGTCGTACTCCACGTCGGCCGCGCCGCCGTGGCTGGCGGCAGCCGGAGCCGCCACCGGCGCAGCGGCAGGGGCCGCAGCCGGGGCTGCCGCGGCGGCCGGCGCCGGGCTGGCGCCTGCGCCTTCGGTTTCAACCACGATCAGCACCTTGCCTTCGCCAACCCGGTCACCCAGGGCAACCTTGACTTCCCTGATCACGCCGGCGGCGGAGGAGGGCACGTCCATGGTGGCCTTGTCGGATTCGAGGGTGGCGATGGCGTCGTCCACCTTGATGCTGTCGCCGACCTTCACGAACAGCTCGATGACGGGCACGTCGGAAAAATCGCCGATGTCCGGAACCTTGACTTCTACGAGGCTCATGGCGATCTCCTTAGAGCATGACCCGACGGAAGTCGGCCAGCAGTTGGGCGAGGTACACGTTGAAGCGGGTCGCCAGGGCGCCGTCGATGACGCGGTGGTCGGCGGTCAGGGACATGGGCAGGGTGAGGCGCGGCACGAAAGCCTTGCCGTCCCATACCGGCTTGAACACCGACTTGTTGACACCCAGGATGGCCACTTCCGGTGCATTGACGATGGGCGCGAAGTAGGTGCCGCCGATGCCGCCAAGGCTGGAGATGGTGAAGCAGGCGCCGGACATGTCGGCGGGCTTGAGCTTGCCGTCACGGGCGAGCTTGGCCAGGTTGCCGGTTTCGGCGGCGATCTCGAACACGCTCTTCTTGTCGGCGTCCTTCACCACGGGCACTACCAGACCATTGGGAGTGTCGGCGGCGAAGGCGATGTTGAAGTACTTCTTGTAGACCAGGTTGTCGCCGTCGAGGGAGGTGTTGAACTCGGGGAACTCCTGCAGGGCGCGCACCGAGGCCTTGATGATGAAGGCGAGCATGGTGAGCTTCTTGCCGGACTTCTCGAACTCCTTGTTCATCTGGACGCGGAAGGCTTCCAGATCGGTGATGTCGGCGTCCTCGTGGTAGGTGACGGCCGGGATCATGGCCCAGTTGCGGGCCAGGTTCTGGCCAGAGATCTTCTTGATGCGCGACAGGGGCTTGACGTCGATCTCGCCGAACTTGGAGAAGTCTACCTTCGGCCAGGGCAGCAGGTCGAGCCCGCCACCCAGGCTGCCGACAGCCGCAGCAGCCACGGTCTTGCCCGGAACGACGCCGGTGCTCATGGCGCCCTTCACAAAGCCGGTGACGTCGGCCTGGGTGATGCGGTTCTTCGGGCCGGTGGCCTTGACCTGGGCCAGATCGACACCCAGTTCGCGGGCAAAGGCGCGCACCGACGGGCTGGCGTGCACCTTGCCGCCCAGGGTGACGGCGGACGGGGCGGCGGCTGGGGCGGCAGCGGCCGGTGCCGCTACCGGTGCAGCGGCGGGGGCTGCGGCAGCCGGAGCGGGCGCCGCTGCGCTGGCGGCCGGCGCGGGGGCGGCAGCAGCGCCGGCACCGGTTTCGACCTTGATCAGCACCGAACCTTCGGAGACCTTGTCGCCCAGCTTGACCAGCACCTCCTTCACCACGCCGGTGGCGGATGAGGGGACGTCCATGGTGGCCTTGTCGGATTCGAGGGTGGCGATGGCGTCTTCGGCCTTGATGCTGTCGCCGACCTTCACGAACAGCTCGATCACCGGGACGGAGTCGAAGTCGCCGATGTCCGGCACCTTCACTTCAACCACGCCACCACCGGCGGCGGCGGGGGCTGCCGGTGCAGCGGCCGGAGCCGGCGCGGCAGCCGCGGGTGCCGGCGCTGCCGCAGCCGGGGCAGGTGCTGCAGCGGCAGCGCCGGCGGCCTCGACGCGGATCAGTACGGTGCCTTCGGCAACCTTGTCACCCAGGCTGATCAGCACTTCCTTGACCACGCCGGCAGCGCTGGACGGCACGTCCATGGTGGCCTTGTCGGATTCCAGGGTGGCGATGGCGTCGTCCACCTTGATGGTGTCACCGACCTTGACGAACAGTTCGATCACCGGCACCTGGTCGAAATCGCCGATGTCCGGAACCTTTACTTCGATGAGTTGGCTCATGTTTGCACTCCTCGCGATCAGACGGACATGGGGTTGGGCTTGTTCGGGTCGAGCTTGTACTTGACCAGAGCGGCGGCAACCTTGTCGCGTTCGATCTTGCCTTCGTCGGCCAGCGCCTTGAGGGCGGCCAGGGTGACCCAGTGACGATCCACTTCAAAGAAGTGACGCAGCTTTTCACGGGTGTCGGAGCGGCCGAAGCCGTCGGTGCCCAGGGTGACGTAGGTGTTCTTGACGTAGGGGCGGATCTGCTCGGAGAACAGGCGGATGTAGTCGGTGGCGGCGATCACCGGCCCGACGGCGCCTTCGAGCTTCTGCTCCACATGGCTCTTCTTCGGGGCTTCCAGTGGGTGCAGCAGGTTCCAGCGGTTGGCATCCTGGCCGTCGCGGGCCAGTTCGTTGAAGCTGGGGCAGCCCCAGATGTCGGCTTCCACGCCCCAGTCGTTCTTGAGCAGGTCGGCGGCGGCGATGACTTCGTTGAAGATGGTGCCGGAGCCCAGCAACTGGACGCGCAGGTCGCCCGCGCCGCCCTTACGGAAGGCGTACATCCCCTTGATGATGTCGGCCTCGGCACCTTCGGGCATTTCCGGGTGCTCGTAGTTCTCGTTCATCACCGTGAGGTAGTAATAGACGTCTTCCTGCTCGGCGAACATGCGGCGCATGCCGTCCTGCACCACCACGGCGACTTCGTACTGGAAGGTCGGGTCGTAGCTGATGCAGTTGGGGATCATGTTGGCCATGAGCTGGCTGTGGCCGTCTTCGTGCTGCAGGCCTTCCCCGTTCAGGGTGGTCCGGCCGGCGGTGCCGCCGATCAGGAAGCCGCGGGTGCGCTGGTCGGCAGCCGCCCAGCACAGGTCCATGGTGCGCTGCAGGCCGAACATGGAGTAGAAGATGTAGAAGGGCACCATCTGCACGCCGTGCACGCTGTAGGCGGTGCCGGCAGCGATCCAGTCGGCCATGGCGCCGGCTTCGTTGATGCCTTCCTGCAGCACCTGGCCGGTCTGGCTTTCCTTGTAGAACATGAGCTGGTCATGGTCTTCGGGAACGTACTTCTGGCCTTCCTGGTTCCAGATGCCGTACTGGCGGAACATGCCTTCCATGCCGAAGGTGCGAGACTCGTCGGGCACGATCGGGACGATGTTCTTGCCGATCTGCTTGTCCTTCAGCAGGGTGTTCATGATGCGCACGATGGCCATCGTGGTGGACAGCTCGCGGCCTTCGCCGGAAGCCTTGAGCAGGGCGCCAAAGGCGTCCAGACCCGGCACGGCCAGGGGTGCGGCGGTGCGGCGACGCTGGGGCAGGAAGCCGCCCAGGTCCACCCGGCGCTGCATCATGTACTTGTATTCGGCGGAGTCTTCCGGGAAGCGCAGGTAGGGCAGCTCGGCCAGCTTGTCGTCAGGCACGGGGATGCCGAAGCGGTCGCGGAAGCGGCGGATCGACTCGATGTCCAGCTTCTTCTGCTGGTGGGAGATGTTCATGGCCTCGCCGGACTGGCCCATGCCGAAGCCCTTGATGGTCTTGGCCAGGATCAGGGTCGGGGCGCCCTTGTGGTTAACGGCGGCGTTGTAGGCGGTGAAGATCTTGAAAATGTCGTGGCCGCCGCGGTTGAGGTTCCACACCTCGTCGTCGGTCCAGTCGGCCACCAGCTCGCGCAGCTCGGGGGTGTTGAAGAAGTGCTCGCGCACATAGGCGCCGTTCTTGGCCTTGAAGGTCTGATATTCGCCGTCGCACAGCTCCATCATCCGCTTCTTCAGGATGCCTTTCTTGTCGCGGTTGAACAGGGCGTCCCAGTGGGTGCCCCAGATCAGCTTGATGACGTTCCAGCCGGCACCGCGGAACTCGGCTTCGAGTTCCTGGATGATCTTGCCATTGCCGCGCACGGGGCCGTCGAGGCGCTGCAGGTTGCAGTTGATGACGAAGATCAGGTTGTCCAGCTTTTCGCGGCCGGCCATGCCGATGGCGCCCAGGGACTCGACCTCGTCGGTCTCGCCGTCACCCAGGAAGGCCCACACCTTGCGCTGCTCGGCCTTGGCGGCGTCGATCATGCCGCGGCTGGCCAGGTATTTCATGAAGCGGGCGGAGTAGATCGCACACAGGGGGCCGAGGCCCATGGAGACGGTGGGGAACTGCCAGAAGTCCGGCATCAGCCACGGGTGCGGGTAGGAGGAGATACCCTGGCCGTCGGTTTCCTGACGGAAGTTGTCCATCTGGTCGTCGGTGAGGCGGCCCAGCATGTAGGCGCGGGAGTACACGCCCGGCACCGAGTGGCCCTGGAAGAAGATCAGGTCGCCACCCGTTTCATGGTTGATGCTCTTCCAGAAATGCGAAAAGCCCACGTCATAGAGGGCTGCGGCGGACGCGAAGGAGGCGATGTGGCCACCCACGTTGGTGTCCTTGTTGGCACGCACGACCATGGCCATGGCGTTCCAGCGGATGTAGGAATGGAGCTTGATCTCCATGTCCGGATCGCCCGGGTACTTGGGCTGCTGGTCGGCAGGGATCGTGTTGATGTACTGGGTGTTGGCGGAGTAGGGGATGTCGATCCCTTCCTCGCGGCCTGCCTCGATCAGCTTCTCGATCAGGAAGTGCGCCCGTTCCGGGCCTTCCTGGGCGACGACGCCCTCAAGTGCTTCCAGCCATTCCTTGGTTTCCTGGGCGTCGATGTCTGCCTGGGAATTCTGCGTGTTCGCGGCCATGGTTTGTCTCCTCATGACTTTGCGGGTTGTGGGTTGCTGACGTGGGTAACGACAGCGGGCTTTCACTGCAAACCTGCGTGGACCGGATCGCGGCCCTGATATTTCGCAATATAAAACCAAATCCCGCATTGTGCAATACGTAAGATCCCCTACGCATGACGTCGACGAGGCGTGACAGTGCCCCCTGTGCAGGGCGCACGAAGGGCGTAAAGGGGCCTCGCGACGGGGGCCGACAAGCGGGCGGATTGATCAAGAGCACGTTCGCCGGCCGGGCCTGGGGGCACCGGCCGGCGAAGTTTCGTTCGACGGGGATAGGAAAAAAAACGGCCGGGGGCGAGGGAGGGAGGGAGAAAACCCCCGGCCGTGCGCGGAAATGTGAGTTCCGCTGTGCGGGATCATTTGGACTGCGCGTCCCGCTTTCGGTCTTCGTCATAGGCGAAGACCACTTGACTGTTGCGTACTTCCCCGATGACCGGGATCCGTGGCGTATCGATCGCCTCGTGGTCGGTCCTGGAGAAGGGGCGATCATATACCATCACGATGCCTTCCACCCGCTCCTTGAGTGATTCCAGCGCATCGCGCAGGCGGGAGCCCTCGGTGCTGCGGGCCTGCCGGATGGCGGCGGCCAACAGCAGCATCGAGTCATAGCCCTGGGCAGCAGCGGGGGCCACCGGAATGCGCTCGACACCGAAGCTCTTGCGGTACTTGTCGATGAAGGCCTTGCGCCGGGGGGTGTTGCCGTCCTGGATGAAGGTCTGGGGCATGCGCGTGCCCTCGGCGTTGGGGCCGGCGTTGTCGATGAAGTTGGACATGGCCAGGGCCCAGCTGCCCATCAGCGGAACCTTCCAGCTGATGCGTACCATGCTGTTGGCCAGGTGGGCCAGTTCCGGGCCCAGCCCGTAGGTGAGGATGGCCTCGGCGCCGGCAGCCTTGGCTCGGGCCAGTTGGGGGGTCATGTCCACGTCGCGAATGTTGAAGCGCTCGATTGCCACGGGCTTGAGGCTGTGGCGTTCCAGGGCACGCTCCAGGTCTTCCCGCCCGAGCTGGCCGTAGTTGGTGCTGTCGTGAAAGATCGCCAGCTTGCGCAGGCGCCGGCGTACCACGGCCTCCTCGACGATCATCGCCGCCTGGATGGTGTCGGGGGCCGACACCCGGAAGATGTAGTTGTCGGGGTACTGGGGCGGCAGGAACTGCTTGGTGATGATCGACCCTGTGGCCACCGAGGTAATCATCGGGATGTGGGCTTGCTGGTAGAAGCGCTGGCTGGCCAGGGCCACGCCGGTATTCACGATGCCCAGGCCGGCAACCACCCTTTCCTGGTTGATGAGCTCTTGTATCACCTGGGCGCCGCGCTCGGGGCGGGCCTCGTCGTCCCGCTCCACCAGCAGCACCGGCCGACCAAGAATGCCGCCGGCCTCGTTGATCTCCCGCGCCGCCAGGCGGATGCCGTCACGCATGGCGATGCCCATCGGGTTGGAACCCCCGGTGAAGGGGCCCGATACGCCAATGCGGATCGGTTCGATAGCCGAGGCCGGCAATGCCAGCAGGGTCAGCGCCGCCAGGGTTGCCGTGCGCACGAATCGCAGCAAGGTGGTCTCCATCAATAGGGTGGCCGCTCGGGGTCGGCTCTGGTTCGCACGGATGCAACCTGTAACCCTAGACCCGGGTGCCCGGGGCGGGAATGCGGGACAACCCTTAGCCCCGGTGCGACGACCGACAAGCGCGGCGGGCGGCGTGCGGCGGGCAGGGCTGTTCTTGTGAGGGCGAATTCAGTCGACCTCCCTACACCGATGACAGGCAAGCCGTTGGCCAGGCCCGCGCTTGAATGATCTTGCTCCCTCGGGGAGGCTGTCACTTCCCGTTAGGGTAACTCCCGATGCCCGATCTGCCCTTCCGATATCAGGATGCAGGGCAAATGTCGAACAAGAATCTGCCTTCCCCCCAGACCGCCCGGCCCAACTGGTACTGGACTGCGCCCTACATCGCCGTACTGGTGTTTGCGCTGGCCATGCTGGTGCTGGTGTGGATCCTCCAGCGCCAGGAGGGTGAGACCCAGCGCAACGCCCTGGCCCGCGATGTGCAGTGGGCGGAGCAGACCATGCGCTTGCACATGCAGGGCACCGAGGAGTTCCTTGGCCAGCTGGCCCGGGAGCTGGCGGCCAATACGCTGGACGCGGATTCTTTCCAGGTGCGAGCCAACCAGCACATCGCCAACAATGCCGAGCTGGTCAATGTGGTGTGGATCTCGGACGACCAGCGCGTCAAGTGGACCGCCCCCTTCGACACCACAGACTGGCTGGTCGGAGATGCCCTGTCAGGCATCCAGTCGGTGGTGCTGGCGAAGGCGCGGGAGCTGGGGCGGCCTGTGTATGGCGACCCCTACGTGAATGGCCGCAACATGGCTGTGCTGGAGGTTTACGTGCCGGTACAGCAAGGGCGCAGCACCCTGGGCGCCATCGTCGCGGTGTACTCGATCGAGCGCATGGTGACCTACCTGGTGCCGAGCTGGTTCGGCGAGAAGTATCGCCTGACCTTTGCTGACGGACGGGGTGAGGTGCTGGCGGCCAATTCGGCGATGCGTCCCCTGGACGAGAGTCTCGCCTTCTCTGTTCCCCTCGATCCGCCGGGCAACGGCCTGACCCTGCAGGCCACCGCGTATCACACCGAGAGCAACCTGCCGCCGGCCTTCCCGATGGCGGTCATCGTCGGGTTGAGCTTCTTCGTGCTGTGGAGCCTGTGGTTGCTTCGCGCCCACATGCAGCGGCGGGTGAGGGTGGAGAAGGAGCGTGACCGGCTCTTCAACCTGTCCCTGGACATGCTGGCCATCCTCGGTCTCAATGGGGTGTTCCGGCGCTGCAACCCGGCCTTCGAGCGCATCCTGGGCCATGCTCCGGACGACCTGCCGGGGCGGCCGCTGATCGATTTCATCCACGCCGAAGATGTAGCCGAGACCATTGAGCATCTGCGCAGCCTGGCCGCGGGTACGCCGGGGGCCTTCGAAAACCGCTGCCGCTGCCTTGATGGCAGCTACAAGTGGCTGGCCTGGAGCGTGAACTCCGTGCCCGAAGAGCGCCTGATGTACGCGGTGGCCCACGACATCACCGGGCGCAAGGCTGCCGAGGAGGCCCTGCGCGGCGAATATGCCTTCCGCAAGGCAATGGAAGAATCCCTCATCACCGGCCTGCGCGCCATCGACCTGAGCGGCAAGATCATCTACGTGAACCCGGCCTTCTGCCGCATGACCGGCTGGTCACCGGATGAGCTGGTGGGCGCGCGGGCGCCATTCCCCTACTGGCCGCGGGACAACTACCCGGCCCTGCAGCGCAACCTGGAGATCACCCTGGCGGGGGATGCACCGGCCACCGGCTTCGAAATGTCCATCCAGCGCAAGAGCGGGGAGCGCCTGGACGCCCGCTTCTACCTCTCACCGCTGATTGACGGGGAAGGGCGGCAGACCGGCTGGATGGCCTCGATCACCGACATCACCGAGCCCAAGCGGGTGCGCGCCGAACTTGAGGAGGCTCACGAGCGCTTCGTGGCCGTGCTCGACGGGCTGGATGCCGCAGTATATGTAGCGGACGCGGCCAACGACGAAATCCTGTTTGCCAACCGGGCCTTCAAGAGCATTTACGGCTACGACGCAGTGGGGCAGCGGGTGGGTATTTACGGTTTGCCGACGCCGCCCGACACCCTGTGGTACGACGTGGACCCGCGCCGCCTGGCCCCCGAGCAGGTGCCCCGCGAGCTTTACGACGGCGAATTGCAGAATGTGCTGTCCGGCCGCTGGTACCACATCCGCGAGCGGGCCACCCGCTGGGTGGACGGGCGCGTGGTGCGCATGGCCATCGCCACCGACATCACCGACCGCAAGCGCGTGGACGAGGAGAACCGCGCTCAGCAGGAGCGCCTGCAGCGCACCTCCCGCCTGATCACCATGGGCGAGATGGCCTCGACCCTGGCCCATGAGCTCAACCAGCCTCTGGCGGCCATCGCCAACTACTCCATGGGGTGCGTCAATCGCCTGCAGTCTGGCGACTATCGCCAGGAAGACATTCTCACCGCCATGCAAAAGGCCAGCGCCCAGGCCGAGCGGGCCGGCAAGATCATCCGGCGGGTGCGCGAGTTCGTGAAGAAGAGCGAGCCGCGTCGCCACGCGGTGCCCCTGGCGACCATCGTGGACGACGCCATCGGCTTCGTCGAGATCGACGCCCGTCGCCATGGCGCTCAGGTGCTGAGCCAGCTTCCACCCGACCTGCCGCCGGTGTTTGCCGACACGGTGATGGTGGAGCAGGTGCTGCTCAACCTGGTCAAGAACGGCATCGAAGCCATGGCCGAGACGCCTGCCGACGAACGTGTCGTCATCGTCTCGGCCCGCCGCGTGGAGCCACGGCAGGTGGAGGTGTCGATCGCCGACCGGGGCCAGGGCCTGTCAGACGAAGCCCGCGAAAAGCTCTTCTCGCCCTTCTACACCACCAAGAGCGAGGGCATGGGGATGGGGCTCAATATCTGCCGTTCCATCGTCGAATTCCACGAAGGGCGTCTGTGGGTGGACGCCAACCCCGCGGGAGGATGTATCTTCCGCTTCACCCTGCCCCTGGAGACTGCCCTTGAAACCGCAAGTGTCGATGCCTGAACAGATCATCTACCTGGTGGATGACGACGAAGCCCTGCGCGACTCCCTCGCTTGGCTGCTCGAATCCCAGGGTTTCAAGGTGGCGGCCTTTGCCTCGGCCGAAGACTTCCTCAAGGCCTGGCGGCCCGAGTTCAACGGCTGCCTGCTGCTCGACGTGCGCATGCCCGGCATGAGCGGGCTGGAACTCCACGAACGCCTGCGCGCCCAGTACTCGACCCTGCCCATCATCTTCATCACCGGCCATGGCGACGTGCCCATGGCGGTGGCTGCGCTCAAGAAGGGCGCCGTGGACTTCATCGAGAAGCCCTTCAACGACGCCGAGTTGCTGCGCCTGGTGAGCCAGTGCCTGGTCGCCGAACAGGAGCATCGCGCCCGCCGCCGCCAGGACGCCGAAGTTTCGCGCCGTCTCGACCAGCTCACCCAGCGCGAACGCGAGGTGCTCGACCTGATCATCGGCGGCAAGCTCAACAAGCAGATTGCCGACGTGCTGGGCATCAGCATCAAGACCGTCGAGGTGCACCGGGCCCGGGTGATGGAAAAGATGGCCGCCCAGTCCCTCGCCGAACTCGTCCAGAGCGTGATGGCCATCGAGGGCGTGCAGCGCGTCTGAGGCCCTGGCGGTCGGGCTGGATTAAAATCCGGTTTTGATCAGGGTGCGTACGCACGAGCAGGGAAACATGACCCAGGAAGCAGGACAGCCGGCAGCGGATGCATGCCGGATCAGGTTCTTGAACCACAGCTGCATTGTTCTTGAAAGCCCCGGCGTACGGATTCTGTGTGACCCCTGGTTCGAGGGCACGGCCTTCAATGATGGCTGGCGCCTGCTGGTTGAGCAGTCACACCGGATCGACGAGATCGACTGCGACTACATCTGGCTCTCCCACGAGCATCCCGACCATTTCTCGATTCCCACCCTGCGCCGGCTTGGCGCACCCAGGCGCTTCCTGTACCAGAAGACCAGCGATGGCAAGGTCCGGGCCTTCCTGGCTGCCAGGGGGCACACCTGCGCCGAGATGGACGATGGCGTGACCTGCACCTTCGGCGACATCCGCCAGACGATCTATGTCAGTGACGGCTACGATTCGGCGGCGGTGGTCGAATTCCCGGACGGAAGCGTCTTCCTCAATGCCAATGATGCACGGCTGGAGATGGGGGGCAACATCGAGCGGATTCACAAGCGCCATCCCCGGATCGATGTGCTGGCCGCCCAGTTCTCCTACGCCAACTGGGCGGGCAACATTGGTGACGAGGCCACGCCCCTCCATCAGCAGGATCTGGTCATCGCCCGCCTCAAGACCTACATCGAGGCATTTCAGCCAAAGAAGCTCATTCTCTTTGCGTCCTTTGTCCACTACGCCCACGAAGAGAACTTCTACTGGAACCGGAGCTGGCTTCCGTACGTGATGAACGCGCTGCGGGACTACGCGGGCCTGATCGTCATTCCCCGCCCCGATCAGGTTTTCGGAGTGCAGGACATGCTGAGCCGCGATTTCACTGCCGAAAACCGCGAATCCATCGCCTTCTGGGAGGCGGCGGCCTCAGGCATCCGGGTCAGGGACTACACCGATCGCGAGGTCGGCCTGGACGACATTGACCGCGCCTACCACGATTTCTTTGCCCGGACCTGGTCGGACAACGCCATCGATGCCGTCATGACCGACCGCAACCGGGATTTCTCCATCGTCGCGCATCTGCCGGACCTGGGGCGCAGCGTCCGGCTCCACCTGTTTCAGGACCGACTCGATCTGCTGCCCGATGGCGAAACGACACCTGCCGATTTCACGGTGACGGCGGAGACCCTGTGTTTTCTGCTGAAGAACAATTTCGGCCGGGGCACCCTCACCATCAACGGCAGGATCCAGTTCAATTACCCCAGCGCCCACCGCTTCTTCATTTTCTTCTTCGTCCCCTATGCCAACAATATCGGCATCCATTTCAGGGAAGGGCGCCTGGGGGCGGACGCACTGCAGAGCATTGCCAGGACCTCGGTGATGATGTCCATCCTCCAGGCCACGGCCGAGGCGCGGGCCAACTTCGAGCGGGATCTGCTGACCTTCGGCTGAGCCTGCCGGGCCTAGCTTGCCGGCCGGGCGGCGAGCACGTAGATCTCCCCGGCGATGTCGGGGTAGCGCTCGCCGAGGACCATGAAGGCGTCCAGCATGGCATCACTCCAGTTCGCCTCGATCTGCCCCGACGAGACCGGCTTGAGAAAGTAGCCGCCAAAGAAATCTATCGCCATGCCCGCACCGAGAAAGGCCTGCCTGAAGCTCTCCGGGTCGAACACCCGGCGGTGTCCGTGGCGCCGGTCCATGTCGTTGAGGGCATTCTCGGCTTCCAGTACGCCCATGATCACGCCGGCCTGACGGTGCAGGGAGCGGGCGTTTGGAACTGCCGCAAAGAGCTTTCCGCCGGGTGCCAGCCAGCCCTTGGCCAGCTTCAGGATGGCGATCGGATCTTCCACGTGTTCGAGCACATGGCCCATCACGATGGTGCCGAACTGTCTGTCCGGGCGGTAGTCCTCGAACAGGGCCTGGACAACCTCAATCTCCGGAAACCGGGCCAACAGCGACTGGCAGAAAGCCTCTGCCCCTTCAACGCAGGTGATCCGCCTGCCGGTGGACTGGAGCAGTTCGGTCATCAGCCCTTCGGCCGGCCCCAGTTCGAGTACGTCGCCCTCGGCCAGGAAGCGCCGCAGAACCCGAAAACAGTAACGGGTGCTCGCCGCATTGGCGCCCTGGGCGTAAACCGAGCGCGTGGCAATGCCATCAAGAATCTCTTTTTCCGGACCGGACATTTCGTTTCCCTTGTTCATGTCGGTTTCAGAATCGCATGCCACCGATCCGGCGTGCAAGTTTGCCGCCCGCCCGGGCTGTCGGACCATGAAGCGGCAACTGTAGGTAATGGTATACTCACGGGTTTTTCCCGAGGGACGGCAACATGACGGCTCGCATCATCGATGGCAACGCGCTTTCCGCGAAACTGCGCGGGGAACTCGCCGCGAAGGCGGCTGAACTGACCGCCAAAGGCACCCAGCCTTGTCTGGCCGTGATCCTGGTGGGGGGCGATCCGGCCTCTGCCGTTTACGTGCGCAACAAGGTGGCGGGCTGCGAGAAGGCCGGCATCAGGTCCCTCAAGTTTGAATACGCCCAGGACACGGCCCCTGCCGATGTGCTCGGCAAGATCGCCGAACTCAACGCCGACCCCTCGGTGCACGGCATCCTGGTGCAACTGCCCCTGCCCAAGCACTTTGACGAGAAGGCCGTGCTCGAAGCCATCTCCGTCGAGAAGGACGTGGACGGCTTTCATGCCGAGAACGTCGGCCGCCTGTCCCAGGGCCAGGAAGCCTTCATTCCGTGCACGCCCAACGGCGTGATGGAAATGCTCAAGAGCATCGAAACACCCCTGCGCGGCGCTGAAGCCGTGGTGATCGGGCGCTCCAACATCGTTGGCAAGCCCATGGCCATGCTCCTCACCGCTGCGGGCGCCACCGTCACCGTGTGCCACTCGGGCACCCGCGACCTGAACTTCCACACCCGCCGCGCCGACATCCTGGTGGCCGCCATTGGCAAGCCCAAATTCGTCACCGGCGACATGGTGCGCCCCGGCGCCGTCGTCATCGACGTGGGCATCAACCGTCTTCCCGACGGCAAGCTCTGTGGCGATGTGGATTTCGAATCCGCCAAAGATGTCGCTGGCGCCATCACCCCGGTGCCTGGTGGCGTCGGCCCCATGACCATCACCATGCTGCTCGCCAATACCGTCGAGTCGGCAAGCCGCGCAGCCCGGAAGGCCTGAACCATGAGCGACCAACAACCCATCATCGGCATCGTCATGGGGTCCAACTCCGACTGGCCCACCATGCAGGCTGCGGCCAAGGTGCTGAAGGATTTCGGCGTGCCCTTCGAGGCCCGCGTCGTCTCGGCCCACCGCACCCCCGATCTGATGTTCGAATACGCCGAACAGGCCCGCGCCCGTGGCCTGCGTGCCATCATTGCCGGAGCCGGCGGCGCCGCCCACCTGCCGGGCATGATCGCCGCCAAGACCCCCGTGCCGGTGCTCGGCGTGCCGGTGCAGTCCAAGGCCCTGTCGGGCAAGGATTCCCTGCTCTCCATCGTCCAGATGCCCAAGGGCATCCCGGTGGCTACCTTCGCCATCGGCGAGGCCGGTGCCGCCAACGCGGGCCTGTTTGCCGTGGCCCTGCTGGCGTCTACCGATGCGGCGCTGGCCGACAAGCTCGACGCCTTCCGTGCCGACCAGACCGCCAGCGTGCTGGCCATGACCCTCGATCCGGTCTGACCCCCACTGATTTTGCAGGACTGACGCGATGATTCTCCCGCCCGCCACCCTCGGCATGCTCGGCGGCGGCCAGCTTGGCCGCTTCTTCGTCGCCGCAGCCCATGAAATGGGCTACAAGGTCTGGGTCCTCGACCCCGATCCCCACAGCCCGGCGGGCCTCATCGCCGACCGCCACCTGCAGGCCGGCTACGACGACTTCGCCGCCCTCGACGCCCTGGCCGACGGCTGCGCTGCAGTCACCACCGAGTTCGAGAACGTCCCGGCCACCACCCTCGACTACCTGGCCAAGTTCATTCCCGTGCGCCCCGGCGCCTCGGCAGTGGCCGTGTGCCAGAACCGCATCGCCGAAAAATCCTTCCTGCGCGACAACGGCATCCCCCACGGCCCCTTCGCCGTCATCCAGTCCGACGCCGACATCGCCGCTGCCGACGCCAGCCTCTACCCGGCCATCCTCAAGGTGGCCCGCTTCGGCTACGACGGCAAGGGCCAGGCCCGCGTGGCCAACGCCGCCGAAGCCCTGCACGCCTTCCGCCAGTTCAAGGGTGAGCCCTGCGTGCTGGAGCAGATGCTGAGCCTTGATTACGAAGTCTCGGTGGTGCTGGCCCGCGACGAAGACGGCAAGACCCGCTGCTTCCCCACCGTTGAAAACCGTCACACCGGCGGCATCCTCGACGTCTCCATTGCTCCGGCCCGCGCCTCCGCCTGCCAGCAGGATTCGGCCCAGGAATACGCCGAACGCATCGCCGAGCGCCTGGGTTTCATCGGCACCCTGGCCGTCGAGTTCTTCGTCAGCCGCGGTCAGCTGGTGGTCAATGAAATGGCGCCGCGCCCCCACAACAGCGGCCATCACACCATAGACGCCTGCGCCGTCAGCCAGTATGACCAGCAGGTGCGTGCCCTGTGTGGCCTGCCCCTGGGCGAGCCGCGCCAGCACAGCGCCTCCGTCATGGTCAATCTGCTGGGCGAACTGTGGTTCGAGGGCGGCGACCCCCACGGCCGCTACCGCGAGCCTGACTGGTCGGTGCTGCATGCCGTGCCTGGCCTGCGCCTGCATCTCTATGCCAAGCATCACGCCCGCCATGGTCGCAAGATGGGCCACTTCACGGTGGTGGGCAGCGATGCCGCCGACGTGCTCGCCAAGGCCCTGGCCGCCCGCGCCGCCATCGGCATCCGTGACGAATAAAGCCTGAGCGGATGAACGACATCCCGCACGCGGTTGCGCTCCTGCGCCAGGGCGAACTGGTCGCTCTGCCCACCGAGACCGTCTATGGCCTCGGCGCCGACGCCCTCAATCCCGCCGCCGTTGCGAAAATCTTTGCCGCCAAGGGGCGCCCGTCCGACCACCCCCTCATCGTCCATCTGGCCCGTGCCGAACAGCTCGTCGACTGGGCCCGCGATATCCCCCGCGAGGCCATCGCCCTGGCCCGCGCCTTCTGGCCCGGCCCGCTCACCCTCATCCTCAAGAAGGAGGAGGGCGTGCCCGACATCGTCACCGGCGGGCAGGACACCGTCGGCCTGCGGGTGCCCAATCACCCCGTGGCGCTGGAGCTGCTGCGCGCCTTCGGTGGCGGCGTGGCGGCACCCTCGGCCAACCGCTTCGGGCGCATCAGCCCCACCACCGCCGAGCACGTCCGCCAGGAGCTGGGGGAGCGCGTCCCGCTGATCCTCGAAGGCGGAGCCTGCCAGGTGGGCCTGGAATCCACCATCCTCGACCTGTCCCGCGATGTGCCGGTGATCCTGCGCCCCGGCGCCATCGGCGTGGATGACATCGCCCGGGTCATCGGCCGCCGCCCGCGCCTGCGCGGTGAAGAACAGCAGCCCGACGCCGCCCCCCGTGTTTCCGGCGCTCTGGCCGCCCACTACGCCCCGCGCACTCCGCTCGAACTGATTGCCAGCACCGAGCTGCCCACCCGTGCCCGCAGCGGCGATGCCGTTCTGGCCCGTCAGCCCGCGCCCGCCGGCCTGCCCGAAGGCGTGAGCTGGATCGCAGCCCCTGCTGATCCAACAGCCTACGGCCACGACCTCTACGCCAGCCTGCGCGCCCTGGACGAATCGCCCTGCGCCCGCATTCTGGTCGAAGCTCCGCCCGCCACCCCCGAGTGGTCCGCCGTCGCCGACCGCCTCGGCCGCGCCGCAGTCGGCTCTGGCGAAGACGACGAAACCTGACCAACCCCAGGCACCACAATCCGGGCTTTGCAGGGCCACGAAGCATCGCTATAATGCGCGGCTTACGTGGGCCGATAGCTCAGCTGGGAGAGCGCCGCGTTCGCAATGCGGAGGTCGTGAGTTCGATCCTCATTCGGTCCACCAAGAACACTTCCAAGCAGTACCGAAACAGGCCGGAAGCCCCAATAAATACAAGGGTTCCGGCCTTTTTTACGTCCGTAGTGTTCCGGGGAATTGCATTGCAAGCCGGCATTTTTCGGGGGTAGAGTCGGGGGTATAGACCATTTCGACTAAATACCCCGATTCCGCTACCCCCAAAAGCACGGCGAAAACCTTGCATTGAAGTGGGCGCCGTTCCCCTCCTGCGCGGCCGGCGGGTTCGATTGTCGGATGGTCTTGGGTTTGATCCCCTTGCCACCTGGAGCGCCCCCGATGCCCCTTACCGACACCCAAATCAAGACGCTGAAGCCTGACGTCAAGCCCCGAAAAGTGGCGGACGAAAAAGGGCTCTTTCTGTTGCTGACCCCGACCGGCGGCAAGTTGTGGCGCCTCAAATTCCGTTTTGACGGAAAGGAAAAACTGCTCGCCCTGGGGAGCTATCCAGACGTAAGCCTGAAGGATGCCCGCACCCGTCGCGACGAAGCCCGCAAGCTACTTGCCGACGGTATCGACCCTGCCGAAGAGCGGAAGGCCGCGAAGGCGGCGAGGGTGGTAGCGGTGGCCAATAATTTTGAAGCGATTGCCCGTGAGTGGTTCGGCAAGCAGGCGTCCGGCTGGGCTGATACGCATGCCGACAAGATCCTTCAGCGCCTCGAAAAAGACGTGTTCCCCTGGCTGGGTAGTCGGCCCATTTCCGGGATAACGCCCCCCGATCTGCTGGCGACGGTTCGCCGGATAGAAGCCCGCGGGGCTCTGGATACCGCCCACCGTGCGCTTCAGAACTGCGGGCAGATTTTCCGTTATGCCGTCGCCACTGGCCGGGCCGAACGCGACCCGACCGGCGATCTACGCGGGGCGCTGCCCCCACGGCGAACGGGGCACTTTGCCGCGATCACCGAGCCCCTCGAAGTGGGGGCGCTGTTGCGGGCAATCGATGCCTTCAAGGGAACATTGATTGTTCAATCGGCCCTGAAGCTGGGGCCGCTGGTGTTCGTGCGCCCTGGCGAGTTGCGCAAGGCCGAGTGGGCAGAATTCGACCTTGATAAAGGGGAATGGAGCATCCCGCCGGAGCGCATGAAGGCAAAGCGGGCGCACCTTGTCCCGCTCTCTTCGCAGGCGGTGGCGATCCTGCGTGACCTGCACCCCCTGACCGGCCGCGGCGTGCATGTCTTCGCCGGCCGTGACCCGAAAAAACCCATGAGTGAAGCTGCGGTAAATGCCGCACTGCGCCGCATGGGCTACGACACCAAAACCGAGATGACCGGGCACGGCTTCCGGGCGATGGCCCGGACGATCCTGCATGAAGAGCTTGAGGTGGACCGTGATGTGATTGAACACCAGCTCGCCCACCGGGTGCCCGATGCGCTAGGCACCGCTTACAACAGAACGAAGTTCATCAAGGAACGCCGGGCCATGATGCAGAGGTGGGCGGACTACCTGGAGCGGCTCAAGGCGGGGGCGGAGGTAGTAGAGCTGCCGTCCCGTGGGGCCGCCTGAAGGGTGTCAAAATCAGTCTTGCCGCGCCTACTCCGACGGGAGGAAAACCGGGAACCCTTGCCCGGCCGGCGCGGCATCCAAACAAGGGATAGCGCACAAGGGCGTTTATGAACTTAGATTCTTTTCCGAGGTATCCGGGCGGACCGCTCAAGAGATACCCAGAGGGATACCTGATTGACGAATTCAAAGCTCTTGCGGACTGGGCAATCGAAACAGCTCACCCGCCCGCAGTGGATGAAGCCCTGATAGCCGCCTTTCCAGATGATTCAATTTTTTCACTGGAAATTCCGCAGGAGTTCGGCGAAAAGTGGGCTGAAAGCCTCTCGCACTGCCGGTCTGAGTTGCTGGAACATAATGAAGATACGCGGCTTGACCTGCTGTTCGTGGCGGCCCGCCTTGTTGAATTCCGGCGCAGGTATAACCCTTTGTTTTCGTGGCTTAATGACCGCGAATTGGCGCACAAGGGCGCCCGCGAATATCGAATTCAAGAACCCGAAGCGCATCACATAGAGACTTGGCTAGCACCTTTTGAGTTACTGGACGGCACGTCATTCGAAGACTTTCCGGACACTGACGACCTTTTCAAAGTTCAAGCCTTGGCGTGGTTCTTCGCCGCTGCAGAGCTTCACCGGAACGGCGACCCGAAAGCCTTTGATCTGCTCTTCGAGGTGGCAGAAGCCTTGAAGATGGCGAGGGATTCGATCCTATGGGCTGATGCGGGAAGGGAGGAAAGGGCTCTTGCCGCCCGCGCTCTCGCCAAAAAGGGGGCCTCAGCACGGCACGCCCTTAGCAACCAGAAAGCCGCAAAAATTCGGGCGTGGTGGCTGGCCAATAGGGACATATTCAAGAGCCTTGACCAGGCGGCAGAGCGCGCTTCCGAGAAGTTCAATTGTGCATTCAGAACGGCAAGAGACCACATAGGGGAGGCGAACAAGGAACTCCGCTCTGCCGGCAAAGCGTAAGGTTTGCCTGCGGGCTGTAAGGTATGCGGGCACGGATTACGCCGTGCTGGCATACGGGATTTTTTTCACGTGACACCCCCTTCAAAGTTGCGCCATGTGCTCCGGGCCGTTCCGGAGCGATCCGACAGGATGCAAACACATGGCAAAGAAAGTCACCGGCACCCCGGATGTCCCTCTTGTAATCCTTCGCCGCCCCGAAGTTGAAGCCCGTACCGGGCTTGGCTGCTCCACGATTTACGACGGCATTAAAGCCGGCACGTTTCCCGCCCCTATTCAGCTTGGCCCCAAGTCTGTCGGCTGGGTTGAATCGGAGATCAACGCATGGCTTGCCGCTCGCATTGCGGCCCGTGATGCCACCCGAAGCACGTCGCGCAACGGGGGCCAGTAATGCCCCGGAAGAAACCGACCACGGCGAGCGGGTCCCCGTTGTCGCTCATTGGTTCTCGTCTGGCCGAAGATCTGCGGGAAGCCGATGAGTTGGCGACCGCGATCAACTCCAAGGCGAGCCCGGAAGACCGCCTGCAAATAGCCCTCTGGCTGGCAGTCGAGCGCCTGAACCGCACGATTCAAGCCGCCGCCCCCGCCCCCTGGGAGTTCAGCAGGGAGGCCACCTACGACAAGGCGCGCACAATTGGTGTTGCGCCTGCCACTGGCGAGTGCTGGCAAGCCCTCGCCCAGCGCCTAAAGCAGGTTTCGGGGTGGCCCGCGGAATGATCGATACCGCATCGATCCTGGCCCAGTTCCGCCAGGCTGCCGAGGCCCGCGGCCTCCTGCTCCCCGACCACCTCGACGCTGACGGCAAGCTCCATCGCTGCGAGCTCCGGGACGGCCCCAAGGGCAGGAAGGATGGCGCCTACCTGCTGCACCTGGATGGTGTGCCGGCCGGTGGTTTTCAGAACTTCAAGGATGGCCTGGAGTGGGAGAACTGGCGGGCCGACATTGGCCGCCAACTCACCCCCGAAGAGGAGGCCGCCAGCCGTGCCCGGATCGAAGCCCAGCGGGCCGCCCGGGAGGCCGAAGCCAAAGCCAAGCGGGACAAGGCACGCCGCAAGGCAAACGCGATCTGGAACAACGCCAAGCCAGCCCCGGACGATCACCCTTACCTGCTCCGCAAGGGTGTGCTGGCCCATGGCCTGCGCGTGGGATCGTGGCCCAAGTGGCAGGAGGTGCGCCCCGGTGAGTGGCGAGAGGAGCGCATCCCCGGCGCCTTGCTGGTGCCCATGCGCAGCCCATCGGGCACCCTGCACAGCCTGCAGGCCATCTACCAGGACAAGGTGGACGGCCGGGATAAGGACTTTCTGCCCGGGGGAGAGAAGGCCGGCAAGTTCCACCTGATCGGCGAGGTTTCGACGGATAGGCCCCTGTGTGTGGCCGAGGGCTACGCCACGGCCGCCAGCATCCACCAGGCCACCGGCTGGCCCGTTGCCGTGGCCTTCGATGCCGGTAGCCTGGAGGCGGCCGCCAAGGCCCTGCAGGAAGCCTACCCGGCCGCCCGGTTCATCCTGTGTGCCGACGATGACGCCTTTGGCGAGTGCTTCGCTTGCAAGGCACCGGTTCGGGTGGAGGATGGCGACACCTGCCCGGCTTGTGGCCAGCCTCACAAACGGCGCAACGCGGGTCAGATCCGGGCACGGGAGGCTGCCCAGGCAGTGGGCGGTGTGGTCGCCTCGCCTCTGTGGCCCGATCCGGCCGCCAGGTGGGAGGGCTTCCAGCAGACCGGCAAGGCCCCCACGGACTTCAACGACCTGCATCAGATCGGCGGGCTCGATGCCGTGCGCCAGATCCTGGCCGCCGCACGAACGGCCCTGAAGGATTCGGCCGAGCTCGCTGCGCTCTCCGCGGAAGCGGTGCTGCCGCCCGATCCGGAGCCGGTCTCCTCACCCGAGCCAGAAGCCGCCCCGAAAGCATCACAAAAGCCGCCTACGAAGCCTGCCCGAAAGACCCGCAGCAAGGCACCCGCCGATGGCGTAAAGCAACCCGCATCGGGCGGCGAGGTGTTCGAGCTGCGCGACGGCAACGACGGCCGCGGGGTGTATCGCCTCAAGGTCGAGCGCCGGGGCGAAGGCTGGGAGACCGTCGAGCAGTTCGTCTGCGCCCCGCTGGAGATCACGCACCAGGTTCGTGACGCCCGGGGCGAGAACTGGCAACGCCTGGCCACCTTCCACGACCACGACGGCCGCCGCCGCCGGGTGCTGGTGCCCGATGACATGCTCGAAGGTGACGGTGCCGCCCTGGCCCGGCTGCTGCGGGCTCAAGGCCTCTTCATCGGCGACAACAAGGGCGGGCTGCTCAAGATGTACGTGAACCGTTCCCGCCCCGCTGCCCGGGCTCGCCTCACGGCCCGCATTGGCTGGCACGACGACTGCACCGAGCCGGGCCGTTGGTCTTACGTCCTGGGGGGCGATGCTGACCCCCTCGCATCTGACGGGGCGGAGCTCTGGCTACACCAAGCCGGAGGGAGCGGGCATGCCCAGTTCAAGGCGGCCGGCACCCTCGACGACTGGCAAGCCAATGTGGCGGCCCTGGCCGTGGGGAACAGCCGGCTCACCTTCGCCCTGTCGGCCGGGTTCGCGGGGGGCCTGTGCTGGCTGCACCCCAATGTGTCCGGCGGCTTCCACTGGGCGGGGGGCTCAAGCCTCGGGAAGTCGGGCCTGCTCTACGGCACGGCGAGCCTGTGCGGGGCTCCCACCTACCGTAAGACATGGCTCCTCACGGCAACGGCCATCGAAGGTGTTGCTGCTGGCCACTGTGATGCACCACTGCTGCTGGACGAGCTCAAGCAAGCCGGCAACCCCAGGGACGTGGCACAGGCCGCCTACATGCTCACCAGTGGGCAAGGCAAGGGGCGAGGGCAAGCCGCCGGGGGGCTGCGGGAAACCGCGTCCTTCTCGCTGCTGTTCCAGTCGAATGGAGAGATCGGCCTCACGCAGTTCCTCGAGGAGAACCAGGAGCGGGCCTATGCCGGACAGGAGGTGCGCTTCTGCGAGCTGCCCGCCGATGCCGGCGCCGGGTTCGGCTGCTGGGACGTCCTGCACGGCCTGCCCGATGGCGCCCGCTTCACCGAGACCCTGCAGCGCAACGCGGCCAAGCACTACGGCACGGCCTACCCCGAGTTCATCCGCCGGACGATCCAGGAACGTGAGGCGATGCCCGCCCAGTTCGAGGCACTGCGCCGCGCCTTTGAAGAACGCGCTCTGACCAGGAAGGCCGGTGGCCAGGCTATCCGGGCCGCGACCCGCTTTGCAGCGGTGGCCTATGCCGGCGAGAAGGCCACCGAATGGGGCTTGACCGGCTGGCCCCAGGGTGAGGCCGTCAAGGCGTCATTCCGCATGTTCCAGGACTGGCTGCAGGCCTTTGGGGGCGAGGAGAACCGGGAGCCGCGGAAGATGATTGAACAGGTGCAGAACTGGGTTCAGGCCCATGCTGGCGCCCGTCTTGAAGACATGCGCCGGCCGAGCATCTCCGACACCCACGCCCCACGGACGATGAACCGGGCCGGCTGGAAGCGCCCCACCAAGGAAACCGCAAGCCTTCACGAGAAGGATCACGTTTTCGAGTACCTGATTTATCCCACGGTCTTCAAGCAGGAGCTGTGCACCGGGTTCGATCCGGCGCAGGTGGTTAATGAGCTGCTGAAGCGCGAGCTGCTCAAGCACGGCGACGGGAAGAACGTGGCCGTGCGGGTCAGGGAGCCGGGCGGGGGCGAGAACAGCCGCTTCTACTGCATCACACCGACCATTCTGGAATGGGGGGGCGCCGATGATTGACCCCACATGGCCCCCCGCTCCGCGGCGCACCGGGTGGGCTCAATGCCCCCGTGGTCCGCCTGGCAAGGTCGTCGAACCTCAAGCCTTACCTCTCCTAAGTGTCAGACCAAACCCAATGAGCCAAGCAATGCAACTCTCTACCAGGAACAAAGTGATGAAAACCAATCTGCAAGCCTCCAGCGTCTCCAACGAACATCAAGCCATGCGGGCGCGGTGGCATTCGTACATCGATGAACAGAATCGACTCAAGAGCCGGGAATCAAAGCTCTCCTCCGAAAGCGAGCAACTCCTCCGGGAGGTGGAGGCGGCACAGCGGGAGCTGGGCGAGATAACGCCCGTGGTGTTCGTGGAAGGTCAAGCCCCTCATCCCGATACGAGCCGGCTGAACAGGAAGATTGACTCGATCGGCCTCAAGCGGGACAAGATCTTGTCGGAGCTGCAGGAATGCCGCGACAACATTTCTGCCGCATCCAAGGCCCTGCCCGACTCCATCGTGTTGGCGATTCCGGTGTTTCGCGAGAAGGTGCGTGAGGTAGAGCACCGGGCCGCCACTATCGCCGCGCACATCACCGAGCAAGAGGAAAAGCTGGAGGTGCTGCAGCAGCAGCGGGCCGATGCGGACGGCCAGATCGCGACTCTTCGCGCCAAGATCTCCTTGTCAAAGGCACATGCCCTGCTCTCTGGCCAGCAAGATGCCTCACCGGAAGAGATGGCCAAACTGACCACCCTGGAGGCCGCCGCGAATAGCCACGCTGCGGAGATCTCGAACATCGAAATGCTTCTGGAAGGCCTGTCGGGTGTGCAAGCTGCGGTCGAATCCGAGCTGAAGCTAGCCAGCCATGAGAGCAGGGGCAACGAAACCAGGATTGCCCGTATCGTCTTCGACCGCGAGCGCAAGGCCCTGATTGAGGAGGTGCAGTCCCTGGTCAATGCGCGCATGGTCCGCCTGCATGCTCTGGGCCAGTTGCTCCATGCCGTGTATCCCCAGGCGTACGACGTCCTTGAAGATTGCCGGCTGACCCCGCCGAACAGGGACGATGTTTCCCGTGTGTTTCACGACCTGACGACCGCCCCGGCCTGATCCCGCCGAGCAGGCTCAAGGGTCTCGATACGCCAGCCTTCGGGCTGGCGTTTTACCAACCCGAAGGCATATAAAAAGGAATCAGGCAGATGGTTGACTGGGCAGAAATAGTGCGTGTATCTGTGCCAGATTTGCCTAAAAATGAGGCAAAGCAGGCCTGTTCCGACCAGGCAGGTCGGAACAAAGGTGGGGTGGTCGGAACAAAATCAAGCTCACAAACCATTGATTTAAAACATAACAAAGAGGTTTGTTCCGACGTTCCGACCGTTCCGACCATTTTTGAATGCTCCAGGGTCGAAGGTAATGAAAAATGCAATTCGATGTCATTTAACAGCCCGGATGGTGATGATGCCGAAGGCCTATCTGCGCCAGCGAAAGCACCCCATCAGCAGAGCTGCCGGAGCTGCACCCACCTCGCCCGACCCGGCCTCTCGGATGGGCTCTGTGGTGGCCGATCAGACCTTCCTCCTGCTTTCGGCCCTGGGCACCCCCTGCGCCAGTTGCCCGCCGATCACGGAGCAGACTGCCCCACCTGGGCACTGCACGAATGCTGGTGAGGGTGCCTGAAATCGGCTCGAGGGTGGGCGCGGGTCCTTCCCAGGGGTATCCCGTTCACGGGTAATTCGCACCGCGTTCGCTCTGTAGATAGAAGGCTCTATAGGGTGAGTTAGTTTTACTCTATCGGCATACATGCGAGCGATCAATGAGGGTGGCGGATCGAACCGGATCAGGACGGCAGGCCTTGCCTGGCCTGGCGTTTGGGGTGGTCAGCGGCTGCCCTCTACCCTCCGTGGCCGTCGCTCCGCCTGGGGTGTGGCGCAAAACCGACCTGCATATGTGCCCCATCCGGCAGGGTCGGACTGCCCCAAACCGGTCGGAACAGTCGGAACAGTCGGAACGAAAACCGGAAAGCCAAGCGGGGCGCGGCTTTCGAAGGGTGCTAGTTGTTCCTACTCTCTGTTCACTAAGTAGGAACAGTCGGAACATTTCGACGCTTCAAGCTCCTGGCCTGCGCAGTCTGGCGGCGAACCCTCACCCCCCCGGCTTTCCTGGACCGTGCAAGCGTCTGCACAATCAAGCCGGCCTGCCCGGCCCGGCCTTCGGGTTGCCCGAAGTCACCCCGGTGTGTGCGTCTTCTGCCACTCTTTCAGGGCCGCATCGATGCGGCTTTGCCACCCGGTGCCACTGGCCCGGAAGGTCTCCACCACGCCCCGAGAGAGACGTATGGTGATGCGCTCCTTGGTGACTACCGGCGGGCGCCGGCCGCGACGGACGCCAGGCTTGACCGCCGCCCACTCGGCATCGGTCATGGGCTGGGCATCGGGGTCGGCCTGGGCTGCTGCGGTAGCGGTGGCATCCTCTTCCGGCGTCGGGATCAGGGTTCCCGGTTTGAGTTTCGGCATGGCGCTGGCACCTCTCTGCTGTCGGTCTTGTGCAGGTTGATGATGCGCCGGCCGTCTTCACGATCCACAAAGACCACGACATACAGGGCTTGACGAGCAAGCTCTTTCACGCCCATCATTCGACCGTCACCTAAACAGTGGTGACCGGGTTTGGAAGCCCGAAACCTACAGGCCGACCAGGCCGCGCAAGCGGCTTTTTTACGTCGGCAGCATGGTGACGCCTGTTCAACGGCGGGGCCGTGTGGGGAGCCTTCGGGCTGCCGGTTTCCTGTAGGCCGGTCTTCCAACCTCACACGGTTCCGCCACCCCGTTTGGAAGCGGGGTGCGGAGACATAAACCGCACTACAGGAGCATCACACCATGGCAACACTCGCCTTGGCGTGCAGACGTCTGCACGCGCCCACATCTCCCGCTCGATCCCTGCAGCTGTACCGCGCCCTGCGTCCCCTGGTCGGCCCCGTGCTGGCCTGGCGTCTGGCCTTTGCGTGGAGGGCCATGGCATGAACACCACCATGACCTTTACCGCGTCTGGCCCCCTGTATTGCCTGTCGCCTTCCACCACGGCGGACGACATTTCCAACCAGATCGCGGCCCGTCAATCGCAGCTCACGGCCCTCTTGTCCATGACCTGCGGCGAGCAAGGCGCTACCTTCCGCATGCTCTCCGACGATCTGCAGGACGCCTTCATGTGGGCCTGCAGCATGCTCGCCAGCGAGATTCAGGAGCTGACGGACGCCCTTCAGGAACAGCTGACCGCGGAAGGGAGGGCCTCGGTATGAAGACGCCCATGCTGCCCCTCGACGAGCTGAATGCGGGGGGCAAATCATGATGAAGCCCCTTGCTTCCCGTTCTCGCTCCCTGGCGGAGTCGGGCCGCGCCGCGGGCCTGGTGCCCTTGTCGTCCTACCTGACCACCTTGCCATTCGGCCTCCGTGTCGGTAAGGGTGAGCCTCCCCTGCCGTTGCTGCCCCGCGTTGTTCCAGTCCAGAAAAGGGGTCAATCATGATGCCTTCGTCCACGTCGTACCAAGCTGGCGCCCTGGCCTTTCGGGCTGCCTTGATTGAGATCGAACGAGAACATGGCCTGGCTGTCCTGGCCGATGACGGCCCCTCTTCACTCTTCGGCGTCCGCAACGTGCTACCGATTCTGCGGAGCGCATTTGATCAGCACGCCAGTGGCGAACTGGCCGCCGGCTTCTGGGATGCCTTCGCCTACTGGATCGCCCAGCCCATTGACGGCTGCAGCCTGCCTTCTGCCTCCGAGTGGAATGTGCTGCGAGACCTCGCCCGGGAAGAGGACATCGAACGCACCTACGGTCAATCCGTTGAGGGGGTGACGCCATGACCTCCCCCACCTTCACCCCCGGCCCCTGGCGCCGTGTCGGACACCGCAGCATCGCCGCCGGCGTGGGCGTCAGTCGGGTCACCATCTGCGAGCTGTACTCGTGGGGCGACTGCTCCGAGGCCGATGCCAATGAGGCCTTGATTGCCGCCGCCCCGGATCTGTTCGCCGCGGCCGAAGCAGCTGCCGTGGTGCTCACCAAAGGCAAGTGGCGCCTGGATGGCCCGGACCCTGAGGCAGTGGCCTTGTGCAAGCTGCTGCGCGCCCTGGATCTGGCCCGGGGTGTGGTGCTGGCACCTGGGAGGGCGGCGTCATGACCGCCCCGCACTCAGACCCTCGCATCTTCTGGCGCTGCTCCCCAGGCCGGCGCCTGCCGGCCTACGCCCGCGACCTGGCCGACGCCCGGGCGCGGGATCTGGTGCCGGCACAGCGGCAGGTGGCCGTGTATCTGGACCGCTGGCCGGTGGCCTCTGTTACTGGCCTGGGGCTGGCAATATGCTGCCCGCCCGACTTCGACCCGGCCCGCCTCGATTGGCGTTACCTGGCGGCCCTGTCAGTGTTGGTGGTGACGCCCCAGGCTCCCAATGCGGAGCGCCTGCGAGTGTTGCTTTCCGAGCTGGTCGCCGTGCGTCCCTTACGGCTTGTGCTGCTTCGGCCCGGTGGTACGCCTGCCGCTCAGTTCATCGTCAGTGAAGCCCGCGGACAGGAGGTGCTGCCATGAAGGCACGTCCCAAAGGAAAGATAGCCTTGGTGTATTCGTCCGGGGTGGGCAGAGCCGTACAACCCGTCCTCGACTCCTACGCGCTTGCACGGGCTTTGCGGGGGCTCGCTGACCGGGCCGAATGCGGCGAGCTGCTCGGCGCGGCGGTAGCTGTCTGGACGGAAGCTGAAGGCGTAGAAATGCGGGTGGCTGGCCTCTTGGAGCGAGACATTATCAAGGCCCATTACGCGGCAAGCCGGCTTGTAGATGCACTGCTCTACTATGATCGCGACGAAAGGGGCTGACCATGACAACCCGCCCCCCATTCGAACCCGCCAGCCCGGCCGAGCGTGCAGCCCTTGCCCCGGCCCTGGGCGACCCGCGAACCTGGCCGGCTGCCAGCTGGCCCGATCCCCAGCCCTTGCCCGAGGGCCTGGCCCCGGTGGCGCCCTTCGACTACGCCCTGTTGCCCGACCGCCTGCGCCCCTGGGTGCAGGACGTGGCCGACCGCATGCAGTGCCCGCCGGATTTCGTCGCCGTGCCCATGGTGGCCGCCCTGGGCAACCTGGTAGGCCGGCGCTGCGCCATCCGCCCCCAAGCCCGCAGCGACTGGCAGGAATTCCCCAACCTGTGGGGCTGCATCGTGGGCCGGCCGGGGATGATGAAGAGCCCCGCCATGATGGCGGCCCTGGCCCCGCTGGTGCGCCTGGAAGCCCGTGCCCTGGAGGAATGGACCGCAGCCCAAGGCCAGT
>NZ_JAQVCN010000050.1 GCF_028689785.1 Zoogloea sp. | reverse complement strand
GCGGGCGCGCTGCTGGCGCTGGCGGTCGAGCACGTGCTGGCCCACGGCCTTGCGCAGGGCCTCGGGGAGGTCTGCGTCCACCTTGGTGCGGGGCAGAAACTCCCGGGCGCCGGCCTCGAAGGCCTGGCGGCACAGGTCAACGGTGGCCGCCCGGGCCAGCACGATCACTGGCAGGTCGATGCCCAGGGGGGCGAGGCGGTCGAGCAGGGGCAGCTCCGGGCCGGTGGCGTCGGCATCGACGAGCAGGGCGCCGGTGGCCTCCGGGTCCAGTTCGGCCAGGCAGCGCCCGGCGTCGCGCCAGGCCTGGAAGCCGAAGCCCAGGCTGGCCGCCACCCGGGCGAGGGCACGGCACAGGGCGGTGTCGGGGGTGAGGAGATGGATGCAGGGCAGAGGGGGGGAGCAGGTCATCGGGCTTTCCCTTGGGGCGGTTGGGGGGCAGGGGGAGGAGGGTGGCGCAGGGCGTGCACGCTGACCAGGGCCAGGGCGAGGCCGATCAGGGCCATGCCGCCCAGTTCTGAGGGGCTGGGGCGTTCGCCCAGTTGGAGCCAGCCGGCCAGCACGCCGATGGCCGGAATGCCCAGGGCCGACAGCCCGGCAATGGCGGCGGGCAGGTGCTGCAGCACGTACAGCCACAGCAGCCAGGCCAGGGCCGTGGCAAATAGGGCGTTGAAGGCCAGGGCGGCAAAGAAGAAGGGGGTCGGGCTGATGGGGCGCGAGTCGTGGAGCAGGGCGGCGATCACCAGGGCCCCGGCGCCAAACAGCATCTGCCAGGCGGTGAGGGCCAGCAGATCCACCTGGTGCCGCTGGCGCAGGCGCTTGGCCACCAGGGTGGCCAGGGCCCAGCTGAAGCCGCCGCCCACGGCCAGCAGGTTGCCCAGGGCGCTGCCGCCGGCCGCCATGGGGTCGAGGATCAGCAGCAGGCCGCCCGCCGCCACGCCCGTGGCCAGCCACTGGATGCGCCCGATGTGTTCCCTGAGCACCCAGGCGGCCAGGGGCGCCAGCCAGAAAGGCATGGTGTAGACCAGCACCGCCGTCTTGCCCGCGCCACCATGGACCAGCGCCCACTGGATCAGCAGGGTGAAGGCGCCGGTCTGGAGCACGCCCAGCAGCAGGGTCTCCCGGGGGGCGGCGAGCCCCATCGGCCGGCGCAGCACGGCCATCGCCGCAAACAGGGCCAGGGCGCCGAGCAGGGTGCGGATGGCGGAGAAGTCCAGGGGATCGGCCAGGGGCACGACCTGCTTCATCACTACCCAGTTATAGCCCCAGATCAGGCTCATCAGCAGTAGTGCCAGCGCGGCGCGGTGCCGGCCGGGGTGGGCGGGGGAGGGTGAGGGCATGGACTTATCTGATTTCGAATAATGGGCTCTTCGACGGGGAGCAGGCTGCCCGGGTGTGGCCCCACGCAGGGCGGGTGCCGGGGTCAACGATACGCAGCGACGCCCGTCGGGGAAGAGGCGGAGCGCTCAGGACACCCCGAACCTTGATGCTGCATAGCCGCAGTCCGGGTTTTGTAGTGGCTCGAAAGCCGCCAGCACACAGGGTAGCCCTCATGTTGCGTCGCCACTATATCGATCTGCTTATTCCGGTTATCAGGCCTGGTGGCAGCCATCCGATTGGGGCCCCCCTACACTTCGATCACGTCCAGATCGCCGCTGGTCCATTCAATCCCCTTCCCCGAGAGCGCCCGTAGAGGTGCCTGGAACCCACGAAAGAGGAGACTCCCATGTCGGAGCATTCAAAGGCAGTCCATATCCAAGAAGTTGACGCGGTGGATGAGCGCCTGCCCACCGGTCGCTTGTTCACCCTCGGCCTGCAGCACGTGCTGGTCATGTATGCGGGGGCGGTGGCCGTCCCGCTGATCGTCGGACGGGCTCTCAAGCTCAGCCCCGAGCAGGTGGCCATGCTGATTTCGGCTGACCTGTTCTGTTGCGGGCTGGTCACCCTGATCCAGTCCCTGGGCTTTGGCCGGCATTTCGGCATTAAGTTGCCGGTGATGATGGGCGTGACCTTTGCTGCCGTCGGCCCCATGGTGGCCATGGCCAACGTACAGGGCGGGCCGGAGGGGGCCCGGGCGATCTTCGGCGCGATCATCGGTGCGGGCCTCATCTCCATGGCCATCGCCCCGCTGATGAGCCGGCTGCTGCGCTTCTTTCCGCCGGTGGTCACCGGCACCATCATCGCCATCATCGGTATCAGCCTGATGCGGGTCGGCATCGGCTGGGCCATGGGCGGCCCGGCCCCCACCGCCCAGAGCGTGGATGTGCCGAAGCTGGTCGCCATGGTGGATGCCGCCAAGGCCAAGGCTGCCGAAGCCGCCGCCACCCTGCCCCCCGGCGCCAGCGCTCCCGAGATGAAGCTGCCCGGCCCCGTGCCCATGAAGGACAACCCCAACTACGGCGCCCTCGACAACATGGGCGTGGCCGCCTTCGTGCTCGCCGCCATCCTGCTGCTGGTGCGCTACGGCCGGGGTTTCGTGGCCAACATCGCGGTGCTGCTGGGCATCGTGCTGGGCTGTTTCGTGGCCGTGGGCATGGGCAAGATGCACTTCGACAAGGTGGCCCAGGCCCACTGGGTGGACATCGTCACCCCCTTCGCCTTCGGCATGCCCACCTTCGACCTGGTGATGGTGCTGACCATGACCCTGGTGATGATCGTGGTGATGATCGAATCCACCGGCATGTTCCTGGCCCTGTCCGAGATCACCGGCCGCAAGATCAGCCAGCGCGATCTCTCCAACGGCCTGCGCACCGACGGCCTCGGCACCCTGATCGGCGGCCTGTTCAACACCTTTCCCTACACCAGCTTCTCCCAGAACGTGGGTCTGGTGGGCGTCACCGGGGTGAAGAGCCGCTGGGTCTGCGTGGCCGCCGGCATCATCATGCTGGTGCTGGGCATGCTGCCCAAGATGGCCGCCCTGGTGGAGTCGGTGCCCACCTTCGTGCTCGGCGGCGCCGGCCTGGTGATGTTCGGCATGGTGGCTGCCACCGGCATCCGCATCCTCGCCAACGTGGATTTCAAGACCAGCCGCAACAACCTCTACATCGTCGCCATTTCCATCGGCGCCGGCATGATCCCCCTGGTGGCCCCGCGCTGGACCCAGCAGATGGCCCACAGCCTGCACCCCCTGCTCGAGTCCGGCATCCTGCTGACCTCCATCTCGGCCGTGGCCCTCAACCTCTACTTCAACGGGGGCAAGGCCGACGAAGCCGCCTCCATCGAAGCCGCCAAGACCGCCGAAGCCCACTGAGGCGCCCCGGCTCACCCGCAGCACCCCGGCCTCTTCTCCCGTCTGCCCGCCCTCACCGGCGCGGCGGCAGGGGGCGGCCGTCTCAAAAAAACAGACGAGGAGACAAAAACGATGATCGCCAACACCCGCTGCATCGCCGCCGCCCTGGCCCTGAGCGCCCCCCTGGCCACCCCGGCCGTGGCCGCCACCTGGTCCGACACCTTCCTGGGCTACCGCTACGGCACCCAGTTCCACGAGCCCAACAACACCAAGGACGTGCGCAAGCACGTGCTGCAATTCACCCACGCCAGCGGCTACAGCCTGGGGCAGAACTTCGTCAATCTGGACGTGCTCCAGTCCGACAAAAACGACCCCATCAGCGGCGGCGACTCGGGCGCCACCGAGTTCTACCTCACCTACCGCCACCAGTTGCACATGAGCAAGGTCTTCGAGCGCAGCTTTGCCAACGGCGTGGTCCGCGACCTGGCCCTCACGGCCGGCTTCGACCTGAACACCAAGAACACCCGCTTCGCCCCGCGCAAGCGCCTGCTGGTGGTGGGCCCGACCATCAAGTTCGACGTGCCCGGCTTTCTCGACCTGAGCCTGCTGGCCGGCAAGGAGTGGAACCACTGCGGCCTGGGCGCGCCGGCTTGCCCCGAGCCCAGCATCGCCTTCGACCCCCAGCTGATCCTCAGCGCCGCCTGGGGCATCCCATTCCAGGCCGGCCCGCTGCCCCTCAAGTTCCAGGGCTTCATCAACTACAACACCGCCAAGGGGCGGGACTACGCCGGGGTCAGGACCGAGCCCGAGACCCTGATGCGCACCTCCCTGATGGCGGACGTGGGCCAGCTGACGGGCAGCCGGAAGAACACCCTGCTGATGGGCGTGGGCTACGAGATGTGGCTCAACAAGTTCGGCAACCACGCCAACGCCGCCGGCGTGACCAAGCCGGGCATCAATACCTACGCGCCCACCCTGCAATTGGAATGGCATTTCTGAGACCCCGGCCGGACTGCGCCCGGCCCGCCCCTCGCGGGGGCCACCGGAAAGCTCGGGGCGGCCCGGAGTTTTCAGGTGTGGCGCCTCCGCCCGGGCCGGCACACTCGGAGACCCCTCATGCTGCTCGGACTGGCCCTGTTCTACGTGGGGGCCGTGCTCATCCTCAATGGCCTGTGGATGCTCGGCCGCATCGGCGACCGGGAGATCCCGGTGATCAACCTGTTTGCCGGCGGCATCAGCCTGTTGGTGGCCCTCAAGCTGGCCTTCGGCGATGGCGCCGACCTGGCCTCCGTGAAAGCGGCGGCCTTGTCGCTGCTGTTTTCCTTCACCTACCTGTGGGTCGCCATCAACCGCTACAGCGGGGCCGATGGCCGCGGCCTGGGCTGGTTCAGTCTGTTCGTGGCGATCACCGCCGTGCCGGTGGCCGCCGACGCCCTGCGCATTGCCAGCACGCCCGGTGAGTGGTGGCTGGGGCTGTCGTGGGTGGCCTGGTCGATACTCTGGCTGATGTTCTTCCTGATGCTCGCCCGCCACCAGCCCATCGTCCGGCTCACCGCCTTCACGGCCATCGGGCAGGGCGTGCTGACCGGCTGGATTCCGGGCTATCTGCTGCTGGTGGGCGCAATCTAGGCCTATCTCCCGTGGGGTCGAATTCATTCGACCTAGGACTTCGATCAAAGGCAGGCCGATGATCTGACGGGCGGAGGTCGAATGAATTCGACCCCACGGGGAGGTGTGCTCACTCCATCCACTCCATACCAAAAGTACCGAAAGAACCGATCCCGCCGGCAATTCAAACGGGATCCCCGAATCCCTAAGCTGTCCCCATCAATCCATCGGACAGACCTACAAGGAGACACACATGGCCCGAATGAGAGCAGTGGATGCCGCAGTGGCGGTGATGCGCAAGGAAGGCGTGGGGACGGTGTTCGGCGTGCCGGGCGCGGCGATCAACCCCCTCTACTCGGCGATGCGGAAGGAGGGCGGCATCAAGCACTTCCTCGCCCGCCACGTGGAAGGCGCCTCGCACATGGCCGAGGGCTTCACCCGGGCCAAAGCCGGCAACCTGGGGGTGTGCATCGGCACCTCCGGCCCGGCCGGTACCGACATGATCACCGGCCTGTATTCCGCCTCGGCGGATTCCATCCCCATCCTGTGCATCACCGGCCAGGCCCCTCGCGCCCGCCTCTACAAGGAGGACTTCCAAGCGGTGGACATCGAGTCCATCGCCAAGCCGGTGACCAAGTGGGCCGTCACCGTGCGCGAGGCGGCCCTGGTGCCGCGGGTCTTCCAGCAGGCCTTCCACATCATGCGCTCCGGCCGGCCCGGCCCGGTGCTGATCGACCTGCCCTTCGACGTGCAGATGGCCGAGATCGAGTTCGACATTGACACCTACGAGCCGCTGCCCCTGCACAAGCCGGCCGCCACCCGGGCCCAGGCCGAGAAGGCCCTGGCCATGCTCAACGCCGCCGAGCGCCCGCTGATCGTGGCCGGCGGCGGGGTGATCAACGCCGACGCGGCGGCCCGTCTGCAGGCGTTTGCCGAGTTGACCGGTGTGCCGGTGATCCCCACCCTGATGGGCTGGGGCAGCCTCCCCGACGACCACCCGCTGATGGCCGGCATGGTCGGCCTGCAGACCGCCCACCGCTATGGCAACGCGACCATGCTGGCCTCCGACTTCGTGATCGGCATCGGCAACCGTTGGGCCAACCGCCACACCGGCTCGGTGGATGTGTACACCGAGGGCCGCAAGTTCGTGCATATCGACATCGAGCCGACCCAGATCGGCCGTGTCTTTGGGCCGGACTACGGGATCGTCTCCGACGCCGGCGCAGCCCTCGACCAGCTGATCGCCGTCGCCCGCGACTTGAAGGCGGCCGGCCAGCTGCCCTGCCGCAAGGCCTGGGTGGCCGACTGCCAGGAACGCAAGCGCACCCTGCTGCGCAAGACCCACTTCGACGCCACGCCGATGAAGCCCCAGCGCGTGTACGAAGAGATGAACAAGGCCTTCGGCCCTGACACCTGCTACGTCAGCACCATCGGCCTGTCGCAGATCGCCGCCGCCCAGTTCCTGCACGTGTACAAGCCCCGCCACTGGATCAACTGCGGCCAGGCCGGCCCCCTCGGCTGGACCATCCCGGCGGCCCTCGGCGTGTGCGCGGCCGACCCCCAGCGCAAGGTGGTGGCGGTCTCCGGCGACTACGACTTCCAGTTCATGATCGAAGAGCTGGCCGTGGGCGCCCAGTTCAGGCTGCCCTACATCCACGTGGTGGTGAACAACGCCTACCTGGGCCTGATCCGCCAGTCCCAGCGCGGCTTCGACATGGACTACTGCGTGCAGCTGGCCTTCGAGAACATCAACGCCCCCGAAACCGAGGGCTATGGCGTCGATCACGTCGCGGTGGTCGAAGGCCTGGGCTGCAAGGCCATCCGCGTGCGCCAGGCCGAAGACATCCAGCCGGCCTTTGCCCAGGCCCGCGCATGGATGGAGGCGTTCCGCGTGCCGGTGGTGGTCGAGATCATCCTCGAACGGGTCACCAACATCTCCATGGGCACCGAGATCAACGCGGTGAACGAGTTCGAGGCCCTCGCCGAGAGCGGCGCCGATGCACCCACCGCCATCGCCCTGCTGGACTGAGCCGCCCTTTATCCCCGTGGGGTCGAATCCGTTCGACCTCCCGCCTTACGGAGACCGAATCATGCCGAGATTTGCCGCCAACCTGTCCATGCTGTTCACCGAGCTGCCCTTCCTGGAGCGCTTCGGTGCCGCGGCCCGGGCCGGGTTTCAGGGCGTGGAATACCTCTTCCCCTACGCCTTCAACAAGGATGAGCTGGCCGAACAGCTGGAGCGCCACCGCCTCGTCCAGGTGCTGCACAACCTGCCCGCCGGCAACTGGGAGGGTGGCGAGCGGGGCATCGCCTGCCACCCCGACCGGGTCGCCGAGTTTCGCCACGGGGTGGGGCGGGCCATCGAGTACGCCACTGCCCTGGGCTGCACCCAGATCAACTGTCTGGCCGGCATTGCGCCCGCGGGCGTCAGCCCCGAGCTGCTGCGCTACACCCTGTTGAGCAACCTGCGCTATGCCGCCGGCCAGCTCCAGGAGGCGGGCATCCGCCTGCTCATCGAGCCCATCAACACCTTCGACATCCCCGGCTTCTATCTCAGCCGCACCGCCCAGGCGGCGGACATCCTGGACGAGGTGGGCGCCGACAACCTCTTCATCCAGTACGACCTCTACCACGCCCAGCGCATGGAGGGCGAGCTGGCCGCCACCGTGGCCCGCCACCTGCCGCGCATCGCCCACATCCAGCTGGCCGACAACCCCGGCCGCCACGAGCCCGGCAGCGGCGAGATCAACTACCCCTGGCTGCTGCGCCACATCGACGGCCTGGGCTATACCGGCTGGGTCGGCTGCGAATACAAGCCCGCCACCACCGCCGCCGAGGGCCTGGGCTGGCTCGACGCGTTCTGACGCACCCCCACCCCGACGCCCCATAACGACAAAACAGGAGACACCACCATGGCACACATCGGATTCATTGGCCTCGGCATCATGGGCGCCCCCATGGCCGGCCACCTCATCGCCGCCGGCCACACGGTTTACACCCACACCCACGGCGCCACCCCGGCCGCCCTGATCGAGGCCGGCGCCCGCCCCTGCACCAGCGGCGCCGAAGTGGCCCGTCAGGCCGACATCATCATCACCATGGTGCCCGACACCCCCCACGTGGAAGACGCCCTGTTCAACCCCGAAGGCGTCGCCGCCGGCCTGGTGCCGGGCAAGATCGTGGTGGACATGAGCTCCATCTCCCCGGTGGCCACCAAGAACTTCGCCCGCCGCATCAAGGCCCTCGGCTGTGACTACCTGGACGCCCCGGTGTCTGGCGGCGAGGTGGGTGCCAGGGCTGCCAGCCTGACCATCATGGTGGGGGGCAGCGAGGCCGCCTTCGCCAAGGTCCGGCCCCTGTTCGAGCTGATGGGCAAGAACATCACCCGGGTGGGCGGCAATGGCGACGGCCAGATCACCAAGGTGGCCAACCAGATCATCGTGGCCCTGACCATCGAGGCCGTGGGCGAAGCCCTGCTGCTGGCCGCCAAGGCCGGCGCCGACCCGGCCAGGGTGCGCGAGGCCCTGATGGGCGGCTTTGCCAACTCCCGCATCCTCGAGGTGCACGGCGAGCGCATGGTCAAGCGGACCTTCGACCCGGGCTTCCGCATCGAGCTGCACCAGAAGGACCTCAACCTGGCCCTCACCACCGGCCGCCAGCTGGGGGTGCCCCTGCCCAACACCGCCACCGCCCAGGAGCTGTTCAACGCCTGCGCGGCCCACGGCGGCGCAGGCTGGGACCACTCGGCCCTGGTGCGCGCCCTGGAGAAGATGGCCAACTTCGAGATCGGCCAGCAGGCCGCCTGAGGGAAATCACCATGCGCCATCTCGCCATCGAAGTGGGCTCCCGGCGCTTCGTCGCCCGCCTGGAGGAAGAGGCCGCGCCGAAGACCTGCGCCGCCTTCCTGAAGATGTTGCCCTTCTCCAATCAGGTCATCCATTCCCGCTGGAGCGGCGAGGCGGTGTGGGTGCCGCTGGCCGACTTCGACACCGGCCTGGACTTCGAGAACCATACCAGCCACCCCTCCCGGGGCGACGTGCTGCTCTACCCGGGGGGCTTTTCCGAAACGGAGATCCTGTTTGCCTACGGTAGCAGCCGCTTTGCCAGCAAGATGGGGCAACTGGCGGGCAATCACTTCCTGACCGTGGTAGAAGGCACCGAGCAGCTCATGGACATGGGCCGCGAAGTGCTGTGGAAGGGCGCCCAGTGGGTGCGCTTCACCGACCTGGGCAAGCGCTGAAAGCGCAGCTTGTTGTGGGGTCGAATTCATTCGACCTCAGTCGCCTGCAATATCGGCAAGCCGGTGAGCCAAGTCCGCGGTCGAATGAATTCGACCCCACAGCCCAGGCCAACCGGTGCAGCCAACCCGTGGGGTCGAATTCATTCGACCTCCTCCCTCCATCAACAGGACCGACCATGACCCACGCTTCTCCCCGCGATCTGCTCCAGGCCCTCTTCGCCGCGGCGGTGAATGCCGCCCAGCCGGAGCACTGCATCCCCCGTTTCCTGCCGGCGCCGCCCAAGGGCCGCACCCTGGTGATCGGGGCCGGCAAGGCCTCGGCGGCCATGGCCCGGACGCTGGAGCTGCACTGGCCGGGTGAGCTGTCAGGCCTGGTCGTCACCCGTTACGGTTACGCCGTGCCCTGCGAGCGCATCGAGATCGTCGAGGCTGCCCACCCGGTGCCCGACGCCGCCGGCCGCGAAGCCGCCGCGCGCATGCTGGCTCTGGTGCAGGGCCTCGGCCCCGATGATCTGGTCATCTGCCTGATCTCCGGCGGTGGCTCGGCCCTGCTGCCCCTGCCCGGCGAGGGCGTCAGCCTGGAGGACAAGCAGGCCATCAACCGGGCCCTGCTCAAGTCCGGCGCCACCATCTCGGAGATGAACTGCGTGCGCCGCCACCTCTCCGCCATCAAGGGTGGGCGCCTGGCGGCGGCCTGCCACCCGGCCCGGGTGGTCAATCTGCTGATCTCCGACGTGCCCGGCGACAACCCCATGGACATCGCCTCCGGCCCCACCGTGGCCGACCCCACCACCTGCGCCGACGCCCTGGCCATCGTGCGCCGCTACGCCATCGACCTGCCGGCCGGCGCCCGGGCCCTGCTGGAGAGCGGCCGCGGCGAGACGGTGAAGCCCGGCGACCCGCGCCTCGCCGGGGTGCTCACCCACCTGATCGCTACCCCCCAGATGGCCCTGGAGGCCGCCGCCGAGGTGGCCCGGGCCGCCGGCATCACCCCCGTGCTGCTGGGCGACAGCATCGAGGGCGAGGCCCGCGACGTGGGCAAGGTGATGGCCGCCATCGCCCTGCAGGTCAAGCGCCACGGCCAGCCGGTGGCGGCGCCCTGCGTGCTGCTCTCTGGTGGTGAAACCACCGTCACCGTGCGCGGCAAGGGCCGTGGCGGGCGCAACGTGGAGTTCCTGCTGTCCCTGACGGTGGCCCTCGACGGCGCCGCCGGCATCCACGCCGTGGCCGGCGACACCGACGGGGTGGACGGCCTGGAGGAGATCGCCGGCGCCCTGGCCACTCCCGACACCCTGTCCCGTGCCTGGGCGAAGGGCATCCGCCCCCGCGACAGCCTCGACAACAACGACGGCCACGGCTTTTTCGAGGCCCTGGGCGACAGCCTCATCACCGGGCCCACGCTCACCAACGTCAACGACTTCCGGGCCATCCTGATCACCTGACCCACCCCACACACATACATACCTAGAAAAAGGAGACAGACATGAAACCCACCCAGGCCCTGACCCTGGACGACGTCAAACACATCGCCGCGGCGGCCGAGTCCGAGGCCCGGGCTTGCGGCTGGGCGGTGAGCATCGCCGTGTGCGACGCCGGCGGCCACCCCCTGTGGCTGCAGCGCATGGACGGCGCCCCCCTGATGAGCGCCGCCGTGGCCCCCGAGAAGGCCCGCACCTGCGTGCTCTCGGGCAAGCCCAGCAAGGCTTTCGAGGACATGGTCAACAACGGCCGCATCGCCGCCCTGGCCATGCCGGTGGTGCCCCTGGAAGGTGGCGAGCCCATCACGGTCGACGGGCTGGTGATCGGTGCGGTGGGGGTCTCCGGCGTCAAGGCCGGCGAGGACGCCCAGGTGGCCCGGGCCGGCGTGGCCGCCCTGGCGCGGGGCATGGAAAGGCAGGTGGCATGATGCATCGCGCCCGCCGCTCCCGCATCCTGGCCACCCTCGGGCCGGCCAGCTCCACCCTCGAACGCATCCGCGAGCTGGCCCAGGCCGGCGCCGACGTGTTCCGCCTCAACTTCAGCCACGGTGCCCACGCCGACCACGCCGAGCGCTACCAGCAGATCCGCCAGGTGGAGGCCGAGCTGGGCCGCCCCATCGGCGTGCTGATGGACCTGCAGGGCCCCAAGCTGCGGGTCGGGCGCATGGCCGGCGGCAAGGTGCTGCTCGAAGCCGGCCAGGCCTTCCGCCTCGACCTGGGCAGCGCCGAGGGTGATTCCACCCGCGCTAGCCTGCCCCACCCGGAGATCTTCGCCGCCCTGGAAGCCGGCACCGAGCTGCTCCTCGACGACGGCAAGCTGCGTCTGCGGGTGGAGCACTTCGGCGCTGACTTCGCCGAGACCACCGTGCTGGTGGGCGGCCCTTTGTCGGATCGCAAGGGCGTCAATGTGCCCGGCGTGCTGCTGCCCATCTCGCCCCTCACCGCCAAGGACAGGGCCGACCTGGCCTTTGGCCTGGAACTGGGCGTGGATTGGGTGGCCCTGTCCTTCGTGCAGCGCCCCGAGGACATCCGCGAGGCCCGCGAGCTGATCGGCGACCAGGCCTGGATCATGGCCAAGCTGGAAAAGCCGGCTGCCATCGAGCACCTGGACGCCATCGTGGCCCTGGCCGACGGGGTGATGGTGGCCCGCGGCGACCTGGGCGTCGAACTGCCGCCCCAGCAGGTGCCGGTGCTGCAGCGGCGCATCGTGCGCGCCGCCCGCAAGGCCGGCCGCCCGGTGGTGGTGGCCACCCAGATGCTCGAATCCATGATCACCGCCCCCGTGCCCACCCGGGCCGAAGCTTCCGACGTGGCCACCGCGGTGTACGAGGGCGCCGATGCGGTGATGCTGTCGGCCGAGTCAGCCTCGGGCCAGTACCCGGTGGAGGCGGTGAGCATCATGGACCACATCATCGGCGAGGTGGAGCGCGACCCCGCCTGGCGTGCCGGGCTGGAGGCCAGCCACACCCCCGCCGAGGCCAACACCCCGGACGCCATCTGCTGCGCCCTGCGCCGCGTGGCCGAGCTGCTGGCGCCCGCCGCCTGGCCCTGGCCTGGGGCGTGGTGCCCGTGCCCTTTAACGAAGTGCATGACGTGGGCGAGATGATCACCCACGCCACCGCCGCCGCCCGCCAGGCCGGCGTGGCCAGACCCGGTGACACCGTCGTCGTCGTCGCCGGCCTGCCCTTCGGCCAGCAAGGCAGCACCAACCTGTTGCATGTGGCGCAGGTGCCGGGGGCTTTGTAGGGTAGAGCAAAGGCACCAAAAGTCAGAGCACGAAACAGCCCCCCTCATCTCGTCCCCACACCGACAAAGGAACCCTCACCATGGACCGCTACACCGAACTGCGCAGCTTTGTCCTGGTGGCCGAAAAGGGCAGCTTCGCCGCCGCCGCCCTGGTCGAGCAGGTCACCCCGGTGGTCATGGGGCGCCGCCTCGACGCCCTGGAAGCCCGTCTCGGTGTGCGCCTGATGCACCGCTCCACCCGCGGCCTGCACCTCACCGACCTGGGTGAGCAATACCTGGAGCAGGCGCGCCAGCTGCTACGCGACTTTGACGAGGTGGACGCCAGCATCAGCGCCGGCCGCCACACCGTGCGCGGGCACCTGGTGGTGTCCGCCCCCGCCGCCTTCGGCCGCCGCCACGTCGCCCCCCACGGCCCCGGCTTCCAGGCCCTGCACCCGGACATCAAGCTGTCCTTCAACCTCACCGACAGCGTGGTGGACCTGGTGCGCGAAGGCTACGACATGGGCATCCGCATCGGCGAAGTCACCGACCCCAACTACGTGGCCGTGCGCCTCTACCCCAACCGTCGCGTGGTCTGCGGCACCCCCGCCTACTTCGCCCGCCACGGCACCCCCCGCAGCCTGGAAGACCTGGCCGACCACAACTGCCTGGCCTTCAACCTCCAGGGCGGCCAGCAACGCGGCTGGTCCTTCCGCAAGGACGGCAAACCCGTCGCCCTGCGCGTCAGCGGCAACCTGGACTGCAACGACGGCGAGCTGCTCTACGACTGGGTCAAACAAGGCCTCGGCATCGGCTGGCGCTCCACCTGGGAGATCGAAGGCGAACTCAAACGCGGCGAGCTCGTGACCGTGCTGGATGACTTCGCCCTCAGCGCCTACGACATCCAGGCGGTGTACCCCCAGCAACGCTACCTGCCGGCGAAGGTGCGGCATTTCATGGATTATTTGAGGGGGATTTATCGGGGGGAGGGGTATTGGGGGTAGAGGGCGGCATGCAGATCTGAAGTACGGATCACGACCGAGCTTCCGTCATTTTGCGAAGCTCGGTAATGACTGCCTGGCCGTCGCCAAACAGGGGAGCGAACTTCCCCGATCCTGAGTAGATGGGGGCAATTTCTGTTTCAACCGTACGAAGTCCATCAAAGGTGAGAAGAAAAAAGCAAACCCGCTCTTTGTCAGGGTATGGGTGTGTGGTTGTTGCTACCGTCTCCGGTAAGAGCTCGTTGAAGGCTTTGACAAACCGTTGGGCTGCATTTTTTACCGATGCATGCCCGGCACCGCCAATAATGCCGAATGTTGACGTCGTATAAAGACTCGCTGTGCCATCGAGCAAGGCGACCAACGTTGCAATGTGCTCACCGACAGGCCAGTCCATTGCGGCACCAAAGACCCGTGGGTACTCCGAGCTTGGCTCGATTCCTAGCGATTGGGCTTCTAAGGAAAGAAATCTCGCCCTTAGCGCTCTGCCCGCATGTCGTGCAGGCGTGTCCTTGTCCTGAGCGCGGGCTTCAGGAGTGCGATGTAGAGCGGTGAGTGTTCCCAGCAGGCGGCGGAATATGGAGCCCATCAATTGGGGAAGGCTGGCGGATTGTTGGGTGTTGTTTGAACTGCCGATGATCCGGACATCCGTTGCATGGTTTTGGGTGTTGCAGGTTGGGCAGAACAAGCAACACCCAAAAGTCCGAGTTCGCGGGCCGGTGAGGCTTCTGGTGCAGATTCGGTAGATTTACGGATTGAGGGGTGGGCAAACTGGAAGTGTGTCGTGAGGAAGGCTTTCATCTGATGAACGGTATGACGATCGCGAAACCGGCAAGGGCAACTGCGAAATAGTGCAGTGGCATCCAAAAGATGGTGTGCTTCTCTTTCAGTACCACCTTCTGTTGAGTCTGTAGATCCATGAGTTCCCTGCCAGGAATGCTCTCAAGGTGCTTTCCGAATAACCAAACGACCAAGGCTGCTGCGAGCAGCATTGACGCTGGTGCCCAAGCATGTGAGGAGTAGTAGCCATCACCAAAGGCTTTGTCCAGGCCATAGTTTCCGAGAAAAGAAAAAACAAGGGGAATCAATACGCCAGCAAGACCTGCTCCTTGCCACACTATCATCGTGAGTTTCCTTGAAAGTAATAGAGTGCCGAATTTATCAGGGCAGCAAAGTCACCACAGGGCGTGTGATAACAGGCGTTTTCGGTGCCGTGCGTCACGGCGTTGTCTGCCCTTCAGGCGTTTCTTCCCCTGTTGCCCCTCTGTTGAATCTGCCTTGCGCGAGGACGACAGCTACCTTCCGCTGATCCTGAAGTGAGATAGATTAATGCAAATGGAATTAATCGTCACGTATTCATTCATGACAATGAAACTCTCTGGTGCATGGGAAGGCGGAAGGTGGTGGCGCTTCAGTGTATGCACACCGGGGGCCCGCCGCCGCCGAAAGACCTAGCACCGACATTGAAGCAGACAAACGCATTTAACCAGCCAAGAAGCGCCGGATTGGGCGAGTGAGATAGCCTTGCGTGTGAGCGGAAAACTGGACTGCAAAGACGGCGAGCGGCTCTATGGTTGAGTGAAGCGAACAGGGCGTTCCGGATGTACCAACGGTGGCTGGAGCACCCGTGGGGTCGAATTTATTCGACCTCAGTCGCCCAAGCCATCGGCATGCCTTTAATCCGGGTCCGCGGTCGAATAAATTCGACCCCACGGGAAAGGCCAGGGAGCCCAAGGTGGCAGGTGACTTCAAGCTGGGGAAAGCAGGACTACAGGAAGCGCACGGTCATCGCCTTCGATGTGAATTCCGAGGTGGTCTCCATCATCGGGATCTTTTACGGTGGGCAGGACTACGAAACGGTGTTACGCGACGATGAGGGCGCGGAGCATTGAGCTTTTGAACGGTGTCGCGCCCCGGCCCTCTCCAGCGGTGAAGGCGCCGCTGGCGGCACCCTGGCCGGGGAGGGCCAGGGTCTGGTTATTGCTGCAGGGGCATTGGCCCGGCCGATTTCAGCCCGGTTTCCGCGCGATGAACCCGATCAGCGCCGAGCGGCCCCGGTGGCCGCTGCCTTCGCTGATGTCTTCTTCGTATTCCACCAGCTCCTCGACTTCCCAGTCGGCAAAGGCTTCCTGCAGGATCTCGGGGGTGTACAGGTTTTCCACGGCGGAGGGGCCGCCGGTGCGGTATTCGAGTTGCTTGGGCGTGTAGCCCTGGAGCAGGATGCGGCCGCCGGGACGGGTCAGTTCCTTCATCACGGTAAACTGGCGTTCGCGCCATTCGGGCCCGACGAACTGGATGAAGATGCCCACCACCCAGTCGAACTGCCCTTTGAGCTCGGCTGGCGGCCAGCCGGGGGCGAGCATGTCGGCCTGGCGGAAGTCCACCTGTACGTGCCGGCCGGCGGCCAGGCGACGGGCCTTCTCGATGGCCACGGCGGAGATTTCGATGGCGGTTACTTCCAGGCCCTGCTCGGCCAGCCATACCGAGTTGCGGCCTTCGCCGTCGGCCACCGAAAGGGCCGTGCGGCCGTCCTGCAGCAGGGTGCTGCGGTGGGCCAGGAAGCGGTTGGGGTCGGTGCCGAAGAGGTAGTCCTCGCCGGCATCCTTGTAGCGGGTGGTCCAGATCGATTCCTGATTCATGGGCGTCTCCTTGCGTGGTGGGCGTGTGTCACTGGGGAAAGCGGTAGTAGCAGGGCCAGCAATCGGCTGACGAGCCTCCTTACGGCAGCAGGGCCGCTGACGAGTTCCGCATGGTGGTCGTGGCGCTCTCCGTTTGAGAAACATATTGGTCGCAATATAATTCTCTCCATGACCACCTCCCGCCCATTCGCTGCCATGCCGGCCCACGACGAGACCCTCTCCGTTTCTGTCCTCAAGCAGTTTCGCCTGATCTTCGGGTCGGTGCGAAACCACTTCCGTGACGTGGAGCAGAACTGCGGCGTGAGCGGCTCGCAGCTATGGATCCTGCACGAGGTGGCGCGCTATCCGGGCATTGGGGTGTCCGATCTGGCGGCTCGGCTGTCGATCCATCAATCCACCTGCAGCCAACTGGTGGACAAGCTGGAAACCCGGGGCATGCTGGTCAAGGCGCGACGGGCCGAGGACCAGCGGCGGGTCGGCCTGCAGCTGGGGAACGCGGCGGTGCAGGTGCTGGCCAGCGCGCCCGGCCCGGTGGAGGGGATTTTGCCCCAGGCTCTGCACGGTCTGCCGGACGAGACCCTGCAGCAACTCCATGCGGGCCTGGCCGAGGTTATCGCCCAGCTCTCCCAGCGGAGCGATCCGGCTGCCGGGCAGCCCCTTTCGGAGCTCTGAAACTGCGGCCTGGCGTGCGCATTCCGCCAACCCGGTTGCTTATTCTGCCGATCTGAAGTGCGTGCCGTCAGCGCCCGCTAGCGGGCCGCTACACTGCGCGCACAACATCTACAGGAGACAAGCATGAGCACTCTTCCCGTCAGCCGCTACCCCGTTCCAGAACTTGCCAGCCTGCCCGACGACATCCGCGACAAGATCCTTGCCGTGCAGGAGAAGGCCGGTTTCGTGCCCAACGTCTTCCTCACCCTGGCCCATCGGCCGGCCGAGTTTCGTGCCTTCTTTGCCTATCACGATGCGCTGATGGAGAAGGACGAGGGTCTGAGCAAGGCCGAGCGCGAGATGATTGTGGTGGCTACCTCCGGCGCCAACAATTGCCTGTACTGCGTGGTGGCCCACGGCGCCATCCTGCGCATCCGCGCCAAGAACCCCCGGGTGGCCGACCAGTTGGCCACCAACTACCGCAAGGCCGAGATCAGCCCGCGTCAGCGCGCCATGCTCGATTTCGCGATGAAGCTCTCCGCGGATTCGGGCGCGGTGGGCGACGAGGACATCGCCGCCCTCAAGGCCCACGGCTTCGATGACGAGGCGGTGTGGGACATCGGTGCCATCACTGCCTTTTTCGCCATGAGCAACCGCCTGGCCAACCTCACCTCCATGCGCCCGAACGACGAGTTCTTCCTGATGGGGCGGCTGCCCAAGGGCTAAGCGTCCGCCCGGGCCTGGTCGCTGCGGGCCGCCCAGCGCTGGGCCAGCACGCCGCCCACGGCCAGCTGCAGGGGGTGGTAGATCATGATCGGCATCAGGATCAGCCCCAGCGCCGGGTTGGCGCCAAAGATCAGGTGGGCCATGGGTACGCCCGAGGCCAGGGTCTTCTTGGAGCCGCAGAACACCGCGGCGATCCGGTCTTCGGTGTTCAGCCCCAGCCAGCGCCCGAGCAGCCGGGTGAAGGCCAGCAGGATGATGAAGAGCAGGGCGCTGCCGACCACGGTTTCGACCAGGATCAGCGGGCCGTGGCGGGACCACACGCCCTGCTGCACCGTGTCGGCGAAGGAGGTGTAGACCAGGGTCAGGATGGTCAGCCGGTCCACGATCTGGAGGCGGGCCTTGTGGCGGCCGGCCCAGGCACCCAGCAGCGGGCGGGACAGCTGCCCCAGCACCAGCGGCATGACCAGCCAGAGCAGCAGGTCGATGATCACCGGCCCCACGGCAAAGCTGCTGCCGCTGCTGCCCAGCTGCCAGGCCATCCAGAAGGGCGTCAGCACCACCCCGAGCAGGCTCGACAGGGTGGCGTTGAACACCGCCACCGGCACGTTGCCCCGCGCCGCGATGGTGAGGGCCACCGACGACGACACCGTGGAGGGCAGGGCGCAGAGGTAGAAGAAGCCGGTCTGCAGATCGGCCGACATCCAGCCGCCGCTGGTCTTGAGCAGCAGCCAGCCCAGCGCGGGGCTGATCAGGAAGGTGCAGGCCTGGATCAGCAGATGCACCTTCCAGCGCAGGGCGCCGTCCTTGAGCGCGGCCAGAGGCAGGCCCAGGCCGGTGAGGAAGAAGACCAGCGCAATACCGGCCTTGTTGAGCAGCTCCGGCTGCAGGAAACCGCCTTGGGCCCCGGGGGCCGGCCAGAGGAAGGCCAGGGCAACGGCGACCAGCATGCCCTTCATGAACCAGTCGAACTTGAATTTCATGGTGAGTGACCCTTTCTGATGGCTGCGCCTTACCAGGCGGCCACGCAGCCGTCGCTGCGCGGGTCTTCACCGCCCTCGATCCAGCCTTCCGGGTGCCGCACCAGGGCGCCGGCGTGGCCCATGCGCTCGTCGTAGTCGCCGACCACCTCCACCGGGTGGCCCAGCGCGCGCAGGCGTTCCAGCACTTCCGGCGCGTAGCGCGACTCCAGCTTGAGGCTGGTGCTCTGCTCGGCCCAGGTGCGGCCGAGCAGCCAGCGCGGCGCCGCCACCGCCGAGCGGACGTTGTGGCCGCCCCACACGTAGCGCGAGAACACCGCGGCCTGGGTTTGCGGCTGCCCCTCGCCGCCCATCGTGCCGTACACCAGCAGGCGCCCGTCGTCGAGACGGGCCATGGCTGGGTTGAGGGTGTGGAAGGGCTTGCGGCCGGGTTCCAGGCTGCGCAGCCGGCCAGGGCGCAGGTCGAAGCTGCAGCCCCGGTTCTGCCACCAGATGCCGGTCTCGGGCAGCACCACGCCGCTGCCGAACTCGAAGTAGATGCTCTGGATCATGCTCACCGCGCGGCCTTCGCCATCCACCACGCCCATCCAGGTGGTGTCGCCGTCGGAGTTGGGGGCCGGCCATGGGCTGGCCTGATCGAGGGGCACGGCGGCGGCCAGGGCGGCCAGATGGGCGTCGTCGAGCAGACGGGCGGGGTCGATGCCCATGGCGGCCGGATCGGTGACGTGTTTGTCGCGCACCATGAAGGCCTGCTTGGTGGCCTCGACCAGGGCGTGGATGCCTTCCACGCTGTCGGGGCTCCAGCCGGCCTGGCGGATGCGGTCGTAGATGCCGAGGATGAGCAGCGAGGCCAGGCCTTGGGTGGGCGGGGCCATGTTGTACACGGTGCCGCAGGACAGCCGGGCTTCGAGGGGGGCCTTCAGTTCGGCCTGGTGACGGGCCAGATCGGCGGTGCTCACCGGGCTGCCCACGGCGGCCAGGTCTGCGCCGATCTGTCGGGCCAGCTCGCCCCGGTAGAAGTCGTCGGCGCCGGCCCGGGCCAATTGTTCCAGCGTGGCCGCCAGGGCCGGAAAGCGGTGGCGCTGGCCATACAGCGGCACCTGGCCATCGTTCAGGAAGGCCCGGGCAAAGCCCGGCTGGCTCTGCAGCTCGCCCAGCTTGGCGCGGGTGTTGGCCTCCTGGCTGTGGGTGACGGGAAAGCCTTCGCGGGCGTAGTGGATGGCGCTCTCCAGCAGGCGCGCGAAGGGCAGGCGGCCGCCCCATTCGCGCTGGCTGTGGGCGTAGGCCGCGCCCCAGCCGGAGAGGGTGCCGGCCACGGTGTTGGCGGCCAGGGGGCCGCGCCACGGGATGCTGCTGGCCTTGCCGTACAGTTCGCGGGTCACTGCCGCCCCGGCCGCCCCGCAGGCGTCGATGGAGCGCATGGGTTGGCCCGGCGCATGCAGCAGCCAGAAGCCGTCGCCGCCAATGCCGGTCATGTGGGGGTAGACGACGGCCAGGGTGGCGGCGACGGCGATGGTCGCTTCGATGGCGTTGCCGCCTTCGCGCAGGATGTCGAGTCCGGCCTGGGAGGCCAGAGAGTGGGAGGCGACGACGGCGCCCCGGGTGCCGAGGATGGGTTTCATGCGGATTCGCCCTTCAGTTTCTGTTGGCTGTTTGACGGAACGCCCCAGGCGGGTGCCACGCGGTTGGTGGCGCTGCGGGCGGAGAGCAGATGGGAGCGCATCTCCCGGTAGGTGGTGATGACGTCGTGGGCGAGGATGGCTTCGACGATCACCGAGTGCTCCTCGAAGGATTCGCCCATCCGCTCCAGATTGCGGAACTGGGTGCGCCGGAAGGGCGACACCCGGTGGCGCAGGCTGGTGGCCATCTCGATCAGCACCGGGTTGTAGCAGCCGCGGATGATGGTGGCGTGGAGTTCGAGATTGGCCGCGTCGTAGCGGTCGATGTCGCCGTTCTGCATGGCGGCGCGGCCTTCGGCGTGGAGTTCAAGCATGTGTGCTCGGTCGGCTTCGGTCATGCGCAGGGCGGCGTGGCGGGCACAGGCGGCTTCCAGCTCGCCGATGGCCTCGAACATCTGGTCGAGCTGATCGACGCTCAGTTCGGCCACCACCGAGCCCCGGTTGGGCCGGGTGTCCACCAGCCCCATGATGGCGAGCTGTTTGAGGGCTTCGCGGATGGGGGTTCGGGATACGCTGAAGCGCGCCGCCAGGCTGACCTCGTCGAGGCGCGAGCCGGGGGCGAAGTTGCCCAGCACGATCTCGTCGGCGATGCGGCGGCACACGTCGTCGGCCAGCCCGCCCCGGCCACGGCCGGATTCAAAGGGAAAGACGCTCATCACGCAGCCTCCGCGACGGGTTGGGCCGGGTGCCAGCAGGCCACCGCGTGGCCACCCTTCGATTCCAGCGGAGGCACCTCGCGCCGGCAGCGCTCGCTGGCGTGAGCGCAGCGCGGCGCAAAGCTGCAACCCGGGGGCAGGGCGGCCAGGTCGGGGGGCGCGCCGGGCACCGCCTGCAGGGGCTGACCCCGGTGTTCGGCGCCCACTGTGGCGGCCAGCAAACCGACCGTGTAGGGGTGGCGCGGTGTGCGCACGATGTCGCCGACGGTGGCCTGCTCGACGATGCGCCCGGCGTACATCACGGCGATGCGGTCGGCCACCTCCACCGCGGCGCCGATGTCGTGGGTCACGAAGATCACCGACATGCCGGTCTCCCGCTGCAGCTCGCGCAACAGCAGCAGCACCTGGATCTGTACGGTGGCGTCCAGCGCCGTGGTCGGCTCGTCGGCCAGCAGCAGCTTGGGCTGGCAGGCCAGGGCCAGGGCGATCATGGCGCGCTGGCGCATGCCGCCGGAGAGCTCGTGGGGATAGGCATCGAAGCGTCGCCGGGCCTGGGGGATCTGCACCCGTTCGAGCATGTGCAGGGCCTGGGCGCGGGCGGCGGCTTCGCCGACGGCCCCGTGGGCGCGGATGGCCTCGGTGATCTGCTGGCCGATGGTATAGACCGGATCGAAGGCCAGCCCCGGCTCCTGGAACACCATCGACACCGTGCCGCCCCGATAGAGATCCAGGGCGCGGCCCTTGAGGGCGAGCACGTCGTGGCCGTCCACCTCGATCTTTCCCTGGATCTTGGTGCTGCGTTCGGGGTGCAGGCGCAGCAGGGTGCGCAGGGTGACGCTCTTGCCCGAGCCGGATTCGCCGAGCAGGCCGAGCACCTCGCCAGCGCCGAGTTCGATGTTGACCGCGTTCAGGGCGCTGGCCTTGCGATTGCCGCAGAACTGGACGGACAGGTTCTGCAGGGACACCAGGGGGGCGGTCATGCTTGTGTCTCCGGAAGCGCCCCGGGGTGGCCCGAGGCGGGGTCGTTGAGGTGGCAGGCGGCCTGGTGGGCCGGGTCGCCGGGGAGGCTGATCAGGGCCGGGCTCGTGGCTTCGCAGACCGGATGCGCGTGGGGGCAGCGGTCGCGGAAGCGGCAGCCGCTCGGCGGGTTGATCGGGTTGGGCGGGTCGCCGGCCAGGGGCGACGATTCGGTGCGCCGGTCCGGGTCCATGGATGGCACGGCTGACAGCAGGGCCCGGGTGTAAGGGTGGGCCGCCTGGCCGTAGATGCGCTCCACCGGGCCGGTCTCCACCACCTGGCCCAGGTACATCACCATCACGTAGTCGGAAATGTAATGCACCACGTGCAGATCGTGGGAGATGAACAGGTAGGTGAGCTGGCGCTCCGCCTTGAGCTCCTGAAGCAGGTTGAGCACCTGGGCCTGCACCGACTTGTCCAGCGCCGCCACGGCCTCGTCGAGGATCACCAGGCGCGGATCGAAGGCCAGGGCGCGGGCAATGTTGACCCGTTGGCGCTGGCCGCCCGACAGCTCGTGGGGGTAGCGGCTGGCGAACTGCTCCGGCGCCAGGCCGACGCGGGCCAGCAGATCGTGGGCCTGGCGCTTGGCCTCGGCGGCCGGCATGCCGTGGACGCGGGGGCCGTAGGCGATGGTTTCGGCGATGGTCAGGCGCGGGTTGAGGGAGGCGAAGGAGTCCTGGAAAACCATCTGCAAGCTGCGCCGGAATTCCTTCAGGCGGATGCCGCCGAATTCATCGACGCCTTCGCCATCGAACACCATGCTGCCCGAGTCAGCCTGCATCAGGCGGGCGATGAGGCGGGCGGTGGTGGACTTGCCACAGCCGGATTCGCCGACGATGCCCAGGGTCTTGCCCTTGGGGACCGAGAAGCTGACGCCATCGACGGCATGGACGAACTTCTTCGTCCGTTCGAGGGGGCCGCCGCGCACGGGGAAGTGCTTTTTCAGGTTGCGCACGACGAGCAGGGGCTGGGCCGGGCCGCCCCGGTCGTGGAGCGGGCTGGGGGTATGGGGAGCGGAGTTCATCGACGGATGTCCATGGCGGAGCGCACGCTGTCTGCAAGCAGATTGAATGCGATGGAGGTGACGAAGATCAGGGCGCCGGGCAGGGCCGCGATCCAGGGATTGACGTAGATGGCCGAGCGCAGGGTGTTGAGCATCAGGCCCCACTCGGGTTCCGGCGGCTTGACGCCGAGGCCGAGGAAGGACAGGCCGGAGGCGAGGATCATGCTCACGCTGAGCAGGCCCGTGGCATACACGAAGACCGGCCCGAGCACGTTGCCCAGCACATGCACGCGGATGATCGAGAAGGCGCTGGCGCCGCTCATCCGTGCCGCCTCGATGTAGTCGAGCTGGCGCACCTGGGTGGTGACGCTCTCGGCCACCCGCACCACCTGGGGCAAGAAGACCAGGGTCAGGGCGATCAGGCTGTTGCTCATGCCCGGCCCCAGGGCGCCGGAAATCGCCACTGCCAGCAGTACCGACGGAAAGGCGTAGAAGACGTCGAGCACCCGCATGATGACCATGTTGAGCCGGCCGCCCACATAGCCGGCGAGCAGGCCGATGGCCGTGCCGATGCCGAAGGCGGCCAGCACCGGCACCACGCCCATCAGCAGCGACAGGCGGCCGCCGTGCATCAGGCGCGAGAGCATGTCGCGGCCCAGCTCGTCGGTGCCGAGCAGGAAGCCCGGGCTGCCGATGGGCAGCAGGCGCTTGAGCATGCTCGCCTTGTAGGGGTCGGCCGGAGCCAGCCAGGGGGCCAGCACGGCGGCGCCGATGATCAGCAGCAGGACCAGGCCGGCGGCCAGGGCCATGGGGTCGCGGCGCAGCTGGCGCCCGACCACCCGCCAGTAGCTGCGGCTGGGGGCCGGGGCGGCAACGGGGGCGGCCGCCGGCAGGGAGAGTTCGAGGGTTGCGGACATGGTTTGGCTCCGGTCAGCTGCGGCCCATGCGCGGGTCGATCAGCGGTTGCAGGATGTCCACCAGCAGGTTGAGGACGACGAAGAACATGCACAGCACCAGGATGGTTCCCTGCAGCAGCGGGATGTCGCGCTGGAAGATGGCGGTGTTGAGCAGGAAGCCGGTGCCCGGCCAGGCAAACACGGTTTCCACCAGGATCGAGCCGCCCATCAGGTAGCCGATCTGCAGGCCGGCGACGGCGAGCACGGTGGGGGCGGTGTTCTTGGCGACGTGGCGGAAGATGGCGACGCCGGACAGGCCCCGGGCGCGCAGCGCGGTGACGAACTCCTGCTCCAGCATGTCGGCCACCAGGGCGCGCACGGTGCGGGTGATGATGCCCATCGGGATCACCGACAGGGTCAGCGCCGGCAGCACCAGGTGACGCAGGTGTTCGGTGTCCCACAGCCACTCGGAGGAACCGCCGGGGCCCGCACCCATGGCCGGAAACCAGGGCAGCCAGATGGAAAACAGGATGGTGAGCACCAGGCCCAGCCAGTAGTGGGGAATGCTCACGCCGATCACCGAGATGACGGTGGCCACCCGGTCGATCCAGGTGCCGTGGCGGTAGCCGGCCAGGGCGCCGAGCACGCAGCCGACCAGCACGCCACCCAGGGCGGCCATGCCGGCGAGCAGCAGGGTGTTGCTGACGGCGCTCAGTACCTCGGCGGTGACGGCGCGGCCCGAGGCGATCGAGGTGCCCAGGTCGCCCTGCACGGCGCGCATCAGCCACAGACCGTATTGCACCGGCACGGGCTTGTCGAGGCCGTAGGCGCTCTTGAGGGCCTGGATGACCTCTTCGGGGGCGTCGGCCGGGGCGATGGCATTGAGTGGGTCACCCGGTGCCAGATAGACGAGCACGAAGGACACCACCGTCACGCTCAGGGCGATGGGGATGGCGTAGATCAGACGTTTGAGGATGTAGGCAAACATGGCGCGCTTTCTCCGATCCGGGGCCGGATCGTTGCAGGGCCGGGGCGCACCCCGGCCCGGTGGGTCACATGCGAAGGGTGGTCAGGTCCTGGAACCAGTGCTGGGCCTGGACGAATTCCTTGACCTTGGGCGACAGGGCGTGGGGATTCACGTCATGCACCACCCACAGCATCAGGGCGTCGTTCACCATGGTCTGATGGACGAAGGACAGCAGCGCGTCCTGCTTCCTGGTATCGAAGGTGGTGCGGATCTGGTCGATGGCGGCGTCCACCTTGGGGTTGTTGTAGCCGCCCCAGTTCACGCCATTCGGTGCCACGTAGCGGCTGTCGGCGAAGCGGGTCAGGGCGTAGAAGGGGTCGGCGGTGACGTAGCCCAGGTTGATCGCGGTGATGCCCTTGCCGGCGTTCATGTCGGCCTTGGCACCGCTGCGCCAGTGCAGGTAGAGGTTTTCCAGCTCGACCACCTCGAAGCTCACCTGGATGCCGATCTCGGCCAGACTTTGCTGGATGAACTCGTTCATGGGCAGGGACAGCATCTGGCCGGTGCCGCCCTGGGCGATGATCACCTTGGCCTTGAGCGGCTTGGACGGACCGTAGCCGGCCTGGGCCATCAGGGCGCGGGCGGCGGGCAGGTCGTAGCCGATCTTGAATTCGGGCTTGCCGAACCACGGGCTGGTGGGGTCGAGCTGGCCCTTGGCCGGGGTCGCGAGCCCGCCCATCAGACTGACCACAGCGCTACGGTCGATGGCCAGGTTGGCTGCCTTGCGCACCCGGATGTCGGCCCACGGTGAGCCCGGCTGGGTGGAGAAGTGATAGGGCCAGACGTGGGGCGTGACGTTCTGCACCAGCTTGAAGCCGGCGCCCTTGAGTTGCGGCAGCACGTCGGGCGGCGGGGTCTCGATGATGTCCACCTGGCCATTGAGCAGCGCGTTGGCGCGGGTCATGGCGTCGGGGATGGGCACCAGCACGATGCGGTCGGTCTTGGCCATGCGCGCCTTGTCCCAGTAGGCGGTGTTCTTGACCAGATCCGCACGTTCGCGGGGCACCAGCTTGTCGAGCCTGAACGGGCCGGTACCGGAAGGCTTGGCGGCCACCTTGTTCCAGTCCTTGCCCATTTTTTCCCACTGGGTCGGGCTGGAGATCAGGAACCAGGGGAGCTGGTAGGGGAAGAGGGCATCCGCCTCCTTGGTGGTGATCTCCACGCTGTAGTCGCCGACCTTGCGATAGCTGGCGATGGACGGAATGCGCGGGCGCACCTGGGCGCTCTGCTTGGCGTCGAACTGGGGCGACTTGTCGGCCAGCACCTTGTCCAGGTTCCACACCACCGCGTCGGCGTTGAACTCGGAGCCATCATGGAACTTGACCCCCTTGCGCAGGGTGAACACCCACTTCTTGTTGTCCTTGGCGTCCACCTTCCATTCGCTGGCCAGGCCCGGCACCAGCTTGCCCGGGCGATTGCCCACGTTGGCCTCCCAGGCCACCAGCGGGTCATAGAGGGTGTGGCCGGTGAACTGGTAGGCCCCGGCGCCCCGGTCGGGCTGGCCGGTGGTCAGCGGAATGTCGGCCATCGAGATGCCGTAGCGAGCGACCGTTTCTGCATGCAATCCGCCGTGCATGACAAGGGCCAGGGGGAAGGCGGCAAACCATCTGCAAAGCTTGATCGAATTGGGCTTCATGGGTATCTCCGAAGTGGTGAAAGCACTTCAGGGATTGCATGCAATGTGCCAATCCGCCGTTTTTTCCGGATGTATTTTCTAAATCGATGTTTGCTATCGATTAACAGGACAATTGTTCAAAAGCGTGAAATCAGACGGCACAGGGCGGATTGCATGCACGGCGCACCCGGCAGGTGCGTGCCGAGGTGATCCGTCACCCACTCGGGGGCATTGACGACGTGGATTGAGGGAACAGGCGGGCTGTTCGATACCGCTGGCTGCGAGCCAGCGGCCCACCTGGGGACGCTTGGTGGCGAGGGGCTCAAGCACAGCACCAAGATCCTGAACGGCCAGCTGGAAGAGCGGGAGGCGGAAATCCGGTACATCAAGCACGGCCTTGCCGCCGAGTTTGGCCTGACGCCCTACGGCACCTTTCGCCCGTAGGACATCAGGTCGATGCTGCAGGCCGACGTGGACGCGGCCAGTGATTCAAAGGGCTTGAAGGCGTGGCTCAAGACGATCACCCCGCCCCGGCAGCGTGCCCCGGATTTCGATTTCTTCTGATCCGGCTAGCCCGCCAGAAATGAAGGGCCGCTCTCCTTCTTCACCCACTCTTCATCGCTCTTGACGCGCTTCTCGGCGCGCTGGGCGAGTTTGACGGCGATGGAGACGGCGCGTTCGATGAGGGCGTCCTCGTTGTCGGTGTTCAGCTCGCGCGTCTGGATCAAGCCCGAGAAGATGGTGGCGGACATGTTTGCCACGACCGACTCGCTGTGCTGCAGATGGAGGAATTCCTCGTTGGCCATTGTGCGTCCCTCATGACTGGTTATGTGATGGTCATTTTGGATGCTCGCACCTCCCCTTCCGGCCGCCTATGAACTGCTTCACTGCGGGGAAACGCCATCTAGGGTTTCTTGGCGCGGATCAAGGTTTTCTCCTAAGGTGGGACTTAGGATCGCCCCACACCGCAAAAAACCCTGAGTCAGTCATGGATGTTGCCCGTCGTCGTTTTCTGGGTGGTCGTGGGCCCGGGCCGGCGCCCTTCCGCCCGCCCTGGAGCGTAGCCGAACCCTTTTTTCTGGATCGTTGCACCCGCTGCAATGACTGCCTCAAGGCATGCCCCACGCAGTTGCTGGTGGCCGGGCAGGGGGGCTACCCGGAGGCGGACTTTTCGGATGCCCACTGCACCCTGTGTGGCGACTGTGCTCGTGTGTGTTCCACCGGGGCCATCGGCCGGGACGTTGAGCAGACGCCCTGGTCTTTCGGCATCGCCATTGGCGATGGCTGTCTGGCGGCCCAGAACGTGGAGTGCCGCGTCTGCGGCGAGTTGTGTGATGCCGGCGCGATCCGCTTTCGTCCCCGTCTTGGCGGGGTTCCCCTCCCCGATGTGGACAACACGGCGTGTTCCGGCTGCGGTGCCTGCATCGCGCCCTGTCCTGTCGTCGCGATCCAGCGCGTCGCTGTCAATCCTGCTCAGGAGCTCTCATGAACATCGTCAGTCTTGTCCTGCGCATCAAGCCGGAAACCCGTGCCGAGGCCGAGGCCGCCCTGACTGCCTTTCCTGGCGTTGAATGCCATGGCATGTCCGAGGACGGCAAACTTGTGGTGACCGTCGAGGATGCGGAAGGGGCGTCCATGTCCGACACCCTCATCGCCCTGCACCGGGTGCCTCAGGTGCTGGCCGCCACCCTGGCCTACGAACACACCGACACACCGCTGCCGGCGAGCTTTAACGAAACCCCAGCCACGCATTCCGTGAATTCCCCCTGCGAGGAGGCTCAATCATGACCATCAACCGACGCGATTTCATCAAGACCCAGGCCATTGCCACGGCCGCGGCCACGGCCGGCATTTCGCTGCCCGCGCTGGCAGCCAAGAAAGAGGCGGCGCCTGCTGCCACCGAAAACAGTGCCGCCGTGCGCTGGGACAAGGCGGCCTGCCGCTTCTGCGGCACGGGCTGCTCGGTGCTGGTGGGCGTGCAGAACGGCCGCGTGGTGGCCACCCAGGGCGACCCGGACTCCCAGGTCAACCGGGGTCTCAACTGCATCAAGGGCTATTTCCTGTCCAAGATCATGTATGGCGAAGACCGCCTGACGCGTCCGCTGCTGCGCATGAAGAACGGCAAGTACGACAAGAACGGCGAATTCACCCCGATCAGCTGGAACGCGGCCTTCGACATCATGGCTGAGAAGTGGAAGGAGGCCCTCAAGACCACCGGTCCTGCCTCCATCGCCATGTTCGGCTCCGGCCAATGGACCATCTGGGAAGGCTATGCCGCCTCCAAGCTGATGAAGGCCGGCTTCCGCTCCAACAACCTCGACCCCAACGCCCGCCACTGCATGGCCTCCGCCGTGGCCGGCTTCATGCGGACTTTCGGCATCGACGAGCCGATGGGCTGCTATGACGACATCGAGCAGGCCGATGGTTTCGTGCTGTGGGGTTCCAACATGGCCGAGATGCACCCCATCTTGTGGACCCGCATCACCGACCGCCGCCTGACCAAGACCGACACCCAGGTGCATGTGCTCTCCACCTTCGAGCACCGCAGCTTCGAGCTGGCCGACAACGGCATGATCTTCGTGCCCAACACCGATCTGGCCATCCTGAACTTCATCTGCAATTACATCATCCAGAACAACAAGGTCAATCAGGAGTTCGTCAAGAAGAACGTCAACTTCAAGATGGGCGAGACCGACATCGGCTTTGGCCTGCGCCCGGCCCATGCCCTCGAGAAGGACGCCAAGTTCAACGGTTACCCCGGCGCCGACGGCAAGCCCAAGAACAACCCCAACGATGCCCGCCCGAGCAACTTTGACGAGTTCAAGAAGTTCGTTTCCGAGTACACCGTCGAGAAGGTTTCCAAACTCTCCGGCGTGCCCAAGGACCGTCTGATCAAGATGGCCGAGCTGTATGCCGACCCGAAGAAGAAGGTGGTCAGCTTCTGGACCATGGGTTTCAATCAGCACACCCGCGGCACCTGGGTGAACAACATGATCTACAACGTCCACCTGCTGGTGGGCAAGATCTCCACCCCGGGCTCTGGCCCTTTTTCCCTCACCGGTCAGCCGTCCGCCTGTGGCACTGCCCGGGAGGTGGGTACCTTTGCCCACCGCCTGCCGGCCGACATGGTGGTGACCAACCCGGAGCATCGCCGTCACACCGAAGAGCTCTGGCAACTCCCCGAGGGCACCATCCCCGACAAGATCGGCCTCCATGCCGTGGCCCAGAGCCGCGCCCTCAAGGACGGCAAGGTCAAGTGTTACTGGACCAGTACCACCAACAACATGCAGGCTGGCCCCAACGTTAACCAGGAGATCTACCCAGGCTGGCGCAATCCGGTGGCTTTCGTTGTGGTGTCGGACGTGTACCCCACCGTGTCGGCCCTGGCCGCCGACCTGATCCTGCCCTCCGCCATGTGGACCGAGAAGGAAGGCGCCTTCGGCAACGCCGAGCGGCGCACCCAGGTGTGGCGTCAGCAGGTCAAGGCACCCGGTGAGGCCAAGTCCGATCTGTGGCAGTACATGGAGTTCTCCAAGCGCTTCAAGGTCGAGGAAGTGTGGCCGGCCGAGCTGATCGCCAAGAAGCCCGAGCTGAAGGGCAAGACCCTCTACGACGTGCTTTACGCCAACAAGGTGGTCAACAAGTTCCCCAAGAGCGAGACCGTCAAGGTCAACGAGCACGCCATCAAGAATTACACCAACGACGAGTCAGAGGCCTTCGGCTACTACGTGCAGAAAGGCCTGTTCGAGGAATACGCCCTGTTCGGCCGTGGCCACGGCCACGACCTGGCACCCTTCGATGTCTATCACAAGGCCCGCGGCCTGCGCTGGCCGGTGGTTGATGGCAAGGAAACCCTGTGGCGCTTCCGCGAGGGCTATGACCCCTACGTGAAAGCCGGCGAAGGCGTGAGGTTTTACGGCCACAAGGACGGCAAGGCGGTCATCTTCGCGCTGCCCTACCAGGACCCCCCGGAAAAGCCCGATGCCGAGTTCGACCTGTGGTTGTGTACCGGCCGTGTGCTGGAGCACTGGCACACTGGCTCCATGACCCGGCGCGTGCCTGAACTGCACAAGGCCGTGCCCGAGGCCCAGGTCTTCATGCACCCGGACGACGCCAAGAAGCGCGGCCTGCAGCGGGGCATGGTGGTGAAGGTGCAGTCCCGCCGTGGCGAGATGACCGCCCGCATCGAGACCAAGGGCCGCAACAAGCCCCCGGTCGGGTTGATCTTCGTGCCCTTCTTCGACGAGTCCAAGCTGGTCAACAAGCTCACCCTAGACGCCACCTGCCCGATCTCCAAGGAGACCGACTACAAGAAGTGCGCCGTCAAGGTGGTGCGCGCCTGAGTGTCGGTGGTGCCCCGTCCGCCGGATGGGGTGCCCTGAATGAGAAAGATCATGGACACCGGTCAGACGAAACCCGCCAGCAAGGCGCCTGCTGCCGCTACCCCAGCGTCGGTGGGCCGGCGGAAGTTCATCAACAGCGTGGCTGCCGCCGCTGGTGGCGGCTGCCTGTTGGCGCTGGGGGCGGGGCTGTACTCGCGCAGCGCAGCGGCATTGCCGGCCCAGGCCATTCGCCCGCCCGGTGCCTTGCCCGAACCTGACTTTCTTGCAGCCTGCGTGCGCTGCGGCCTGTGCGTGCGTGACTGCCCCTACGACACGCTCAAATTGTCCGACCTGGGTGACCCGGTGCCCACCGGCACCCCGTATTTCCATGCCCGCAGCGTGCCCTGCGAGATGTGCGAGGACATCCCCTGCGTCAAGGCCTGCCCCACCGGGGCCCTGGACCGGGAGCTGACCGACATCAACCAGGCCCGCATGGGCCTTGCCGCCCTCGTGGACCACGAGAGCTGCCTCAATTTCCTCGGTCTGCGCTGTGACGTGTGCTACCGGGTGTGCCCGGTGATCGACAAGGCGATCACCCTCGAGACCCAGCACAACCCCCGCTCCGACCGCCATGCCATGCTGTTGCCCACCGTCCACTCCGACGCGTGCACGGGCTGCGGCAAATGCGAAAAATCCTGCGTGCTGCCGGTGGCGGCCATCAAGGTCTTCCCCCGGGTGCTTGCCCAGGGGGCGCTGCCGGCCCACTACCGCAAGGGCTGGGAAGAAAAAGCCCGCCATGGCGGTTCGCTGATTGGTGAGCAGGTGGAGATGCCTGTGCGCGGCTTCGACGGCCCCACCGCCGGCCGCCAGGCCACCGAGACCGTAGTGGCCCCCGCCGCAACCGGCGCCGAGGCTCCGGTTGCCCCGGTGGCTCCTGCGGCCTCTACCGCGCCGCAGCCGAGGGACGCCGGCGGCCTCAACTCGAAATGGAAGCCGTGAACATGGCGACCACCACCCTTCCGTCCAAGCCCGCGCCGGCCGTCTGCACTCCGGCCCGCAGTCTGTGGCAGCGTCAGCGCTGGCTGATCCTGCGGCGCAGCAGCCAGCTGCTGATCCTGCTGGCCTTTCTCACCGGGCCGTGGTTTGGCCTATGGATCGCCAAGGGCAACCTGTCCTCGTCCCTGACCCTGGACGTGCTGCCCCTCACCGATCCGCTGCTGGTTCTGCAGACCCTCGTCACCGGCCATCTGCCCTATTCGTCGGCGCTGATCGGCGCGGCCATCGTCCTGGGTTTTTACCTGCTGGTGGGGGGACGGGTGTTCTGCAGCTGGGTCTGCCCCGTCAATGTGGTTACCGATGCGGCCGCCTGGACGCGCCGTCGCCTGGGCATCAAGACCGGTCGGGTGCCCGACGCGGCCACCCGCTACTGGCTGCTCGGCGGCCTGCTGGTGGCAGCCGCAGTCACCGGCCACCTGGTCTGGGAGTGGGTCAATCCCGTGTCCCTGCTGCATCGGGGGCTGATCTTCGGCATGGGCGGTGGCCTCTTCGTGATCGCCGGCATCTTCATCTACGACGTGCTGGTGGCCAGCCGCGGCTGGTGCGGCCACCTGTGCCCCATGGGTGCCTTCTACGGGTTGCTCGGCAAGACCGCCCTGCTGCGGGTTGCGGCCCCCAATCGCAAGGCCTGCGACGACTGCATGGACTGCTTTGCCGTCTGCCCCGAACCCCAGGTGATCCGCCCCGCCCTCAAGCAGGTGGGACAGATCCACCCCCTCATTCTGGCCCCGGATTGCACCACCTGCGGCCGCTGTATCGATGTGTGCGACAAACAGGTTTTCAAGATGACTCATAGGTTCGACCAAAGGAGCGAGTGATGAACAAGCCGACCTTCAAATCCACCCGCCTGCGTGCTGTAGCCCTGGCCCTGACCCTCTCCATGGGTCTGGCGCAGACCTTCCTCGCCCCCGCTACCGCCGTGGCCGCCACCGAAGCGCCCGTCAAGCTGCAAAGCCTGCGCGGGGCCGAGATCGACGCCTCCGATCCGGAAGGCGACGGTACCCGCTACGGCCGCGATCAGGCGCCCCTGCCCCGGGATTTCGTGCAGCAGCCGCCGCTGATTCCCCACACCATCAAGGGCTACACCGTCACCAAGAACTTCAACAAGTGCCTGGACTGTCATGCCTGGTCCCGCGCCAAGGAGAGCGGTGCCACCAAGATCTCGGTGACCCACTTCAAGACCCGGGAAGGCGAGGAGCTGTCCAGCGTGTCGCCCCGCCGTTATTTCTGCAACCAGTGCCACGTGCCCCAGAGCGACGCCAAGCCGCTGGTGGGCAACACCTTCAAGCCCGGCACCGGCATGCGCTGACCGACAGACCACGGGAGTTCGGATAAATGGAAACCAACAACAAGGGCTTCATCGGCCGCATCCGATCACTGGGCTGGGGATTTGCCGCGATGCTGTTCATCGGCGGCGTCCTCTTCTGGGGTGCCTTCAACACCGCCATGGAATGGACCAACCGGGAGGCGTTCTGCATCTCCTGCCATGAGATGAAGGACAACGTGTACCAGGAGTACCGCAACACCATCCACGCCTCCAACCGCTCGGGCGTCCGTGCCACCTGCCCGGACTGCCATGTGCCCAAGGAGTGGGGCCCCAAGATCATCCGCAAGATCCAGGCCTCCAACGAGGTGCTGCACAAGATCCTCGGCACCATCGACACGCCGGAGAAGTTCAACGCCAAGCGCCTCGAACTGGCCAAGCATGAATGGGAACGAATGAAGAAGACCGACTCCCGCGAGTGCCGCAACTGCCACAACTTCGACAGCTTCGACTATGCCGAGCAGGGGCGCCGTTCGTCCCGGATGCACCAGACCGGCCTGAACGAGGGCAAGACCTGCATCGACTGCCACAAGGGCATCGCCCACGCGCTGCCCGAAGTGGAGCAGGCCATCGGCGCACCGAAGGAAGGCGCAACCCCCGAGGAATTCCACCCGACGACGCCGAAGCCGGCCGAAGCCGGGAAGGACGCCGACAAGGCGACCAAGGGCTGAACCCGGAGTAGGGGGAGCAGAACGCTGGGCCGCAAGGCCTGGCATGGGGAGTGGACGGGCCGCGCATGCGGCCCGTTCGCTTGTGTACGCGGCATGGGCGCACGTTTGTGGAGTCTCCGCTGAAACGCCCGGTTGTCGGGGCTTTCCGGAGAAGATGCGCGCGACCCCGGCCGGCCGGAGTAGACTTGCTGGTCTATGTCGGCGGCGTGATGAGAGGCGCGGGAGCCCGTATGGTTGAGATGGATATCGAGGAGGACGGGCGGGGTGACCTGCAGGCCTCGCTGCAGCGGGCCATCCTCAACGGTGTGCCCGACGGCATCCTCGTCGTGGACCGCGATCGCAAGCTCGTCTCGGTGAATGAGCGCTTCTTCGCCGTGTGGGGCATTCCCCGGCCAGAGGGGGCCCTGGCCTTGCTGTACGGCACCGACGAGGCCCGCCTGATCGAGCAGGCGCTGACCCGGGTGGCCGACCCGGAGGGCTTTGCCGCCCGGGTGGCGGCCTTGAATGCCGACCTCCAGCTTGATGACGTGAGCGACATCCCGCTGCGTGATGGCCGCACCCTGCGGCGCCATACCACCGGCCTGGGCAGCGCCGATGGCACTTGCCGGGGGCGCGTCTGGTACTTCCGCGACGTCTCCGACATCATCCAGTCCCAGTGTGCGCTGGCTGACAGTGAGCAGCGCTATCGCACGGCCTTTCAGACAACCCTCGATGCGGTTGCCATCACGACCCTGGCCGACGGGGTGTACGCGGATGTGAACCAGGCCTTCATCGATATCACCGGCTACGCCCGGGAGGAGATCATCGGCCACAGCTCCCTGGAGCTGGGCATCTGGGCCGACCCGGAAGACCGCAAGGGTTTCAGCGAAAAGCTGCGCAACAGCCAGGCCCGCCTGCAACTGGAGGCCCGCTTCCGCAAGAAGTGCGGGGAGGTTTTCTGCATACCATTCCACACAATTCATAACGCATGCATCGAGCGCATCTGCTCAACCCCTCTGACGAAGCTACTGAGCCTTGCGAAGCCCTGCCAGAGGGTTTTGACACCGGGCTCGCCGTCGCCTTTGCG
>NZ_JAQVCN010000106.1 GCF_028689785.1 Zoogloea sp. | reverse complement strand
CCCATCGAGGGGCCGGTCGGTCAGTGGTCACCACCCTCAGGAGGACAGCAATGCATCTCACCCCGCAACAGCTCGCCGCCCGCTGGCAGATCAGCGAGAAGCCCTGGAGCGCTGGCGCCGCCGGGGGACTGGACCGCGCTTCCTGCGCGTCGTCGACCTTGCTGCCGAGATGGCCCGCGACGTCGATGAGGTCTTCATCCACGGGGATATGAAGCGCGTGTTCCAGCCCAGCGCAGAACGGATGCTGACGGCGGCACGTGCCTTCGTTCAGGCCTGGCAGGAGATGAGGACCGTCGAGTCGACGCTGAAGGGCGCCCGCAGGAGATCCCTTTCGCTGCGGCGACCGTGGTCACGATCCACAACTGACGGCGTTCCGAGCCCGCCGGGCAGAGCCTGGTTTGACTTGGCTTCTGCTCGGCACAGCGCGTTCATGGAGGTCCGCAAACCCCTCTCGGAGAAAGCAATGAGCACCCACCAAACCCTGCGCGTACCGGTCACCGACACCAACCATCGCCCCCGCGGCGTGATGACCATCCAAGCCGACTTCGATCACATCGGACCCTACCGCGTGGTGCACGACGGGCGCACGTACTGGTTCACCGGCAAATCCGGCACACACTGCGCCAGCGGCGTGGCCACGCGTGAGATGCTGGTCGAGGCCGGCGCCAAACACTCCAAGATCAAGACCCACGTCGGGCGCGGCGGGCAGACGCTGCTGATGCCCGGCACGACGTTGATTCGCGAATGGGAGGAGCGCGAGTATCGCGTGACGGTCACCCCGGAGGGGCTGTATGCCCTTGATGGTCACCTCTTCAAGAGCCTGTCGGCGGCGGCACGCCACATCACGGGCACGCGTTGGAATGAGCCGAAGTTCTTCGGCCTGCGCGACGGCAAGGGGGATGAGCAATGAATGCCCCCCTGCTGGTGGCACCAAGGCGCTGCGCGGTGTACTGCCGCGTCTCCAGCGACGAACGACTGGACCAGTCCTTCAACTCCATCGATGCGCAGAAGGAAGCTGGCCACGCCTTCATCAAGAGCCAGGGTCATGAGGGCTGGATTGCCGTTGCCGACGACTACGACGACGGCGGTTACTCCGGCGGCAACATGGAGCGGCCCGCCCTGCGCCGCCTGATGGCCGATATCCAAGCGGGCAAGATCGACATCATCGTCGTCTACAAGATCGACCGCCTCAGTCGCTCGCTGGCCGATTTCGCGCGGATGGTCGATGTCTTCGATCGTCACCGCGTCAGCTTCAGCGCCGTCACGCAGCAGATCAACTCGGCGACCTCGATGGGCCGCCTGATGCTGAACGTCCTGCTCTCCTTCGCGCAGTTCGAGCGCGAGGTCACCAGCGAGCGGATCCGGGACAAGATCGCGGCGAGCAAGGCCAAGGGGATGTGGATGGGCGGACCGCTGCCCCTCGGGTACGACGTCCGCGACCGAATGCTGGTGGTCAACGAGACCGAGGCAGCCTTGGTGCGCCGCATCTTCGCCGACTTCGTCGCGATGCGTTCGGCCACGCTGATGGTCAAGGCCTACGTCACGGAAGGCGTGGCGACCAAGCGTGGCAAGTCCTTCACCAAGCAGACCATCTACAAGATGCTGAACAACCGGGTGTACCTCGGGGAGATCGTCCACAAGGGGCAGAGCTTCACCGGCCAGCACCCAGCCATCATCACCCCGGCACAGTGGGACGCGGTGCATGCGCTGATCGCCACCGACGGCGTCGAGCGGCGGCGTGAAACCCATGCCCGGATGCGCGAGCCAGTGCTGCTGCGCGGACTGTTGTTCACGCCCGATGGCGAACGGCTGGTGCCCAGTTACACGGTCAAGCGGGACAAGACCTATCGCTACTACACCCCGGTCAAGCACCGTCGGTTCGGCTCCTGGGCCAGCCAACATGGCTCCTTGCCCGCTGGACCGATCGAGGCGCTGGTCGTCGAACAGATCATTGCCGCACTGTCGGCGCCGCACGTGGTGCAATCGGTGTGGGATCGGATTCGGGAAACCCACCCGGAGATGTCCGAAGCCGAGGTGGTGCTGCCCATGCGCCGGCTGGCGACGATGTGGCCGCAGCTGTTCCCCGCAGAGCAGTGCCGGCTGGCGCAACTGCTCATCGAGCGGGTGGTGATCGCCGACGGCGGCTTGGAGGTCTTCTGGCGGGATCAGGGCTGGCCGGAATTGGCGGCCGAGTTGGCGCCCGGAACCATCGGTGCCGAGTTGCAGGAACTGGAGGAAACCCTGTGAAACCCAGGATCACGGCAACGGGTGCGCCGATCGCCCGCGAGCGTCGAGATGGCGGGGAAATCAAGCTGTCGACCTTCATCCCGTTGAAGATCCGCAAGCGTGGCACCCGCCAGGTGGTGCGCCCGGATGGGGACGTCACCGCACAGGCCAAGGCAGACACCCAGCACGACGCGCCCTTGATGGTGGCGCTGACCCGGGCGTTCTACTGGCAGCAGTTACTCGACGACAGCGTGCTCAGCAGTGGGAGCGAGATCGCCAAGCGCGAGGGCCTGCACCACTCCACGGTCAACGAACTGCTCCGACTGACGCTGCTGGAGCCCGCCATCATCCAGACCATCCTGGCCGGAAAGCAGCCCCGGTGCATGAGCCTGCTGTGGTTCCAGCACAACCCACTGCCGCGTGACTGGACGGCGCAGCGGGAGGTGCTGGCAGGGTTCGATGCCTGAGATCAGGCCATCACGATCCGGGTGTGCACCTCGACCTTGAGCGCACGCTTGACGGCGGCAAAGACAGCCGAGATGTTGCTCATGGTCGGGTTGCCCGACTTCGACAACATCCGGTGCAGGCTCTTGGCGGGCTTGTGAATTTCCTCGGCCAGCGCCTCGAAACCCACCGTGGCGTTGACCAGGTCACGCAGAATCAGCTTGGCCGACTCCGGCTCGCCGTTGACGAACAGCGTGATGGCCTCGTCCAGAAGCGCCTGCGCAAAGGCTGGATCGCTCTGCACACGCGCGGCCACGGTCTCTTTGAAGTCACGGGTCAGTGCCATCTCACTTCGCTCCCTTGAAGGTTGATACCTTGCGGCGCTTGTAGTCTTCCCACAGCGCCACCGCCTGATCGATGTCCTGCTGCTGGCGCTTCTTGGTGCCGCCGCCGATCAGGATGATGATCTTCAGACCGTCCTTGGCCAGGTAGATGCGCAACCCCGGCCCCCAGTCGATCTTGTACTCACCAATGCCCCGAAACCACTCGACGTTGGACAGGTTGCCCTGCTCCATTCAGCTTACGGCCACCCGCACCTTGGCAGCAGCAACGGCCTCCAGCGACCCGAACCACTCCGCGAAGGGGCTGTCGCCATCGTCCAGCAGGAGTTCTTTGATCTGGTAACTCATGGACCAGATGGTAACGTATAGGTTCCCATCAAGACAGCATGGCGGTTTGAACGTCCGACCGATAGCCTTGGTTGACGATGAAATGCCGCGCGTAAGTCTCTGATTGTTCGAGGCCGCGCCTTGCGCCTACCCGCAGCACAAACGGCGAAAAGAGACGGCTCTGGCCGAGAAAGTGGCCGATTCCGGGCGTTTCGGCTGATGGCCACCCGACCTCACCGAGCCGCAGGTCGTTCTGCAGATGCGCAATCTCGCCGGCCTGTGGCGGGAGCTGTTTCCAGCGGAGCAATGCCGACTGGCGCAACTGCTGATCGAGCGGGTGGTGATTGCCGACGGCGGGCTGGAAATCATCTGGCGAGATCAGGGCTGGCAGGAACTGGCCGGTGAGCTGATGCCCGGCACCATCGGCGCGGAATTGCAGGAATGGGAGCAGCAGGAGGTGGCAGCATGAAGCCGAAAGTGCAGGCTTTGGGCGGCCCCATCGCCCGCGAATGTCGGGATGGCGGGCAGGTCAAGCTGTCCACCTTCATCCCCCTGAAGATCAGGAAGCGAGGTGCCAGCAAGGTGGTGGTGCGGCAGGATGGGGCGGTCGAGTCGCCAGGCAAGGTCGCCACTCAGATCGACCAGCCCTTGCTCGTGGCACTGACGCGGGCCTTTTACTTTCGGTGTTTTCTCGTTCATGGCATCACTCTGCGGCGACGGCAAACGACCGCAGCCACAGATCGAGGTGGGCGATGTCGAACGTGCCCGACTCGAACATCTGCATCATTTCCGCATAGATCTGCATCGGGGCGCGCCGCAAGCGCCAGCCATTGATGCGCAGAAACACGTCGGCCGCTGCAAAGGCGATGCGCTTGTTGCCGTCCACGAACGGGTGGTTGATCACCAGGCTTTCCAGCAGGGCAGCTGCCTCGGCCACGATGTCATCGTAGTAGCCGGTCTGCGGGCGAAACAGTGCGGCCTCCAGCGCTCCGGGATCGCGTACGCCCGGCGCGCCGCCATACCGCTGCATCAGCACCGTGTGCATGCCAAGCACGTCGGCCACGGTCAGGTAATCGTGAGCCACGGTTTACTTGGCCAGTTCGCGGTAGAGGCTGTCGAACTCATCCAGACTGGACGCGAAAGAAGCCATCACGTGGCGGCGGGGGCGCTCCTTCTGCTGCCGGTCGATGTAGTCGCGCAGGGCGTCATCGAGCACCGCCTGGAACTGGCGGCCCTGGCTTTCTGCGATTTGGCGCAACGCCGCCAGCACATCGGGCGCGGCCTGGGAAGAAAACTTTTCGCGGACAGCAGTCGTCATGGCGGTCTCCATCATGATTCATCTTGACGCTTCATGATAGAGCAAGATAGGAAGGTTGGCTACCGCGTTGATGGCGTTCGATGCCTGACCGGTGGCCTTGGTTGACGGTGAACCGGCGCGCGTAAGTTGTTGATTTTGCTAAACCGCCATCTGCGCTTACCCGCAGGCCAAACGGAGAACAGAGACGGCTCTGGCCGAGAAAGTGGCCGATTCCGGGCGTTTCGGCTGATGGCCACCCGCAGCACAGATGGCCGGAACCCCGCGTAGCGCGGGAATTTCAGGCAAGAAAAAGGCCCGGAGAATTTCCGAGCCCTTGTATATGGTGGCCGAAGGAGGATCGAACTCCCGACCTCTGCATTGCGAACGCAGCGCTCTCCCAGCTGAGCTATCGGCCCTGATCCTTGTTGTGTCAGTGAGTTAGGTTTGTTTTTTCCGGTCAATCTATGACAGCCGCCTCCCTTTGGTCAATTTTTGGACAATTAGGGGGCTGAAATGGCATCAATTTCGCAGCGTGGCAACAGCTGGCGAGTTCGCATTATTCGGCGGGGAGACTTGCCGATAACAAAGACTTTTTCCAGCGAAGAGGCGGCGCGGGTATGGGCTCAGGGCGTGGAAGCTGACCTTGCGCGAGGGTTGTACAAGCGTCCCATCGGTGACCGCACAACCTTCGCCGAGGTGTTGCGTCGCTACTCTGATTCGGTAACACCCACAAAGCGCGGAAAGTCGTCCGAAGGCTACAGGATCAAAACAATGCTTGCCGCAGGTAGTCATGCGAAGGCTCTCACGTGCAAGTTCTTATCCGATCTTTCAAGCGCTGATGTCGCTGCATGGCGAGATCGGCGACTTCGTGAGTCGGCACCGGCAACTGTGCTGCGCGAAATGGCAATTATGTCAAACGCAATCAATGTGGCGGTCGTGGATTGGGGTTACTCAGGACTGACCAACCCCTTCGAGCAGGTGCGAAAGCCGAGGGTTCGCGATCACCGGGATCGTCGGGTGAGTGCGGCTGAAATTGACGCCATCCTGGGGGCAACCGAGTCGCGAGAATTATCGCTGTTGGTACGTTTAGCACTTGAGTGCGCTGCCCGTCGAGGTGAGTTACTTGCGCTGAAGTGGCGCAATATCGACTTGGCGGCCCGGACCGCTCGGCTCGATGGTATGGACACGAAGAACGGCTTTGGTCGAACTGTCCCACTGAGCCCCGCTGCTGTCGAGCTGCTGCGAGCCCTGCCCCGCCGCCTGGATGGGGGTGAGGTCTTCACGATGCGCGGCGATTCCGTTACGCAAGCGTTTTCCCGCGCGGTACAACGTGCGCGAGGCACCTACGAGCGCACATGCGCGGCTGAAGGCGTGGCAGCTGACCCCGCCCACCTGGGCGACATTCGGTTTCACGACTTGAGACACGAAAGCCTCAGCCGCTGGGCCGAGGCTGGGCTCAGCTCGCTTGAGCTAGCTGCAGTGTCCGGGCATCGCACCCTGCAGCTTCTAAGCCGATACGTGCATCTAAAGCCTGAAGCGCTGGCACAAAAGCTGGCAGCGTCAGCGTAACCAGCGCCAGCAACCAAAAGCCATTATCCGAACCGAACTCAGAGAAAAACCATGACCTCGATTATTACCGGCCTCATCTCTAACGACTCGAACAACCTTACCGAGATCAAAAACGCTTATGAAAAACTTGCTGAGGTGCCCGCCGTTTGGATCGATGTTGATGCTGACATCAAGCGTCCTGTGATGCAGCGCAAGGGTTTTGACCGGGCACAGTGGTTTGACGATGTGCTGCCGCGATGCCTGCAAGCCCTGCAGGTGCGTCCCGGTGACCTGGACGTGTTCGTGACTGTCGAGAACGCGGCAGAATCGGCGCGGGTTCTGGCGCTAGGGGGCGTGGTCGCTCGAGTGGGCGGGGACGGTGGCAGGGGCGCTGATGGCGCCCTGGATCTGCGCGGGATGGCGCCGAAAGCTGCGGCGCGGGAGCTGGCGCGGGCGCTGGGGTGATCCAGTTCAGCGGGTAGGGCAAGGGCGCCACATGGCGCCCTTTTTCATAAGCGTAGTTTATAATTTGGCGGTCAGGGGCACGGGCGGTCTGATCCACCGCTCGCAGCCCGAGACCTGCCCCCATCGGCGCCCCTGACCCTTCCTTCCTTCCTGGGGGCCGTTTGGGGGTAGTTCCATGACCAAGCTGTTTTCCGTCGCCACACGTGGCGAACCCGTACAAGCTCGTCCGGCTGTTTATGCCGGCAGGGCCGAACACATCGCGGCGCTGGTGGCCAGAAAGCCCGCACCAGACCCTGAACACATCGCGGCTGATCCCCCGCCCGCAGCGCCGGAGCCGTGGTGGCGCGACGAACAACGCCGCATAAAGGCGGAGATGTTCGGGAGGGCGGTACGGGGCGAGTACCCCACCCTGTTGGCGCCGGCCGAAAACTGACCATCTAACGGGGTGAATTCCGGTTGAAGACTGACCAGGGTGTTTAACCTCTCTGCCTCATTTTGAGGCAGAGGACATGAGGTGATCACCATGGAACTGTTGGG
>NZ_JAQVCN010000105.1 GCF_028689785.1 Zoogloea sp. | reverse complement strand
TGGGTCGTGGAGTGCAACCACGGCTGCATGGACAAGGCATCAGCTTCAAAACTCAGTAGCAAATGGCATGAGACCGGACCGATCGATCCGGTGAAGGCCATCCTGATCATGAACGAACAGGAGTAAGCTGCCATGCTGTCCGTTGCCGGAATTGGAAGCCCCGGGCCGGTTCAGCCGACCTCGGACGCTGGGCACAGTGGTCACACCGTTTCGGCAAGTGGCACTTCTTCCTTTGCCGGCGCTCTTTCACAGGTCATGAGCAGAACGACCAGTACGGCCCTGTCGGGGACGTCCAGTCCCGCATCCAGTACGAGTGGCGCACAGAGTTCGGCACAACGCGATACACGGCTCTCTTTGGGGGATGTCTTTCAACCCCGTCACATCCCATTGGTGGGATCAGGGCACCCAAGCCATGATTTTCAGCAACTCGCCTTGGGCTTGAGGGCCTATCGTCAGCAAATCATCGCATCCAACATCGCCAACGCCGATACCCCCGGCTACAAGGCCGTCGACATCGATTTCCAGAACGCGCTACGCAGCGCCCAAGCGGCGGCGAATGTGCCTCCTGTATCCCTGACCACGACCTCAGCGGGGCACTTGCCAGGACAAAGCACCGGCAACGCGCCTCCCATCCCCCTGAAATATCATGTCCCCAGCCAAGGCAGTGTCGATGGGAACACCGTGGAAATGGATGTCGAGCGGGCCAAGTTTGCGGAGAACACGCTGATGCTCAAGTTCTCAATGGACCGGGTGAGTGGGCACTTCAAGCATGAAATCGAAATGCTCCAGAACCTGAAGTGAAAAGCTGGCATGAGCCGTCCGCTACCAGAGAACTCCCGTCAGTTACGCTGGATGCTGGCCATCAGGCTTGGGTTGGCTGCGACCGTTGTTGCGCTGGCTGCCGGTGGCGCCGCTTTTGTCGTTGAAACCTACCGGGTAGAACAGGCTGCACTGGAGCAGGCCACTCGCAGCGCCCGCCATTTCGCCACGCCTGCGATGCAGGTGATCCTTAGCGCGGGCCGGCCTGACGACCATGACGAACTGGAGCGCTTGCTGGACAAGAGTCGCTTTGTCGGGCTGCAGGTCTTTGATCGTGACGGCAGCCCGGCTTACGAGAACTGGGGGAGTAGCACCGCTTCGCTGATAGATGTGCTTCGTGCCCAAACCTTGAAACGTCCTGAAGGGCATCAGGTCCATCGCACCTGGATCGAAGTGGGTTCCGAGCATCTGATGCACGTCGTTGTTCCGATCTCTGGTAGCGATGACCGTCTTGTCGGATATGTGAGGACCGTCAGCCGACTTGATGCTGAAACTGTCCAGGCGCAGCGGGATCAGGTTCGCACGGGGGCGCTTACCGCTATCGGCGCCGTGGTGGCGACAGCGTTTGTCCTGTATCCCCTCATGCTGGCCCTGCTGCGGCGCTCAACGGACTTGTCTCGTTCCTTGCTGGACTCCAACCTGTCGCTGATCCGCTCCCTGGGAAACGCTGTGGCCAAGAGAGATTCCGGTACCGACGCCCACAACTACCGGGTCACGCTCTACGCAATTGGTTTGGCTGAAGCACTGGGGGTCTCGGCGGAAGATATCTCGCACCTGGTTGCCGGTGCCTTTCTGCACGACGTCGGCAAGATCGGGATTCCCGACCGTATCCTCCTGAAGGGGGGCTCCCTGACGCCCACCGAACTCCAGGTCATGCAGACGCATCCGGTCCTCGGCACGGAGATCGTCACGGACAATCCCTGGTTGCAGGGCGCTGCCGTGATCATCCGGCACCACCACGAACGTTTGGACGGAAAAGGTTACCCCGATGGTTTGCGCGGTGAGGAAATTCCCTTGATCGCCCGCGTCTTCGCCGTCGTAGACGTGTTCGATGCGCTCACTTCCGAGCGCGCCTACAAGTCGCCGATGGGGCTCGACGAGGCCATGCAGATCATCCTGCGCGAATCCGGAAGTCACTTTGATCCGCTCATCGCGACCGCGTTCATGGATATCGCCCCTGCGTTGTATGCCACGATCACGCGGGCAGACCCGAACGAACTACGCCAACGTCTCCATGAGGCGTTGTCGCTCTACTTCAAGCTGGGGATCTTGCCGCCGGTTGTGTAGCTCACTCCAGGCGCAGGACGTGGTCGGTCGGTGCGAGCCCCGTCGAGCCTTCGGTTGGTGATACCCTGATCGACTACGTGTTCTACTTTCCATCTGCATGTCTGAAACCACCCGTCTCTTGATTGATCGCTGGAAGCAAGACCCGAATGGAACCTACCAGTCCTGGTTCTTGTGGCCCGAACGACTGAAGAACTTCCGCTCGATCCGGCGAGGAATCGGCCAGGTCATCAAGGAGATCGACGAAGGCAACTTCGGCAACGTCTATCAAGGATCGTCCCTCCAAACGGTTGTGGCCTCGATTGCCGAGCAGCGTCAGATCTTCAAGGGAGCCGATCATGCGTTCCTGTGGAAGCCCAAACTGCGGATCCCGGATATTTACGAAGACCGGGACAATCAACGCGCCTTCGGAAGGTTGCTGCACGCGTGCGACTGCTGCACCAAGGAGGCCGACGTGCTCCAGGCAATCCGGACGCTCGAAGCGAAGGGCATCAAGGGCCTGGGGCCAGCCGCTGCCAACCTCCTTTACTTCATTCACCCCACAATCGTTGTGCCGTTCAATACGGCCATCGTCAAAGGCTACAACGCGCTGACCGGCGCTGCGGTCAAGCTTGGGCGCTGGGATCATTACCTTGCTATGCGGCAGGGACTCATCGAGTTCAACCAGCGCCACCGGGATCTTCTGTCCAATGATCTGGGTGCGGTTGCCGGGTTCATGTTCGACCTGGGCATGGAGCGCTACCCGTTACCCCCTGCCGAGGGGGATGCCAAGGCGACCGATGCCTGGGCCAAGGATCTGGCTGCAGTTCGGGAGGAAACCACCGCCTTTGCCAAGCAACTCGACAAGAATCGGGTTTTTGACGAGGGGCACACCGAAGTGCAAGGATGGCTGAGAGACCTGGGGCTGTCCCTGGGGTTCTCAGTGTGGATTGCCAGCAACGACCAGAGTCGACCCTATGGCGGAGGGCGTCTCGCAGATGGGTGTCTCACGGTCTTACCCCCGGCTTTGCAAAGCGAAGGGGCTGACGCGGTGAGGCTCATCGATGTGATCTGGCTGGAACGAGAATCCGGCGCGGTGGTGGCGGCATTCGAGGTCGAACATACGACCTCGATCTACTCCGGCATCGTCCGGCTGCTGGATCTGGCTTTGTCCGGCGGTGCGGCCCAGCGTCATCATCTGTTCCTGGTCGCCCCCGATGAACGGGAGGCCGATGTCCGGCAACAGGTACTGAGGCCGGCCTTCTCACAGGTGAGGGAGCTCAACATCCGCTACCTGCCGTACGGAGAGCTACGTCAGCACCGGGAGGCCATCGCCCGGTTCGGAGCTGGTATCAAGCCTGTGGAAGCCATCGCCAGAATGTTCTAAGTTCGCGTCGATACGCGCACGGGATTCGTAATCATCAACCAGTCCTGTGAGCCCCCAAGCCGCTTCAGCGAACATTGGGGGCTCCGCCATGCCTCATGTACGAACGGGACAACTAGCTGCCGTCACCATGTCGTAGTAGCGAGTCCAGCCGCATGACCTCATCGCCATGCATGATGATCTTCCGGCCATCCTTGGTTTCCATGACGGTTTCTTTCTTCATGCGAGTTGCACGGCCGTATTTGTCTTCCATGGCCATTTTCCCGTCTTTGAAGATATAGACCGTCGAGCCATCTTTGAGCTCGATGACCTCTTTTGCCGCGGCACGCGCCTGATCAGAAGCGAATGCGCCCGTTGTACCTATGACGCTCAGCGCGACCACGACTAACATTTTCTTCAGCATTTCTCTCTCCTTCAGGTTGTGTGCAGGTGGTCCTGCACTTGTATGATGGACGGTGGCTCCTTACGGGAGCCAAACCGCCCGATGACAGTTGTGTCAGCAGCTCGTTATGTTGTCGGACCAGCTTTGTTGCGGGATGAGACGCGGCAGCTGGCAGTCGCAACTGAATGCCAGGGCTTGAGTCAGAGGCACGAATTACGCTCGCATCGAATCCACAAGTGACTTTCGTCGGAGCTACTTGCCCTTGGTGGCTTCGTAGATGGCGTGTCCTCCCACACCTTCTTCGTGGTTGTCCTTATCCCGGTCCAGGGTCTTTTCGGCTTCGCGCTTTCTGGCCTGGCTTTCCTTTGTCGCCGGCGGCATCTTCTTGACTTCGTGGATGGCGTGACCACCAACCCCCTCCAGGTGGTTATCCTTCTCCCGATCCCAGTTTTTCTGCAGATCGCGCTCCTTCTTCACATCGGCAGCGGTGGGCTTGCCTTGCTTTTGCAGTTCGTTGAGGGTGTGTCCGCCGACGCCTTCAATGTGATTGTCCTTGTCGTTGAGATCTGCATGGGCAGCGCCCGCAGCGATTAGCAGCGCGGCAAATACGGTGGAAATGAGTTTCATGATTTTCTCCTTCGGTTCGGTCGTGAGTGAGCCTGCAGTTAAAGCATGCGCTACCGACCCTTACGCGACCCGAACATGGGGGTGACAATTGCGTCACTTGTATGTCAGAAACAGGAGCCTCATCCAGACTCCCAGAAGGAGATCGCTCCACCATTGCCCGAATCGCAAAGTGAAAAAAATGTGCTCCGGCACCGTTGACCTTCCCATGATGGCAAGGTCTAGCCTGCTCCTGTCACCTCAACAGGAGTTGCATCATGAGTTCTTCCACTATCGCGCTGCCGCGCCGGGCGCTGTCGATCGACATTGCGGGCATGACCTGTAGCAGTTGCGCTGCCCGGGTGGAAAAAGTGCTGGGTCGCCTGCCCGGCATTTCCAAGGCCACCGTCAGTTTCTCTACCGAATCGGCGTTGCTGGAGTCCGATTCGGTGGTTGACTTGACGGCCGTGCGCCAGGCGATCGAGAAGGCGGGTTTCCATGTCCCAGAGGAAAGCCGGGTTTTGGCGATCACGGGGATGACGTGCAGCAGTTGCGCCGCACGGGTGGAGAAGGTTCTGAGCGGCGTGAGCGGTGTCGTGCGTGCCACCGTCAACCTCGCAACCGAACAGGCGCATGTCACGCTGGCCCGCGGCGTACCTGTCGCTGTCTTGATCGAGGCCGTCCAGAAGGCGGGCTACGACGCGGCATCGGTGACGGAGGATTCTCGTGCCGATACCGCATCAGCCCGCCATGGTGCCGAATGGTGGCCAGTCGCGGTTGCGGCGACCCTGTCCCTTCCACTCGTGATTCCAATGCTGGCCGATCTCTTTGGCGCACATTGGATGCTGCCTGGCTGGATGCAGTTGTTATTGGCGACCCCTGTTCAGTTCTGGCTGGGGAGGCGTTTCTACCGTGCAGGCTGGAAGGCACTACGGGCCGGTAGCGGGAACATGGATCTCCTGGTGGCCCTTGGAACGACTGCAGCCTACGGACTCAGCGCCTACCTGCTGGCAAAGTCGACCAGCGGTGAAATGCCTCACCTGTACTTTGAAGCTTCAGCCGTGGTGATCACGCTGGTATTGCTGGGCAAGTGGCTTGAAGCCAGGGCCAAGCGGCAAACCACCGAAGCGATCCGCGCGCTCCAGGCACTGCGGCCCACCGTTGCCCGCATTCGTACTGGTGACGGCGACCAGGAGATCGCCATCGATGCGGTCCGTGTGGGCGATGTGCTTGTCGTGAAGCCCGGCGAGCGGGTACCGGTGGATGGCCAGATCGTGGAGGGGTGCAGCCATCTGGACGAATCCATGTTGACCGGTGAAAGCCTGCCGGTCCCGAAACAGCCCGGAGATCGCGTCAGCGGCGGCGCGATCAACGCTGACGGTTTGCTGCTCGTGCAGACGACGGCTGTCGGTACGGAAACCACTTTGGCCCGGATCATCCGGCTGGTCGAGAGTGCCCAGTCGGCCAAGGCCCCCATTCAGCGCCTGGTGGACCGGGTGAGTGCGGTGTTTGTCCCGGTGGTCATGCTCATCGCGCTGCTGACCTTTGTTGGGTGGTGGGCTTACGGCGGTGATGTCGAGACCGCGATCATCAACGCCGTCGCGGTGCTCGTGATTGCCTGTCCGTGTGCATTGGGGCTTGCCACGCCCACGGCGATCATGGCGGGTACGGGGGTTGCCGCTCGACACGGCATTCTGGTGAAGGACGCAGAGGCGCTGGAAGTGGCGCACAAGGTGACGGCCGTCGTCTTCGACAAGACCGGCACCCTGACGGAAGGCAAGCCCCAGGTCGTGGCCTTCGAATCCGGCAGCGGTGATGCCCGGCAGCTCCTCAGCCTCGCGGCCAGTCTTCAGTTGGGTAGCGAGCATCCCTTGGCGCGAGCCGTGGGCCAGGCTGCCCAGGACGCCGGACTGAGCCCGATCAGTGCCCGGTTCGTTCAGGCCTTACCCGGACGCGGACTGGCCGGCGAAATAGAGGGCACGCGCTACGTGCTTGGCAATGCCCGATTGATGCAGGAACGCGGCTTCACGATGGCCCCTCTCGCTGACACCGCAATGCACCTCCAAGCCGAAGGGCGGACCGTATCCTGGTTGGCATCGGAAGGTGCCCCGGCGGTGCTGGGCTTGATTGCCTTTGGCGACCGGCTGAAGCCAGAAGCACGGGGGAGTATCGATCGCCTCAAGCAGATGGGCATCAAGACTGCTCTGATTACAGGCGACAGTCGTGGAGCTGCGCATGGCGTGGCAACAGAGCTTGGAATCGATCAGTGTCTGGCCGAAGTGCTGCCAGGGGACAAAGCCGCCGCGATCGAAACGTTGAAACAGGAAGGGCATGTCGTTGCCATGGTGGGTGATGGTATCAACGATGCACCGGCCCTGGTTGCCTCCGACATCGGCATCGCCATGGGAACCGGAACGGACGTGGCCATGCACGCGGCGGGGGTGACCTTGATGCGTGGCGATCTGGCTCTGGTCGCTTCGACCATCGACATCTCCCGCCGGACCTACGCCAAAATGCGGCAGAACCTGTTCTGGGCTTGTGTCTACAACGTCGTGGGTATTCCCCTGGCGGCTGCGGGACTGCTGAACCCGATCATCGCAGGTGCCGCCATGGCATTCTCAAGCGTCAGCGTGGTGTCGAACGCCTTGCTGCTTCGGCGCTGGCGCCCCGTCAGAATTGGATGGGGTCGCCTCAGAAAACGGAAAATAAAGCACGTTAAGGCAAAACGGCTCCGCCGTTGGGCATCAATACGGCTTTGTCATTGACGCGCTGTCGCGCATTCCTGGCAGAACACAACAGCAGGATCGG
>NZ_JAQVCN010000049.1 GCF_028689785.1 Zoogloea sp. | reverse complement strand
CCCTCAGCTTCATCGTCGCCCCCGACTTCGAAGCGCCCACCGATGCCGGCGGCAACAACGTCTACGACGTGATCGTTCAGGTCTCCGACAATCAGGGCAGTACCGATACCCAGGCCATCGCCGTGACGGTCACATCGGTCAATGACAGCACCCCGGTCATCACCAGCGGCAACACGGCCAGCGTCGCCGAGAACACCACGGCCGTAATGACCGTGACGGCAACCGATGCCGATCAGCCTGCACAGACCTTGACCTACAGCATCGTCGGCGGTGCCGATGCCGCCCACTTCCAGATCAACGCCAGCACGGGCGCCCTCAGCTTCATCGTCGCCCCCGACTTCGAAGCGCCCACCGATGCCGGCGGCAACAACGTCTACGACGTGATCGTTCAGGTCTCCGACAATCAGGGCAGTACCGATACCCAGGCCATCGCCGTGACAGTGTATTCGGCCAATGACAGCCCTCCACTGATCACCAGCAACAGTACGGCCAGCGTCGCCGAGAACACCACAGCGGTGATGACCGTCACCGCAACCGATGCCGACCAGCCCGCGCAGACCCTGAGTTTCAGCATCGTCGGTGGTGCCGATGCTGCCCACTTCGCCATCGATGCGGCCAGCGGAGTGCTGCGCTTCGTGGCGCAACCCGACTTCGAGCGGCCGGCCGACGCGGGAAGGAACAATATCTACGAAGTGATCGTCCAGGTATCGGATGGCATCCTGAACACCACGCAGAGCCTGACGGTCCATGTCACGGGCATCAACGAAGCCCCTCAGGGCAGCAATGGCAGCATCGTTCTGGACGAGGACGACAGCCACACTTTCAGCGTCGGCGACTTCGGCTTCTCCGACCCGAACGACAACAACGCCAACCGCCTGGCCGCCGTGCAGATCGTCAGTCTGCCTTCGCGTGGCGTGCTCAGCCTCAATGGTCAGGGCGTCGCTGCGGGGCAATGGATCGCAGCGGCAGACATTGCAGCGGGGCTGCTCCGATATGCCCCGCCGGCCGATGAAAACGGGATGGCCTTCGCGTCCCTGGGCTTTCGGGTGCGGGACGACGGAGGTACGGCAAACGGCGGCGTAGATACCGAAGCCGGAAGTCACAGCCTGAGCATCAACGTCACACCAGTCAGTGACACCCCGGTGGGCGTCGAAGACGCCTACACCGTGGACGAAGACAACACCCTGCAGGTAGGCGAGGGCGGTGTGCTGACCAATGACACTGACCCGGATGGCATGCGCCTGAGCGCCGAGCTGGTGGAAGGGCCGGCCAACGGGCGACTGGAGTTGGCCGCAGATGGCAGCTTCCGCTACACCCCCAATGCCGACTGGAACGGCATCGACAGTTTCAGCTACCGGCCGACCAATGGCCAGGAAATCGGGGAAGCGGTGCAGGTCAGGCTCACCGTGACCCCCGTCAATGATGCCCCCAGCCTGATCAAGGCCAGCTTCCAGGTGAACTCGGGCGGTAATGTGACCCTGGCCGGCGATGCCGTCCGGGCCACCGACGTAGACTCCGCCCAGGGCGATCTGCGTTACACCGTCATCCGTACTGAACACGGACACTTCGAGTTGAGCACCGCCCCCGGCCAGCCGGCGTCCGGCTTCTCCCAGGCCGATCTGCTGGCCGGCCGTGTCGTCTTCCGCCACGACGCCTTTGCCGACAAGCCTGTGGTGGTACTGCAGGTCAACGATGGCCAGACTGACGGCAACGAGTTGACTGCCACCATAGGCTTCACACCCGCCGGCTCAATCACGACCGGCGACCTGCCGACGGCAGCCCCCTTGCCCGGCCCCGTACTCAGCACGCCCACAACGCCGGCGCCCGCAGCCACCACGCTGCCCAAGCCGGCGTCGCCCGGCCTCGGCAGTACTCCCCTGACCCTGATGGACAACCCGGCGGACGGGGAGGGCGGTAACGGGCTGCAGCGCAATGATGCGGCGGACGGTACGGGCCCCAACCGTCGCTACCCCCTCGCGTCCCTGGTGCGCTTCACCCAGGCCCAGATCACCCTCACCCTGGGCGCTAGCCCGGATGGCGCCTTGATGGAGTTCATGCTCAGCGGCCAGGACCCGGCAAGCGGGAGCAGCTCCGCCGGGTCACGGGGCGACGCGGATCGCACCAAGCAGGTGCCCCTTGCCGAGCCCTACGCCGACGTCCAGATGGCGCTGCGTGCGGTGGAGCTCTCGGGCATCGTCCTGTCGGTGGGGGCCGTGTGGTGGGCAACCCGGGCCGGTGGCCTGGTGGCCAGCCTGCTCATGGTGGCCCCGGCCTGGCGTACCTTCGACCCCTTGCCGGTACTGGGCCCCGAAGACGAGGACGAGCGGGACTGGGGTCGCCAGATGGACGACGAAATGACCCGGGACGAAATAGGCGCAGCCGATTTGTTCGACCAGGAGAGAGAAGGGCTCGCTTGATGAAGATTCCGTTTCCCAGCTTCAACCCCATCTCCCGGATCGCCCTGGGCCTCGTGGCCCTGGTGCTGTCCACGCTGATGGTGGTCGACATGGTCTTTGGCCTGATCCCCGACCGGGCGGATCTGGCCCGGGAGATCCGTCAGCAGATCAGTGAAGGCCTGGCCGTGCAGTCGGCTGCATTGCTGCAGGCCGGGGATATCTCCACCCTGCAGCAGACTCTCGGTGAGGTGCTGAACCGCAACAAGGAGCTGCGCTCCCTCGCGGTGCGGCAGTACGATGGTGGCATTGTTGCCCGCGCCGGCGAACACGATCGCTACTGGCAGCCGCCGGAGGATGGATCGTCCACCCTGACCCAGGTCCGCGTACCCGTCCTTTCCAACGGCAAGCCCTGGGGCGAAGTAGAGCTGAGCTTTCGCCCCTTGCTGCCCGAAACCCTTTCCGGATGGCTCAGTCATCCGCCCCTCGTGGCCCTTGTCACCATTGGCCTGGGAAGCTTCCTGGCCTTCTATCTCTACATGCGGCGGGTGCTGGAGTACCTTGATCCATCTACTGCAATTCCAGACCGGGTACGTACGGCCTTCGACACCCTGGCCGAAGGCGTGCTGATCCTGGACAAACAAGGGCGAGTGGTGTTGGCCAACCGGGCATTCCGTAATCTCCACCCCCGGGCCCAGGAGGAGATCACCGGCAAGCCAGTGGTTGAAATGGAATGGCTGGTGGGAGGCTTTCATTTGGCGCCCAACGAGTTCCCCTGGTCCCGGGCAATGGCCTCACGCACCAACATCGGTGACGAAACCCTGGAGATCGCCCGCCCCGATGAAGAAGAGCCGGTCCGAACCATCGTCGGCTGCTCACCGATTCTTGATGGACACAACCGGTTGCGCGGTTGCCTGGTAAATTTTTCCGATGTGACGGTGCTTCATCGCATCAACGACCAGTTGCTTGTCACCCTGACGGATCTGGAGAGCTCCCGAGAAGAGATCCGTCGTCAGAACGAAGAGCTCCATCGCCTGGCCACCCGAGACCCGATGACTGGCTGCCTCAACCGCCGCGCCTTCTTCGGTAGCGCCGACCCGCTTTATGCCCAGTTGAAGGAAGATGGCGAAGAAGTGTGCTGCATCATGAGCGACATTGATCACTTCAAGTCATTCAACGACCGTTACGGCCATGCGGTCGGCGATCAGGTGATCAAGTCCGTAGCGAAGTGCCTGGGCTCGGAGCTGCGCGAGGTGGACATGCTGTGCCGTTACGGCGGCGAGGAGTTCTGCATCATGCTGCCCGGCTCCACTCCTGAGCAGGCGCTGGACGTGGCCGAACGGCTGCGGCTGGCCATCGAGCATCACGCGGGTGCAGCGGTGCGCGACATTCCGGGCATCCGCATCACCTCCAGCTTCGGGGTGGCCTCCATCCGCCTCGGCGCAAAAGACCCAGCCGAACTCATCGACCAGGCCGACAACGCCCTCTATCAATCCAAGCAGAACGGCCGCAACCGCGTGTCCCTGTGGGCCGGCGAGCGCTCGGTGGGCGCAGAACACTGACGCACCGCCATCCCCCACAAGCCGGCGCAGCCAACCGAAAAATGGCCGGAGGCGCATCGACAGGGATGCGGCTTCCGGCCATTGGCTGCCAGCGGGACTTTGGGTCAGTTCTTTCCCGGCTCCGTCACGAAGGCTACTTTGCCCAGGCCATGCCGGCTGGCCGCCGAAAGCAGCTGGGCCACGTGGTCGTATTCGGCGTGTTTGTCCACCCGGAGGTGCAGCTCCGGTTGAGGCTGCAGCGCAGCCGTGGCGCCCAAGCGGGCATCCAGGGCGTCGAGGGCCACGCTCTCGCCGTTCCAGCTCAGGCCACCATCAGCGTTGATGGAGAGGCTGATCTTTTCCGGCTTGACCTCTTCCTTCTGGCTGCTGGCCTTGGGCAGGTCGAGCTTTACCGCATGATTGATCACCGGCACGGTGATGATGAAGATGATCAGCAGAACCAGCATGACGTCCACCAGGGGCGTCATGTTGATTTCCGACATCACGTCCCCGTCGTCGTCGAAGTCGCTGCTCTGAAAGCTCATTGCGCTTCCTTCCGGGCGGGCAGGGGATGGACGCTGGCCGGGTTCTTGCGGACCTTGCCGCCAGTCACCAGGTAGGCGTGCAGATCATGGGCGAAGTGCTTGAGGCGGGCCAGGATCTCCTTGTTGCCACGCACCAGGGCGTTGTAACCCAACACCGCCGGGATGGCCACCGCGAGACCGCCCGCCGTCATCACCAGGGATTCGCCCACAGGGCCGGCAACCTTGTCGAGAGTGGCCTGGCCTGCGGCGCCGATACCGATGAGGGCGTGGTAGATGCCCCAGACCGTACCGAAGAGACCGATGAAGGGCGCGGTGGAGCCGACCGATGCGAGGATGGACAGGCCGGACTGCATGCGGCTGGTGGTGTCATCGATGGACTGGCGCATGGTGCTGGTAACCCAGTCATTGAGGTTGAGGACGCCGTGGAGTTCGTTCTGATGATTGACGTGGTGGGTGACGGCCTCGGTGCTGCGGCTGGCCAGATCGCGGAACGGGTTGTCGGCCTGACGGGGCTCAAGGGCAGCCATGCCTTCGTCAAAACTGGTGGTGTGCCAGAACTTCTTTGCCCCGACGCTCATGCGACGCAGCTGCATCAGGCCCCAGGCCTTGACCAGGATGACCGACCAGGAGGCGAGGGACATGACGACCAGAATGATCGCCACCGCGTGGGAGACGCCATCCCCCTGGGCCCAGATCTGGCCGATGCTGAAAGTGTTTTCGTTCATGAGAGTTCCTTTGCGGGGATGAGCCTGATGGGAAGGCGAGAAGGGAAAAGGGTCAGGAATTCAGAGAGAAATCGATGGGGACACGGACAGTGCCGGCCACCGCCTGATCGCCCTGGCGAGCCGGGACAAAGCGCCAACTGCGCAGCACCGTGTCGCGTGCCACTTCGTCGAGGCGAGTAAAGCCGCTGCTCTTGGCGATGGTGACTTCGAGGGGCCTGCCATCGGCACCGACGTGCACCCGCAGCATCACCCGGCCTTCCTCACCCATGCGGCGGGACAGACGGGGATATTCCGGAATGGGATTGGACAGGTAGGCCGCATCGAAACGCGGGGCAACGACGGCCGCAGGGGCCTCACGGGCCGGGCTCGGCGCCGGTGCGGCAGCCGGTGCTGGCGGTGCCGCGGGGGCGGTGGCCTCCACCGGATTACTGGCGGTGGCCGCCGAGGTGAGCACCGGCGGGGTGTTCTGGCGCACCTGAGGAGTCGGAGTCTTGGGCTGGACTGTCGGCTTGACTTTTTTCTCGGGGACTTTTACCGGCTCCTGGCGAGGCGTGGGAGCCGGCTTCTGCTGCTCGGGCGTAACGAGGCTGACCGTCATCACGGGTTGGGGCGGGATGACCACCGGAAGGCTGCTCTGAGAGAGGGTGTGCACAACGGCCGCCAGCAATCCCAGATGGATCAACGTTGCGACGCCGACACCAGCGGCAGCGCGGCGCCTTCCCCCTGCGGCGGTGCCGGCCCGCTGCTGGACCAGGAAGGGCGCGGGCAAATCCACCCCGGCGGGGCCCTGCGCAGTGAGGGCAAGATTCATGTCGATCTCCATCCAGTGAAGGTGTGTTCCTGGCTTGCCTGCAACATGCACTGGCGGGCAAGTGGCTGGCTGGCTGAGAGTAGCACCGCTGCGCGGCCAGGCAGGCACTACGCAAATACAAATGCGAACAATTCGCATTTTATTGACTGTGCTGCGATGCGTCAACGGAATTTGCCGGGCTGTGCACCAAACCCGATAAGCACGGAAAGGGCTGTCCTGGCGGGGAGGGCGGCAGGTCGGGAATTTCTCCCATGGTCGCAGGAGGAGCACGCCGGTAGGCTCCAACCCATCGAAAAAATATGGAGACTGCCCTTCATGCAACGCCATCTGCCCCCCTCGTTCCATCCCCGCGTGCGCCCCCTGGTGCTGGCGCTTGCCGCCGCCTTTGCCACTGGCGTCGAAGCCGCCGATAGCGTGCAGACCACGGCGCCCACCGTGACGGTGATCGGCCAGACGCCCCTGCCAGGCCTCGAACAGCCGGTCAGCCACATCCCGGCACCGGTCCAGTCGTTCAGCGCTCGGGAGATCGACGACAGCATGGCGCTGGACATCTCCGCCTTCATGAACCGCCGCCTGAACGGCGTGCATATCAACGAAACTCAGGGCAACCCCTTCCAGCCTGACGTCAACTACCGGGGCTACACCGCGTCGCCGCTGCTGGGCACGCCCCAGGGCCTGTCGGTGTACTTCGACGGGGTGCGCATCAACCAGCCCTTCGGTGATGTGGTGAGCTGGGATCTGATCCCCCGTTCGGCGATTGCATCCATGAACATGATGCCGGGCTCCAACCCCCTGTTCGGCCTCAACACCCTGGGCGGCGCCCTGGCTATCCAGACCAAGGAAGGGCGTACTCACGCCGGCACCTCCGTGCAGGCCAGCGCTGGCTCCTACGGGCGGCGGGCCGTGGAGTTCGAACATGGCGGCTTCAATGAGCAGGGGCTGGAGTGGTTCATTACTGCCAACCAGTTCCATGAGAACGGCTGGCGTACCAACTCACCGTCCGATCTGCGCCAGGTGTTCGGAAAATTCGGCTGGCAGGACGCCCGCACCGACCTCGATCTGAGCGTGGCCTACGCCGACAACAAGATGAACGGCAACGGGTTGCAGGAGAAGCGCCTGCTGGAGCAGGACTACAGCAGCATCTACACCCAGCCCGACATCACCAAGAACCGGTCGATGTTCCTGAACCTGACCGGCAAGCACAGCGTGAACGACCAGACCCTGCTGTCGGGCAATATCTACTATCGTAAGATCACCAGTTCCACCTACAACGGCGACATCAACGAAAACGCCCTGGAGAACTCGATCTATCAGCCCACCCTGAGTGAACGTAACGCACTCACGGCGGCCGGCTACAGCGGCTTCCCCACCAGCGGCGCCAATGCGGCAAACACCCCCTTTCCCTACTGGCGTTGCATCGCCAATGCACTTCTGGCCGATGAACCCAACGAGAAGTGCACGGGCCTGATCAACCGCTCCCGCACAGACCAGGAGAACTTCGGCATGTCGGGGCAGGCATCGGTGGCGGGGGAGCTGGCAGGGCGCAAGAACCTCTTCATCGTCGGCGCCGGCTACGATCAGAGCAATCTGCACTTCCAGCAATCCGGCCAGTACGGATACATCAACGCCGACCGCAGCGTGACCCCGGTCAACGCCTGGGCCGACGGCAGCCAGAACGCCGGTGAAGGGGAGACTGCGCTGGATTCCCGCGTCAGTCTCAATGGACGTACCCGCACCATCAGCGTGTTTGCCACCGATACCCTGTCGCTAAACGACTACTGGCACGCCACCGTATCCGGGCGTTACAACCGCAGCACGGTCAAGAACCGGGACAATCTGAACCCGGGCGGCGGCTCCGACTCCCTGGACGGCAACCACAGCTTCAACCGCTTCAACCCTGCCGTCGGCGTCACCTTCACCCCGTCACGCCGCTGGAACGCCTACGCCGGCTACAACGAAGGCAGCCGCACGCCAACCGCCATCGAGCTGGGCTGCGCCAACCCGGATAACCCCTGCAAGCTGCCCAACGCCATGGCCGGCGACCCGCCCCTCAAGCAAGTCGTCACCAAGACCTGGGACCTGGGCCTGCGCGGGCAGTTCGACGCATCCAGCCGCTGGAACCTGGGCTTCTTCCGCTCCACCAGCCACGACGACATCCTGTTCGTGGCCGATGATCAGCTGGGCTACGGCTATTTCAAGAACTTCGGCAAAACCCGCCGCCAGGGTGTAGAGGCCGGTGCGAGCACCGAGATCGGCGCCTTGAGCCTGGCCGTCAATTACACCTTCCTCGACGCCACCTATCGTTCGTCCGAAGAGGTGGGTGGCGCGGGCAACAGCACCAACGAAGAAGGCCCGGGCCTCGAAGGCACTATCGACATCAAGAAGGGGAACCGCATTCCGCTGATCCCCCGGCACTTGCTCAAGGCTTCCGCCGACTACCGCTTCACCCCGGCCTTCTCCATGGGGGCCGACCTGATCGGTGTATCGGGCTCCTACGCCCGCGGCAATGAAAACAACCAGCACCAGCCCGACGGCAGCTACTACCTGGGCTCCGGGCGCTCCGCCGGCTACGCCGTGCTCAATCTGAGCGCCCGCTACCGGGTAAACCGCCAGCTCCAGGTTTTCGGGCAGATCAACAACCTGTTTGATCGGGAGTACACCACCGGCGCTCAGCTCGGCTCCACGGCCTTCTCGGCAGCGGGCGGCGTGGTGGCCCGGCCCTTTGGCGAAGTGGGTGGCGAGTACCCGCAAGTGGGCTCTACCTTCTACGCCCCCGGGGCTCCCCGGACAGCCTGGATCGGCGTGCGCTACAGCCTCTGAGGCCTTTTCATCAGCGCGGGCTCCTCCGGGAGCCCGTTTTTCGTCAGGGGGCGACCACGCATGGACATGACCAGCCTGTTGATGCGGCGCGCAGCGTGGATCTTCGTGGCCTGTTTCGGGGTCGCTCTGGCCGTGGCGACCCTGCGCGCCCAGGGCGACATCCGCCGGGAAAGCCAAGGTGCCGACCAACTTGCCCACCTGGTCGGCGAACTGTCGGCGTTACAGAACATCGCCCCGGAGTCCCTCGATAGCCAGTTGGACAAGCTGCGCAGCATCAGCCGCTCGGGCAACCTCCGCCACCTGGATTTCCAGCTCGAGGATGGGACTGGTCAGATCCTTATCCCCGCGGCACCCACAGTATCCGATGCCATGGCGGGGCGTACGCGGATGCTCCTGCAGCGCAGTGACGGCAGCCGCTTCCAGGCTACCCTGATCGCCAATCCCGCCAGCGAGCAGGAAGAGGCGGTGTCTGACATCATCGGCATGGCCGGGCTCTTCCTGGCCTACGGGTTGGCCATGCTGGCCGGCCTCTACGCCGCAGTGCGCTACGCCTTTGGCCCCCTCCGGGGCATCGTCGGAGCCATCGCCGCCTTTCGCAAGCAGGATTTCAGCGCGCGCTTACCACGCCTGCCGGTGCGCGAACTGGATCACATTGCCGGTGCGCTCAATCACCTGGCAGAAGCGCTGGCCGCTGCGGAGGCCCGCCAGAAGCACCTGTCCCTGCAAATGCAGACGCTTCAGGAAGACGAAAGGGCGAATCTGGCCATCGAACTCCACGAACACCTGGGGCAGGGGTTGACGGCCCTGCGCGCCAACATTGCCTATTTGCTGCGCCAGACCACTGAAGCCCCCCGTCTGCACGCCGCGGTGCGCGACATGGAATCGCAGACGGCAGCAATCCATCGGGAAATCCGCTGTTTGCTGCGCCACCTGCAACCCGACGCCGGCAGCCTACCGGGGCATACCCGTGTCGACCTGCAACCGCTGCTCCACGAACTGGTGAAAAGCTGGCAGGATTCGGCCGGGCAGGACACCCGCTTCCACCTCACGGTGACACCGGGCTCCCTGTGCCTGCCCCGTGAAACCAGCCTGATCGTGTACCGAATGACCCAGGAAGCTCTCGCCAACATTGCCCGCCACGCCAAGGCCTCCGAGGTGGATATCGTGGTCTGCATCGACCCCGAAACCCCCACCTTGCTGCGCTGGCAGATTTCCGATAACGGGGTGGGCATGGCCTCGCCCGAAGCTGCCATGAGCCACGGCAATGGCCTGGCAGGTATCCGCGAACGGGTCTGGGCCCGGGGTGGCCAGCTCGAGATCGCCCCCTGCAAGTCTGGAACCACGCGTCCGGGGCTAAGGCTGTCAGTGCAGTTGCCCCTTGGCGAGCCCTCATGAGTGCAGCGCAGGAGGCCTCTCCGGGCGTGCTGAGGGTGGTGCTGGCCGACGATCACGCGGTGGTCCGCACTGGCTATCGTCGGCTGCTCGAACTCGAAGACGACATGCAGGTGGTGGCTGACTTCAGTGACAGTGACTCGACCTGCCAGTGGTTTTCAAGCCACCAGGCTGATGTGCTGGTGCTCGATTTATCAATGCCAGGGCGTGGCGGGCTTGAAGCTCTGGCCCGGGTCAAGGCACGCCGGCCGGAACTCAAAGTGCTGATTTTCTCCATGCACGACAATCCCGCCATGGTTGCCCAGGCCCTGAAAGCGGGAGCCGACGGCTATCTGACCAAGAGCAGCGAGCCCGACGCCCTCATTGACGCCGTACGCCAGGTGGCACGAGGAGGGCGGGCCCTGTCACCGGACATCGCCGGCGCGTTGGCGGGGGAGGGAGGGCAGGCTGCACATCTGATCCTGTCACCCCGGGAGTTCGAGATTTTCAGATTATTGGCAGCCGGACGTACGGTGGAAGAAATCGCCACCCGGCTGTTTCTCAGCGCCAAGACTGTGGCCAACTACCAGACCGGCATCCGCCAGAAGACCGGGCTGGCCACCACCCTGGACATGTACCGTCACGCCGAGGCCCATCGGCTTCTAGACGGTAGCGAGTAGCTGTTGATGGCCGGGGCTGCGCCTCAGTGGCGCACGTCATCCAGTTCGGAAACGGAATCGAACTCGCGCTGATTGGCAGCGTGGCGGCGTTTGACCATGTACATGGTGCCAGCCACAAACAGCCCGAAGGCCACCACCACCGTGTTGATGGAAACGCCGGAGCTGATCAGGAAAGCGTAGATCCCGGTCATGATCAGGATGGAGAGGTTCTCGTTGAAGTTCTGTACGGCGATGGAGTGACCCGCTCCCATCAAGATGTGCCCCCGGTGCTGCAACAGCGCGTTCATGGGCACCACGAAGAAGCCGGAGAGGCCGCCGATCAGCACCATGAGCACCATGGCCAGGCTCATGTCGGTGACGAAGATCATCACATTGACGATCACCCCCATGGCGATCCCCAGGGGGATCACCTTGACCGACGAGCGCATGGACACCAGGCGCGCAGCCATCACTGCACCGATTGCCACGCCGACGGCGACCACCCCCTGCAGCATCGAGGCCTTGGAGAGATCCAGGTGCAGGGCCTGCTCTGCCCACTTGATCACGATGAACTGCAGGGTGGCGCCAGCGCCCCAGAACAGGGTAGTGGTGGCGAGGGAAATCTGACCGAGCTTGTCCCGCCACAGCAGGCGGAGGCAATGGTTGAAATCGTGAATGAGGTAAATCGGGTTTTTCTTCAGAACCTTGTGGTCAACGCCGGTATCCGGCACCTTGAGGTTGAAAAGCGCAGCCAGCAGGTAAAGCAGGCCGATAACGCACAAGGCCATCTCGGGAACGGTGTCGACGCCGGTGTCGATAAAGGGCAGGTCAAAGCCCAGCAGGGCCTGGGAGAAAGACGGCTTGATGAGCAGGCCACCTACCAGTGTGCCCAGGATGATGGCGCCAACCGTGAGGCCCTCGATCCAGCCATTGGCCACCACCAACAGGCGATGGGGCAGATATTCGGTGAGGATGCCGTATTTGGCCGGGGAGTAGGCCGCCGCCCCCAGCCCGACGATGGCGTAGGCGGCAAGGGGGTGCACCCCGAAAAACATCAGCGAACAACCCCCGATCTTGATGGTGTTGCTGATCAGCATGACCCGCCACTTGGGCATGGAGTCGGCAAACGCCCCGACAAAGGCCGCCAGCAGCACATACGACAGGGTGAAGAACAGCTTCAGCAGCGGTTCGTATTCCTGGGGGGCCTGCATCTCCCTGAGTACATAGATGGAGGCGATCAACAGGGCATTGTCGGCCAGCGCAGAGAAGAACTGCGCCGCCATGATCATGTAGAAACCGAAGGGCATCGCAGGGGAGATGGAAGCTCGGTGAATTTGACGGACCGCGCTTTATACCACGAAGGTCATGTCGGTTCTGGCGGACGGATCAATGTTGTGATTCAATGGGGTACTCATAAACCGGATTTATGAACCATGGCCGATCGACGTCTCCAGGTTTTCCACGCGGTGGCGCGGCACGGGTCCTTCACCCGGGCTGCAGAAGCCTTGTTCATGACCCAGCCCGCCGTGACTTTCCAGATCAAGCAGCTGGAAGAGCAGTTCAACACCCGGCTCTTTGACCGGGGCCACGGGCGGGTCACCCTCACCTCTGCCGGTGAGCTGGTCATGGCCTACGCCGAGCGCATCCTTGGCCTCACCGAAGAACTCGAGTCCCGGGTCTCCGAACTCACCGACGAGCTCTCCGGCATTCTGCATCTGGGCACCAGCACCACCATCGCCGGCTACTGGCTGCCCTACCTGCTCGAAGGCTTCAAGCGGCGCTATCCGCGGGTGGTGCCCCGGGTCTCGGTCGGCAATTCCCAGCTCATCGAGAGCAGGGTGATGGACCGCAACCTCGATGTGGGCCTGATAGAGATCATCACCGAGCAGCCCACCCTGGACAGGCGCAGCGCCGGCCGCGACGAGTTGCAACTGATCGTTGCTCCCGACCATCCCCTGGCCACCGCCAAGTCGGTACGGGCAGAGCAGTTGGTGGCCTATCCGCTCCTGCACCGGGAGCCCGGCAACGCCATCCGCGATCTCGTGGATCAGTTCTTCAACTCGGCGGGCATTCCCCAGGAGGACCTGAATGTGGCCGCCGAACTGGGCAGCCTGTCCACCGTCAAGCACATGGCGGCCCAGGGCTTTGGTATTGCCATCGCCTCAAGCGCAGCCATCCGTAGCGCCGTTACCGCTGGCAGGCTGGTGGGCGTGCCCCTGTCGCCACGGCTGTACACCCCGCTGGAAGTCATCCTGTTGAAGGATAAGTTCCGCTCCCGTCTGGTCAATACCTTCGCCGATTTCGTCACCGAGGAAATCGGCCGCATGTGCGCCACTGATAAAGCCTGAAACCATGCCTCGTCCGATTCGCGCGTCCATCAATCTGGAAGCCCTGCGTCACAACTACGCTCTCGCCCGCAGCAAGGCTGGGCAGGCCAAAGCTTACGCAGTTATCAAGGCCAACGCCTACGGGCATGGCCTGAACCATGTCATTCAAGCGCTGGGCCCGATCGCCGACGGCTTTGCCCTGCTCGATCTGGTCGAAGCACGGGCCCTACGGGCGGCGGGCCTGACCCAGCCCATCGTGCTGCTTGAGGGGTTTTTCGAACCTTCGGATCTGACCGATATCGTCGCATTGGGCCTGACGCCCACCGTTCACAGCGAGGCCCAGCTGACTATGCTGGAGAGAGCCGCGCTTGGCAGCCCCATCGACGTGATGCTCAAGATCAATTCGGGCATGAACCGCCTGGGTTTTGCCGGCGATGCCCTGGGCGCCGTACTGGCGCGCCTCCGCGCCCTGGCCTGGGTGCGCAGCATCACGTTGATGACGCACTTTGCCCGGGCCGATGACGAGGCCGGCATCGCTCCGCAGATGGCCCGCTTCAGAGCCAGCACCAAGGGGCTCGATCTGCCCGTAAGCCTGGCCAATTCGGCGGCTCTGCTGCGTTTTCCCGAAGCGGCCGGGCAGGTGGTGCGGCCGGGCATCATGCTTTACGGCGCTTCACCCATGCCCGACCTGCACAGCGCCGAAGCCCTGGGGCTGAAGCCGGTGATGACCCTGAACAGCGAGATCATCGGCGTGCAAAGCCTGAGCGTCGGCGAACGGGTAGGCTACGGTGGCACCTTCGAGGCGCCCGGGCCGATGCGTATCGGGGTTGTGGCCTGCGGCTACGCTGACGGCTACCCCCGCCATGCACCTACCGGCACGCCGATCCTGGTAGGTGGGCGACGCACCCGGACCCTGGGGCGTGTGTCCATGGACATGCTGGCCTGCGATCTTACCCATCTGGACGAAGCGGGCGTCGGCTCTCCAGTAACCCTGTGGGGCGACGGGCTGGCCGCCGACGAGGTAGCCAACGCCGCCGGCACCATCAGCTATGAGCTGTTCTGTGCCTTGGCAGCCCGGGTTCCGGTGCGCGTATTGAAGGGGTAGGGCGGATGGCCAAGGCAAAGACCGAGCACGTCTGTTCTGAGTGCGGAGGCAAATCGCCCCGCTGGCAGGGGCAATGCCCCCACTGCAAAGCCTGGAACACCCTCGTCGAGTCCGTGATCGAGCCCGAAGCCCCTGTCGCCAAGCGCTTCAGCGCCTTGGCCGGCGACAGCGGCCGCCTGCAGACACTGGCCGACATCAGCCCCCGGGAGTCACCCCGGGTGCCCACGGGCATCGACGAGTTCGACCGGGTACTGGGGGGCGGGCTGGTGCCAGGCGGCGTCGTGCTGATCGGCGGTGATCCGGGCATTGGCAAGTCAACCCTGTTGCTGCAGGCTCTGTCGCTGCTTTCGGGGCATCTCAAGGCCTTGTATGTAAGCGGTGAGGAATCAGCCGAGCAGGTGGCACTGAGGGCAGGGCGCCTGCAACTGGAGGCAGGTGGCCTGCAACTCCTGCCCGAGATCAACCTCGAACGCATTCTCGGCACCCTGCGGGATCTGAAACCCGACGTGGCGGTCGTGGACTCCATCCAGACCATCTACTCCGAAAGCCTCGGCTCAGCCCCGGGCTCGGTGGCCCAGGTGCGGGAATGCGCGGCCCAGTTGACGCGCTTTGCCAAACAGAGCGGTACCACACTGATCATGGTCGGCCATGTGACCAAGGACGGCGCCCTGGCCGGGCCAAGGGTTCTCGAACATATCGTCGACACTGTGCTCTATTTCGAAGGTGACACCCACTCCAGCTTCCGGCTGGTGCGGGCCTTCAAGAACCGTTTCGGGGCGGTGAACGAACTGGGGGTGTTCGCCATGACCGAGAAGGGGCTAAAGGGGGTCTCCAACCCCTCGGCAATCTTCCTGTCCCAGCACGGACAGCAGGTAGCCGGCTCCTGCGTGCTGGTCACCCAGGAGGGCACCCGGCCGCTACTCGTGGAGATCCAGGCCCTGGTGGATAGCGCCCACAGCCCGAGCCCGCGGCGGCTCTCGGTGGGGCTGGAGCAGAACCGCCTGGCCATGCTGCTGGCCGTGCTGCACCGGCACGCGGGCGTCGTGTGCTTTGACCAGGATGTCTTTGTGAATGCCGTCGGCGGCGTCAAGATCGCTGAACCGGCAGCCGATCTGGCTGTGCTGCTGGCCATCGTCTCTTCCCTCACCAATCGCCCCTTGCCACGACAGCTGGTGGTCTTCGGTGAGGTTGGCCTTGCTGGCGAGATCCGCCCGGCTCCCCGGGGCCAGGAGCGCCTCAAGGAATCCGCCAAACTGGGCTTTACCGTGGCCCTGGTGCCCCGTGCCAACGCGCCGAAGCAGGACATTGCCGGGATGCAGGTGATCGCCGTGGAGCGCATAGAGGAAGCCCTGGAGCGTTTGCGGGAGCTGGCGAACGGCTGACGGACTGCGGATTTATGCCTTTTGTGCCGGAACACGGCGGAAAACCCCGGAAAACCTTGAGATTCGCGCCACAGGCGGAAAAGAGCAATGTAAGCTACTGCCCGCGGGTGTTGTAGCGCGCTTGAGGCGCAAAGCGTCACCTGCCTCAGCTCCTGTATCCACCCATTTTTATCACCTACCCATTACGAGCTATGAACAAGACTGAACTGATCGATGCGCTGGCAGGCAAAAGTGGTTTGACCAAGGCCGACGCCGGCCGTGCCGTTGACGGCGTGATGGAAATCATCACCGAAGCCCTCGCCAAGGGCGAAAGCGTGACTCTCGTTGGTTTCGGCACCTTCGCCGTCGGCGAACGTGCTGCCCGCGTCGGTCGCAACCCGCAGACGGGCGCCGAGATCCAGATCGCGGCCTCCAAGCAGCCCAAGTTCTCCGCCGGCTCCAAGCTGAAGGATGCGGTGAACAGCTGAACCCGCCCTGCGGAATGAGCCCGGCTGATTGTCGGGCACACTTCAGGAATGGCGATCCTTCGGGGTCGCCATTGTTTTTTTGACCGCAGCCAGAAGCCTCTCAGCCCCCTTGCCTGGCGCTTGTGGCGCTTGTCACATGGGCTTACAGCCTTAACTTTTCCCTGTCATATGAAGGGGATACAATTCGGCCCCCGTAAGACGGAAGAAGCCCGTCACGGATTTTCCCGGCCCTGGCCGGAGCCCTTTACCGGAAAAACCACCCCATGTCGCACCTCCTGCCCCGTCCAGATACAACACCTGCTCACCGTCCGCGCCACCGCGCACAGGTCTTGCGCGGTGCTTTGCTGGGTAATCTTCAGGATGCGGCGGAGGCGATCGGGCGATGCGTTGCGAACCGTGACAAGGAAGCCCTGTTTGGGCCGCCGGCCTTGCGTGAAGAAATGATGGCGGCCCTGGAGATGATGCGTGAGAGCGTTCTTGCGCTCCCCGATGCAGACAAGGCGGACATGCCCGACGTACCGTGGGCGCGCTGGGAGGCAATGCACTTTTCCCACTCAGGCCCAGCCCGGGAATGGCGCAATCAGGTATGGTCCGTCATCCAGGAGCTTGTCCCGACCACCCTGAAGGGAGTTGCGCGTTATCGCAGCCTTCTGGACGACGGGCAGGACACCGAGGCATCCCGCCCGCGCAGCACTGCGGCTCGGCAGGCCTCTTAACGTACCGCCTCTGCCGGTTGAACCAGGTTTTTCTGCTTTTCCCTCAGAGCCAGCTGCGGACGGGCGGCAGTCAGTAGATCCGCCTCATCGGCCACGATACGCGCCGCCTCATCCAGCAGCACGTCCTTGACCTCCTTGCGAGCCTTTTCTGCGGCCAGATCCGCTGCCAGGCTACGCTCACCGACCTGAAGGCCATCATCCCGCAAGGCGGCGGTCAGCTTATCCTTGCCGTCAATCTTTTCCCTGGCCTTGAGTCGTGCCTCCCGCACGTCTTTCTCCTTGCGTCGCTCGGCTTCATTCAGCGAGATCGAACGACTCTCGCGGAGTCGGTTGAACTCAGCCACATCTTCCAGCAATGCCTGAAAGCTCTTGTCCTTGGCGATGCGAGCCTGATGCCGGCTTTGCAGCGCAGGAACAATGTTCTTCAGCGTGCCTACCGGGCGATAGCTGGCCGCGTCGATCTGTGTCCAGGGCAGCGCATTGTCGTAGCTGGATTCCCCCTGGGAGTCAGGGTCGGCGATGGAGGGGAAGCGGATGTCGGGCATCACGCCCTTGAGCTGGGTGGTACCACCATTGACCCGGAAAAACTGGGCCACCGTCATCTTCAGATCACCAAACTTTGGCTTGTCGTTCTTGGCCACTTCGTCGAGGTTGATCAGGGTCTGCACCGTGCCCTTGCCAAAACTCTGCTCGCCGATGATGGGCGCACGGCCGTAGTCCTGCAGGGCAGCCGCAAAGATCTCCGACGCGGATGCGGACCCCCGGTTGATCATGATCGCCATCGGCCCCGCCCAGGCCACACCGGCATTTTCATCGCTCTCCACGCCGATCTTGCCGTCCGGCCGGCGCTGCTGCACCACCGGCCCCTTGTCGATGAAGAGTCCGGTGAGTTCGACGGCCTCACGCAAGGAACCACCACCGTTGTTGCGCAAATCGACCAGCAAGCCGTCAACCTTCTCTTTTTTCAGCTCGTCGATCAGTCGAACGACGTCACGGCTGGCACTGCGAAAATTCTTGTCGCCTCGGCGCCGGCCTTCGAAGTCCTCATAAAAGGCGGGGAGGGTGATCACTCCGATCTTGCGCAGGGCAGGGCCATCACCAACCCGGATGACGGACTTTCGGGCCGCCTGCTCCTCAAGCTTGATCTTGTCACGCACCAGGGCCACCGGCTTGTGTTTGCCATCCGGGCCGGCATCCGCAGGCAGGATATCCAGCACAACCCGCGTGTCCTTGGCCCCGCGGATCAATTTGACAACCTCATCCACTCTCGCGCCAACCACATCGCTGATCTGCCCGTCAGCCTGACCGACACCGACGATGCGATCGCCGACGGCCAGCTTTCCGGATTTGGCAGCCGGACCACCCGGCACCAGTTCGCGGATCGTGATGTACTCGTCTCGTTCTTGCAGCACGGCACCGATACCCACCAGGGACAGGCGCATCGAAATGTCGAAGTCGTCCGATGCGCTACGTCCCAGGTAATTGGTATGGGGCTCGATGGACATGGCGTAAGCGTTCATGAAGATCTGGAAGACATCGTCGCTCTTGTTGCGCGCCGCCCGGGCCAGATAATTGTCATAACGCTTTTCGAGGGTCTCGCGGATCGTCTTGTCGTCCTTGCCGGCAAGCTTGAGGCGCAACCAGTCGTTCTTGACGCGCTTGCGCCACAGGTCGCGGACTTCCACGTCATCCTTCGGCCACGGCGCCTTTTCGCGGAGGTAGGGGTAGCTCTCCTTGGTTTCAAACTCGAAACCCTGCTTGAGTACCTCACGGGCATAGGTCAGGCGCTCGACGGTGCGCTGCTCGTAACGCTGGAAAATGGCAAAGGGAATGGCCAGATTGCCCCGCTGGATCGCGTCATCAAGGCGCGTGCGGGCGTCCGAAAAACCGTCGATGTCGGCCTGGGTGAAGAACAATCGCTCCGGATCGAGGGCCTTGAGGTAGCGGTCGAAGATCTTCTCCGACATGGCGTCATCAAGGGGCTGGCTCTTGTAGTGATAGCGCCCCAGCAGCTGGGAGCTCAGGTAAGCCGTCTGGGCCTGTTCAATGGTTGGCGCAAGGCGGGGGGATGCAGCCGGGGCCTCCAGCGAGATGGCAGGTGTAGCAAATGCGGTTGCCACCAGGGCCCAGATCAGCCTTTTCTTCACTCAATTACTCCACAACGTTCGTTGATAGCCTAGCGGCCTGAAACTACATGCTTCCATAGCCCCAGTCGACAGCTAAATCGTGTGGACGTTCTTCAAAAGAACCGGGCAGGCAACAAAATTTCAGTTTCTGCCCAGCTCCAGACCGAACAGATCAATCAAAGGCAGGAAGACTCGGCCGGGCTAGGGGGTGGCCCGCAGCAGCCCACGCATCAAAGCCACCCGCAAGGGACTGGACGTGGATATAACCCATGTCCAGCAAGGCCTTGGCGGCAAGCGCGGCGCGGCCACCGGTCTTGCAATACAACACCACTTTCAGATCACGGCTGCTCAGTTCAGGCGTTCCGGCCAGTTTGAACTCCAGCATGCCCCGGGATATGTGCAGGGCGCCGGGAAGGTGACCTGCTGCAAACTCATCCGCCTCCCTTACATCCAGCAACACATCTGCTTCGCGAATGGCGTGTTCGGCGTCGTCGAGGGAGACTTCACGGATAAGGGCCTTGGCTGCGGTGACGAGATCGTGGGCGGTTTTCATTGAAATCCTTGTGATGTGGGAATGTGGTGGCCGGATGACCATGAAATCAAATATTAGCAAACAATGATTTATTCGGTCGAGCGATTGCAGTCAAGACACAGGGCAGGGTGAGCATTTGAATTCATCTGTATTCTACATATGGTATGAAGCCATGAAATTGAACTATATGTAGTGTTTTTATTGACGAAACATCCGTATCGTATGCATACTTCAGTTGTTGTTGGTTCCCGCAATCACGGGGATTAAAAGGGAATCCGGTGCCAGGTTCAAACCTGAAACCCGGAGCTGCCCCCGCAACTGTCATCGGTAAGTGCACCACTCCCACTTTGCCACTGGACGGCTGAATGCATCCGGGAAGGCCGGTGGTGCATGTTGACCCGAGAGCCAGGAGACCTGCCACAACCTTCTTTGCAACAATGGGGCGGGGTGTCCCTGGCGAAGGGTGTGCAAGTCGAGCCTCCTCGAATGCAGCAGATCGTACGCCGGCTCGGACTCATCTCCGCCCCCGTGCATCTTTGCGCCGCCCAAGTACCTTCGATTCTCCGCCCCCCTTGAACTGGAGAATCGCCGTGTCCTCGAACGTCTTAGCTCTCAATGCCGGTACTGTGCCGGCGCTCGTCGCATTCCAGGTCATTCGCCGCAACGCTGCCGTTGTCGCCTTTGATCCCGAGAAGATCTCCGTGGCACTGACCAAGGCCTTCCTCGCCGTGGAAGGGAGCCAGAGCGCCGGCTCCTCCCGCGTCCGTGAAGTGGTGGCGCGGCTCACGGACATCGTGGTCCGCTCCCTGACTCGCCGCCTGCCCGACGGTGGTACCGTGCATATCGAGGATATCCAGGATCAAGTTGAATTGGCCTTGATGCGTTCCGGGGAGCACGACGTGGCCCGTGCCTACGTTCTTTACCGGGAGCGCCGCGCCGAGGAGCGTGCCGCCCAGGTCACTGCAACGGTGTCGTCTTCGGTGGTGCACGTCATGGTTGACGGGGAGAAGCGCCCTCTCGATCTCGCCGAATTGCGTTCTGTCTGTGAGGCTGCCTGCGTCGGACTGGAAGAGGCCGTCTCGGCAAACCTGATCCTTGAGCATGCCCTGCACAACCTCTATGACGGGATAGCCATCGAGGAGGTAAACCAGGCTTTGATCCTGGCTTCCCGCGGGCTCATCGAGACGGATCCAGGTTATGACTACGCCACCGCCCGCCTGCTGCTAGCCCGATTGACTCAGGAAGCGCTGGGCCGTCCGGTGGCTGCCGGGCAAATGGCTGCTGCCTATGCGGAATATCTCCCTGCCTTTGTCCGCCGGGGAGTGCAGGCCGAACTCCTTGATCCTCGCCTGGGCGAGTTCGATCTGACCCGGCTGACCGCCGCCATCCGCCCCGAACGGGATCGCCTGTTCGGCTACCTGGGGCTTCAGACTCTCTACGACCGCTATTTCCTGCACATCGACGGCCAGCGCATCGAGCTGCCGCAGATCTTCTTCATGCGTGTTGCCATGGGGCTGGCTCTCGGCGAGATCGACCGGGAGGCCAGGGCCATCGAGTTCTACGACCTGATCTCGAGCTTCGATTTCATGTGCTCAACGCCGACCCTGTTCAACAGCGGCACCCTGCATTCCCAGCTGTCCTCCTGCTACCTGACCACGGTGGCCGACGACCTGGAGGGCATCTACCAGTCCATCAAGGAAAACGCCCTGCTGCAGAAGTACGCCGGCGGCCTGGGCAACGATTGGACGCCGGTGCGCGCCCTTGGGAGCCGCATCAAGGGCACCAACGGACAGAGCCAGGGGGTGATTCCCTTCCTCAAGGTGGTCAACGACACCGCGGTAGCAGTCAATCAGGGCGGCAAGCGTAAGGGGGCGGTATGCGCTTACCTGGAAACCTGGCACCTGGACATCGAAGAGTTTCTGGAGCTGCGCAAGAACACCGGCGACGAGCGCCGCCGCACCCACGACATGAACACCGCTAACTGGATTCCCGACCTCTTCATGAAACGGGTCCACGAGAACGCGGAGTGGACGCTCTTCTCGCCGTCGGACGTGCCCGACCTGCACGACAAATACGGGCAGGCCTTCGAAACCGCCTATCTTGCCTATGAAGCCCGCGCCGAGGCCGGCGAGATCCGCCTTTTCAAGAAGCTGCCCGCCGTGCAGCTGTGGCGCAAGATGCTGACCATGCTGTTCGAGACCGGGCATCCCTGGATCACCTTCAAAGACCCGTGCAATCTGCGTTCACCCCAGCAGCACGTGGGCGTGGTGCACAGCTCCAACCTATGCACCGAGATCACCCTCAACACCTCCGATGCCGAGACCGCCGTGTGCAACCTGGGTTCGGTGAATCTGCTCGCCCATCTCAAGGACGGCCAGCTCGACCAGGCCAAGCTGGCGCGGACGGTGCAGACCGCCATGCGCATGCTCGACAACGTGGTGGACATCAACTTCTACGCCACCCCCAAGGCTCGCAATGCCAACCTGCGCCATCGCCCGGTCGGGCTCGGGATCATGGGCTTTGCCGACTGCCTGTACCGGCTGGGTATTCCCTACGCATCGCCTGCCGCCGTGGAGTTTGCCGATGCCAGCATGGAAGCCGTGTGTTTCCAGGCCTACTGGGCATCGGCCGAACTGGCACGGGAGCGTGGGGCCTACTCCAGCTTCCGCGGCAGCCTGTGGGACAAGGGCGTGTTGCCCCATGAATCCCTTGCCATTCTGGGCGCGGCCCGGGGCGGCTACCTGGAAACCAACCCCGATGTCCGCCTCGACTGGAGCGCCCTCAAGGCCCACATTGCCCGTCATGGCATGCGCAACTCCAACTGCGTGGCCATTGCGCCCACCGCCACCATCTCCAACATCATCGGCGTATCGGCCAGTATCGAGCCCGCCTACCAGAATCTCTACGTCAAATCGAACCTGTCCGGCGAATTCACGGTGGTCAACGAGGCTCTGGTCCGTGATCTGAAGGCCCTCGGCCTGTGGGACCCAGTGATGATCTCCGACCTGAAGTACTTCGATGGCTCCCTGGCGCGCATCGAGCGGGTGCCCGACGAACTCAAGGCCCGCTACGCCACCGCGTTCGAGATCGACCCCCGCTGGCTGATCGAGGCCGCCGCCCGGCGTCAAAAGTGGATAGACCAGGCCCAGTCCCTCAACCTCTACCTGGCCCTGCCGTCCGGCAAAAAGCTCGACGAACTCTACAAGCTGGCCTGGGTCCGTGGGCTCAAAACCACCTATTACCTGCGCACCCTGGGTGCCAGCCAGATGGAAAAGACGGGTGGCGCCGAAAGCGGGGGAGGGGAGGAGCCCCGCTTCTGCAGTATCGACAATCCGGACTGCGAGGCCTGCCAATGACACCGGCGCCGCACGCCCGCACCCGCATGAGCAGCCTGCCGGCATGGCGTGAGGTGACGTCCCGGCACCTTCGCCTGCTGCTCCTGTGCCTGCTGTGCCTGCCAGGCCTGATCCAGGCTGCCGAATGCCCGCGCATCATCAGCCAGTCTCCATATATCAGCCGTGTCATCGACTGGCTGGGTCTGGCGCGCTGCATCGTCGGCGTCAGCCGCTACGACTCCATGCCGCTGCCCCATACCGGCGGTGTGATCGATCCGGACGCCCCGGCCATTGCTGACCTGGAGCCGGATCTGCTCATCTTCTCGGAATGGACAGCCGAAGACGTGGCCCGCAAGGCCACCCCGCCCGGCGCAGCATCAATACGCGTGGGCGGGCTTCGCGGTTTGGCCGGAATGGAGGAGATGATGCGTGATGTTGGCCGGGCCGTCGGCGTGAACAATATCGATCAGCGGCTTGCCGCTTTCGATGCCGACTGGCGTTCAGCGGCGAAGATGGACAGTCGCGGACGACGGGTACTGATCCTGTCGGCCTGCGGTCCGGCGCCGTATTCATACGGCAAAGGTACAACGCTGTATGAACTGATCACCGCCGCCGGCTTCCAGGTGGTCGCTGACCACGACAGCATCCGCAACTTCAAGCCCGGCGCCCCGGACGGCGATGTGGCCGCGTGGATCACTGCCAGGGAGCCCGAGCTCATTCTGGGGCTACAGGACCGCCGCGCCACCTCCTGCAATCCCGCCGTTGCCAAACCGGGGATTCCCATCCTGCCTCTGGCGGCCGAGCACTTCACGCACCCTGGCCCCGATTTCCTCGCCGGACTGCATGAACTGAAAGAGAAGATCGCCACCTATGGCGAATGACCTGGACCAAAAAACATGAGCGCCTTCCGTTTCGACGACTGGGAAACTGTCGCCCCAACCGCTACCAGCCCCTTGTCTGGTCAGCCCGCGGCCCCGAGCCCGAACCACACTGACAACACCCCGCCCTCTGCCCATTCCCTTGCGCCGGTGAATGCCGCTGACAAGCGCATCGTTGGTGGCAAGACCGACATCAACCAACTGGCGCCCTTCAAATACCCCTGGGCCTGGGAGTTCTTCCTCAAGGCCAACCGCAACCACTGGACGCCGCTGGAGATCTCCATGGCCCAGGACGTGCACGACTACCACCACAAGCTGAGCGGCGCCGAGCGCCACGTCTTCGAGAACGTGCTGGCCTACCTCACCACCTCCGACATCCTGGCCATGCGCAACATCGGCCTGGCGGTGATGGAGAAGATGAGCGCCCCCGAGCTGCAGATCTACCAGGCCCGCCAGGTATACGAAGAAGCCCTGCATACGTGGACCTACCAGCACTGCATCGAGAGCATCGGCCTCGACCAGCAGGAGATCTACAACCGCTACCGGGTTGTGCCCGCCATCCACGGCAAGATCGCCCTGGCCAACCGGCGCCTTGAGCGGGTGATGCGGCCGGACTTCGACCTGACCAATCGGGACAACCTGCACGAGTTCGCTCTGTCCTATTTCTTCTTCGCGGCGATCTTCGAAGGCTGCTGGTTCTACAACGGCTTCACGCCCATTTTCGCCCTGCAGCGCCGCGGCCTCATGAAGGGCGCTGCGGAACAGCTCCAGTACATCATGCGCGACGAGGTGCTGCACTGCGCCTTCGGCATCCGGGTGGTGCGCGAACTGCTCAAGGAAGAGAACCTGAGCCTCGACCCGACCGCCCTGAAAGCCCTGTGGGACGAAGCCGAAGCCGCCGAGTCCGCCTATGCCGCCTACATCCTGCGCGACCCCATCCTGGGCTACAACGCTGATCTGCACACCCGCCAGTTCCGCTTCATGGCCAACCGCCGTGCCCGCCAGGTCGGCCTCGCCGAACCCTTCCCCGGCGCCGAGAACGTCCTGCCCTGGCTCGACGAACAGGCCAATCTGCGCAAGGAGAAGAACTTCTTCGAGACGCGGGTCACCGAGTACCAGACGGGCGGGGCGCTGGCCTGGGAGTAGGGTGGGGGCCCTCAGTCCTGGCGATAGGGCTCGAAGTAGCGGCGGTCAGCGTCGATGGACAGGCTTCGCCCCACGGCCGGGAAGGCTCGCTGCGGGCAGTGATGCCGCTCGCACACCTTGCAGCCGGCGCCGATGGGCGTGGCTGCGTCGGGGGTGGTTAGGTCAAGCCCGCGGGAATAGATCAGCCGGTCCGCGTGGCGCAGATCGCAGCCCAGGCCAATGGAGAAGGTCTTCTCCGGAGCGCCATAGGCGCCGGCTTCCCGGGAAGTGGTGCGGGCAATCCACAGGTAGCGGCGGCCGTCGGGCATGGCGGCAATCTGGGTGAAGATGCGCCCCGGTGAAGTGAAGGCCTCGTACACATTCCACAGGGGGCAGGTACCACCGATGCGCGAGAAATGGAAATCGGTGGCGGATTGCCGCTTGGAGATGTTGCCGGCCCGATCCACCCGAATGAAGAAAAAGGGCACACCGCGGGCAGCAGGGCGCTGGAGCGTGGACAGGCGGTGGCAGACCGTCTCGAAGCCCACGCCAAACTGCCGTTCCAACAGGCCGATGTCGTAGCGGAGCGCCTCCGCGGCCTCCAGAAAGCGGCTGTAGGGCAGCACCAGGGCACCGGCAAAGTAGCTGGCGAGGCCAATACGGGCGAGGGCGCGGGATTCTTCCAGGGCAAAGCTGCTTTCACTCGCCAGTCCGTCGATGAGGCTGCCGGCCTCGAGAAAGGCAATCTGGGTGGCGAGCTGGAAGGCCTGCTGCCCCCACTGGAGGCGCGAAGACAGACGCAGCACCCGGGCGGCGCTGTCGTAGCTGCGCTGGGCGCCACCGTCGTCCTTGTGGATGGCGACCCGCACCCCATGGCCGGACTCAAGGCGCAGGGTAAGGGCGGCGACCAGATCCCTGCCATCGCCACAGGATTCAAAGATCGACTCGGCCAACCGGTCGAGTTCGTCGATGTGATTGTGTCGGGCGTAGAAGAAATCCCGCACCTCCTCGTAGGGCATGGGGGCCGGACGAAATGTGCCGCTGCGATCGTCACCGAGCCGGATGGACAAGGCTTCGGTGCGCTCACGCTGGTCGCGCAGCCCCCGATCCAGGGCGATCAGCGTGCGCGCCACAGCAGGCATATTGGCCGCCAACTCCCGGATCTCGGCGGTAGACACCGGGGTATCACCGGGGGCAGACAGAAAGACTTCACGCAGGTCTGCGATGAGACGAGCTTCGTCATCTTCGGAGAACTGCTGGACGTCGACTCCGAACACCGCGTTGAGCTTGAGCAGCACCGGCACGCTGAGGGGGCGCTGGTTCTGCTCAAGCTGGTTGAGGTAGCTGGGGGAGAGTTCGAGGGCCCGGGCCAGGGCAACCTGGGTGAGGCCCCGCTCTTCACGAAAGCGTCGCAGGCGGATGCCCATGAAGGTCTTCTTCACGTGGCTCTCCTCTCTTGAGTGTGCATGAATGACATGTTCGCAATATTCGCAGTTTTGCAGGATCACATTCGCAACGCTTCGCCTTTTTAGTGCTCTTTGTTGCGGTCAGGGTGCGTATATTGCGAATTCTTCAAAACAAGCGCAAGCCCTAGCCGGACTGCATAGGAGACAAGAATGAACACATCACAAGAGCCCTCATTCAAGCCCAAGAAGTCGGTGGCCCTCTCGGGCATCACCGCCGGTAACACTGCCCTGTGCACCGTGGGCAAGAGCGGAAACGATCTGCACTACCGGGGTTACGACATCCTCGACATCGCCGAGCGCTGTCAGTTTGAAGAGGTGGCCCACCTGCTGGTGCATGGCAAGCTGCCGACCCAGGCAGAACTGAAGGCCTACAAGGCCAAACTCAAGGCCATGCGCGGACTGCCGACAAACGTCAAGGAAGCACTGGAATGCCTGCCGGCTTCCGCCCATCCGATGGACGTGATGCGCACCGGGGTGTCGGCGCTGGGCTGTGCGCTGCCGGAGAAGGATGATCACAACATTCCCGGTGCCCGTGATATTGCCGACCGCCTGATGGCCTCCCTCGGCTCGATGCTGCTCTACTGGTATCACTGGTCCACCAACGGCAAGCGCATCGAGGTGGATACCGATGACGACTCCATCGGCGCGCACTTTTTGCATCTGCTGCACGGGCGCAAACCGTCGGCCTTGTGGGAGCGTGCGATGCATACGTCGCTGATCCTCTATGCCGAGCACGAATTCAATGCCTCCACCTTCACCGGCCGGGTCATCGCCGGGACGGGGTCGGACATGTATTCGGCCATCACCGGCGCCATCGGTGCCCTGCGCGGACCCAAGCACGGCGGCGCCAATGAAGTGGCCTTCGAGATCCAGAAGCGCTATGACAACCCGGATGAGGCCGAGGCGGACATCCGCCGCCGCGTGGACGCCAAGGAAGTGGTGATCGGCTTCGGACACCCGGTCTATACGGTGTCCGACCCGCGCAACCAGGTGATCAAGGGCGTGGCCCACCAGCTCTCCGTCGACGCAGGCTCCACCAAGATGTTCGACATCGCCGCCCGCCTGGAAGCCGTGATGTGGGAAGTAAAGCAGATGTTCCCCAATCTGGACTGGTTCAGCGCCGTCAGCTACCACATGATGGGTGTGCCCACCGCGATGTTCACGCCACTCTTCGTGATCGCCCGCACCTCGGGCTGGGCGGCTCATATCATCGAGCAGCGCATCGACAACAAGATCATCCGCCCAAGCGCCAATTACGTCGGCCCGGAAGACCGCCAGTTCGTGTCCATCGAGCAGCGTCAGTAAGAGGTCGATGAATATGAACAGCCAATTTCGCAAGCCGCTCCCCGGTACCCGTATCGACTACTTCGACACCCGGGCTGCAGTTGATGCCATCCGGCCGGGCGCCTATGCCGGCCTGCCCTATGTGTCTCGTGTGCTGGCCGAGCAGCTGGTGCGCCGCTGCGATCCGACGCGGCTTACCGACGCGTTGACACAGATCGTCGAGCGCAGGCGTGATCTTGACTTCCCCTGGTATCCCGCCCGCGTGGTCTGCCACGACATTCTTGGCCAGACCGCGCTGGTGGACCTGGCCGGCCTGCGCGACGCCATTGCCGACCAGGGCGGCGATCCGGCCAAGGTCAATCCTGTGGTGCCCACCCAGCTCATCGTCGATCACTCCCTGGCAGTGGAATATGGCGGCTTCGATCCGGACGCCTTTGCCAAGAACCGGGCGGTGGAAGATCGTCGCAATGAGGACCGCTTCCATTTCATCGAATGGACCAAGCGCGCCTTCAAGAATGTGGATGTGATCCCGGCGGGCAACGGGATCATGCACCAGATCAACCTGGAGAAGATGTCACCGGTGATCCAGGTTCGCGACGGGGTCGCCTTTCCCGACACCTGTGTGGGTACTGACAGCCATACGCCCCATGTGGACGCCCTGGGTGTCATCGCCATCGGCGTGGGGGGGCTCGAAGCCGAGACCGTGATGCTGGGCCGGGCCTCGATGATGCGCCTGCCCGACATTGTCGGCGTCAGGCTGACGGGCACCCGTCAGCCTGGCATCACCGCCACCGACATCGTGCTGGCGCTCACCGAGTTTCTGCGCCAGGAGCGGGTTGTCGGTGCATGGGTGGAGTTTTTCGGCGAAGGGGCCGACAGCCTGTCCATCGGTGATCGGGCCACCATCTCCAACATGTGCCCGGAGTACGGCGCCACCGCCGCCATGTTCTACATTGATGCCCAGACCATCGACTATCTGAAGCTCACCGGTCGCGCGCCCGAGCAGGTCGCACTGGTCGAGGTGTACGCGAAAACCACCGGTCTGTGGGCGGACGCCCTTGAAACGGCGCAGTACGAGCGGGTGCTGGAGTTTGACCTGACGACGGTGGTACGCAACATGGCCGGCCCGTCCAACCCCCACAAGCGCCTGCCGACCTCGGCTCTGACGAAGCGTGGCATCGCCGGCCCGGTCAAGCTGGAAATGGCTCGGGCAGAAGAATATGAGGGCCTGCTGCCCGATGGCGCAGTGATCATCGCCGCGATCACCAGCTGCACCAACACCTCCAACCCCCGCAACGTGGTGGCCGCCGGCCTGCTGGCCCGCAAGGCCAACGCCCTGGGGCTGCTCCGCAAGCCCTGGGTCAAGACTTCGTTTGCACCGGGCTCCAGGGTAGCCAAGCTGTATCTTGAAGAGGCGGGCTTGCTCTCCGAGCTCGAAAAGCTCGGCTTCGGCATCGTCGGCTACGCCTGCACCACCTGCAACGGCATGTCCGGCGCCCTGGACCCGGCGATCCAGCAGGAGATCATCGAGCGCGACCTCTACGCCACCGCTGTGCTCTCCGGTAACCGCAACTTCGACGGGCGCATCCACCCCTATGCCAAGCAGGCCTTCCTGGCCTCGCCCCCCCTGGTGGTGGCCTACGCTATTGCCGGCACGGTGCGTTTCGACATCGAGCAGGACGTGCTGGCCACGGTCGACGGAAAAGAGATCCGCCTGAAGGATCTGTGGCCGTCCGACGAAGAGATCGACGCCATCGTCGCCCGCGCCGTCAAGCCCGAGCAGTTCCGCCAGATCTACGAGCCGATGTTCGCCCCCCGCCGGGATGAGGGCAGCGCCATCAGCCCCCTCTACGCCTGGCGCCCCCGGTCTACCTACATCCGCCGTCCGCCCTACTGGGAGGGCATGCTGGCTGCCGAGCGGACCCTGCGAGGCATGCGGCCCCTGGCCATCCTGCCGGACAACATCACCACCGACCATCTGTCGCCCTCCAACGCCATCCTTCCCGATTCGGCGGCTGGCGAATATCTGGCGAAGATGGGCCTGCCGGAGGAAGACTTCAACTCCTACGCCACCCATCGGGGCGATCACATGACCGCCCAGCGTGCCACCTTTGCCAACCCGACCCTCAGGAACGAGATGGTGCGCAACGCCGATGGCAGCGTCCGCGCGGGCTCGCTGGCCCGGGTGGAGCCGGAAGGGCAGGTGATGCGCATGTGGGAAGCCATTGAAACCTACATGCTGCGTCTGCAGCCCCTGATCATCGTTGCCGGAGCCGACTATGGCCAGGGCTCGTCCCGGGACTGGGCCGCCAAGGGCGTGCGCCTGGCCGGGGTGGAAGCCATCGTCGCCGAAGGCTTCGAACGCATTCACCGGACCAATCTGGTGGGCATGGGGGTGCTGCCCCTGGAGTTCAAACCCGGCACCACCCGCCTCACGCTGGGCCTGGATGGCACCGAAACCTATGATGTGATCGGCGTGCGCCAGCCGCGCACCGACCTGACCCTGGTGATCCACCGCCGGAACGGGCAGACCATCGAACTGCCGGTCACCTGCCGGCTGGACACGGCTGAAGAAGTCTCGATCTACGAAGCCGGTGGCGTCCTGCAACGTTTCGCCCAGGACTTCCTGGCCACCGCAAAGGAAACCGCCTGATGAGTACAGCTCCCCAGATCCGCATTCCTGCCACCTACATGCGCGGCGGCACCAGCAAGGGGGTGTTCTTCCGGTTGGACGACCTGCCGGAATCCTGTCGCGTACCGGGCCAGGCCCGTGACCGCTTGTTCCAACGCGTGATCGGCAGCCCCGACCCCTATGCCACCCATATCGACGGCATGGGCGGAGCCACCTCAAGCACCAGCAAGTGCGTGATCCTGTCCCACAGCACCCGGCCGGATCACGATGTGGACTACCTCTATGGGCAGGTCTCCATCGACAAGGACTTTGTGGACTGGAGCGGCAACTGCGGCAACCTGTCCACCGCCGCCGGCGCCTTCGCCCTCCATGCCGGGCTGATGGATCCGGCGCGCATCCCCCACGACGGTATCTGTGTGGTGAAAATCTGGCAGGCCAACATCGGCAAGACCATCATCGCCCACGTGCCGGTGAGGGCAGGGCAGGTCCAGGAAACAGGTGATTTCGAACTCGACGGTGTGAGTTTTCCGGCTGCCGAGATCGTGCTGGAATTCGTCGAACCGTCGGATGATGGGGAGGAGGGCGGGGCCCTGTTTCCCACCGGCAGACCAGTCGATGACCTGGAGGTGCCGGGCGTCGGCTGCATCAAGGCAACGATGATCTCCGCCGGCATTCCTACTGTGTTCGTCAATGCCGCCGAGATCGGCTACACCGGCACCGAGCTGCGCGAAGCCATCAACGGTGACCCGGCTGCCCTAGCGCGCTTCGAGGCGATCCGCGTGGCCGGCGCCCTGCGCATGGGCCTGATAAAAACCCCCGAAGAGGCCGCCACCCGCCAGCACACCCCCAAGATCGCCTTCGTCGCTCCCCCTAGGGACTACATCGCCTCATCGGGCAGGCCGATCAGGGCCAACGAGGTGGACCTGCTGGTGCGTGCCCTGTCGATGGGCAAGCTGCATCACGCCATGATGGGCACGGCGGCGGTCGCCATCGGCACCGCAGCGGCCATCCCCGGCACCCTGGTCAATCTGGCGGCCGGCGGGGGCGAGCGCACCGCAGTGCGCTTCGGTCACCCCTCCGGCACCCTGCGCGTGGGCGCCGAAGCCCGTCTGGTGGACGGCACCTGGACAGTAACCAAAGCCATCATGAGCCGCAGTGCGCGGATTCTGATGGAAGGCTGGGTCCGCGTGCCCGGCGACGCATTTTGAGCAAGGATTTCAATATGTCTTCCCGCAAGAAACTCAAGGAACTGGTGGCCGCCAAGCGTGGTGTCATCGTCCCCGGAGCCTTCAACGCCCTCTCGGCGCGCGTCATCGCCGACCTGGGCTTCGAAGCCCTTTACATCACCGGTGCCGGCGTGACCAACATGTGGTTCGGCATGCCCGACCAGGGCTTCATGGGCCTGGCCGAAATTGCCGACCATACCGCGCGCATCCGCGATGCCGTCGAGCTGCCGCTGCTGGTGGATGCCGATACCGGCTTTGGCAACGCCCTCAACGTGTATCACACGGTGCGCACCCTGGAGCGTGCCGGAGCCGATTGCATTCAGCTCGAAGACCAGGTGGCGCCCAAACGCTGTGGGCACTTTGCCGGCAAGGACGTGATCTCCACCGAAGAGGCGGTGAGCAAGATCAAGGCCGCCGTGGATGCGCGCCGTGATCCGGACTTTCTAATCATGGCCCGCACCGACGCCGCGGCGGTTCACGGCTTTGAGGCGGCGGTCGAGCGAGCCCAACTTTTTGCGGAGGCCGGCGCCGACATCCTGTTCGTCGAGGCGGTCACCACGGCCGAAGAGATCCGGGCCCTCCCGCAGCGCCTCGCCACCCCACAGCTGATGAACATGGTCATTGGCGGCAAGACACCGATCTTCAACGCCACGGAGCTCGGCGAGCTTGGCTTCGGCATCGTCCTCTACGCCAATGCCGCACTGCAGGGCGCGGTGATGGGCATGCAGAAGGCCCTAGGCGTGCTGCGGGACGAAAGGGAAATCCTGGAGTCCGGCGGTCTGGTCACACCCTTTGCAGAACGCCAGCGCCTGGTGGGCAAGCCGGACTGGGACGTGCTCGAAAAACGCTACATCTGATCGCAGCGGATTGCCGGGTAGTCGAGCCTGGCAATCCGCACATCGATCCACGGTTTCGCCGCCGAACCAGTTCATTCTCTCCCAAGCGGGTCTCTCCAGGGCCTGGGTTCGTGCGGCTCTTTTACTCCCCCTTCCCAAGCGGATCAGCCCTTCGGAAGGGGAGGGTACTTGTATTGGGATTGAGCATGCCGGCGCTACAGATCAAATCCATTCCTCGTCCGAAAGCACTCTTTGAGGCCATTGCCGATTCCCTGCGCAGGCGGATCCTGAATCACGAGCTACCTCCGGGCACTGCCATCGACGAGACATCGGTGGCAAGAGAGCTTGGCGTCAGCCGAACACCGGTCAGGGAAGCCATCAAGGTGCTGGCCAGGGACGGCCTGGTCACGGTGGCGCATCGACGCATCAACCACTGCACGGTCACCGAGTTCAGCGCGTTCGAGCTGGCCGATCTGCTCAGGATCACGGAGCATCTCGAGGCCTTTCATCACGACTGGGAGAGCAATCCCTTCGTGCAGGATCTATTGCAGCGCGTGACGGACAAGATCTATCTGGCCCTCGGCCCCGGCTTCCTGACGGCCGATCTCGATGCCAGGCAGGCGCTGATGGAATGGGAGGCTCACCCGGACCAGGCCCGTCAATCATCCAGGAAGGCTCTCACTGATTATTTCGTGTGGCGGCGACTGGAAGTAGCCAAGCGGGTGATGAAAACGCCTTCATGAAGGAAGCTACAACGGGCACACCCAGCCGTTTTCTTCGTTCGTCGAACTGTCGCAGCGTTCCGTCCTTCACCTCGTCCAGGCAGATCAGCTCTATCCGATAGGCGTCAAGGCATGACAGCGGCGGCCATCGGCTGGCGGGCCAGTTCGATGAAGGCCTGGAGGTAGTCGATGGGGCCGTCGGCTGCCCGCACGCCAAGAAAAATCTGCTTGGAGATTCCGTCGGGCCCCAGGCGGACGGGGACCACATCCACCTTACTGGCGTACTCCAGGACCAGCCAGCGGGGCAGGGCGGCCACGCCCCGTCGGCTGGCAACCATTTGCAGCATGATGTCGGTGGTCTCGATGGTCTTGTGGCGCCTGGGGGCGATACCGGCCGGCTGGAGGAAGCAGGTATAGATGTCGAGCCGGTCGGGCGCAACCGGATAGGTGATCAGGATTTCTTGCGCCATCTGCCCAGGCGTGACATGGGGCGCCTGGGCCAAGGGGTGGTCCCGGGCGACCACCAGCACCTGTTCGTAGTCGAACACCGGCTCGAAGATGAGCCCCGGCTTGAGCAGCGGATCGGGCGTCACCAGCAGGTCGATCTCGTAGCCGAAAAGGGCGCCGATACCGCCGAACTGGAATTTCTGCTTCACATCCACATCCACGTCGGGCCAGGCTGCCAGATAGGGAGAGACGACCTTGAGCAGCCACTGGTAGCAGGGGTGGCATTCCATGCCGATGCGCAGCGTGCCGCGTTCGCCCTGGGCGAACTGGCGCAGGCGCTCCTCTGCTTGGGAGAGCTGCGGCAGCACCCTCTTGGCGACCGCAAGCAGGTACTGACCGGCCTGGGTAAGCCGCAGGCTGCGTCCCTCACGCCGCCAGATGTCGGTGCCAAGCTGCTGCTCCAGCTTCTTCATGCTGTGGCTGAGGGCCGACTGGGTGACGCACAGAGTGTCGGCGGCGGCCGTCAGGGACCCCCGGTTTTCTACTTCAAGAATGACGGCAAGGTGAATTCGCTCCAGCATTTTAGTGAGAAAAATTCATGAATTGTTGAAATAAGACCATTTTACTTCATTAAAACTGCTCCCTACCATTCAGTGCTTCATCGCATCCCGGAGCAACACATGACCACCACCCACACTCTTGGCTATCCCCGCATCGGCGCCAGGCGCGAGCTGAAGTTCGCGCTGGAGTCCTACTGGAAGGGGGATTCTTCCCGCGACGCCCTGGAGGCACTCGGCGCGCAACTGCGCCAGCGCCACTGGGCTGATCAGATCGGTATCGACCTGGTCCCCGTGGGCGACTTTTCGTACTACGACCAGGTGCTGGACATGAGCTTCACCCTGGGCAACCTGCCCGAGCGGGTGCGCGGATTTCACGGGGATGTGCTCGACAACACCTTCCGCGTGGCCCGCGGCCGTTCAGCCCAGGCCGCGGAGGTCCATGCCGGCTGCTGCGGTGGTGTAGCCGCCGGTGAGATGACCAAGTGGTTCGACACCAACTACCACTACATCGTCCCGGAATTCACCGCAGAAACCGTGTTCCAGCTCGATGCCTCGCGCCTGCTCGCACAACTCGCCGAAGCCAAGGCCCAGGGCGTGAAGGCCAAACCGGTCATCATCGGCCCGGTGACTTACCTGGCCATTGGCAAGGCCAAGGATGATTCCGACAAGCTGGCGCTGCTGCCACGCCTGCTCCCGGTCTATGCCCAACTGCTGGATACTCTGGCGGAGCAGGGCGTGGAATGGGTGCAGATCGACGAACCGCTGCTGGTCACTGAACTTGATGCGGACTGGCGGCACGCCTTCAACACCGCCTATCACGAACTCAAGAGCAGCCGGATCAAGCTGCTGTTGGCGACCTATTTCGGTCAGCTTCAGGAGAACCAGTACCTGGCCGCCAATCTGCCGGTAGCGGGGCTGCATGTGGACGCGATCAATGGGCGTGAAGACGTGGGGCCCATCCTCAACCTGCTGCCTTCCAGCAAGGTGCTGTCCCTGGGCGTGATCAACGGCCGCAACATCTGGAAGACCGATCTCACGGCAGTGCTCGACTGGCTGGAGCCCATTGCCCAGCGCCTGGGCGATCGCCTGTGGATCGCCCCTTCATGCTCCTTGCTGCACGTGCCGGTGGATCTGGCCAGCGAGGACAAGCTGGATCCGGAAGTGAAGTCCTGGCTGGCTTTTGCACTGCAGAAGCTCGACGAGTTGAAGCTGCTCGGCACCGCATTGCGGGAGGGCCGCGAGGCTGTCCGTGATGCGCTTGCCGACAATCAGGCAGCGCTCGCCGCCCGGCGCACTTCGTCGCGGGTGACCCATCCCGCCGTCCAGGCCGCCGTCGCGCGTATCGACACCCACCTGGGCATGCGCGAAAGCCGCTACAACAAGCGAGCTCCCAAGCAGGCCGAATGGCTGAAACTGCCCGTTTTTCCCACCACCACCATCGGTTCGTTTCCGCAAACGGCGGAGATCCGCCAGGCACGCAGCGACTTCAAGGCGGGCCGTCTGGATACGGCCGGCTACAAGGCAGCGATGCGCCGGGAGATCGAACGCAGCGTACGCGAGCAGGAGGCCCTGGGCCTGGACGTGCTGGTGCATGGGGAGGCCGAGCGCAACGACATGGTCGAGTACTTCGGCGAGCAGCTCGACGGCTACGTCTTCAGCCAGTTCGGCTGGGTCCAGTCCTACGGTTCCCGCTGCGTGAAGCCGCCCATCCTGTTCGGCGACATCAGCCGTCCGCGCCCGATGACCATCGAGTGGATCACCTACGCCCAGTCCCTCACCGACAAGCCGATGAAAGGCATGCTCACCGGCCCGGTAACCATCCTCAACTGGTCTTTCGTGCGCGACGACCAGCCGCGTTCGGCATCGTGCCAGCAACTTGCGCTGGCCATCCGCCAGGAAGTGCTGGACCTGGAGAAGGCCGGCATCCAAGTGATCCAGATCGACGAAGCCGCGCTGCGTGAAGGCCTTCCGCTGCGCAAGAGCCAGTGGCAGGACTACCTGGACTGGGCAGTGGAGAGCTTCCGCATCACCGCCAACGGCGTTCGCGACGAGACCCAGATCCACACCCATATGAGGGTTGGCCGGGAATCATGAAAAATTCCCCGTTTCTGCTTTAAGCCTCTGATTTATCGTCGAGAATCCGAAAACCATCCGCCAACACCTCAACCTTCCGCCGGAAATCCAGAACATAGTCGCCAA
>NZ_JAQVCN010000048.1 GCF_028689785.1 Zoogloea sp. | reverse complement strand
GAATCTCCTACGGCTCAATTCGACGGTCAAGGCCGGAATAAAGAACAAGCGCCTGCTCGCCTCCGCTTCCGATGAGTTCCGGGCGGAGGTGCTCGGGTTTATGACGTAACGGTGCGATTGCCCTGCTGATGTATCGGGGTTGGGTGTGTTGGATAGATTTGCTGCGCTGTTGGGGTCAGCCAGGACTTGGCGATAGATGGCCAAGGCGTCGGCGACCGAGTAGCCCTCGTTGAAACTGGCCATGCCTGTGGGGTTGATTATGACATTCGGGCGGCTGTCTGCCTGGAGGATCGCCGGGTCCAACTCCGTGACGGCCAAGCATTGCTGGCCGGAAAGCGAGCCCCCTGCGCAGGTCGCGGGCTGGCCATTGAGCACAGGGTCTACGCACTTAATTGTCATTAGCGGCGCCGCTTACTCCAAATGCATTCACGCCGCCTGAAAGTCGTTCACGTTCATACGCTTGCAGCCGCACCTTGTGGACGGCGCGCAAATCGCGTCTACTCTCGTCTTTTGGACGACGATCATGGAAACGCCCGCGCCGATGCCCTTGATGAGCTGCCTTGCCGAGATCAACGACCCGCGCCGGGCGGGCTATGCGTGTCGCCATGACCTGCAGGATATCCTGGCGATCGCCGTCTGCGCGGTGCTCTGCGACATGAACAGTTTCGAAGAGATGGCGTTCTGGGCCGAGCACAAGACGGCCTGGCTCAAGCGTTTCCTGAAGCTCGAAGGCGGCGTTCCGTCTCACGACACCTTCAACCGGGTGTTCCGCATCCTTGATCCGCGCGCCTTCGAAGAGGCCTTCCGGCGCTGGGTGGGCGGGCTCGTGCCGGCCGTGGCCAGTGGCACCCTGGCGGTCGATGGCAAGACGGTGCGCGGTTCGGGCGATGGCGCCACCTCGCCGATCCATCTGGTCAGTGCCTTTGCCACCGACTGCGGCCTCGTGCTGGGACAACAGAAGGTGAACGACAAGAGCAATGAGATCACGGCCATCCCGGAGCTGCTCGATGCGCTCCTGATCAAGGGCTACCTGGTCACCATCGACGCGATGGGCTGCCAGAGCGAGATTGCCGCGAAGATCCTGGAGAAGAAGGCCGACTACCTGCTGGCCGTCAAAGGCAACCAGCCCGGCCTGCAGGTGGCGCTGCAGGAGCGCTTCGGCCTCGCTCAGCGTGAGGCGCTGCACGAGGCGGGGCACTCTGCCCAGCTCACCGAAGAGTCCCATGGCCGCTTCGTCTGGCAGGGTTTCTGGGTGGCAGAAAACAAGGATGTCGTGGATACCGAGCGTTGGCTGGGCTGCAAGATGCTGGGCATGGTCGAGTCCCTGCGAAAGGTCGGCGACAAGGAGTCGGCGCCCGAGCGCCGTTACTACATCAGCTCCCGGGTGATGACGGCCGCAGCCTTCGGCAAGGCAGTCCGAGCGCACTGGGGAATAGAAAATGGGGTTCACTGGATGCTCGACGTGAACTTCCGCGACGATGCCGCCACGGTGCGCAAGGATCATGCGGCCGAAAACCTCTCGCGCTTGAAGCGGATCGTGCTCAACCTGCTCAAGCTCGAAACGGCCACTCTGGCCCAGTTCGGCAAGATCAGCCTCAACAAGAAACGCAAGCTCGCCTCCTGGGACGACAGCTACCGGATGGCGATGCTGGGGATCAAGCCGGCGCATGACAATTAAGTGCGAAGACCCTGCCATCGAGCAGGGGGGGGCGGTTGCCGTGATAAACCGGTCTAAGCCATCCAGTTGAGAGAGGCCGATGCCATAGGTCGACATCTGCAGATTGTTGGCCAAGTCCTGCTCATAGGCGCCGATTTTCTGCTCGTTGTGTTGCTGGCTTGCCGGTTGTGTGCTGCGGAATGCATATACATAACCCGCGCCATCGATACGCTGAAGCAGTACGGCAAAGTCACCCGCCGCGCTGGTTTCCGATGAAACCGCGACAACCGTATAGGTGCTCTTGAAATCGGTGATCTGGCTGTCGGTAAAGCGTTGGTTGCCGATACGGGCTGTGTCGTCTTCGGAGTGGGCGGGGTTGGGGAAGGAGTTGCCCTTTTTCAGGGCTTCATAAAGCTCCTTTTCGGAAAGGTCAGGCTTCAGCCCATAGACGTCTGATGCCATCTGCGCCAGCGACATTTCATACTGATATTGCACCCGGTCGGCAGTCGACATGCTCTGCGCCGCAGTGGAACGGTTGCTGCCCTTGCGGGAATTGTTGTCGTCAGCTGAAGTCATGGCCTGCTTGCTCCCACCTTGAAGGTGTTACGGGGTGCCAATACCCGATCAGCAAAAGCCCCCATGCTGATGAGGGGGCGGCATTCCGCGGTGTTGTCTCCCCAGCCCCCTTTTTTTGCCCAATATTTGGCAGAGGGACGCCCGCTGAAGACGAAGGTGCGGGCGTAGGCCATGACCTCGTTGCGGTCGAGATCGATGATGAGGTACTCATTGCCGTAGATGCCCAGCGCCCGATCCCCGGGGCTGGCTTCGAAGCCGCGCCAGGTCACGCCATAGCGAGCCTGGAGTTGGCCGACCGGCTGGAAGACGGGCTTATCGTTGCGCCAATAGGGCTTGGGCACCCGGTCGCCGCTCTGCTGGTCCATGTAGATATCCAGCTTGGGGGAGCGCATGGCCCGCATATAGGGTTGAGGGCTGTCTGCCGGCACCTCCCAGCGTGGAAACTCCACGTACTCGTAGGCTGGCAGGAAGGTAAAGTCCTCCGGCTGCCAGCGCGGCGGCGGTGCGCCGGGCGCATAGGGCGTGGTGGATTGAGGCCAGCGTATGGCGGGGATCAGCAAGGCCCGCATGGCGGAGGACAAGGCCAGCGTGCGTGTATACCAGTCGGGCCCGCGTTTTGCAGCCGGAGCCGTTGGGGGCCGAAAGGAGGCCACCCTGCTGGACGGGCCAATGTCGACGAGATGCTCCAGCAGGTGCGGCTCCAAGTGCTCCCCTGCGCTCACGGCCACATGGGGGCGGATAAAGTAAATCCCATCGACGTTTTCAGCTGTGCGCAGAATGGTCTCTTTCGATTCGCCCTTGCAGAGCCTGAAAAAGTAGGCAATGGATTGGTGATGGAGGTCCTTGTTGTCGGGATCGAGCGGAGGCGGGCCGTAGACGCGGCCGTCGGGTAGGTCGGGCAGAGTGGGCCGTGCCGCGGTGGGCCAGACTTCGGGTTCGTCGGGTTTGAGGCGGATAAAACGTTCGCAACGGTTGTCACCCGAGATTCGGATGCTTTGGAAGTTGCCGCCGCCCGAACGAAGTGGGAAGCGGGATATTCCAATCCATCCTTTTTTCATGCATTCAAGATACTTTTCGGGGTCGTATTCCAGTCCAAATCGCTCAGGGTGCGCGGGGTCAAATGGCGGCAGTATGGATGCCGATTGCTGGATGCAGGCCTGCACTGCAGCTTGATTTACGCCGTAGGGTAAATCGTGGCAGCCACTTTCCAGCATGGCCCGGGTAAAGGTGGTCAAGTTGGGAGGCGAGTTGTCGAGGGGGGGGTGGCCCGAGAGGATGGGCGGCACCGTGCAAGCCGCCAGCAACAAAGTTGCCAGTCCCAGGAGGCTGAGCTTGATTAGCCAGCAGGTCGCTCGTGTGCGCATCATCTTTTTTCTTTAAATCTTGTGACGCATCTGCGTTCTGGGCGAGCCTTCCGCCAGAAATCCCCGGTCACACTTTGCGCGCATCTGGAATCTTGCTGGAGATGAATAAGTGCGCGCCTGGAATATGCTTTTGGAATTTTCTATAAGGCTATGGCGTCTGCGTATCGGAGTCAACAGTCGATGCAGTGCCTTGGTAGCCCGGTGAGGCCGCACTGCAAGCTCATGCGGCCAAAGCATCAGTCGTCCAGATGCTGTTGCAGTCCCAGCTCCGGCCTTCAGGGCTGTTCTTGAAGCTGGCGGCTTTCTCCCATGTTTGAACGAATGCGATGCCCTCCGGCGTATCGGGCTTGGGTGCATTGGAGAGATTGGCGGTGCTGCTGGGGCCGACCAGGACAGGCGCAGATGGCCATCGTCGGTATCCGGATCATAGGCATAGCCAATTCCTGGCAAGCGGCTGGGATCCAGTCGGTACAAGGGCTGGCCCTGGGCGTCGGTGTGGCTGGCCAGCTCATTCGTCAGCCCGCCCAGCAGGCTGTTCAGCCAGCTCGTCGCCGTGGCACCGCCCCCCGCGTCGTCACGCGTGGAGGAAACCGGGACCTGCCCTGTGGCGTCCCACCTTGCTTCGGCATCACCGTAACGGGTGGGGATGTCGTCATTGCCCGTCGTCTATCACTTGGGCCCCACGGAAGCCCACAGGCCGCTTCACTCAGACCCTGACGCGGTGTTTTTTTGACCAGCCTGTTGACTCACTAACATCGTAGTGATGTAATCTCTAACATATTAGAGAACGTGGGCGCACACCCAGGTCAACCAAAGAGGAGATGTCGAATGAAAACCCGTTGCTTTGCCGTTCTTGGCGCCTTGGCTTTTTCTTTGCCCGCCGCCGCGCAGGAAGTCACCCTGAAGATCGCCCACTTCTTGCCGTCGGCTGCGCCGACCCAGCAGAAGGTGCTGCAGCCTTGGTGTGATGAGATGAAGCAGGCCTCGGGCGGGCGGATCGCCTGCCAGTTCTACCCGGCCATGCAGCTGGGCGGTACTCCGGCGCAGTTGGCGGATCAGGTCAAGAATGGCGTGGCTGACGTGGTGTGGACCGGCCCCGGGTATTCGGCCGGGCGTTTCCCGGCGATCGAGGCCTTTGAGCTGCCCTTCATGGTTGCCGACGCCACCAGCTCCAGCAAGGCCCTGTGGAAGTTCTACCAGCAGCACGCCCAGGCCGAGTTTTCAGCCTACAAGGTGCTGGCTTTTCACACCGACGGCGGCCAGGCGGTGCATACCTCCAAGAAGTCGGTGGCCGGTCTTACGGGCTTCACCGGCCTGAAGCTGCGCACCTCCACCCGCGTGGGCGCCAAGACCCTGGCCGCCCTGGGTGGTCAGCCGGTGGCCATGCCGCCGGCCCAGGTCACCGAGGCCATCGCCAAGGGGGTGGTGGATGGTTCCCTCGGCGCGTGGGAGCTGGTCTATCCCACCAAGCTCTCCGAGGTCACCAAGTTTCACGCCCAGCCCGCCCCGGGTGTGGCTCACCCCACCGCCACCGTGCTGACCGTGCTGATGAACAAGCATAAGTACGACGCTCTGCCCGCCGACCTGAAAGCCATTGTCGACCGGACTACTGGTGAGGCCATGGTGGCGCGCTTTGGCGCCATGTTCGACGAGGTTGCAGCCGACTCCCGCAAGCGCATCGCTGCTCAGGGCAACACCATCACCACCTTCAGCGCTACGGAAGTGGCGGCCATGAAGCGCGCCGCTGCCAGCGTCGAGGACGAGTGGGTCAAGCAGGTGGGTGACAAGGGGCTGGACGGCCGCAAGCTGATCTCCGCCGCCCGGGAACTCACCGGCACCAACAAGTAAGTATCTAGGGACAGGCAGGAGAATCGAATCATGCAAGATCCGATGGGGATGCCCCATGAAATGGTGGAGCACGACAGGGTCGAGCACTACCTGATTCTGGCGGGCAAGGGCATGGCGATATCGGGCGGTGTGCTCTTCATGGCCCTGATCGCCATGTCGCTGGTGTCGATCATCGGTCGCAAGCTGGGCTTCGGCTCGGTGAATGGCGACATTGAGCTGATGCAGGCTGGTACGGCGGTGGCGGCCACCGCCTTTCTGCCTTACTGCACCCTGCTGGGGGAGCACATCAAGGTGGATTTCTTCACCGAGAACATGCGCGACAGCCTCAAACGCCCCATTGATGGCGTGGCCGAGGTGCTGTTCGCCCTGGTCTCCTGCCTGCTGGCCTGGCGCACCATCCTGTCGGCCATCGCCACCCACGAATCTGAAGAGGTGACGACCCTCGTGTCGCTGCCCTTGTGGATTCCCACCGCGCTGCTGGTGCCGGGCCTGGTGCTGATGGCGGTATGCGCGACCTACCGGGCCTATGCCCATTTCCATCCGACCAAGAAGATCCCGGGGGCCCGTTCATGAGCGGTACTGCAATCGGCCTCATCGGCTTCGGCTGCCTGCTCGCCATGCTGGCGATCCGGGTGCACATCACCATGGCCATGTTCATCACCGGGGCCGGCATCTATCTGGTGATGAACCAGGGCGAGTCTTCGGGCTTGCTGTACACCCTCAACAACTTGGTCTATGCCCGGGTCTCCAACTACGACCTGGCGGTGATTCCGCTGTTCATCCTGATGGGGCAGTTCGCTACCCATGGCGGTTTGTCCAAGGCCCTGTTCAAAGCCGCCGGAACCCTCATCGGGCACTGGCGCGGCGGGCTGGCGATGGCCTCCACCGCGGCCTGCGCGGCCTTCGGGGCGATCTGTGGCTCGTCCCTGGCAACGGCCGCCACAATGGGGCAGGTGGCACTGCCCGAGCTCAAGGCTGCCGGCTACTCGGGCCGCCTGTCCACCGCCACCCTGGCGGCATCCGGCACCCTGGGCATCATGATCCCGCCCTCGGTACCCCTGGTGATCTACGCCGTGCTCACCCAGGAATCCATCGGCAAGCTCTTTGTTGCCGCTGTGGTGCCGGGCCTGCTGGCCGCCCTGGGCTACATACTGGTCATCGCCCTGGTGGTCCGGCGTGATCCGGCGGCCGGCCCGGCGGGCGTGCGGGTGCCTTTCGCCGAAATGATCAAGGCACAGATCAACATCATCCCGGTGCTGTGCGTGTTTCTGGTGGTCATCGTCGGCATCTACGGCGGCTGGGCCAACCCCACCGAGGCGGCATCCATTGGCGCCGCGGCCTGCGGCATCATTGCCGCGGTGTCGGGCGGCATGCGCAGCAAGGACTTCCTGCAGAGCGTGTATGGCACGGCCCACGCCACCGGCATGATCTTCATGGTGCTGATCGGTGCCGACCTGCTCAACTCCAGCCTGGCTTTGTCGCAGATGCCCACCGAGCTGGCCACCTGGGTTCAGGGCAGCGGCCTGCCGCCCCTGGTCGTGCTGGGCGCCATCCTGCTCATCTACATCCTGCTCGGTTGCGTCATGGACTCCCTGGCCATGATCCTGCTGACCATCCCCATCTTCTACCCGATGATCATGGGCCTGGATTTCTTCGGCATGGCGCCGGAAGACAAGTCGGTGTGGTTCGGCATCCTGGCCCTGATGGTGGTGGAGATCGGCCTGGTGCACCCGCCGGTGGGCATGAACCTCTACGTCATCAACAAGATTGCCCGGGATGTGCCCATGAGCGAGACCGCATGGGGCGTGATGCCCTTCCTTGCCTCGGATTTCATGCGCATCCTGGCCCTGGTTTTCTTCCCCTTCCTGTGTCTTGGCCTGGTGCATTACCTCGGCTGAGCGGAGTCAGAAACGATGATCGAACAACATGTCAGCGGCACGGTATACGGTGTCGTCCTCAACGATCGGGCGTCCCTGGCGCGCATCGGTAACGATGCTCTGGAGGCTGCGCCCTACAAGGGGGCGCCTCTGGCGCCGGCCCTCTACATCAAGCCCGCCGGCACCCGTGTGCCGGGCGGCAGCGTGGTGAGCCTGCCGGCGGGCGCCACGGCCGTCGAGGTGGGCGCCACCGTCGGGCTGGTGATGGGCCGGGCCGCTGCCCGCCTGGGCGTGGAAAGTGCGCTGGATGCCGTCGCAGGCGTTGTTCTGGCCGCCGACCTGAGCCTGCCCCACGCCAGCTACTACCGCCCCGCCATCCGCGAGAAGTGCTTCGACGGCGCCCTGCCGCTGGGGCCGGTGCAGCCCCTGGGCGATCTGGCCAGCCTCAGCCTCACCACGCGCATCGACGGCGTGGTGGTGGAGGAGCGCTCCCTCGCCGACCTGCTGCGCGATCCGGCCCGTCTGCTGGCCGACGTCACCGGCTTCATGACCCTCGCCGAAGGCGATGTGCTGCTGGTGGGCGTGAGCTACATGGCGCCCCAGGCTGTGGCTGGCAGCCGCGTCAGCATCCACGCCGGGGCCCTCGGCACCCTCGAATTCTCGATTGCAGGAGCACAAGCATGAAGCGCGGTCGCATTGCCTACAACGGCGCCGTTCATCAGGTCACCGAGGATCAGGGGCGGGTTCGCCTGGCCGACGGCCGCATCGTGGCCGAAGGGGCCTTCCAGTGGCTGCCGCCGGTGGAAGTGGGCACCGTGTTTGCCCTGGGCCTCAACTACGCCGACCACGCCAAGGAGCTGGCCTTCAAGGCCCCCGAGACGCCGCTGGTCTTCCTCAAGGGGCCCAACACCATCACCGGCCACCAGGCCCAGACCCGCCGCCCGGCAGACGCCACCTACATGCATTACGAGTGCGAGCTGGCGGTGGTGATCGGCAAGACCGGCAAGAACGTGGCCAGGGCTGACGCCATGGACATCGTCGCCGGCTACACCGTGGCCAACGACTACGCCATCCGCGACTACCTGGAAAACTACTACCGCCCCAACCTGCGGGTGAAGAACCGCGATGCCTGTACCCCCCTGGGCCCCTGGCTGGTGGATCGTGACGACATCGCGGACCCCATGCAGCTGGCCCTCACCACCCGGGTCAATGGCGCCACCACCCAGCAGGGCAGCACCGCCGACATGATCTTCGACATCCCCACGCTCATCGCCTACCTGTCGTCCTTCATGACCCTCAAGCCGGGCGACGTGATCCTCACCGGCACCCCCGAGGGTCTGGCCGACGTGAAGGCCGGCGACGTGGTTGAAACCGAAGTCGAGAACATCTGCTGTCTGGTCAACACCATCGTCGATGACCAGACCTGGTTCGCCAACGCGTAAAGAGAGCGAGAACAGCATGATCAAGCACATCATCAACGGCCAGCAGGTCGACAGCCGCGAAACCTTCCAGACCCTCAACCCGGCCACCGGTGAAGTGATCGCCGAGGTGGCCAGCGGCGGGGAGGCCGAGATCAACGCCGCCGTGGCCGCCGCCAAGGCCGCCTTCCCGGGCTGGGCCGCCACGCCGGTCAAGGAGCGCGCCCGCCTGGTGCGCAAGCTGGGCGACCTGATCGCCGCCAACGTGGCCGAGATCGCCGACCTGGAAACCGCTGACTGCGGCCAGGTCACCAATCAGACCAAGCGCGTGCTCATCCCCCGCGCCTCGGACAACTTCTACTACTTCGCCGAGCTGATCCAGCACATGCACGGCGAAACCTACGACTCCGACACCGGCCACCTCAACTACACCCTGTGGCAGCCGGTGGGCGTGTGCGCGCTGATCTCCCCGTGGAACGTGCCCTTCATGACCGCCACCTGGAAGACCGCGCCCTGCCTGGCCTTCGGCAACACCGCAGTGATGAAGATGTCCGAGCTGTCGCCCCTCACCGCCCATCGCCTGGGCGAGCTGGCCCTGGAGGCCGGCATTCCGCCGGGCGTCTTCAACGTGGTGCAGGGCTTCGGCGACACCGCTGGTGAGCCGCTGGTCAGCCACCCGGACGTGCGCTCGATCTCCTTCACCGGCTCCACAGCCACCGGCAACCGCATCGTCAAGGCCGCCGGCCTGAAGAAGTTTTCGATGGAACTGGGCGGCAAGTCGCCCTTCATCATCTTCGATGACGCCGACTACGAGCGGGCCCTCGACGCGGCCATCTTCATGATCTTCTCGAACAACGGCGAGCGCTGCACCGCCGGCTCGCGGATCATCGTGCAGGCCGGCATCTACGACAAGTTCGTCGCCGACTTCGCCGCCCGCGCCGCCCGCCTCACCGTGGGCGACCCGATGGACCCGAACACCGTGATCGGCCCGATGATCTCCAAGGGCCACCAGGACAAGGTCAATTACTACATCGAGCTGGGCAAGCAGGAAGGCGCCGAGGTGGTCTTCGGCGGCGGCACCCCGGTGGTCGACGAGCGCTTCAAGAATGGCTTCTGGGTCCAGCCCACGGTCTTTGCCAACGTGGACAACAAGATGCGCATCGCCCAGGAGGAGATCTTCGGCCCGGTGCCCTGCATCATCCGCTTCAAGACCGAGGAAGAGGCCGTGGCCATCGCCAACGACACCATCTACGGCCTGTCCTCCTACCTGTGGACCAACAACACCGGCCGCGCCATCCGCCTGGCCAAGGCCATCGAGTCGGGCATGACCTTCGTCAATAGCCAGAACGTCCGCGACCTGCGCCAGCCCTTCGGTGGCAGCAAGGCCTCCGGCACCGGCCGCGAGGGCAACCACTACAGCTACGAGGTGTTCTGCGAGGCCAAGAACATTGCCGTCTCGTATGGCGAGCACCACATCCCGCGCTGGGGCATCTGAGATCGCGAATAAAGCTACTGCGCGTCCCGATCTTGCGACTCCGGTGCTCACTGTACTCCAGTACAGCTCCGCTCCTCATCACAAGCTCGGGCCTGCTCGCGACGCTTTCTTCGCGATCTCGGGCCAGGAGGTAATCGTTTAAATCAAATGGCCTTCGGCCGAACAACGAGGAGAACACCATGGGCACACTCGCCCTCGCCGCCAAGATCACCCACGTGCCGTCCATGTACCTGTCGGAGCTGGAAGGCGAACACAAGGGCTGCCGCCAGGCCGCCATCGACGGCCACATCGAGATCGGCCGCCGCTGCCGCGAGTTGGGCGTGGACACCATCGTCGTGTTCGACACCCACTGGCTGGTCAACTCGGGCTACCACGTTAATTGCGCGCCGAAGTTCGAGGGCGTCTATACCAGCAACGAGCTGCCCCACTTCATCAAGAATCTGCCCTTCGCCTACGACGGCAACCCGGCCCTCGGTCACCTGCTGGCCGACGCCGCCACCGCTGCCGGCGTGCGCACCCGGGCCCACTCCGACACCAGCCTGGCGCCCGAATACGGCACCCTGGTGCCGATGCGCTACATGAACGCCGACCGCCACTTCAGGGTGGTGTCCGTGTCGGCCCTGTGCACCGTGCATAACCTGGAGGATTCAGCCAGGCTCGGCGCCGCCATGGCCACGGCGGTCAGGGAGCAGTACGACGGCAAAGTGGCCTTCCTGGCCTCCGGCTCCCTGTCCCACCGCTTCGCCCAGAACGGCGTGTCCGAGCAGTTCCTGCACAAGATGTGGAGCCCCTTCCTCGAGACCGTCGATCACACGGTGGTCGAGATGTGGAAGAACGGCGACTGGAAGACCTTCTGCGCCATGCTCCCCGAGTACGCCGACAAGTGCCACGGTGAAGGCAACATGCACGACACCGCCATGCTGCTGGGCGCCCTCGGCTGGGACGCCTACCAGGGCAAGGTCGAGGTCGTGACCCCCTTCTTCCCCAGTTCCGGCACCGGGCAGATCAACGCGATCTTCCCGGTCTGATCCCTTTCCAGGAGCCGCGCGATGCCGCACCTCATCTACGAATACACCGACAACCTGAAGGCGGAGGGAGACATCCCTGGCCTGCTGCGCAAGACCAACCAGGTCGTCATCGCCCAGGGTGGGGTGTTCCCCACCGGCGGCATCCGCGCCCGTGCCCTCTGCCTCACCGACTACTGCGTGGCCGACGGTTCGGCCGACGACGCCTTCGTGCATCTCACCTTCAAGATGGGGGCGGGGCGCACGGCGGAGGAGAAACAGAAGGTGGGCGATGAGTTGTTCACGATGCTGAAGGAACACTTCGCCGCGCTCTTCGCCCGCCGCGGCCTGGCCCTCTCGATGGAAATCGTCGAGTTCTCCGAAGCCGGAACCTGGAAGCACAACAACATCCACGCCCGCTACAAGAAAAGCTGAGCGACGCTACAAGGAGAACCCGACATGCTGAGCACCGACATCCATCTCGATCTGGCGCGCCAGCTGCACGCCGCCGAAAAGGCCCGCGAGCAGATTCTGGCCCCGTCCCTGCAGCACCCGGACATCACCATCGAAGACGCCTACGCCGTCCAGAAGACCTGGGTCGGCCTAAAGTTGGCCGAAGGCCGTGTCATCAAGGGCCACAAGATCGGCCTTACCTCCCGGGCCATGCAGCAGTCGTCCCAGATCGACGAGCCTGATTACGGCACCCTGCTGGACGACATGTTCTTCCATGACGGTGCCGACATCCCCGCCGGGCGCTTCATCGCCCCGATGGTGGAGGTGGAGCTGGCCTTCGTGCTGGGCAGGCGCCTGGAGGGCACCGAGCTGACCCTGCTGGACGTGATCACCGCCACCGACTACGTGATCCCGGCCATCGAGATCATCGATGCTCGCTGTCACCGCATCGACCCCACCACCAAGCGCCCGCGCAAGGTCTTCGACACCATCTCCGACAATGCCGCCAATGCCGGCATCGTGATGGGTGGCCGGCCGATCAAGCCCATGGACGTGGACCTGCGCTGGGTGTCGGCGCTGCTCTACCGCAACGGCGTGATCGAGGAGACCGGCGTCGCCGCCGGGGTGCTCAACCATCCGGCCAACGGCATCGCCTGGCTGGCCCGCAAGTTTGCCCCCCACGGGGTGGCCCTGGAGGCGGGGCAGGTGATCCTGGCAGGCTCCTTCACCCGGCCCGTGCCGGCCCGCCCTGGCGACACCTTCCATGTGGACTACGGCCCCATGGGCGCCATCACCTGCCGCTTTGGCTGAACCCCGGAGACCCGTCATGCAGATGCCCATCAACACCTTCAAGCGCGCCCTGCAGGCCGGCGAGACCCAGGTCGGCGTCTTCCTCGGCCTGTGCGACCCGTACTCCGCCGAGCTCATGGCCGGCACCGGTTTCGACTGGCTGCTGATCGACGGCGAGCACGCTCCCAACACCCCCGAGAGCGTGATGCGCCAGCTCCAGGCCATCGCCGCCTACCCGGTGCGCCCGGTGGTTCGCACCGTGGACCACGACCCCGCGCGCATCAAGCAATATCTGGACGTGGGCGTGCAGACCCTGCTGGTGCCCATGGTCGAATCCGCCGACGAGGCCCGCGCCCTGGTGCGTGCCATGCGCTACCCGCCCAACGGCATCCGCGGCGTGGGCACGGCCCTGGCCCGGGCCGCCCGCTGGAACGGGGTGGACGGCTACTTCGCCCGGGCAGACGCCGAAATGTGCCTGATCGTGCAGGTGGAGTCCCGTGCCGGACTGGCGGCCCTGGACGATATCCTGGCGGTGGAGGGCATCGATGCCGTGTTCATCGGCCCCGCCGATCTGGCCGCGTCCCTGGGGCACCTGGGCAACCCCGGCCACGAGGAGGTCAAGGCGGTGATCGCCGACGCCCTGGCGCGCATCCGCAAGTCCGGCAAGGCTGCTGGCGTGTTCTCGGCCGACCCGGCCGCCGCCGCCCGCTACCTGGACAGCGGTGCCTCCTTCATCGCCGTCGGCGTGGACACCCTGCTGCTGCGCAACGCCGCCGTGAAACTGGCCGCCAGCTTCAAGGATGCCGGCGCGGGCAAGGCCGGCGCCGGCTACTGATATCCTCCCGGGCGGATGCGTCCGTCCGCCAGAAACCAAAGGAAAGCCCCATGCTCGACCTCAAGGATCCCTCCCTGCTGCGGCAGGCTTGCTACATCGACGGTCAGTGGATCGGCGCCGACAGCGGCGAGACCTTCCCGGTGACCAACCCGGCCACCGGCGCAGTGATCGCCACGGTGCCGCGCTGCGGTAACGCCGAGACCGAGCGCGCCGTGCAGGCCGCCGACCGGGCCTTCGCCATCTGGCGTGAGACCACTGCCGCCGAGCGCGCCCGCATTCTGCGCCGCTGGTTCGACCTGATGCTGGCCCACCAGGACGACCTGGCCCGCATCATGACCCTGGAGCAGGGCAAGCCCCTGGCCGAGGCCAAGGGCGAGATCGCCTACGCTGCGGCCTACGTCGAATGGTTCGCCGAGGAAGCCCGCCGGGCCTATGGCGACGTGATTCCCTCGCCGGCCCGCGACCGCCAGATTGTGGTCACCAAGGAGCCGGTGGGCGTCTGCGCCGCCATCACCCCGTGGAACTTCCCCTCGGCGATGATCACCCGCAAGGTGGCGCCGGCCCTGGCCGCCGGCTGCACCATCGTGCTCAAGCCGGCCGAGCAGACCCCCCTGTCGGCCCTGGCCCTGGCCGAGCTGGCCGCCCGTGCCGGCGTGCCGGCCGGGGTGTTCAGCGTGGTCACTGGCCGCGCCAGTGCCATCGGTGGCGTGATGACCGGCAGCCCGCTGGTGCGCAAGCTCACCTTCACCGGTTCCACCGGGGTCGGCCGCCTGCTCATGGCGCAGTGCGCGCCCACCATCAAGAAGCTGTCCCTGGAGCTGGGCGGCAACGCGCCCTTCATCGTCTTCGACGACGCCGACGTGGACGCCGCGGTGGCCGGGGCGATTGCTTCCAAATACCGCAATGCCGGCCAGACCTGCGTGTGCAGCAATCGCTTCCTGGTGCAGGACGGCATCTACGATCAGTTTGCCGAAAAGCTCGCCGCCGCCGTGGCTCTGCTGAAGGTGGGCAACGGCCTGGAAGAGGGCGTGACCCAGGGGCCGCTGATCGACGCGCCGGCGATCGCCAAGGTGGAGAGCCTGGTGGCCGACGCGGTGGAGAAGGGCGCCCGGGTGGTGTCCGGCGGCAAGCGCCATGCCCTGGGCGGCACCTGGTACGAACCCACCGTGCTGGCCGACGTGAATCGAGACATGGAGGTGGCCCGGGAGGAGATCTTCGGCCCGGTGGCCCCCCTGTTCCGCTTCAGCACCGAGGACGAGGCCGTTGCCATGGCCAACGACACCGAGTTCGGCCTGGCCGCCTACTTCTACTCGAAGGACCACGGCCGGGTGTGGCGCGTCTCGCGCCGGCTGGAGTACGGCATGGTGGGCATCAACACCGGCCTGATCTCCACCGAGGTGGCGCCCTTTGGCGGCGTGAAATGCTCCGGCACCGGGCGCGAGGGTTCCAAGTACGGCCTGGATGAGTACATGGAAGTGAAGTACCTGGCCCTGGGCGGCTTGTGAGCGACGCCCCGGAAGCAGGGCGCCCGGGGGGCTTTCCGGCGCAGCAGGAGGGTGGGCTGATCCTGCTCCTGGGGGCGCTGGTGGCCTTCGGGCCGCTCTCCATCGACCTCTACCTGCCGGCGCTGCCGGCCATCGCCCAGGGCCTGGCCACAACGGTGGACGCAGTGCAGCTGAGCATCACCGTGTTTCTGGCCGGTTTCTCGCTGGGCATGCTTTTCTATGGCCCGCTGTCGGATCGTTATGGCCGCCGACGGGTGCTGCTGGGGGGCATCGGGCTCTTCGTGGTGGCCAGCCTGGCGTGCACCCTGGCCACGGCGATCGAGCAGTTGCTGGCCGCACGCTTCCTCCAGGCCCTGGGGGGCGGTGCCGCGTCGGTGCTGGCCCGGGCCGTGGTGCGGGATGTGTATACGCCCACCGAGGCCATCCGCAAGCTGTCACTGATGGCCATGGTGACGGCGGTGGCGCCCCTGCTGGCACCGCTGCTTGGCAGCCTGCTGCTGGCCTTTGGCGGCTGGCGCGGGTGCTTTGTGGCGCTGCTGGTGTGGGGTGGCCTGAGCCTGCTGGTGGTGAGCCTGCGGCTGCCCGAAACCCTGCCGGCCGAGTGCCGGGGCAGCGTGTCCCTGGGCGGGGCCTTCGCCGTCTACGGGCGCCTGCTGGGCGACCCGGTGGCCCTGGGCCTGCTGCTGGCCGGCGGCATGTCATTTGCTGCCATGTTTGCCTACATTACCGGCGGGCCCTTCTACTTCATCGAGCTGCAGCACTTCTCGCCCTTCGGGTTCAGCCTGATCTTCGCGGCCAACGCCATCGGCATCTTCTGCGCCAACTATGTGAACAGCCGCCTGGTACGCGCCAGGGGGCCCCGGGCGATGGTGGCAGCAGGCGCTGTGCTGGGTTTCCTGGGGGCCCTGGCCCTGGCGGCCAGCAGCGCGCTGGGGCTGGTGCCGGCGGTGGTGGGCGGGTTGTTCGTGGTGGTGTCCATGACGGGGCTCCTCGGCGCCAATTGTGTGGGTCTGCTGATGGCCCGCTACCCGCAGAACAGCGGCGCGGCGGCGGCCCTCTTCGGGGCCAGCCAGTTTGGCATGGGCATGCTGGCCAGTGCCGCCGTCAGCTATTTTCACGACCCCGCAGGCCGGGCGATGGCCTGGGTGATCCTGGTCGTGTCGAGCATGTCGGTGGCGGGGTGGCTGTTGTTCCGGCGGATGGACGCCGCTGCCTGAGGGGGCGTCGTTACCCGCGCGAGGCATGGCCGGCGTGGTGCACGAGTGGGCAGATTCAGGGTAAGCGATTAATATATTAGTGAAATCCTTGTTCCATGATCGGTTCTCCCTGTTGTGCAAGCGGTGGAGCCGGTCATTTCCGCTTCGCCGCACTTCGTTACGCCTGTCCCAATGCCCAAGTCTTCTGCGTTGCCCTTGCGCCTGCCCGCCGGGATGCGTGCCCTCGAACACCGCAATTTCCGTCTCTACTTCCTGGGCCAGGCCGTGTCCATCCTCGGCTCCTGGATCCAGCAGGTGGCCATGGCCTGGCTGGTGTACCGCATTACCGGGTCGGCCGCCCTGCTCGGGGTCACGGCCTTTGCTGCGCTGATCCCTCAGTTGCTGGTGGGGCCTCTGGCCGGGGCGTGGATCGACAAGCATGACAAACGCAAGTGGCTGCTGTGGGTTCAAGGCCTGCTGGCCACCCAGGCTCTGGTGCTGGCCGGGCTGACTTGGGCCGGTTGGGTGGGGCCGCGTTTGCTGGTGGGTATGGCGGTGCTGCTGGGGGTACTCAACAGCTTTGATACGCCCTTGCGCCAGTCGCTGATCAGCGTGTTCGTGGCGCGCCGGGAGGATCTGCCCAATGCCCTGGCCCTGAACGCCATGCTGTTCAACACCGGGCGCTTCATCGGCCCGCCGGTGGCGGGGCTGCTGTTGGGCCTCACCTCGGAGGCGGCCTGCTTCGCCCTCAATGCCATCACCTTCCTGGCCCTGTTCGTCGCTGTGGTGTCGGTGAAGGTGCCGGCCACACCCCGCGCCGAGGGCTCGGTGGGGGACGTGTTCAAGGAAGGGCTGGCCTATGCGTGGCACACCTGGCCGGTACGCATGCTGATCATCGTGCTGATGGCCCTCAACCTGACTGCCTCGGCCTACGCGGTGCTGCTACCGGTGTTTGCCGCCGAGGTGTTTGCCGGCGATGCGCGCACTCTGGGCTGGCTGTGGGGCGCGGCCGGTTGCGGAGCCTTCGGGTCGACGATCTTCCTGGCCACCCGGCGCTCGGTGCCGGGGCTGACCGGGGCGATCAGCGTGGGGACGGCGGTGAGTGCCGTGGCCTTGCTGGCCTTCGGGTGGACCCGCCTGCTGCCGATGGCCATCGCAGCGATGGTGGCCCTGGGTTTCGGCATCTCGGTATGCAACGTGGGCATCAACATGCTGCTGCAAAGCATGGCGCCAGATCGCCTGCGGGGGCGCATCGTGTCCTTCTTCACTTCGGCCCGTTTCGGCTTCGACGCCCTCGGCGGACTGCTCGCGGGTTTCATCGCCAGCGCCATCGGGCCGGGGCGAACAATGATTCTCGAGGGGGTGGTGCTGTTGCTGTTCGTCCTCTTCCTGGCCAGCCGGCGCGGGCGCCTGACGGGGCATGTGGCGGAGCACGATGCAAGTGCGGGCTGAGGGACCGTATGCTGTGTGCTGGTGGTCGGAGCCACATGTCGATTCCTGCTCCGGCCGATCGTCGTAGCCTTGGAGGGACGTCCTCCGTTTTTCGGGAAGGCATCATGAATACCCACACCGTCACCCTGCACCGCGTGCTGCGTGCACCGCCGGAACGCATTTACCGTGCCTTCCTCGACCCCGCCGCGATGGTCAAGTGGCTGCCGCCCCACGGTTTCACCGCCCTGGTGCATGAGATGGATGCGCGGGTGGGTGGGCGCTACCGGATGTCCTTCACCCACTTCGCCAGCGGGCACAGCCACGCCTTCGGCGGCATCTATCGGGAGCTGCAGCCCGGGCTGCGGATTGTGTACACCGCAGCCTTCGACGACCCGAACCTGCCCGGGGAGATGCAGACCGCCGTGAGCTTGCGGGCGGTGTCCTGCGGTACCGAGATGGTGGTGGTGCAGGAGGGTATTCCGGGGGTCATTCCCCCCGAGTCGTGCCACCTTGGCTGGCAGGAGTCGCTGGCCATGCTGACTCTGCTGGTGGAGGCGGAGATCCCGGGCTGAGCGCGGGTTGATCAACCTGCCGGTCTCCGTCGTCCCTGCTGGAGGGGCTGCGTGCCGGGTTCAGAAGGATGAGCCGGGGGTCTCCAGGAAGGCGATCTCTTCGGCGGACGAGGGGCGGCCAAGAATGGCGTTGCGGTGCGGGTAGTGGCCAAAGCGGTCGATGATGGCCTTGTGGCGCAGTTCGAAATCCAGGTTGCCTTCCAGGCCCGGCTGGCTGAACAGGACTACGGCGAGCTCATGGATGGCCGGGGATTCGCTGTGCATGTAGGGCATGTAGAGAAAGGTGCGTTGTACTGGCGGCAGGGCCAGGTCGGCACCGGCAGCTACAGCGACCTGGGCGAGGGCCAGGGCCAGGCTGTCGCAGGCAAAGGCGCGGGGCCGGTCGCGGTGGAGATTGCGGGAGAACTGGTCGAGCACGATGATCTCCGCCAGCCGCCCGGGCGGGGTCGTACGCCAGGCATGGAGCTCGCAGCGGGCGGCCGCTTCATGCAGGGAGCCGAAGCGGGCTGCGATCTTCCGGTCAAAGGTGTCGGAGCGGCTCCACCACTGGTGGGGTTCCGTCTCGTCGAACCAGAAGGCGAGCACTTCGTCGGGTGAGGGCAGGGCGGTGGTCATGGTGCGTTTCCTTTCTCGCGGCGGGGCGCATGGCAGGGCGCGTCCGGGAATCTCATCATGTAGGCTCGGAATGTGCAAGTTGTCGGTCGGGGTGGCGCTGTCCGGCCTCAGCGTTAGGCCCGTATCGGCGGGCTGCGAGACGTCGGCGGGAGGGTTTCCTGTCAGGGCACGAGCCGGCGAAGGCTCTTTCCAGCCTTGCGGTTGCACCCCGACAGGGGGGGGCTGACGGCCTCCATGTCGCGGAGCCAGGCTTTCGATGGCACCATGTCGCGCGTGTGCCGGGAGGCGCGGCCGCGCATCGACGGCCAGGATAGATCTTCGCGAGGGAGTGGGATGCGGTACGTTCGTTGGCTGCTGGTGCTTGTCGCCTGGATTGTCACCTCGGCCAATGGGCATGCCCTGAGCCCCGCCACGCTGGCGCCGGATACCCGTTGCCTCGCCCTGCGGCCCTACCTGGAGGTGCTTGAGGACCCCTCCGGCCAGCTTTCCATCGATGACGTGCTGCGCCCCGACATGGACCGCCGCTTTGCTCCGGTGGCTGGGGAAAGCGACCTGAACTTCGGCTACTCGGCCTCCACCTACTGGCTGCGCCTGAGGCTTGTGGCCGACGCTGGTGCGGCCCGGGACTGGTTGCTGGAACTGGCCTACCCGGCGCTGGATTTCGTCGACTTCCATACCGTGCAGGGCGCGCGACGGGTACATCTGCGTGGTGGTGATCTGTTGCCCCACGAGGAATGGCCCTTCGCGCACCGCAATCTGGTTTTTCCAGTGGTGGTGCCGCCTGGGGGGGAGCAGACGGTGTATCTGCAGGTCCGCTCGGGCGGCAGCTTGACGCTGCCGGCGACTTTGTGGGCGCCCCAGGCCCTGCACGAGAACGATCAGAAAGTGTACGGGGTGCTGGCTCTGTATTTCGGCATGCTGCTGGCCCTCGGCATCTACAACCTGCTGCTGTACTTCTCCCTGCGGGAGCGTATCTACCTGGTGTATGTGGCCTGTGTGGTGTCGATGGCGATGGCCCAGCTGTCCATGCTTGGCCTCGGCAATCAATATCTGTGGCCCCGGGCGCCGGGCTGGGGCAATGTGGCGCTGCCGGTGGGCTTCTGTCTCACCGGTTTCTTCGGGGCGATCTTTACCCGGCAGTTTCTGCAGACAGCCCAGGCGGCACCCGGGCTTGACCGCCTGATCCGTATCCTGCAACTGTGCTTCGTGATCGCCGGCCTGATTCCGGTGATCTACGCTTATCGCCCCGGGGGCGTGGCCACGGCGCTGGTGGGCACGGCTTTCTCGTGCGTTGCGGTGGTGGGCGGGCTGCTGGCCTTCCAGCGCGGGCAGCCGGCGGCGCGCATTTTTCTGGTGGCCTGGACCCTGCTTCTTCTGGGGGTGGCGATGCTGTCCCTGCGCACCCTCAACTGGCTGCCCACCAACCCGCTCACCTCCTACGGCATGCAGATCGGCTCGGCCCTGGAAATGCTGCTGTTTTCCTTTGCTCTGGCCAGCCGCATCCACATCCTGCGGCGCGACAAGGACCAGGCCCAGGCTGAGGCCCTGGCCGCCGAGCGGCTCGCCCGGGAAGCCCTGGAGGTCTCCGAGAAGGCCCTGGAGCAGCGCATTGTCCAGCGCACTGCCGAGCTGGCCGAGTCCACCGAGCGTTCGGCCAAGCTGGCCGCGCTGCTGCGTCTGATGTGCGACAACGTGCCGGACATGATCTGGGCCAAGGATCTTGAAGGGCGTTACCTGTTTGCCAACCAGGCTATGTGCCGCGACTTGCTGTGCGCGGCCGATACGGACGAGCCGGTTGGCCGCAGTGACCTGTTTTTCGCCTTGCGCGAGCGCGCGGCCCGTCCGGAGGACCCTCACTGGCATACCTTTGGCGAGCAGTGCGGTGACTCCGATGCCGTCACCCTGGCACGGGGGAGTTCGTCCACCTTTGAGGAGAGCGGCAACATCCGCGGCCGTTTGCTGGTGCTGGACGTGCGTAAGGCGCCGTTTGTTAATGAGAACGGGGAGATCATCGGCACCGTGGGTTCGGGGCGGGATGTGACTGAACGCAGGCAGCTGGACGCCGAGTTGGCGCTGCATCGCCGGCATCTCGAAGATCTGGTTGTTGAGCGCACAGCGGCGCTGTCCATCGCCAAGGAGGTGGCCGAGAGTGCCAGTCGGGCCAAGAGCGCCTTCCTGGCCAACATGAGCCACGAACTCAGGACCCCCATGAACGGCATCATGGGCATGACCGATCTGGCGCTGCGGCGGGCGAGCGATCCGAAACAGATAGCGCAGCTGCAGATGGCCCGCCAGGCCTCCCGTCACCTGCTCGCGGTGATTAACGACATCCTGGACATTTCAAAGATCGAGGCGGAACGCATGAGCCTCGAAAGCGTGGATTTCACCCTTGGGGAAGTCCTCGACAGCCTCACTGCCCTGATTGCCCCGACGGCTGCAGCCAAGGGCCTGAGTGTGGATGTGGACATCGCCCCGGCCCTGGCCGGGCGTCGGCTGAGTGGTGATCCGGTGCGCCTCGGGCAGATCCTCCTCAACCTGGTCAGCAATGCGGTCAAGTTCACCCATCGGGGTGGGGTGAGCGTGCGGGTGCTGACGCCGGAGGGGAAGGGGGCCAGCCTCCTGGTGCGTTTCGAGGTGCTCGATACGGGGATCGGCATCCCCGTTGAAGATCAGAAGCGCCTGTTCCTGGCCTTTGAGCAGTCCGACAATTCGACCACGCGCAAGTACGGGGGGACCGGCCTTGGGCTGACTATCAGCAAGCGGCTGACGCAACTGATGGGGGGCTCCATCGGCGTGGACAGTGTGCCCGGTGCGGGCAGTGTTTTCTGGTTTGCCGTGCCCCTGGCAGTGGCTCACCCCGAGCCCGTGCAGGGCGCCGCCGAGCCCCCCGACGCCGCCGAAAACCGCCTGCGCCAGACCTGCAGTGGGGCCCGCGTGCTGCTGGTGGAGGATGAGCCGATCAACCGGGAGCTGTCCCGGGAGTTGCTGAAGGTGGCCAGCCTCAACGTGGACCTGGCCGAGGACGGTGCCCGGGCGGTCGAGCTGGCCAGGCTGACCGACTACGATCTGATTCTGATGGACCTGCAAATGCCGAAGCTGAACGGTTTCGAGGCCGCCCGGATGATCCGCGCCCTGCCCGGCAGGCAGCACACCCCCATCGTTGCCCTGACCGCCAATGCCTTCGAGCAGGACCGCCTGGCCTGCATCGAGGCTGGCATGGATGACCACATAGGCAAACCCGTGGGTGCCGAATCCTTCTATGCCACGCTACTCCGCTGGATGCCCCGGAATGCTCGGCAGCGTGATCCACAGGCCTGATCCTGCCCTTGTGCTGCGCACGGCATGCTTTGAACGGCTGAACGGATTGGGGGGCGAACCGCTCGCTACGACTGCTTCACGAGCGTGGGGCCCCCGGCTCGGTGGCGGGGCCGGTGCTTAGCCGCCACCCCCGCACATCTTGACGCCTTCAAAGAGCCAGCCGGACTGCATCATCTGGGTGACCACATCCATGTCGGTGGTGAAGCGGTGGTTCGAGTCGTTCTGGGCGAAGCGGTTGTTGTAGAGGCGATAGACCGGCACGCTGCCTACCGGGCAGGCATTGTTTTTCGGGACTTTCATGTAGTAGGCGATGCCCTCATAAACCCAGCCCGGGTAGCCCTTGACGTCATCGCACTCCTTGGCGTCGGCGGTGAAAAAGTGAGAGTTCGGCCCCTTGGCGTAAAACCGGCAGACGGGCTGGGCGCCGCTGGATGCGTCGCGCCAGGCCATAAAGTAGTCGTAGGTATCGCGCCAGCCGTTGCCGGCATTGCCGGCGAGGATGAAGGCGGAGTCACTGCGTGCACCAGTGCGGAAGTAGTGCCGGATGTCCACGTTGTAGTACTCGGTCACCAGCATGTAGGGTTCCAGCGCGGAGACGGTCAGGAGGGTCTGGTAAGCGTCGACGATGCCGGCGCCACACAGGAGGTAGGTCTCCGCATAACTGCTGCAGATGGAGTCCCGGGGAAAGTCGTGGCTCGACAGGTAGATCGAGAAGTACAGGACTTCAGGGCTGATCAGCGGGTCGCGGGCCAGGGCGAGGGCGGCAATGCCCGAAACGTGGGGCGCCGCCATGCTGGTGCCTTCGAAGTAACCGTAGCTGCTGGAAACCGGCCATTTGCTGCCTGAGTTGATGGTCGAATAGATGCCTGAGCCCGGGGTGCCGTAGTAGCTGATGTCGCCGCCGGGGGCCGAGATGCTTACCGTATTCACGAAGCTATAGTTGCTGTAGCTGGCCCGGTAGCCGTCATGGTCCACCGCTCCGACGGTCATCATGCCATCGCAGGCTGCAGGTACGGTGTAGGCGGATTCTGTGTCGTCGTTGCCCGCTGCGGCAACCACCAGTGCGCCGGTGGCCCGTACCCGGTTGAGTGCTTCCTCATAGCCGTAGGTACAGCCACCGGGGCTCCAGCCACCCAGGCTCAGATTGAGCACCTGGGCTGGGTAGGGATTGAGGGGGACGCCGGGTACTGCGAGGCCGACGGCCCACAGCATGCCGTCGATGATGTCCGAAACGCTTCCGCCGCATTTGCCCAGCACCCGCACAGGGAGAATGCGGGTATTCCAGTTCGTGCCCGCAATGCCCGACCAGTTGTTGCCGGTTGCGGCGATGATGCCGGTTACGTGGGTACCATGCCAGCTTGAGGGCCGTCCGGGGATGCCCGCACCGCACTCGTTGTCGGCTGTCCAGTCGCCCGGGTCGCTGGCATCGGGGTCGCGCCCGTTGCCGTCGTTGGCGGTGAACGGGTCGGAGATGAAGTCGTAGCCCGGCAGCACGCGGGACTGGAGCTCCGGGTGGGCGGTGATGCCGGTGTCGAGCACAGCGACAACCGTATTGGCGGAGCCGGTGGTGATCGTCCACGCGGACGACAGATTGGCGGAGCCAGCGTAAAAATAGACCGATTGCATGTTCCACTGTTTGGGGAACGAGACGTCATTGGGAGTGAGGTTGCGGGTTGAGCGGACATCTTCGGTCACTTTCTCGACATCCGGCAGGGCCCGCAGCCGCGTGACGATGGTCTCGACCTCTGCTGCCGTCTTCGGGCTGGGAAAGCGGAACACGTGGAAGCCCATGGACATGGCGCGGTGGAAGCGCAGCTCGCCGCCGGCGGCACCATTGAGTTGCGTGATGAGGGCGTCAGGTGGTGGAGCGTTGTTGGCTGACAGTGCCTGCACTTCAGGAGCGCGGAAGCGGATGGCCAGACCATCCACCTGCCCGTGCTGTGCCGGGCGCTCGTTGCCCTGCATGGCCTTCTTGATTTGCCGGGCGGTGTCGATGGAGGCGGGCATCGAAACGGGCTTGCCGGCGCCGATTCCCATGTTTCGCAACCGGGCTTCGAGGCGCATCTGCCCTTCGGCGAGGGTGAGTGCCGGACCTGAGCCAGACTCGGCGAGGGCTGGACCCATTGAAGTGACGGTGAGCAGGGCTGCGAGCGATACGGGCAACGTAGCAATAAGGGGGGAGGGCACAGAAGCTCCTGAAGAATGGGTAGGCAAAATTCTTATGGAATATTTCACTCCGTCTTAGCCGATGCGGGAGCCTGGAGATGTGACGCGCTTAACTCGTGTTGCGGTACTGGTGGTCGGTGCCGGCCAAGTTCGGGAGCTTGCTAACGTGCAGGCCTGTTGCCCCATTCCATGGGCGTGCTGCCCCCTTCTGCCGCCTGATTGCGCTCCCGCCAGGCCTGGGGGGGCAGCCCGGTCCAGGTGCGGAAGGCCCGGGTGAAGCTCTTCTCGTTGGCGAAGCCCACCAGGGCCGAGATCTGCTTCACCGATTTGCGGCTGCGGTCGAGGAGCGTCATGGCGTGATCGCGGCGGGTGTCGTCCTTGAGCTGCTGCAGGGACGAGCCTTCATCCTTGAGCTGCCGGTGCAGGGTGCGCACGGAGACATGAAGGTGCTCGGCGACCTGCTCAGCGGTGGCGCCCCCTTTGTCGGGGCTGCGCAGGAATTGCCGCACACCCTCCACCAGCAGGCGGTCGCGCCGGTACTGGAGCACGGTGAGAGGCAGGGCACGCTGCAGCATGGTGCGCAGGGCGGCTTCGTCGCGGCGAATGGGCAGAGCCAGGTAGCGGGTGTCGAAGCTGAAACCGGCGGCGTAGGCGTTGAACTGCACCGGGCCCGGGAAGAGCAGGGGATAGGTTGCGGCGTGGGGAGGCGGGGGGAAGGGGAAGCGTGTCTCCTGCAGGGCGATGCGCGAATCGATAGCCCAGCAGGCGTAACCCAGCACGTAGCGCAGCAGGGTGACCAGACAGAACTCGCGAAGCTCACCCAGCTCGCGGCGGGGGTGGAGGGTGAAGCGTGCCTCGCTGCCACTCACCTCCAGGCGAAGGTCGATGTCATCGGTGAGCAGGCGGTGGTGGCGGCACCAGCGTTTCAGGGCCACCCCCAGGTTGGGCGAGGTGATGGAGGCCCGGCACAGCATGCCGTAGCTGCCCCAGGGCAGGCGCCGGGAGAACCAGCCTAGGGCCTCGTCGTCAAGTTCCTGCATGGCAGCCCCCGACATGATCTCCATCTGGCTTGCCGTGACCCGCGCCTCGGGGTGTTGGAGGAGGGTCGGGTTGATGCCTGCGCGAGCCAGGGCATTGGCCGGGTCTGCACCGTAGCGGCGGTATCCGGCGAGAATTGCGGCGATGAAGGCAATCGGTGTCGCAGCGCGGGATTGGCTGGACAGGCGGGGGTCGGGAGCAGGCTTTTTCATGGCCCGGAGATCTTAGCGCTTGTGCTCGGAGTTGGTGGCACGATCTGCAACCACGATGGCGCCCGGCAAGGCTGTCGGGCACGTACTCTGCCATGTGTTGACAGGGGCTGCCAGGTCCGGTCCCGCCATACCCATCTTCCGGAGGAGACAAACCATGAACGTACCCAGCCTCGATTTCCATCTCGGCGATACCATCGAAGCCCTGCGCGACACCATCCAGGCCTTTGCGGCCAAGGAAATCGCGCCCCGCGCCGCCGAGATCGACCGGGTGAATGAGTTTCCTGCCGATCTGTGGAAGAAGCTTGGCGATCTGGGCCTGCATGGCATGACCGCCCCCGAAGAATACGGCGGTACCAACATGGGTTACCTGGCGCACATCATCGCGCTGGAAGAAGTCTCCCGCGCTTCCGCTTCGGTTGGTCTGTCCTACGGCGCCCACTCCAACCTGTGCGTCAACCAGATCCGCCGTAACGGCACCGAGGCCCAGAAGCAGAAGTATCTGCCCAAGCTGATCTCCGGCGACCATGTGGGCGCCCTGGCCATGAGCGAGCCCAACGCTGGCTCCGATGTGGTGAGCATGAAGCTGCGCGCCGATAAAAAGGGTGATCGCTACGTGCTCAACGGCGCCAAGATGTGGATCACCAATGGCGGCGATGCCGACACCCTGGTGGTGTATGCCAAGACCGATATCGAGGCGGGCCCCAGGGGCATGACCGCCTTCATCATCGAGAAGGGCATGAAGGGCTTCACCCATGGCACCCACCTGGACAAGCTGGGCATGCGCGGTTCCAACACCTTCCCGCTGTTCTTCGACGATGTGGAGGTGCCCGAGGAGAACGTGCTGGGTGGCGTGGGTAATGGCGTCAAGGTGCTGATGAGTGGCCTTGACTACGAGCGCGCCGTGCTGTGCGGCGGCCCGCTGGGCATCATGGCAGCGTGCATGGACGAAGTCGTGCCCTACCTCCACGACCGCAAGCAGTTTGGCCAGAGTATCGGCGAGTTCCAGCTGATGCAGGGCAAGCTGGCCGACATGTATTCCACCTGGATGGCCACCCGCGCTTATGTATACGCGGTGGGCCAGGCCTGTGATCGTACCGATCACTCGCGCACCCTGCGCAAGGACGCCGCCGGCGCCATCCTGTACTCCGCCGAGAAGGCCACCTGGATGGCGGGCGAAGCCATCCAGACCCTGGGTGGTGTGGGCTACACCAACGAATACTCGGTCGGCCGCCTGTGGCGTGACGCCAAGCTCTACGAGATCGGCGCCGGCACCAGCGAGATCCGCCGCATGCTGATCGGCCGCGAGCTGTTCTCGGAAACGGCTTGAGCAAGGGAAGCCGATATGAGCGTCATCAAATCCAGCATCAACCCCCGGTCGCCCGAGTTCCAGGCCAACGCGGCCCAGATGAGCAAGATCGTGGCCGACTTGCGCGAGAAGGCTGCGCGGGTGTCCCTTGGCGGCGGTGAGGCGGCCCGGGCCAAGCACGTGGCCCGCGGCAAGCTGCTGCCCCGCGACCGGGTTGATCATCTGCTCGACCCCGGCACCGGCTTTCTCGAACTCGGCCAGATGGCCGCCTACGGGATGTACGACAACGATGCGCCCTCAGCCGGGGTGATCACCGGCATCGGCCGGGTCAATGGCACCGAGTGCATGATCGTGGCCAACGATGCCACCGTGAAGGGCGGCACCTATTACCCGATGACGGTCAAGAAGCACTTGCGTGCCCAGGAGGTCGCCCAGGAAAACCGGCTGCCGTGCATCTATCTGGTGGATTCCGGCGGTGCCTTCCTGCCCAAGCAGGATGAAGTCTTCCCCGACAAGGATCACTTCGGCCGCATCTTCTTCAATCAGGCCAACATGTCGGCTCTGGGCATTCCCCAGATCGCCGTGGTGATGGGCTCGTGCACCGCGGGCGGCGCCTACGTGCCGGCCATGAGCGACGAGACCATCATCGTCAAGAACCAGGGCACCATCTTCCTGGGCGGGCCACCGCTGGTGAAGGCCGCTACCGGCGAGGTGGTGACCGCCGAAGACCTGGGCGGTGGCGATGTGCACACCCGTGTCTCCGGGGTGGCCGACCACCTGGCCGAGAACGACACCCACGCCCTGCATATCGCCCGGCGCATCGTCGGCACCCTCAACCGCAACAAGCCGGTGGGCCTCAAGCTGCTGGATGCGGAGGAGCCGCTCTACGACCCGGCCGAGCTGTACGGGGTGATCCCCACCGACACCCGCAAGCCCTACGACGTGCGCGAAGTGATCGCCCGCATCGTCGATGGCTCCCGTTTCGACGAGTTCAAGGCCCGCTACGGCACCACCCTGGTCACCGGCTTTGCCCACCTGTACGGCATGCCCATCGGCATTGTCGCCAACAACGGCATCCTGTTCGGCGAGTCGGCCCAGAAGGGCGCCCACTTCATCGAGTTGTGTGCCCAGCGCGGCGTGCCGCTGGTATTCCTGCAGAACATCACCGGCTTCATGGTCGGCCGCAAGTACGAGAACGGCGGCATCGCCAAGGACGGGGCCAAGATGGTCACCGCCGTGGCCACCGCCCAGGTGCCCAAGCTCACCGTGCTGATCGGCGGCAGCTTCGGCGCCGGTAACTACGGCATGTGCGGCCGTGCCTACAGCCCCCGCTTCCTGTGGATGTGGCCCAACAGCCGCATCTCCGTGATGGGCGGTGAGCAGGCCGCCAGCGTGCTGTCCACCGTGCGCCGGGAGGGTATTGAAGCCAAGGGCGGCAGCTGGAGCAAGGACGAGGAGGAGGCCTTCAAGTCGCCGATCCGCCAGCAGTACGAAGATCAGGGGCATCCCTATTACGCCACCGCCCGCCTGTGGGACGACGGTGTGGTGGACCCGGCCCAGACCCGCCGCGTGCTGGGTCTGTCCTTGTCGGCCAGCCTCAACGCCCCGATCCAGCCGACGAAGTTCGGCCTGTTCCGGATGTAAGGGGGCGCCATGTACGAAACCCTGGAAATCGTCCGCGACGGCGGTGTCGCCACCCTGTGGATGAACCGCCCCGACGTGCATAACGCTTTCAACGAGCAGCTCATCGCCGAGCTCACCGCGGCCTGCCGCCAGTTGGACGCCGACGACACGGTGCGGGTGGTGGTGCTGGCCGGGCGCGGCAAGAGCTTTTCGGCGGGGGCCGATCTCAACTGGATGAAGCGTGCCGGCAATGCCAGTGTCGAGGAGAACATCGAGGATGCACGCAAGCTCGCCGGCATGCTGCGTACCCTGGCCGAGATGACGAAGCCGACCATCGCCCGCGTGCATGGGGCGGCCCTGGGCGGCGGCATGGGGCTCGCCTCGGCCTGCGACATCTGCATTGCGGGTGAAGGGGCGGTGTTCGCCACCTCCGAGGTCCGCTTCGGCATCATCCCCTCGGCCATCAGCCCCTATGTGATCCGCGCGATCGGCGCTCGCCAGGCCCACCGCTATTTTCAGACTGCCGAGCGGATCTCCGCCGGCCGTGCTGCCGAGCTGGGCCTGGCCCACGAGGCGACCGCGGCAGACGGGCTCGATGCCCGGGTGCAGGACATCGTGACCGCCCTGCTGCAGGGGGGGCCGAAATCTCAGGCCGCCGCCAAGGACCTGATCCGTGCCGTGGCCGACCGGCCTGTCGGTGACGATCTGGTCGAGGATACCGCCCGCCGCATTGCCAGCCTGCGCGCCACGCCCGAAGCGAAGGAGGGCCTCGCCGCCTTCCTCGACAAGCGCCCGGCGGCGTGGGTGCCGGCCTAGATCTGTAGGGGCGACTTCAGTCGCCCAACCTGAATCGACGTCTGCGGGCGACTGAAGTCGCCCCTACAAGGGAAAGCGGGAGACAAGCATGTTCAACAAGATTCTGATCGCCAATCGTGGGGAGATCGCCTGCCGGGTCATCAAGACGGCCCGCCGTATGGGCATCAAGACTGTCGCCGTGTATTCCGAGGCCGATGCGGGTGCGCGGCATGTACGCTTGGCCGACGAGGCCGTGCTGATTGGGCCGGCGGCGGCGCGCGAGAGCTACCTGGTCATCGACAAGATCATCGCCGCGGCGAAGCAGACCGGCGCCCAGGCCATCCACCCGGGCTATGGTTTCCTCTCCGAGAACGAGGACTTCTGCCATGCCTGCGAGGAGGCCGGCATCGTCTTCATCGGCCCGCCGGTCTCGGCGATCCGGGCCATGGGTTCCAAGTCCGAGGCCAAGAAGCTGATGGAAAAGGCAGGCGTGCCCCTGACCCCCGGCTACCACGGCGACCATCAGGAGCCCGGTTTTCTCAATGTGCAGGCTGATGCCATCGGCTACCCGGTGCTCATCAAGGCCGCCGCCGGCGGTGGCGGCAAGGGCATGCGTCTGGTGGAGAAGAGCGAGGACTTCCTTGATGCGCTGGCCTCCTGCAAGCGTGAGGCAGCATCCAGTTTTGGCAGCGACCATGTGCTGGTGGAGAAGTACCTGACCCGTCCGCGCCATATCGAGATCCAGGTGTTCGGCGATACTCAGGGCAACGTGGTGTACCTGTTCGAGCGTGACTGTTCGGTGCAACGGCGCCATCAGAAGGTGCTTGAAGAAGCGCCCGCACCGGGCATGACGCCGGAGCGCCGTGCCGCCATGGGCAAGGCCGCCGTCGATGCGGCCAAGGCCGTGGGCTACGTGGGCGCCGGCACCGTGGAGTTCATCGCCAACCAGGATGGCAGCTTCTACTTCATGGAGATGAACACCCGCCTGCAGGTGGAGCACCCGGTCACAGAGATGATCACCGGGCTCGACCTGGTGGAGTGGCAGCTCCGTGTGGCCTCTGGCGAACCCCTGCCGTTGGCCCAGGAGCAGTTGGCCATCAACGGCCACGCGCTGGAGGCGCGCATCTATGCGGAGGACCCGTCGAAGGGCTTCCTGCCTTCCACCGGCCGCCTGGTGCACCTGGCGCCGCCGGAAGAGGGCATGCATGTGCGGGTCGATACCGGCGTGGAGGAGGGGGACGAGATCTCGCCCTTCTACGACCCGATGATCGCCAAGCTCATTGTCTGGGACGTGAATCGCGACCGGGCCCTGGCGCGCATGCTGCAGGCCCTGGCGGATTACCGGGTGGTCGGTGTTTCCAACAATATCGAGTTCCTGTCGCGCCTCACTGCCTGCCCGGCTTTTGCCAACGCAGATCTGGACACCGGCCTGATTGAGCGGGAGAAGGACTATCTCTTCCCGGAGGACGTCGGCGCAACCCGTGAGTCCTGGCTGGCCGTGACCCTGGCGGAGCTGTTGCGGGAACAGGAGCGCGCCGCCCTTAGCGCCACCCGCCACCCCGAGCCGGCATCGCCCTGGCACCTGCGGGATGGTTGGCGGGTCAATGCCGGTGCGGTGCGCAGCCTGATGTTCCGCCTGGGCGACGAGCAGAGGTCGGTGCAGGTCGAGCATCTCGGCAAGGCCTTCCGCATCACGGTGGATGGCGTTGTCAGTACGGTCAGCGGCAACCTCAACCCCCGTGGCCTGCTGCGCGCCGAGTTCGATGGCCTGCGCACCACCGCCACGGTGGTGGTGGCGGGCGAGCGGCGCCATGTGTTCGGGCACGGCCGGGCCTGGCAGTTTTCGGCCGTCGATCCGCTGCACCACAGCGGCGAGGGTGGTGGCGCCGAGGGTGGCCTGTTGGCGCCAATGCCGGGCAAGGTCATCGCCCTGATCGCCGCCGAGGGCGCCACGGTAGAGAAGGGCGCACCGCTGCTGATCCTCGAGGCCATGAAGATGGAGCACACCATCACCGCGCCGGCCGCCGGCACGGTGAAGGGCTTCCGGTATGGCGTGGGTGACCAGGTGGGGGATGGCGCCGAGCTGGTGGATTTCGAAGTCAGCCCGGTTTGATTGCCATCCCGGGGATATGAGACTCCGGCACTCCGCGCAGACGGAGCCGGAACTGCACAGCACGAGTGTGAGGAGACAGCATGAGTGAAATGAGCTACGTCCATGGTGCATCGGACAAGCCCCTGATCGGCCAGACCATCGGCCGCTATTTTGACGAGGCCTGCGCCTTGCACGGCGCGCGGGAAGCTCTGGTGGTTCGCCACCAGGGCGTGCGGCTGACCTACGCGGCGCTGCGCCAGAAGGTGGATGCCCTGGCCTGCAGCCTGATCCGCCTGGGGCTCAAGCCTGGGGAGCGTATCGGCATCTGGGCCCAGAACCGGCTGGAATGGACGCTGACCCAGTTCGCCACGGCCAAGGCCGGGCTGGTGCTGGTGAACATCAACCCGGCCTACCGGCGCAGCGAGCTTGAGTACGCCCTCAACAAGGTGGGCTGTCGGGCGCTGATCCTGTCGCCGGCCTTCAAGAACAGCGATTACCTGGGCATGCTGGCAGATCTGGCGCCGGAGCTGAGTCACTGCGAGCCGGCCCTGTTGCGGGCCCACACCCTGCCCACGCTTGAAATCGTGATCCGCATGGGGGCGGAGAGATCGCCGGGCATGCTTAACTTTGATGCCCTGCTGGCCCCGCCATCCCGAGACGAACTGGGTGAGCTGGAACTGTTGGGGGAAAGCCTGCAGTTCGACGACCCCATCAACATCCAGTTCACTTCGGGTACCACCGGCAACCCCAAGGGTGCCACCCTGTCCCATCACAACATCCTCAATAATGGCTTCTTCGTCGGAGAGGCCATCCGCCTGGTGCCCGGCGACCGGGTGTGCATCCCGGTGCCGCTTTATCACTGCTTCGGCATGGTGATGGGCAACCTGGGCTGCATCACCCACGGCGCAACCATGGTCTATCCGGCCGAGGCTTTCGAGCCCCTGGCCGTGCTGCAAACCGTGGCGGAAGAGAAGTGCACCGCCAGCTACGGGGTGCCGACCATGTTCATCGCCCAACTGGATCACCCCGATTTTGCCGGATTTGACCTGTCCAGCCTGCGCACCGGAATCATGGCCGGCAGCCCTTGCCCCATCGAAGTGATGAAGCGGGTCATTGAGCGCATGAACATGCGCGACGTGACCATTGCCTACGGCATGACCGAGACCTCGCCAGTGAGCTTCCAGAGCGGCACCGACGACCCCATCGAGCGGCGGGTGTCCACGGTGGGCCGGGTCCAGCCCCATTGCGAGGTGAAGATCATCGATACTGACGGACGCATCGTCCCAAGGGGTGCCCCGGGCGAGCTGTGCACCCGCGGCTATTCGGTAATGCTCGGCTACTGGGGTGATGAGGCCAAGACTGCGGAGGCCATCGACCGGGCCGGCTGGATGCACACGGGCGACATTGCCGTGATTGACGACGAAGGCTTCTGCAACATCGTCGGGCGCATCAAGGACATGGTGATCCGTGGTGGGGAGAACATCTATCCGCGGGAGATCGAGGAGTTCCTGTATCGCCACCCCGCCATCCTGGACGTGCAGGTGGTGGGTGTGCCCGACAAGAAGTATGGCGAGGAGCTGTGCGCGTGGATCATCCCGAGGGAAGGGCAGAAGCTGTCGGAGGACGATGTGCGCGCCTTCTGCCAGGGGCAGATCGCCCACTACAAAATTCCCCGCTACATCAGCTTCGTGGACAGCTTCCCAATGACGGTGACGGGCAAGATCCAGAAGTTCCAGATCCGCGAGAAAATGAAGCAGACCCTCGGCCTGCAAGACGCCGCCACCGCCTGAATCCACGAGGAAAGCCATGAACCTGCCCCGCCGCGTCCGCATCGTTGAAGTCGGCCCCCGGGATGGTCTGCAGAACGAGAAGCAGATCGTCAGCACCGACACCAAGGTCGAGCTCATCGCCCGTCTGGGAGCGGCCGGCCTGCCCGCCATTGAGGCCACGTCCTTCGTGTCGCCCAAATGGGTGCCGCAGATGGGAGACAACGCAGAGGTGATGGCCCGCATCGTGCGCCTGCCCGGTGTGGATTATCCGGTGCTTACGCCCAACCTGAAGGGCTTCGAGGGGGCGCTCGCAGCCGGCGCCCGTGAGGTGGCGGTCTTTGGTGCCGCATCCGAATCGTTCAGCCAGAAGAACATCAACTGCTCCATCTCCGAATCCCTGGATCGCTTTGCCCCTGTTGTCGAGGCGGCCCGGGCCGCGGGCGTGAGGGTGCGTGGCTACGTTTCCTGCGTGCTGGGCTGCCCCTACGAGGGCGAGGTGGTACCGGAGGCTGTGGCTGGCGTGGCGGCCACCCTCTTCGAGATGGGCTGCTATGAGGTCAGCCTTGGCGACACCATTGGCACCGGTACTCCCGGCAAGACCCGCCGCATGCTCGACGCCGTGGCGCGCCGGGTGCCCATCGACAGGCTGGCCGGGCATTATCACGACACTTACGGCCAGGCGCTGGCAAACATCTATGCGTCCCTGCTTGCCGGGGTCGCCACCTTTGATGCCTCGGTGGCCGGCTTGGGCGGCTGTCCTTACGCGGCGGGTGCGTCCGGCAACGTGGCCACCGAAGACGTCGTGTATATGCTCGACGGACTGGGCATCGAGACAGGCATCCGGCTGGATGCCCTGATCGAAACCTCGGCCTGGATCTGTGAGCATCTGGGCCGTAGCAACGGCTCGAAGGTCAGCCTCGCCAGGGGCGCCTGCCGCCGATAAGCAGCTTCGAGTGCGTAAAGCCTTGAATTAATTCCCGGGTTGTGAAATGATTGCCGGCTCGCCCGTCTGCATGTGCAGGTCGGGTGTCCGGATTTTTACCTTGCCCTACCGTTCGCATGACGGAGGGTTTTGATCCAGAAGGAGATCTCATGCGGCATTACGAAGTTGTGTTCATTGTTCACCCCGATCAAAGCGAGCAAGTGCCCGCCATGATCGAGCGCTACCGCTCCCTCGTGACCACCCAAGGCGGCCAGGTTCATCGCCTGGAAGACTGGGGTCGTCGTCAGCTGGCCTACCCGATCGACAAGATCCACAAGGCCCACTATGTGCTGATGAACATCGAGTGCGATCAGCCGACCATCGCCGAACTGGAGCATGGCTTCAAGTTCAACGATGCCGTGCTGCGCCACCTGTCCATCCGCATGAAGAAGGCCGTGACCACCCCGTCCCCGATGATGAAGGAAGAAAAGGCTCGCTCCCTGACCTCCGCATCCGACGAGGCCAAGCCGGCCGAGCAACCCGCCGCCTGATTTGCAGGATACGGGTAGCAACAGTTTTCAGATTGATGGTGTCCTGACCGAAATCGGGGCTCTGCGTTACTCCCCCGGCGGTGTGCCGGTGCTGGCGGGACGCATTGAGCACCGCTCGAAGCAGGTGGAAGCCGGAGTCCCGCGGGAAGTGGGGCTCGAACTGAGTGTTGTGGCCGTGGGGGAAAAGGCGAGTCTGCTCGCCGCCGCCCGCCTCGGTTGCAGTGCCCGAATCACCGGCTTCCTCGCAGCGAAAAGCCTGCGCAGCAGGGCGCCTGTATTGCACATCGATACGATCGAATTTTTGGAAGGAACGAATCATGGCATTCAAGCCAGCAATGAAGCGTAAGGACGACCGTGGCGGTCGCAGCCTCTTCAAGCGTCGCAAGTTCTGCCGTTTCAGCGCAGAGAAGATCGAAGAAATCGACTACAAGGATGTGGATATCCTGAAGGATTTCATCACCGAAAACGCCAAGATCATGCCGGCGCGTATCACCGGCACCAAGTCCGGCTACCAGCGTCAGCTGTCCACCGCGATCAAGCGTGCGCGTTTTCTCGCGCTCCTGCCGTACACCGATCTGCACCAGTAATCCCGGAGAGACAGCATGCAAATCATTCTTATGGACAAGGTTGTCAACCTGGGTGGTCTGGGTGATGTGGTCAAGGTTAAGGACGGCTATGCCCGTAACTTCCTGATCCCCCAAGGCAAGGCTAAGCGTGCCAATGCCGCCAACCTGGCTGAGTTCGAAGCCCGTCGCGCCGAACTTGAGCGCCTGGCTGCCGAGCAGCTGGCAGCCGCTCAGGCTGAAGGCGAGAAGCTCGAAGGTACTGTCGTCACCATCAGCCGCAAGGCTGGCGTGGATGGTCGTCTGTTTGGCTCCGTGACCAACGCCGACGTTGCTGATGCGCTGAAGGCCAAGGGCTTCGCCGTCGAGAAGTCTGCCGTCCGCATGCCGGAAGGCCCGCTCAAGGTTGTGAGCGAGACCCAGCTGGTGGTCTCCCTGCACACCGACGTCACTGCTACCATCAACGTTGCAGTGGTCGGCGAGAGCTGATCGAAGAGGTTTTCTCTTCTGTCCTCAAAAAAGGCTGCCTTGTGCAGCCTTTTTTGTTTTCTGGTCGATCAAGACCGGTGTTTTTTAGATGGTTGATGTCCCATGCGCAATTCTCAAAATCTGCCTGAAGATCCTGTCATGTCGGCCTTGCGTCTGCCCCCTCATTCCATTGAGGCGGAGCAGTCCTTGCTGGGCGGCCTGCTTATCGACAACACGGTCTGGGAGCGTGTTGGCGATATCGTCAATGAAGCTGACTTCTATCGGGACGACCATCGGCGCATTTTTCGCCAAATCGCCCGGCTGATAGAGCTGGGCAAGCCAGCTGACGTTGTGACCGTCTACGAGGCGCTCGAGAAAAATGGAGAGGCTGAGCATGTGGGAGGGCTCGCCTATCTGGGTGAGATTGCAAATAGCACGCCGTCTGCCGCCAATGTTCGCCGTTACGGGGAGATCATTCGTGAGCGGGCGATCCTGCGCAAGCTGGTATCGGTGGGTGACCAGATAGCGGCCAGTGCGCTGACGCCCTCGGGCAAGGATGCAAAGACGCTTCTGGATGAGGCGGAGGCCAAGGTGTTCGAGATTGCGGAAGCCGGGGCGCGAACGGTGAGCGGCTTCGTGCCCATTCAGCCGATCCTTGGCCAGGTTGTCGATCGTATCCAGGAGCTCTATGACCGGGACTCGCCAGCGGGGATTACGGGGGTTCCGACGGGTTTGGCTGATCTTGATGAGAAGACGTCAGGTCTGCAGCCGTCCGACATGATTGTGCTGGCGGCGCGCCCGGGGATGGGCAAGACGTCCCTGGCGCTCAATATTGCAGAGACGGTAGCTGTCGAAGCGGGCCTGCCCGTGGCGGTGTTCTCCATGGAAATGCCGGGTACGCAGTTGGCAACTCGTTTTCTGTCCTCTGTGGGGCGGATCGATCAGCACAAGATCCGGACAGGCAAACTCACCGACGAGGAATGGCAGCGCCTGACCTACGCCCTGGGCAAGCTGCACGAGGCACCCATCTTTATTGATGAGACGCCGGGCCTGAATCCGACCGATCTCCGGGCGCGCTGCCGGCGCCTGCATCGTCAGTGCGGCCGCCTTGGCCTAATCGTCATCGATTACCTTCAGCTGATGACTTCCCTGAAGGAGAGCGACAACCGTTCTGCTGAATTGTCCGAGATTTCCCGTTCAGTGAAATCCCTGGCCAAGGAATTGCATGTTCCGATCATCGCGCTATCCCAGCTCAACCGTAGCCTCGAGCAACGTCCGAACAAGCGCCCGGTTGCATCCGACCTGCGTGAGTCGGGAGCTATCGAACAGGATGCCGATATCATCATGTTCATTTACCGAGACGAGATCTACAACCCGGACTCGCCGGACAAGGGGATGGCGGAATTGATCATTTCCAAGCACCGAAACGGTTCCACGGGGACGGTCCGGATGACTTTTTTGGGAGAGTTCACGCGTTTCGAAAATTACGCGGGGGCACCCAGTTACTAAGTGGGTGGAGCGAATTTGAAGTTTTTTCGAAGAAAGTGTTGACCCCGCCGAATTATTGTCTATAATTCGGCCTCTCTTCGCTGCGGCGCACGATGAAGTGCTCCGGAGCGGTGAAGAGGAAGGTGTCGCGGGGTAGTGTTGCGATGCTGGCGTTAAGTAGATTGTTTCGGTGGTTAAGAAGTTTTCG
>NZ_JAQVCN010000047.1 GCF_028689785.1 Zoogloea sp. | reverse complement strand
CAGGGCAATCGCATCGACCCAGCATAACCGCCTCAAAAATCCCGTTCACATTCATGCAATTACAACCCCCCCTGTTCACCGGGCCGCATTTTGTGTAGTTTCCTGCCTTTTTGGGCTTCCCATGAAGACAGGTACAGTCATGCCGCTCACGCAGGTGTTTGTTTCGATTTCCGATCCGCGCAGCAAGCGGCATACGCAGCACGATCTGGCGGAGCTCTTGAGCGTCATGGTGTGCGCGGTGCTCAGCGGCGCTGACGACTTTGTCGCCGTTCATCTCTGGGCCAAGGCGAAACTCGACTGGCTGCGCGGCTTCATGAAGCTTGAAGGCGGTATCCCCTCCCACGACACGCTGGGGCGGGTGTTCGGGATGATCGCACCGGAAGAGTTCGAAGCCGCTTTCCGGCGCTGGGTGGGCATGGTTGTCCCGGCGCTCGCCGAAAACACGGTCGTCGCCATCGACGGCAAGAGCAGTCGTCGCACGGCCAACAAGAAGGAGGCGGACTCCCATCCGCTGCACCTGGTCAGTGCCTTTGCGGCGGGCATTGGGGTGGTGCTGGGACAAACCGCCACGGCGGAGAAGTCCAACGAAATAACGGCAATCCCCGTGTTGCTCAAAACCCTGGCGCTCGAAGGCACGACGGTCACCATTGATGCCATGGGGACCCAGACGAAGATCGCCCAAACGATCCGTGAGAAGCAGGCCGACTATGTGCTGTGCGTGAAGGACAATCATCCGGGCCTGCTCGATTCGATCATGTTTGCCGGGCTCGATCCCAAGGGTAAATTGACTCCCACGTCGGTCGATGAAGTCACCGTGACCAAGAACAACCACGGCCGCATCGAAACCCGTCGCTGCTGGGCCTACGATGCGGTGGATCGGCTCTACAACGGAAAGCAGTGGCAGGATCTGCGCAGCTTCGCCGTGATCGAACGGGAGCGCACCATGGGGGATCGAACCAGCGTCGAGCGCGCCTATTACATCAGCAGTCTTCCCGCCGATGCGGCCCGTATCGCCCGTGCGGTGAAAAGTCACTGGGAAGTGGAGAACCGGCTCCATTGGTGCCTCGATGTCCAGCTCAACGAAGACCAATCCCGCGTGCGCACCGGATTTGCTGCGAACAACCTCGCCATCGTTCGGCATATCGTGATGAATCTCCTACGGCTCAATTCGACGGTCAAGGCCGGAATAAAGAACAAGCGCCTGCTCGCCTCCGCTTCCGATGAGTTCCGGGCGGAGGTGCTCGGGTTTATGACGTAACGGTGCGATTGCCCTGACCATGGAACTCTCCTCTCTCTCCCTCACCGAATTGCGCCGCCTCAAGGGCAAGGTCGAAACCGAAATCCAGCGCCGCTCCGACACCGCCAAGAAAGACCTGCTCAAGCGCATGCAAAAGCTCGCTGCCGAGCATGGCATGAGCCTGAATGAAGTGATCGGCCAGGAAGGCTCCGAAAAGGCAGCCCCCGCCCCCCGCAAGGCTGCGGCCAAACCCGCGGTCAAGAAGGCTGCCAAGCCAGCATCTGTCATCAAGTTCCGCAACCCGGAGAACCCCGCCATCGGCTGGACCGGCCACGGCCGCAAGCCCCAGTGGGTGATCGACTGGCTGGCCCAAGGCAAGCCCCTCGACGCATTGCGCGTCGATGCAGTCGCAGCCGCCTGAAAACGCTCAGGCGCAGGCCTGCCAATTCAACGTGGCAAGCCTGCGGTGGGGGCATGCTCCGGGGGTTCGACACCATCGCGCCCCCGTTCGATAAATACGCCCACACGCCGCACGTCTTTCATGACGCCAATTTTTGCAATCGCAAGCTTAACCCACGGCGCCCCGAATTCATCGAAGAGCAATTTGACGATGAATTCACCCAGGGTTTCGATCAGATTGAACTGGTGATTGCCGAGCTCTTCCCGAATGCGCTCAATGACCTTGGCGTAATCAATGGTGTCCGCGATGTCGTCATGTTCAGCAGCCGCATCGGGCACGCCGAAGGTGAGATTCAACTCAAGGGTCTGCTCAGTCACCCGCTCCCGCGGATAAATACCCACCCGGGCCTTGACCCGCAGTGCTTCGATAAAAATGAAATCCATCGTCCGTCCCGGCTAAAATCGCGCCCATTCTAGCTCGCGCCACAATAAAAGCATGCACCTCGCGCTTCTGCTCGCCGTCGCCTACCTGATCGGCTCAATTCCCTTTGCGGTGGTGGTCAGCCGTCTTTTCGGCATGGCCGACCCCCGTAGCTACGGCTCGGGCAACCCCGGCGCCACCAACGTATTGCGCAGCGGCAACAAGCTCGCCGCCATCCTCACCCTGCTTGGAGACGGCTTCAAGGGCTGGCTGGCCGTCTTCCTGGCCGAGCAGATCGCCCCCACGGCGGGCCTCGGCAGCATCGCCGCCCCGGCAGCCGCCCTGGCAGCCTTCCTGGGCCATCTGTTTCCGGCCTTTCTGGGCTTTCGCGGCGGCAAGGGCGTGGCCACGGCCGCCGGTGTCCTGCTCGGCGCCAGCAGCTGGCTCGGGCTGGCTACCCTCGGGGTGTGGCTCGGCGTGGCCTTCACCACCCGCTACTCGTCGCTGGCCGCCCTGTGCGCTGCCGTCGCCGCCCCCGGCGTGGCCTTCCTGCTCGGGCTTGATCCCTACTGGGTGCTGTCAGCGAGCGCAATGTCACTGCTCCTGATCTGGCGCCACAAGGACAACATCAAGCGCCTGCTGGCTGGCCAGGAAAGTCGAATCGGCGGAAAGAAGAAAGAAAGCTGAAGCAACAGGCCGATCAGGCCGCAGCCGAGGGCCGGGGCGCCGCAATGTCCATCAGGCTCCATCGCGGCAGCACGGCAAAGCGACCATCGCCCACGCCCATCTGCGCACCTGCCATGAATCGCAGAGCACCGGCAAAGGCAATCATGGCGCCGTTGTCGGTACACAGCTCCATTTCCGGGTAAAAGACTTTGGCTCGCCGCTTTGCCGCCGCCTCATCAAGGGCCGCACGCAAAGCCAGATTAGCCCCGACCCCCCCCGCCACCACCAGTTGCCGCAGGCCCGTGTGCCGGAGCGCCGACATGGATTTGGCCACGAGCACATCCACCGCAGCCGCCTGGAACTCTGCAGCCAGATCGGCTTTGTCGGCCTCGCCGAAACCCTCAGCTCCGGCAGCGGTCAGCACCGCGGTCTTCAGCCCACTGAAACTGAAATCGAAATCCTTGCTGTGCAGCATCGGCCGCGGCAGCTTGAAGCGCCCCGGCGTACCCTGCAATGCAAGCCGGGCAAGGGCCGGCCCGCCGGGATAGGGCAGACCTATCAGTTTGGCCGTCTTGTCGAAGGCTTCGCCGGCAGCGTCGTCCACGGTCTCTCCAAGCAGAGTGTAATCACCCACTCCGGCAACACGCATCAACTGGGTATGCCCACCCGAGACCAATAGGGCCACAAAAGGAAACTCCGGCGGCGTCGCCGACAGCAGGGGCGACAGCAAATGCCCTTCCAGGTGGTGCACGGGAAGTGCCGGCACCCCCAACGCCACCCCCAGCGCCTCCGCCACACTCGAACCGACAAGCAAAGCCCCCGCCAGGCCGGGGCCGGCCGTATAGGCAATGCCATCGATGTCGTTCATGGCCAGGCCCGTCACCGCCAGCACCTCCCTCAACAGCAGAGGCAGGCGGCGGATGTGGTCGCGGGAAGCCAGTTCGGGCACCACACCACCATAGGCCGCATGGAGGTCGATCTGAGAATGCAGGCGATGGCCCAGCAAGCCCTGTTCCGTGTCATAAATGGCGACGCCTGTCTCGTCACAGGAGGATTCAATACCCAGAACGCGCATGGCACTTCCGCAGAAAAGTGCGCATTTTACCTTGAGCCTGCCAACAAAGCGAAAAGTGGACTTGGTAGACCCGGGCGACTTGGTTATACTCTTCGTTTTTCCGTCCAAAGAATTTTCGAGGAAGCACGCAATGCCGGGTATTCGCGTCAAAGAAAACGAGCCGTTTGAAGTTGCCATCCGCCGCTTCAAGCGCACCATTGAAAAAGTGGGCCTGCTGCCCGAGCTCCGCTCCCGTGAGTTCTACGAGAAGCCCACCGCCGAGCGCAAGCGCAAGCTGGCCGCCGCGGTGAAGCGCCATCACAAGCGCCTGCGCAGCCAGACCCTGCCCCCGAAGATGTACTAAGCAACACCCGAGTACACGCTTCCCGATCGCCACGCGATACGCGCTTTTTGCGCGAACGCGTGGCGTTTGTGCTTTTCCGCTGCACAGGCCCAACCCCTGGCCGCGCGAATCATCATCAGGAATTCCCATGTCCCTCAAGGTTCAAATTTCCGACGACATGAAGGCCGCCATGCGCGCCAAGGACAGCGCTCGCCTGTCCGCCCTGCGCCTTCTGCTGGCCGCCATCAAACAGCGCGAAGTCGATGAGCGGATCGAACTGGATGATGCCGCCGTCGTGGCCGTCGTGGACAAAATGCTCAAGCAGCGCCGGGATTCGGTTGCCCAGTACGAAGCCGCCCAGCGCTTTGATCTGGCCAGCGCAGAGCGCTTCGAGATCGATGTGCTGACGGCCTACAAGCCCGCGGGCCTGAACCCCGAGCAGATCGCCGCCATCATCGACGCAGCCTTGGCCTCCACCGGCGCCAGCAGTCCTGCCGACATGGGCAAACTGATGGCCGCGGTCAAGCCGCAACTTGCCGGCAAGGCCGACATGACCGAGGTTTCCAAGCTGGTCAAATCCCGCCTCGGCAACTAGGATTCATGGGAATGATGGCGCCCTCGCGCGCTGTCCGGACATCATGATTCCGCAATCCTTCATCCAGGATCTTCTCGCCCGCGTCGATATCGTCGAGGTCATCGAACGCTACCTGCCGCTCAAGAAAGGCGGGGCAAACTATTTTGCCTGCTGCCCCTTTCATGGGGAAAAATCAGCATCCTTTTCCGTCAGCCCCACCAAGCAGTTCTACCACTGCTTCGGCTGCGGCGTGCACGGCAGCGCAATCAGCTTCCTGATGGAATACAACGGCCTCGGCTTCATTGATGCCGTGAAGGAGCTCGCCGGCACAGTGGGCATGGAAGTCCCCGAAGACGACTTCACCCCGAATCGCGACCGAGCCAAAGAACAATCCCTCACCGAAGTGATGGCCCAGGCGGCCCGCTTCTACAAAGATCAACTCAAGCGCAGCCCGGTGGCCATCGACTATCTCAAGGGCCGCGGCCTGACCGGAGAGATCGCCGCCCGCTACGGCCTCGGTTACGCACCGGAAGGCTGGCAGGCTTTGCAGGCCGCATTTTCCGACTACAGCGCCGCCCAACTGCTCGAATGCGGGCTGGTGCTCGAGAACGAGCAAAACCGCCGCTACGACCGCTTTCGCGACCGCATCATGTTTCCCATCCAGGACCAACGCGGCAACGTCATCGGCTTTGGCGGCCGGGTGCTGGGCAAGGGCGAACCCAAGTACCTGAACTCCCCCGAGACCCCCATCTTCGAGAAGGGCCGCGAGCTTTATGGCTTGGTCCAGGCACGCCAGGCCGTGCGTGAGCAGGAGTGCGTGCTGGTTGTCGAAGGCTACATGGACGTTGTCGGCCTGGCCCAGTTCGGGGTGGGCAACGCCGTCGCCACCCTCGGCACGGCAGCCACACCCCATCACATCCAGAAGCTCCTGCGCCTCACCGACCGGGTGGTTTTCTGCTTCGACGGCGACGCGGCCGGCCGCCGCGCCGCCGGCCGCGCCCTCGAAGTCAGCCTCGAACACCTGGCCGACAACAAGACCGTCAGCTTCCTCTTCCTGCCGGAAGAGCATGACCCCGACAGCTTCGTCCGCGCAGAAGGCCCCGACGCCTTCCGCACAGCGATGACCCGCGCCCAGCCCCTGGCCGAGTTCCTGCTCGCCGAGCTCCGTAAAGATATCGACTTGAGCACCGCCGAAGGCTGCGCCCGCCTGGTCCACGAAGCCAAGCCCCTGATTACCCGCATCGCCGCGCCGCTGCTGCGCCTGCAGGTGATCAAGATGCTCGCCGAGGCCGCAGGTTTCACCCAGGCCGAAGTGGAGACAGCCTTCGGGCTGAAGTCCGCTGCTCCGCCCCCCCGACGATTCGAATCCGACCGCCCCTTCAACCCTGGCTTCCCGCGCGACTTCAGCGACGGCAGTGGTGGCGGACGTTTCCGCGGCGGGCGTCGCGGCTTCGGCAAGGAACTCCCGCGCCTGGCGCCCCGGCAGACACCATCCAACCCGGTGGAGACCCTGCTCAAGCTGGTGATCCAGCACCCCGTCTGGGCTGCCCGCCTGCCCATCGATCTGCTCCCCCACGACACCCCCGAAGGTCTGGCCCTGATCGCCATGACCGACGCCATGAGCGTCGGCGACCTTCCCACCCACGGGCTCGGCGCCCTGCTCGAACACTATCGCGACACGCCCCACGCGCCGGTGCTGTCCCGGATTTCCGGCCAGCTGGCGGACACACCTCTTGATGAGGCCATGTTGGAACCTCAGTTCAACGACACACTCTACAAACTCGAATCCAACCTGATCGAGAAAGAGATCAACACCCTGAACGCCAGAGCCCGTGAAAGCGGGCTGGAACCCACTGCGCGAAGACGGCTTGCTGAGCTGCTTTCAACAAAAGAGAAACTCAAAACCCGAGCCAAAGTATCGGATTCGTAATATAATTTTCGGTTTCGCGAAATTCGCCCGCCGAGACCTATCGCAAAGGTGCGCCAAAGCAACAGCAGAAACCTGCTGCCCGCTTGCGCGCCAACAGCTCGGACGACCAATCGAGGACAGCCATGACCACGGAAAAGCCCAAACAACCGCGCAAAGCGCCTGCCAAGCCGCGAGCAGCGAAGGTCAAGGACAAACTCGCCCCGATGATCGCCGAGGCCCCCTCGGCGGAAGAGGCTGAAGTTCGCCGCACCCGGCTCAAAACCCTGATCGCCCTTGGCAAAGAGCGGGGCTACCTCACCTACGCCGAGATCAACGACCACCTGCCCGACGATCTCGTCGACGCCGAGCAGATCGAGTCCATCATCACCACCTTCAACGACATGGGTATCCAGGTCTTCGACGTGGCCCCGGCCGCCGAAGATCTCCTCATGTCCGAAGTCGCACCCACCGTGGTGGACGACGAGCAGGCCGAAGCCGAAGCGGAGCAGACCCTCTCCGCGGTCGACTCCGAATTCGGCCGCACCACCGACCCTGTCCGCATGTACATGCGTGAAATGGGCACGGTCGAACTCCTCACCCGTGAAGGCGAAATCGAGATCGCCAAGCGTATCGAGGAAGGCCTCAAGCACATGATCCAGGCGATCTCCGCCTGTCCGACGACCATCGCCGAGATCCTCGATGCCGCCGACAAGATCGGTCGCGAAGAGATGCGCATCGACGAACTCATCGACGGCCTGATCGACCCCAACGCCGTCGAGGCCATCGAAGAGTTGGCCGAGAGCGACGACCTCGAAGTAGACGACGCCGACGAAGGCGAAGACGAGGAAGACGATGGCGGCGCCGGCGCCCAGTCTGCCTCACTGATCAAGCTCAAGGCCGACGCCCTTGAGCGCTTCGCCACCCTGCGCGGCCTCTACGAAAAGATGGCCACAGCCCTCCAGAAGAAGGGCTACCAGGACAAGACCTACATGAAGCTCCAGGAGCAGGTCTCCAACGAGCTCATGAACATCCGCTTCACCGCCCGCACCACCGAGCGCCTGTGCGACGCCGTTCGCCACATGGTCGATCAGGCCCGCAGCCACGAGCGCAAGATCCTGAATCTGTGCGTGGACAAGGCAGGCATGCCGCGCCCGCACTTCATCAAGAGCTTCCCGGGCAACGAAACCAATCTGGACTGGCTCAAGGCCGAGATCTCCGCCGGCCCCAACAACGCGCCGGTGCTGATGCGCATGCAGCCCGCCGTACTCGAAGAGCAACAGAAGCTCATCGACCTCCAGGATCGCATCGGCATCCCGCTCAAGGAGCTCAAGGACATCAACAAGCAGATGTCCACCGGTGAAGCCAAGGCCCGCCGCGCCAAGCGCGAGATGACCGAAGCCAACCTGCGTCTGGTGATCTCCATCGCCAAGAAGTACACCAATCGCGGCCTGCAGTTCCTCGACCTGATCCAGGAAGGCAACATCGGCTTGATGAAGGCGGTGGACAAGTTCGAATACCGTCGCGGCTACAAGTTTTCCACCTATGCCACCTGGTGGATCCGCCAGGCCATCACCCGCTCCATCGCCGACCAGGCCCGCACCATCCGCATTCCGGTGCACATGATCGAGACGATCAACAAGATGAACCGGATCTCCCGTCAGATCCTGCAGGAAACCGGCAACGAGCCCGATCCCGCCACCCTGGCCGAGAAGATGGAAATGCCCGAGGAGAAGATCCGCAAGATCCTTAAGATCTCCAAGGAGCCCATCTCCATGGAGACCCCGATCGGCGACGACGACGACTCCCACCTGGGTGACTTCATCGAGGACAACGCCACCCTCGCCCCGGCCGAGGCAGCCCTGTACTCCAGCCTGCGTGACGCCACCAAGGAAGTCCTGGACTCCCTCACCCCGAGGGAAGCCAAGGTCCTGCGCATGCGTTTCGGCATCGAGATGAACACCGACCACACCCTGGAGGAAGTCGGCAAGCAGTTCGACGTTACCCGCGAGCGCATCCGGCAGATCGAAGCCAAGGCTCTGCGCAAGCTGCGCCACCCCAGCCGTTCCGAACGCCTGCGCAGCTTCCTCGACAACGAAGCCTGACCGTAGCCGGGCCGCCCTTCTGCGCCCCCCCTTTTCGGGCCCATAGCTCAGTTGGTTAGAGCAGGCGACTCATAATCGCTTGGTCACAGGTTCAAGTCCTGTTGGGCCCACCATCGCATCAAGCACAAGGCCAACCCTCCGGGGTTGGCCTTGTGCCGTATCGGATTCGCCCATCTGCCCGCGGGCATTGTCATGTCTTGGGGGGCTAGCCGCCCCATTCGCTGGAGTGTGGGGTGGCGGCATCGGCGGACCAACACGATAGGGTCAGCGCACCAAGTGCAGGAGCAGGAAGTCAATCAACACGCGCACGCGTAGCGGCATGTGCCGGCTCGCTGGGTAAAGCAGCGAGAATGGTCTCGATGCGCCAGCGTAGTTCGAAAACAACTCCACAAGTCGGCCTTCTCGCAGATCTTCCTCAATAAGGAACCTGTAGGTCTGGAGTACGCCCGCACCCGCCCGAGCCAGGGTTACCGGCCCGAGGATGTCATCGGCACAGCGCAGGCGTCCCGGTGGGGCATGCTCGATGATGCGACCTTCGTGCCGCAAGAGCCACGGAACGGGCTGCCCGGTGCTTGGCAGCATGAACTGAATGCACTCATGCTGAAACAGATCGTCGAGGGTTCTCGGCTCTCCCTGGCGGCGCACATAGTCCGGTGCTGCGACGACCACCAGTTCTGCGTCTTCCAGCTTGCGCGCCACCAGCCCTGAGTCTGGTGGCGTGCGCCCACGTACAGCCAGATCAAAGCCTTCGTCGGTGAAGTCGATATTGCGGTTCGACAGGTGCAGGTCAAGTTCGATTGCCGGGTACTGCCGGGTGAACGCCGGCAGCAACGGCAGCACCCGATAGTGACCGTAAGACGTAGGCAGACTAAGCCGCAGCACGCCGGCCGGAGCAGTCTGCTCACCAGTGATCTCGCGTTCGGCCTCCACCAATTGTTCCAGCGCGTGCTGACATTGCCCGTAATAGCGCTGGCCGGCGTCGGTCAAGCGCACCTGGCGCGTTGTCCGCATAAAAAGGCGTACCCCCAAGCGAGCCTCCAAGCGTGCAATTGAGCGGCTCACCGCCGCCGCTGTAAGGCCGGTGGCTTTGGCTGCGGCGGTGAAGCCACCATGCTTGGCTGTCAGGCAAAACAGCTCAAGGCTACCCAGTTGAAGGGTTTCAAACTGGCGACTCACTATTGATCTCCATGTAATCAGTGATTTGATTCTTCGTCCGTTTATTATCACCTACGTCGTCAATAAACTTTCACCACTCAATCTCTGTTGAAAGGATCGACGATCATGAAACTGTACTTTTCCCCCGCAGCTTGCTCCCTTGCCCCGCACATCGTGCTCCACGAGGTTGGCCTGCCCTTCTCGCTCGAACAGGTCGACACCGCCCGCCACATCACCAGCGACGGCAGGGATTTCTACAAGATCAACGCCAAAGGTCAGGTGCCGGTGCTGGAACTGGAAGACGGCACCCGGCTGACGGAAGGCCCGGTGATATCGCAGTTCATTGCCGACGCGGCGCACGCAATCTCGCTAATGCCCGCACCCGGCACCCTGGCCCGCTATCGCGTGATGGAGTGGCAGAACTACATCACCAGCGAGCTGCACAAGTCGTTCACGCCCCTCTTCCGCACCGATCTGGCTACGGAGGCCAAGACCATCCTGGCTGCCACGCTGTGCAGGAAGCTGGAGTGGTTGAACGCGCAGTTGGCGAGCCAGCCCTATCTCACTGGCGCGAGCTTCACGGTCGCCGACGCCTACCTCTTCGTCGTGCTGGGTTGGGCCAAGTTCGTGAATATCGGCCTCGACGACTGGCCCCATCTGCAGGCCTTCGTCGCGGAGGTGGGCAAACGGCCCGCCGTACGTGCGGCAATGAAAGCCGAAGGCCTGCGGGCCTGAGCCCGCCTCCCCCCAGCCCCAGCCCCAGCCCGGAATACACCGTCCGCTCTCCTGGCGTCCACAGCCCGCATCAAGGGCGGTCGCCTGAGCGCAGGCCGTCAATCGGGCTGAAGTCTAGGGCTTCCCTGGAAGCAGTGCGACGACGAGCGCGACTCGCTGAGCGGTTCGCGCACTGCGTTCCACCTCTACCCCCCTTTTGAAGGAACACAAGGCATGCCCTACGTCCACATCCGAATCACGCGAGAAGGTGCAACGGCCGAACAGAAGGCCCAACTCATCCGCAGTACAACGGATCTGCTGGTTCGCGTACTGAACAAGAACCCCGCCACCACCTTTGTGGTGATCGAGGAAGTCGACACCGACGACTGGGGCGTTGGTGGTGAAACGGTCACCGTGCTAAACCAGCGTGCCCGCGAGCAGGAGTCCAAGCGATGAACGATCACGTCCAAGCCTATGCCGAGGTTGCTGCAGTTCTGCAGGTCTACTTCGACGGCCTCCACCACAGCGACACAGATCGGCTGAGCCGTGTTTTCCACCCGCAGGCGGTTTACGCAACAGCCAGTGCAGACCTGCCACTGATCCTGCGAATGGACGAATATTACCCGATCATTGATGCGCGCCCGTCTCCCGCATCACGTAACGAGGTGCGCACCGACCGCATCGACTCCATCGAATTTGTCGGGCCGGTGACGGCCTTGGCCAAGCTGCGTTGTTCAATCAGGCCACGCCACTTCATCGACATCCTGACCTTGATCCACGTTGAGAAGCGCTGGCAAATCATCGCCAAAGTCTTTCACTTCGATGCAGAGCGTCCACTCGCCACATGATCGCCAGGTTGCGCATCTTCAGAAGTACACCAGCACTCCAACCGAAAACTCGCGGATCTCGGCAAACTTCTTCCACGCGGCGCGCACCGCCAGAGCGCGATTCAGCGTGTAGTGCTGGGCCAGCGTCCACCGGGCTTCATCACTACTTTCGCCCCGGCGAAACGCCGTGTGGGCAAGCTGCGCGGAGATCTTCCAGCCTGTCAGAGGTTCGGCGATCAGGCCGGCGTTGATGCTGGGGCCGGCACGCGCCGGGTGCCCAGCCCCGTCCTCCAACGCCAGGCCCGGCAGGGCAAACCACAGGATGCGCCAAGGCCCGCGGGTTTCTGTGGCCAGACCGGCCAGGGCCTGGGCGCGAAAAACCAGGCAGTCCGGGCAGTCCCGCTTGGGGGCGGGTACCCAGCCTGCCCGGGCGCGCCAGGCCGGCCGCGGCAGCAAGGGATTGAAGGGCGATAGCGACTCGATGGAGATCAGGCTCAGCTCATTCAGGCGTGTACGGCCTGAGCCAGGGGAGTGGCGAAGGGAACCGCCAAGCAGCTCGATCGCAGCCTCCGGCGCATAGCCAGCATCGGCCTCAAGCAAGTCGTGAAAGCTGGCCCGGGCACTGAGTTCGATGAAGCCCTCACCGGCCCGTTGCCCCACGGCCAGGCCGCTGCGATGGGACGCATGCCCGGCCTCCGGGCGGCCCGCATAGGGAGCAATAGCGAGGGATGGAAGGCCCGGGCCCAACGCGCTGCGAGCAGCAAGCAGGCGATGCAGGCCTTCGTCGGCCGGGAGTGCGACGCCCCCCTCTCCCGCCTTCCCCGGCCCGTCGCCGCCCCGCTGGCGCAGGTCCACGGCCAGATCGAGGAGCAGGGCCTGGCGATCCGGCGCCAGGGCGCGAAAAACCGGCGTGTCCACATGCTCAAGGTCTGCGCCGATGGCCTGTGCCTGCGCCCGCTCCGGGGCGTCCAGGGCGGCGTAGCGCCGCCGGATTGCGCTGCCACGTGCAGGGCGCGGCGTAGCCCCCTGCACCAGCCCGGCTTCGGCATTGATCAGGCGCAGAACATCGGGCGGCGCCACCCAGAGAGCAAAGCGGTCGGACAAGGCCAGGGAAGGATCAGCCACTTCCAGCAAGGTCAGCAGCTGCCAGGCGCAGTTTTCGCTGAAGAAGTAGTAATCGAACTTGACCCCGCGCAGCTCCCACAGATGGGCGATGAGCCGATCCATCTGCCCGGCCCCGAGATTGAGCCGGTACTCCCAGATGTCCCGGTTTTCGATGTCGCTGTAGTTACGCACCAGGCGATCATAGGATTGCAACTCGAAATAGCCGGTAAAGCCCCCGGCGATGCCTCTTATGCCGTACATCAGGCCCGTGCTGCCGCTGTCGTCCGCCGCGTAGCTGACCGCGTAGGCGAGGAGCGGGGTGCCAGCCGACGCGTCGCGCCGGTCGAGGCGCAGCAGGGTGTGGCCGAAGAGCGAGGCGGGATTGTTGAGGTAGGCAGAGGTGAACACCAGCGTGGCGGCCCCGGCATCCAGCTCACTCTTCCAGCGGAAAAACGCCTCGCAGCGCTGCTCGGGGAGGCGCCCGGCGTCAAAACCCAGCGCCTGGCGAAGCCACGCATAACGGGCGACAAAGGCGCACTGGGCCGGCTGCGGCTCGGCGCCCACGGGTTCGCTTGAAAAGAAGGCGGCCAGGGTTGCGGCAAGCTCGGCGGCAGGATCGGTCTTGCCACCTGGGGCGAGAAAGAAGCGCGGGTCATCGGCATCACTGGTGACGCCGTGACCCAGCGCATTACGGCGGTAATGCAGGAGCACCTGCCAGCCCCGACTGTCGGCCAGATGCGCCTCGACCGCCCGCTGCTGCAGATCGGCGAGATAAGCAGGGTCGGCTCTCGCACCCGATGCCCACAACACCAGCCCAAAAGCCAGCAGGGCGCCGGCACGCACGAGAGCGGCCGGCGTGAAATCGCCCCTCAGTTCAGGGCGACGCGCTGGGCGAAACGCGGATCAGCACGCATTTCGCGGTCGAGTACAGCCAGCATGTCGGCGGCTCGGGTCTGCGGGCCGGGAAAGAGGCGGGTGAAGTTGCTCTGGGCAAAGGCGAAGAAGGCCGGCCGCCGGGCGGGCTCGATCTGCATCAGGCTGGCGAGCGACGACAGGTATTCACCCTGGCCGATGCTGATGTCCCGTTTCAGGTGATCGAAATTGTTCTCGGTAAAGCGGGCAATCCGCTGCTCCCGCGTCATCAGCGATGCACTTTTGGAGTCGCCACCACTGCTGCTACTGCTGTGGCTGCTTGAGCTCGGGTCGATGACAGTGCACGCCGCTGCGCTGATGGCCAGCACGGAAACGAAGGCAAGTTTAGGCAAGGTCTTCATGTTCGAACCAACCCTGAGGGGAGACATCGGGGCTCAAAGTATCGCCGTCAATACCGGGTGGGTCAATCCATGCGCCGGGGTAGCCCCGGCCGGACGGGATACAATCTGCCCCCCGGACCCAGAGCAAACCGAGAAAGCACGACCGACGATGAGAACCAACCTGCAGGTACCGTTTGCGGAGAAGGACCAGGCCAAGGCGCTGGGTGCCCGGTGGGACGCCACCAAGCGCCTCTGGTATGTACAGAACGTGGACGATCTTGCCCCCTTTGCCCGCTGGCTCCCCCAGGGCGGTGACAAGCCGGGCACCTCCGCCGGCGCAGGAACAAGCCGGAAAACCGAAGCGGCGTCCGTCGTGAAAACCGGCTCGCGCTACTTCAAGCTCGATTGCGACTGCCTGCCCTGGGTGGGCTGTGCCAGCTGCCGGCAGCAACTTGAGGCGCATAGCTGGAGCAGGCCCGGCTGACGCCAATCCAGCCAGAACTTCACGAACATACCGCCATCCGCTTCCCTTCAATCAAAAACGCACGCTCCCCTCAAGTTCCACGCATAGCAGCCGTTTTCCCGGGCAGATCCGAGCGCTCGGGCCCCAATCCCGATCTTCCGGACTGTTGTGATGGTACCCGCGCCATGCGCAGGGCCCCTTCGGGATGTTTTTTCGGGAATTCATGATGACTATCGCCCACCGCCTGCAACTTCTTGTCGGCGCAGCTCTGCTCAGCCTGCTCGTGCTCACCGGCATCAACTACCAGCAGATGAATCAGGTCTATGAACAGACCAACTACTCCAGCGTCAATGTGGTCCCCAGCATCGAGATACTCAACACGATTGCGATCGAGTTCGGCCGCCTGCGCATCCGCGTATATCGTCACGGTCTGGCGACCGACGCCGAAGAGATGGCCCGGATTGAAACGACCATTGGCGAAACCCGAAAGGCCCTGGAGCAAGCGCTGAAGGACTACGAGTCCTACATATCCAACGACGAAGATCAGCGTCTGCTGAACAACGAACGCGCCGAGTATGTGCGGCTGAATGAGCTGATCACGGCCATCCTGCCGGTGTCCCGGGCCAACCGCACCGAAGAAGTACGGGCAATGCTGGCCAAATTTGATCCCGAGGCCGTCAAGTTCAACAAGAGCATCGAAACCCACATGAAGTTCAACCAGGAGCTGGGCGTCTCGAGCGCTGCCGCAGCGGCAGCGCTCAAGGACAGGGCTACCTGGATCAGTATCGGCGTTCTGGTGCTGGCCGGCCTGCTGATGGCAGGCATGAGCGTAGCCATCATCCGCAGCATTTCGTCTCGGCTTACCCAGGCCAATCAGATGGCGGCCCGGATTGCCGGCGGCGACCTGTCCGCCCACGCCCAGGCCGGGCATGCCCAAAGCTCCGACGAGATAGGCACCCTGCTTCGCTCCCTCGAAACCATGCGCAGCGAGCTGGCACGGACGATCACCGAGGTCATCTCGAACTCCCATGACGTGGCCAGCTCTGCCAGCCAGCTATCCAGCGCGGCCCAGCAGGTGTCAATCAGCAGCGAACAGCAGTCCAGCGCCACCTCCTCGGCCGCAGCAGCGGTAGAGCAGCTCACCGTGAGCATCGACCATGTCGGCTCCAGTGCCGACGACGCCAGCGCCCGTGCCGCCGAAGCCGGCAGCCAGGCCGTGCTGAGCGGCAAGGGTGTGGATGCCGCGGCAGAGCGGATCGGCCGGGTGGCCGAGCAGGTCGAGACCACCGCCGGGCAGATGCTGGCTCTCTCCGAGCAAGTCCAGCAGATCGACAAGATCACCGTGGTGATCCGCGAGGTGGCCGACCAGACCAACCTCCTGGCTCTCAACGCCGCCATCGAGGCCGCCCGCGCTGGCGAACAGGGCCGCGGCTTTGCCGTGGTGGCCGACGAGGTGCGCAAGCTGGCCGAACGCACCACCAGTTCGGTCCAGGAGATCAGCTCGGTGATCAGCACCATCCAGCACGGTGCGGCCGGAGCGGTGAGCAGCATGCAGTCCAGCCGGACGCTGGTTAGCGAGGTGGTGCTCGCGGCCAGCACGGCGAGCGAGTCGATGACCGGGATCTGCCACTCCGCCTCCACCATGCAGGGCGCCATCGACAACATTTCCGACGCCCTGCGCGAGCAACGCGGCGCCTCCACCGAGCTGGCTCGCAACGTCGAAGCCATCGCCCAGATGTCGGAAGAAAACTCCGCCGCCGTCGGTTCGGTGGCCAGCACCGCCCACCGCCTGCTTACCGTAGCAGACAGCCTGAAGAGCAGTGTTTCGCGCTTCCGGGTTTGAAGCCACGGCACGCTGCGACACTATGACGCACCGCTTTGGTGCGTCATCTTGCTGCAAATCAAACCCCGCATTCCCTGCAAAACCTAAGGTGGCGCTCTCTTGAAAACCCAGGGAGCCCACCTCCATGCCTCAACCCGCATCCCGCTGGCACGCCCGCCTGCCCGTCGCCTTCGCCATTTCCTGCGCCTTTCCGGCCTACGCTGACACCACCCTGCGGGAAGTCGTGGTCACCGCCCCCGCCATGGAGGCGCCGCTCACCGTCAGCACCGACCCCCGCGCCCCGCGCCAACCTGTGCCTGCCCACGACGGCGCCGACTACCTGAAGAACATCCCCGGCTTCTCGGTGATCCGCAAGGGCGGCACCGACGGTGACCCGGTGTTCCGCGGCATGGCCGCCTCGCGCCTGGGCATCCTGCTGGATGGAGAGATGATCCTGGGCGGCTGCGGCATGCGCATGGACCCACCCACCGCCTACGTCTTCCCCGAAGCCTTCGACCGCATCACCGTACTGAAAGGCCCGCAGACGGTGAAGTACGGCCCCGGCAACAGCGCCGGAGTCGTGCTCTTCGAACGCACGCCAAAAGTCCGCAAGGCCTTCTCCGCCTATGCCGAAGGCAGCCTGCTGGCCGGCAGCTTCGGACGCAACGACCAGGTGCTGGAAGCAGGCGTCGGCAATGAACGCTACTACGGCGAGATCACCGGTACCCACTCCCACAGCCAGGACTACAAGGACGGCGCCGGGCGCCAGGTGCACTCCCGCTACGACCGCTGGAGCGTGAGCGGCGCAGTGGGGCTGACTCCGGATGAGAACACCCGCATCGAACTGAGCTTTGCCAAGAGCGACGGCTACGCCGCCTACGCCGACCGCAGCATGGATGGCACCGCCTTCGACCGGACCAACGTGGGGCTGAAGTTCGAGAAGTCCCGCATCAGCCCGCTGCTCGCCAAGCTTGAGGGCCAGATTTACCGCAACTACGTGGATCACGTGATGGACAACTACAGCCTGCGCAGCGCCACGGGCATGAAGATGGTCAGCAACCCCGACCGGGAAACCCGTGGCGGGCGTGTCGCCGCCACCCTCGACCTGAGCCCCCGCAGCACCCTGGAAACCGGCATCGACTTCCAGACCAATGACCACACCCTGCGCAGCGCCAGCGGCACTGCCGTTTCCGGCTACGACAGCCTGAGCCGGCGCCCCGACATGCGCTTCAACACCTGGGGCGTGTTTGGCGAGTTGACTCACGAAATCAACGCCGCCCACCGCCTGATTGGCGGCGCACGCCTGGACTGGAGCGAAGCCGAAGACCAACGCAGCGGCAAGGCCACCTCGGGGCGCAGGGACAAGGACACCCTCAAGGCCGGCTTCCTGCGCTGGGAAAACGCCTTTACGCCCACCACCACCCTGTACGCCGGCCTCGGCCACAGCGAGCGGGCCGCCGACTACTGGGAACGCACCAAGGCACCGGGTGCCACCTCGATGATGATGACCGGCACGGCCAGCACCTTCTTTCTGAAACCTGAAAAGACCACCCAACTCGACACCGGCGCCATCTACGCTGCCGGCCCGCTGCGCGCCTCCGCGTCCCTGTTCTACGCAAAGCACAAGGACTTCATCCAGATCCGCCAGATCAACGCCTTCGCCACCGATGCCCTCAACATCGACGCCACCACCTACGGCCTGGAAGGCGACATGAGCTACGCCCTGGGGAATTTCTGGAAGGCCTGGGGCACCCTGGCCTGGGTGCATGGCGAGAACGACAGCAGCGGCAAGCCCCTGTCCCAGATTCCACCCCTGGAAGGCCGCCTCGGCGCCGGCTACGACGACAAGACGTGGAACGCCGGCGCACTGCTGCGCATGGTGCAGGGCCAGAAGCGCTACGACACCGGCTACGGCAACGTGGTGGGTCAGGACATCGGTGCCTCGGCAGGCTTTGCCATCGTCTCTCTGAACGCCGGCTACCGACCGCGCAAGGGCGTGCTGTTCACCGCCGGGGTGGACAACCTGTTCGACCGGACCTACGCGGAGTACATCAGCCGTAGCGGCGCCATGGTGGGCGGCTTTACCCAGACCACCCGGGTTAACGAACCCGGCCGGACCCTGTGGCTGAAGGCCAATATTGCACTGAACTGAAGACTGCCGACCTGCGGCTCATGCCTGGACGCAGAGTCCGGGCAAGGAGCCCAGGTCGAGCCCACCATGGCCTGCAACCAGCAGGTAGCAAAGCCCTCGGGCAGAGTCGGCAGCGGCCCCACGCCCGGCCCGTGCAGGTGCTTCGGCGGCCTGTCTAGTGACGAGCGTCAGCCCAGCAGCGCGACCGACTTGATCTGCGCCACGACCATCATGCCCTCGACCAGCCCAAGCTGATCCCGAGAGAGACGCGTGATCCTCGCCAGCAGGGGGGTTCCTGCCACATCCAGGCTGACCAGGCACTGGGCCGGATGAGCGGCCTCTCCAAAGCCGACGATGCGGGCCGGCAGGCGATTGACGATGCTCGAACGCCTATCGCCGGCCAAGGCGATACTCACGTCCCGCGCCTGGATCTTGATACGCGCCGCGGCCCCCACGGCAAGCGCCTTGCGGGTCACCTGAATGAGCCCGCCGGCAAAACCCAGGCAGGTCAGCTGATAGGCCTCGTCGTGGGACAGCACCCGGGCATCCACCCGCACGGCGGCCTCTTCGTCCCGGGCCAGAGGCAGATCGAGGCGGGTCAGCACCTCGCCGGTGGGAGCGCTGGCCAGTACCTGCCCCTGCTCCAGCAGCACCAAGTGATCAGCCAGGCGGGCTACCTCGTCCGGCGAATGGCTCACGTACAGCACCGGAATGGCCAACTCATCATGCAGGCGCTCGAGATAGGGCAGGATCTCGTGCTTGCGCCTGGCGTCAAGGGCGGCCAAAGGCTCGTCCATCAACAACAGGCGCGGGCTGGTAAGCAGGGCCCGGGCGATTGCCACGCGCTGGCGCTCGCCACCGGACAAAGCCTCGGTGCCCCGCTCCAGCAGGTGGCCGATACCCAGTAATTCAAGCGCCGCGTCCCAACCCACCCTGCGCTCGACCGGGGCGATGCGCTTGAGGCCGAACTCCAGGTTGGCCCGCACCGACAGATGAGCAAACAGGCTGGCCTCCTGGAAGACATAGCCCAGGGCACGCCGATGCGTCGGCAGAAAGAAGCTCCGGGCGTCGTCCTGCCAGCATTCGCCATTGATCTCAACCCGCCCCACCCCACGGGCCAACCCCGCCACACAGCGTAGCAGGGTGGTCTTGCCGGAGCCGGACGGGCCAAACAGCGCGGTCACGCCCCGCCCGGGCAGGGTCAGATCCGCCTCCAGCACGAAGTCCGCCAGGGGCAGGCGGCAGGCCACATGCACGCCGCTCATCGCCCAGCCCCCAAGGTGTTGCGGGCACCACCCACGGTGTACAGCGCCAGCAGCACCACAAACGAGAAACCGAGCAGCAGCGCCGCCAGCCCGTGGGCCTGCCCATACTCCAGCGCCTCCACGTGGTTGTAGATCTGCATCGAGATCACCCGGGTTTTGTCGGGGATGTTGCCGCCGATCATCAGCACCACGCCGAACTCACCCACGGTATGGGCAAAGCCCAGGATGGCCGCGGTGATGAAGCCGGGCCGGGCCAGGGGCAGTGCCACGGTGAAGAAAGTGCGCAAGGGAGAAGCCCGCAGGGTCGCCGCCACCTCCAGGGGCCGATCTCCCATGGCCATAAAGGCGTTCTGTACCGGCTGCACGACGAAAGGCAGGGAATACAGGATGGAAGCCACCACCAGGCCGGTGAAGGTGAAGGGCAGACGCCCCAGGCCGACTGCGTCGGTGAAGCGCCCGATGGCTCCCTGCGGCCCCATCAGCACCAGCAGGTAGAAGCCCAGCACAGTGGGCGGCAAGACGATGGGCAGAGAAACGATTGCGCCCACCACGCCGCGCAGGCGGGAGCGGCTGCGTGCCAGCCACCAGGCTATTGGCGTGCCGATGATCAGCAACAACACCGTGACAATGCTGGCCAGCTCCAGGGTCAGCCGGATCGCCGACCAGTCATCTGCACTCAGGTGCATTGCTCAGAGATCGTAGCCGTAAGACTTGATGATGTCGGCGGCAGTCTTCGATCTGAGGAAGCCCGCCAGCGCCTCCACTGCCGCATTGCCCTTGCCCCGGGCAAGTACCACCGCGTCCTGCCGGATCTGAGTGTAGTGGCGGGCGGGCACCAGCCAGTAGGAGCCATCAATCAGCTTGCCGTCCTTGTGGATCTGGGAAAACGCGATGAAACCCAGCTCGGCGCTGCCCGAGGTGACGAATTGCTGGGCCTGGGTGATGCTCTCACCCATGACGATCTTGGACCGAAGGCTGTCTGCCATGCCAAGCGCCTTGAGCGTCTCGGTGGCGGCCAGGCCGTAGGGTGCCAGTTTGGGGTTGGCGATGGACAGGTGCTCGAACTTGCCGTTCTTGAGCACTTCGCCCTTGTCGTCCACAAAACCCGGCTTCGGCGACCACAGCACGAGCTTGCCGATGGCGTAGGTGAACTGGCTGCCAGCCACACCGTCGCCCTCCTTCACCAGCTTCGTCGGCGTTTCATCATCAGCCGCCAGCAGCAGCTGGAAGGGCGCCCCGGACTTGATCTGGGCGTAGAACTTGCCAGTAGAGCCGAAGATCAGTTGGGCCTTGTGACCAGTGGCCTTCTCGAACTCCACGGCGATCTTCTGCATCGGCGCGGTAAAGTTGGCGGCCACGGCCACCGAAACCTCCTCGGCACGAGCCGTAAGGGTGGCACCGGCAAGCAGGGCAAAAAGGGCAAGACGTCGAACGACGGGTTTCATGGTGCAGCTCCGAAAAAAAGTAGGTAGAAAACAGCTCAGTCAAAGACGGCAAGAATCACCGAGGTGGCCTGGAAGACCGCGCAGGCCATGCTGCCCACCTGGAGATCCAGGTTGCCGATGCTGTCGTGGGTCACCACCGAAGTGATGTTGCGGCCGCTGGGCAGGGTGATGGTCACCTCGGAGCTCACCGGCCCCTCGTGGATGGCGGTGACCTCGCCCCACAGATGATTGCGGGCGGTGGTACGGGTCTGGGGGTCGGTGATGATCAGCACCGAGGGCGCCTTGACGAAGGCGTGCACCTCGCGACCAATGCCCAGTTCCAGGTTCTCGGCGCTGGCCCGGGTGATCACCGCCACCACCTCGTTGGCGTCATCCAGGCGCACACGCACTTCGAAGCTGACCTCTCCTTCGCGCAGCCCCGACACCGTGCCCACGAACTGGTTGCGCGCGCTGGTGCGCATGGACATGCGCCGGAGCAGGGTCTGAAACTGGCGCACATTGGTCTCGCCCCCCTCGCCCAGCCGCGACGACAGGCGGTCGATGGCCTGCTGGTATTCCTGCTCCACCGCCCGGTACATGGCGATCACCCGCCGCCCGTAGTCGGTGAGGCTGGTGCCGCCCCCGTGCTTGCCGCCCACGGAACGTTCCACCAGGGGCGCCTCGGCCAGGTTGTTCATGGCGTCCACGGCATCCCACGCCGCTTTGTAGGACAGGGGCACGGCCTTCGCCGCCTGGGAGATGGAGCCATAACGGTCGATCGCTTCGAGCAGGCGAATCCGGGTGTCACCCAGGAAAGTGCCAAACTCGGTATCGACTGTCAGCTTTCCGACAAGCTTGTGCTGAACCGGACGCCGGATCGTCATCAATACACCTATATAGATAGCTACACAACGTAACGTACTTTACTTCAGCAAATAGCGGGCCACAAATGCTGCACTGCGCTATGGTTGCAGAGCGGGGATGTCCCTGCGTAGAGTGAAAGCACGCCATCCATCAAACCAGGAGCCTCTCGATGAAAATCAGTGCCCGTAATGTCTTCGACGGCAAGGTCCACACCGTCAAACCCGGCGCCATAAATTCCGAAGTAGGCATTGCCCTTCCGGGCGGCCTGCAGATCGTCGCCACGGTCACCAACGACAGCGTCGCCGAACTCGGACTGGTGGCCGGAAAGGCCGTCAAGGCCCTGATCAAAGCCTCGTCCGTACTGGTTCTCACCGAGGGGGACAGGGTCCGGCTGTCGGCCCGCAACCGTCTCGACGGCATGGTGAGCGCCCTGACGGAAGGCCCGGTCAACACCGAAGTGGCGATCGCGCTCCCCAACGGCCTGACCGTGTATGCCACCATCACCCGTGACGGCGCGACGGCCCTCGGGCTGAAGGTAGGCGTACCGGCCACAGCCGTCTTCAAGGCCCCATCGGTAATCATCGGCGTTGCCACCTGAACCACTGCTCCCGCCCTCATCCATGCCGCCTCCCAAGCCGGGATGACAGGCCACAGGTGGTTCATCCCCTCCATAGCCCGCCAATTTATATGCACATGTATATAGCGAACCGCAGCAATTCTGCACACCGGGCGGGCTGACGGGGGAATTCACAGGCTTTTCACGAAGGCAAGCAGCGCATCGCGCTCCGCCCGCCCCATACGCTCAAAGCGCTGGCGGGCACGGCGGGCCTCACCGTCGTGCCACAGAATCGCTTCAGTCAGGCTGCGGGCTCGGCCGTCGTGGAGATAGCGCTCCACTTCGCTCACCGTCCGTGTCAGCCCAATCCCCCACAGGGGCGGCGTCCGCCACGCCCGGCCCGAGGCCTGGAAGTCCGGACGCCCGTCGCCCAGCCCCGGCCCCATGTCATGGAGGAGCAGGTCAGAGTAAGGCGCAATCGTAAGCCCCGCCAGACGTGGGAAGCGCGGGCTGTCTCCGGTGCGGAGTTGCGGTCGATGGCAGCCCGCACACCCGACCGCCGAGAACAGCGCCTCACCCCGGCGTACCGCCGGCACATCCTCGTCGCGCCGCGCCGGCACAGCCAAATGGGCGAGATAGAACTCCACGTCGTCCAGCTCTGCCGCCCCCAGCTCTGGCCGGCCGCCATCCGGCGCCTGACGGCAGGCCCTCTGCACCGGCTGACAATTCTCCTGGGGATGCAGGGGCGAGGTGATGCCGAGATCGCCCAGGAAAGCGCCAGCGATCTGCGCCCGCAGGTCCGGCATGTTGGCCTTGTGGCCGAAGCGGCCCGGCACACCGCCCGCCAGCCGGTTGAGCTGCCCCTTGACCCCATCCGGCCGCCTCTCGGCGGCAAGCGCCTCCAGGGTTGCCACCGGGACGGCGTCGAGCAGCCCCATACCCACCACCTGCTGCCCCACCCTGGGCGACACGAGCACCCGCCCCAGGGGGCCGTAACCCAGTTCCCGGAAAGTGATTCGTGGCTGGCGCAGGCGGACCAGCGTTCCATCGGCCAAACGCCGACGAGACTCCACCCAGCGCAGCACCGCCCGCCCCTCCGGCGGCACTCCGGGGATGGCTTCTTCGTTGAATTGCTCGCCGTAAGCCGGATGGGGGCGCACCCCGCCCTCCGCCGGCCGGCCTGGCACCGACAGCCGCAGCAACATGGACTGCATGCGCTCGCCCGGCGATTCGGGCGGCACCCCCCGGCCATTGCGGGCATGGCAGGACACGCAGGCCAGACGGTTGTAGAGGGGCCCCAGGCCGTCCACCCGATCGTCCCTGGCCGGTGCCACCACCCAGCTCTGGTTGAACAGGGCGCGCCCGCGGAAAAAGCGCTCCCGCTCGTCCTCGTCCAGACCGGCGACAGGGCGCAGAAAGGCGTCTCGCCCGGCGTCCACCGCCGGCACGCCCGACATCTCCCCCGCGCATATCCCTGCCACCGGAAACAGGCAGGCGAGGATCAGCCCGACCGCGCCCCACCGGATCATGCCACCCCCAGCAACTGGGCCGCCTGAGCATGGCGCGCCCTGGCCGCCGCAGCCCACCCCGCCTCCAGCTCGGCCGCCCTGGCCTCCGCGGCCGGGTCATCACGGCGCGTGAAGAAGGCCTGCTGCACGGCCAGGTCATCCACCTCGGACTCCTTGCACGGCGGAGCGGAGAGCAGTGGCCAGACCTTCGCCCACGTCGCGGCGTCGGCGGCGCGCAGCTTCTGCCACAGCGGCGCCAGCACGGCCCGGCGCTGCACCAAGGCCTGCCCGAAGGCCGCAGCCACGGGTGCCGCCCGCCCCCTGCCGCGCCCGTTGTCGTAGCGATAGCCGCCCTGAGCGGCCACCGCGAAGGGGTTGTGATGGTCTGCCGGAAGGCCCGCATACACGGCAGGGCGCACCGGCAGCTTGCGGATGTCCGGATGGGTCAGGAGGCGCTGCCCGGCCTCTGACAACACAAAGCTGACGAAGGCCTTGGCGCCTTCCGGGTTGGGGCTGGCCGCCGTCACCGCCACATGGGCCGGATTGACGCCGCCCTGGCGCGGATAGACAAACTGCAGGGGCGCACCGTTGGCGATGGCCGAAGCCACGAAAAAGTCGATGGACAGCCCCACCCCCTGGCGCCCAGCCCCCAGCTCGTCGGACACGAAGCTGCCACCGCGCCCGACAAAGCGCGCGTTGGCGGCAATGGCGCTCCACAGGGCCCAGCCGTTGTCCCAGCCGTAGGCCTGCAGGGGGATGTCCACCAGCACCGGCGCAAAGCCCACTTCCACCGGGTCCGGCACCAGCAGGTGCCCGGCATAGGCCGGCTGGGCCAGGTCACTCCAGTCCGCCGGCACGGGCAGGCCGTGACGAGCCAGGTAGCCGGGATTGACCGCAAAGCCGTAGCCCGCCACTTCCGACGCGGCAAAGTAGCCGTCCGGATCGTCGATCACGCTGTTGCCCACCCGCCCCGGCAGCCCGGCCAGGCTGACCGGCAATTTGCGCAGGGCCTGCTCGGCCTTGAGCTGGGTGAAGGTCCGGGGCGAGGCGCTCCAGTACACATCCACCCCGCCCTGCCCCGGCTGGCGCAGATAGGGCAGCGCATCGTGGGGCATGCGCCACACGATGCGCAGGCGGTAGCGCGGCCAGGCTTTCTCGAAAGCGGCCTCGAAGCGCGACACCACTGCATCCGGATAGGCAGTGAGCACCACCACGTCGCGACGTACCGCAGCCTCCAGCGGCGCAGTGACGCCAGCTGCAACCAAGGCACCGACACCCCGCAGGAAGGCCCGGCGCGAGGGCGTGAATCGATCCGCCATGACAATCTCCTCAGAAGGCGTAACGGGCGTTGGCAAACCACATCCGGCCCGGCATGGGGTAGCCGTCGGCCAGGGCATAGTTGGCGTCCAGGATGTTGCTGGCGCCACCCTCGATGGCCAGGCTGGGGGCGGGCTTGTAAACCACCTTGAGGTTGGCCAGGGCGTAGCCGGAGAGCTTCACATAGCTCGCCGCATTACCGCTGCCGTAGGCCACCATCCGGCCGTTCTCGGCCTCGGCCGAACCAAGCAGCTCCCAGCGGTCAGCCGGCCTCCAGCTGGCGTAGGCAAAGAGGCGGTTACCCGGCGTGTCGGTGAGAGGCTTGTCGGAGCTGCGGTTGTCCCGATCCAGGTAGGTGTAGTTGCCGCCCACCTGCCAGCCACGCCCCAGGTCCTGGTCGATGGACAGCTCGACGCCGGCATGGCGTGCCTCGGCGATGTTCTGCAACTGGGTGCACGACGTGGCGGCCGACAGGCCGGGCTGGTTGCACAGGGACACCGGCACGATGTTCATGGACTGCATCAGGTTGTCGATGCGGCTGTAGAACACGGCGGCGTGCCCGCGGGCGCCGGCCCAGGGCCGCCCCTTCAGGCCGAACTCAAGATTCAGGGATTCCTCTGGCTTCAGATCGGGATTGGGCAGGGCACCGCCCAGACGAGCCGAGTAACGGTCCTTGATGGTCGGAAAGCGCGTCTTGCGCGCCGCGCTGGCATAGGCCTCATGACCGCCGTCCAGGCTGCGGGCCACTTCTACCAGCCAGTTGCTGCCCGAGGTGGAGCCGACCGGCCAGTAATACACCTCGCGGGCATCGCGCTTGTCGTGGCTGAAGCCCAGGCGCATGCGCCAGCGTTCCGACAACTGGATGCTGTCCTCGACGGCCAGGGAGGTGGTCACGTCCCGGTAGTTCTTGGTGCCGCCGAGGCCGTTGTCCGCGTGCTTGTCTTCCTTGTAGTGGGCAGCCACCGCCAGCTCATGCCCCTTGAAGGCGAAGCTGGCCAGCTCCACCGAAGCGCCGGTGGTGGTGTCGCTGTACCAGCTCGGGAAGTTGGTGGTGTTGGAGATCTGGGTGGTGTAACGCCCGTTGGTGTAGGCCTGAATCTTGTTGTCGTAGTTGTCCTGGTACACCCGTGCCTTGAGCATGTGCTCGCGCCCCAAGGCAATGTTGCCGATGAAGTAAGTGCTTTCCAGGTTCCAGTACGGCCAGCGCCAGAAGCGACTGTTGGCGCCGCCGCCGATGTTGAGGTACTGGCCTGGCGCATCGCCGGCATAGGGCGGATTACCCTTGCGCCCCTCCTGCTTCACGTAGCCCACCGCGTACTCGTCGGTGGCGTTGGGGGTCAGCCCGATCTTCAGGGACAGACGCGCATCGGAGGAGTAGGAGTTTTCCCGATGACCACCGTTTTCCAGCACGTTACGCGCCGGATTGGTGGCGCTGGTGGGAATGCTGCGAGGCCGGTAGTCACTGGAGAGCGGGGTCCACTTGCGGTCGGTGTAGCTGGCCCCCAGCTGGAAATACCAAGGCCCCTGATTGCTGCCCACATTGACAGCGTAGGTTTGCAGCCCGCCGCTGCCGACGCCGGCTTTGAGGTCACCCTCCAGCCCTGTGCGCGGCTTGCGACTCACCAGGTTGATCGCTCCGCCCAGGGTGTTGGGGCCGTAAAGCAGCGAGGCCGCGCCCTTGGCGACCCGAATCTCGCCCAGGTCGAAGGTGGTGAAACGACCGAAGTCCACATAGCCGTCATAGGGCACATAGGCCGGGATGCCATCGATGAACAGGGGCACCTGGCGCACATCGAAGCCGCGCAGGTACACGATGTCCTCATTGCGGCTGTTGCGCGACAGATTCATCCCTGGCATGAGCACCACTGCCGCCCCCAGCGTATCCCGGTTGAAGCGCCGCAGGTCGTCCGCCTTGACCACCGACTCGGCCGGGTCGGGAGAGGGCAGCGGACTGCCCACCACTTCCACCGTACCCAGTTCAAAAACCCCCTGCTCCGCCCCGGCACTGCCGATGGCCAGCACCGACACCCCGCCCACCATCCACCTGCAAATCAGTCGCTCCATCACCCCCCCGAAACCAGGCATCGCCTGTATTGGCCACTACATATCGAAGAACATCACCAATCCCGGATTAGCAACCCGCATGCCCGCTCCGGCCAATCTGCCAGCACAAAGGCAAAGCGCCGACCAACCCTGAAACAGCTATATAAAGATCTACATATCGATGTTCGAAAACCTACAAAATGAAGGATTTCATACATACCCCGGGCTCATTGCACACACACGCCTCGGCCCATGGGCGCCAAAAAAAGTGCCAGAAGACACGGCGCCAAAACCTGGCGGACCGAGAACTCAACAGGCACGCCCTATGCTTATATCGATATATACCAATCTATACATCGAATTGCAAAGAGGGGCGCATCATGCAGCACGACGGGCACGACACACACCCGTATTTCGACATCAAACCGGGGCACGTCCGCCGTCCGGAAGGGGCCATCCGCTGGAGCGAAGGCCTGCCCCCCGAATGGCGCGATCAGGTGATTGCACCGCTGTACTTCGACCACTACAAGGAATACCTGGTCAAGGCGGCACGCATCCTTGGCCGGGACGAAGACGAACAGCCCTGCTACTGCGCGTTCCGCTACGTACTCGAAGACGACTCAGCCCCGCCCCGCCCGGGCCACAGCGGGCCACTGACCTATGCCGAAACCGTACGCGCCTGGCGCCTGCGCGACGGACGCTGGCTGATCCACCGCATCATCATTCACCATGGGGAGCAAGCAAAGGCGCGGGGCTTTTTCTCCCTGAGTCCCTTCATGCCCCGCTGACGCCGCCCTGGGAACAGACCCCACGCCCGGGCAAAAAAGTCAACACAACCGCCGCCAACCCCGTACAATTCGGGCACCGTGCGCCTGCCAATCAGCGTACCGGCACCCTCTTTCATCAGTTTCGACCGATCCCAGCGATCCCGAAATCTCGTTGCGCCCGCCCCGATTGGTGCCGCTCCCCGTGAGCGTTCAGGCCGTCGCAGGAGCAGACATACCCATGACTCAAGCCCAATCCGGCGCCCAGGCGCCGGTTGCGATCACGTTTGCCGACCTCGCCCTGTGCGAGCCCATCCAGCGCGCCATTGCCGACACCGGTTACACCGCGCCGACTCCCATCCAGGCTCAGGCCATTCCCCAGGTGCTCGCCGGTGGCGACCTGATGGCAGCCGCCCAGACCGGCACCGGCAAGACCGCCGGCTTCACACTGCCGATCCTGCACCTCCTCGCTGAAGAACACGCCCACAACATCAAGCCTGGCCGCCCCCGCTGCCTGATCCTGACCCCGACGCGCGAACTCGCCGCCCAGGTCGAGGAATCGGTCCAGACCTACGGCAAGCACCTGCCCCTGACTTCCATGGTCATGTTTGGCGGCGTCGCCATCAACCCGCAGATCGCCAAGCTCAAGAAAAAGGTGGACATCCTCGTATCCACCCCTGGCCGCCTGCTCGACCACTGCACCCAGAAGACCATCGACCTCTCCGGCGTGGAGATCCTGGTCCTGGACGAAGCCGACCGCATGCTCGACATGGGCTTCATCCGCGACATCAAGAAAATCCTTGCCCTGCTGCCCAAGAAGCGCCAGAACCTGCTGTTCTCGGCCACCTTCTCCGACGAGATCAAGGCCCTCGCCGACGGCCTGCTGCACAACCCCGGCTTTGTCGAGGTCGCCCGCCGCAACACCGCCTCCGAGCTGGTCACCCAGTCGGTGCACCTGTGCCCGCAAAAGGTGAAGCGCGAGCTGCTCGCCTTCCTGATCAAGAAGCACCAGTGGTTCCAGGTGCTGGTATTCACCCGCACCAAACACGGCGCCAACAAGCTGGCTGAGTACCTGGGCAAGCATGATATTCCGTCGGCCGCCATCCACGGCAACAAGAGCCAGTCGGCCCGCACCCGTGCCCTCGCCGACTTCAAGGACGCCAAGCTGCAGGTGCTGGTCGCCACCGATATCGCCGCCCGCGGCCTGGACATCGATCAGCTGCCCCAGGTGGTTAACTTCGAACTGCCCAATGTCTCGGAAGACTACGTGCACCGCATCGGCCGCACCGGTCGCGCTGGCGCCTCCGGCGCCGCCGTCTCACTGGTCGACCGGGAAGAGCTGCCCCTGCTGAAGGACATCGAGCGCCTGATGAAGCGCCTCATCGACAAGGTGGAAGTGCCCGACTTCGTTCCCTCCGCCGCGCCCCCCGACACCGACGAGCGCCCGCCCCGCGAACCCCGCGGCTCCCATAATGGCGGCCGCACCCGGCAGGGCCAGGGTGGCGCCCAGGGCCAGAAGCAGGGCCAAGGGCAAGGACAACGCCAGGGCAAGCCCAAGGGCCAGGGCGGTGGTCAGGGTCAAGGCAAGGGACAGGGACAGACTGCTCGCGGCGAAGGCAACCAAGCCCAGCCTGCCCGTCCGGCCAAGTTGCAGCGCCCCAGCCAGGGCCCCAAACCCCAGCGCCCGGCCCGCCAGTCCGACGGTCAGCCGCTGGATGACGATTTCGGCAACCGGGTGGACTACCAGCCCCGGGCCCGCTCCAACTATCGGGATCCGGAAGCCGGCGGCGGCCACCGCCATGGCAACGGCGGCGGTTTCGACAAGCCCAACCGGGGCTTCGGTGGCGGGAAACCCACTGGCCAGGGCTCGCGGGGCGGCAACCAGGGCCAGGGTTTCAAAGGCGGCAACCCCAACCGCGGCACCCCTGCCGCGCTGGACGAGGCGACACGTCCGGTCGTCACCCTTACCGGCCGCAAGGCGGGGGACGTGAAGCCGGCAGCCCTGTTCACCCCGCGGGGTAACGGCAACGGTAATCGCGGCTGAGCACAACACAGCCCCCACGAAGACGCCCCACCCGGGGCGTTTTTCATTTCATCCGCCCCGCCTCTCTCCCCGGCCCGGTGCCATCCGACGAACGAAGCAAACAGCGCCCTCCGGATACATCAACCGCGGCGGGAGGGTCCTCATGACAGGCCACCCAAAGAAAACGGCACCCGAAGGTGCCGTACAAAGCTGCCGTGCTCTCGCGAGGCACAGGCTGACCTGCCGGTCAGCTCCTGCGCCGGCGCAGGGCCAGCAAGCCAAGCAGGCCGCCACCAGCCAGCACGGCGCTGGTCGGCTCGGGCACCCGCCCAAATTCACCGGTCACACCGGCGATCTTGATGAAATCCTTGCTCGTATCTGCACTGGGCAGGGACTGCACCAGGGTGTTCAAGGCACCCACCAGCCAGTAGCGGGAGCTGATGTTCAGGTCATTCACGGCCAGGGGCTTGTAACCCAAGGCATTGGTGGACTGGGACACACCACCATTGGCTGCGTTGGTGTAATGCGCAGAATTCGATGCCTTCACCACGCTCCAGCCGTTAGACAGCAGGGTTGAATAGCCGACGTTGGCTGACAGGAAGGTCGGCTTGCCGGTGCCGGTATAGGCCAGCACCGTCATGTCAGCGTCGGTCTTCCACCACCCCACCGTTACGGTCTTAAGGGTGACCGACGCACCAGCCCCGAAGTCGAACAACATCGAGTCGAAGCGCTGATCGTTGTCCATCGTATGCCCGGGGGAGGTGGAGTTCTGGATGGTGCCCTCGTTGGTGTCACCGGCCGTACCTGCATCCCGGTTGGTCACCCCGAGACCGCCGCTGTAAGCCCCCAGGTAGGCACTTTCGATGTAGGCGTTCTGGGTGCCGGTGGCACTGTTCTTGGTGTTCGACCAGGCCGAAAGGGTAACGCTGCCGCCCAGGTCGCCGGTGTAGGTGCGCGTATTTCCGAAGGCGCCCGATCCGGACTGGTTTCCACCGTCTGTGAAACTCCAGCTGGTCGCGGCGTGAGCGCCGGTGATCCCGATCAGGGCAAGGAAGGTCGCCACCAGGGAATGAGAAAATCGAGTGGTCATGTTTTTCCTTGATGAAATTGCCGTTTTTAAGCTTTTGATAAGAATTGAACGCAAGATTCAAACCATTCTTACAAATTTCTGTTAATTAACAGATTTTTTATTCAGGACACCCCTTTTCCGGCGGGGGTGTAAAGCTGCCCGACACACGTTTCCTCACACCCCCAGCTCGCGGCGCAACACCTCGGCTTCGGCTTGGCTTTCGAACACACCCCGGGCACTGAGGGCTGCGAGCAGCTCATTACGGGCCTCGTCACGCCGGCCGGTGCGATGCAGCACCCAGGCCAGGTGGTAGCGCACATCGCGGGATTCCGGGGCACGCAGACGTGCCTCGCGCAGGGTCTTGAGACTGACGTCCAGGGCACCGCTGCGTGCCTGCAGCCAGCCCAGGGTATCCAGGGCATTGGCATCCGCCGGGGCGAGCCGGGCGGCCCGTTCGGCCATGGGCAGGGCGCCCGCGTCGTTAAGCCGCATCAACACCTGGGCCAGGTTATTGGCGGCCGCCGCGTTCTGCGGGTCACGGACCAGCAAGGCTTCGTAGGCAGCCCGGGCCTGAGCCAACTGGCCCAGGCGCAAATAGCCCTCCGCCAGCGCCGCCCGGGCCTGCAGCGCCTCAGGCTGCCGACGCAGCCAGCTTTCCAGCACGGCCACACCACGCGCGCCCTCGCCGGCCAGGAAGGCCGCATTGAAGCTGCGCAGGGCCAGGGCCGTGGAGGGCGCCTTGTCGAAGGCCGCCTGGTAAAAGCGCACCGCCTCGGCCGCGCGCTGTCGGGCCAGGGCGAGGTCACCGGCCAGGCGCAAGGCATCAACCTCGCTGCCCCCTCGTGCTGTCAGCTGACGCTGCAGGGCTTCGGCACGGGACAGATTGCCGGCGAGTATCTCCGCCTCTACCTGCAGGGTCAGCGCAGGTGGGAAGCCGGGCTTGGCCGCCAAGGCCTTCTCGGCGCTCGCGCCGGCATCGTTGGCCGCCCCAGCCGACAGCTGGAGCTGCCCGACCGCGACCAGCTGGCGGGGCTCGGGCCCAACCATCCGGGCCAGGCTGGCAAAGGCAGCCCGGGCTTGGGTACCCTCGCCCACCGCCCGGTGGGCACGCCCAAGGGCCTCAAGCACGGTCGGATCATCGGGCCGCACCCGCACTAGCTTCTGTGCCAGACCAAGAGCCGCCCCCGGCTGGCCGAGGCGCTGATGGACCGCCAGCAGCTCCAGCCCCGACGCAGTGTCACCCGGCATCAGGGCCTGGGCCTTTTCCAGCAGCGGCAGCGCCACGGCCGGCCTGCCGGCATGGCTCTCGAGGCGCGCCATCTCGGTGAGCGCCTGCACGTTGCCGGGCGCCTCCCGAAGCAGCGTGGCGAGACGCTGGCGGGCCTCGTCAAGACGCCCTTCCGCGACATCCAGGCGTGCCAGGTTGAGGCGTGCCGGCACCAGCCCAGGCTGCAGCGCCAGCGCCTTGAGATAGGCGCTGCGCGCGTCGGCGCGACGATGGGCGGCGGCCTTCACGGCACCGGAGATGTTGTGGGCGGCGGCGTCGGCGGGGAGGCGTCGCAGCAGAGTGTCTGCCACGGCGGTGGCGTTGCGCAGGTCATCCCGGCGCAGATAGAGGGTTACCAGGGCGGCGGCCACCTTGAGCTGGGCCGGCTCCTTGTCAAAAGCGCTGCGCAGGGCCGCCAGCCCCAGGTCGGCCTGCTGACCGGCGAGCCGGGCAAAGCCCATCTGGGCGGTGATGCCCGGATCACCACCAGTCAGGCGGGCAGCACGCTCCAAGGCCTCGGCGGCGTCCCGGTAACGGCGTTGCTGCATACGCAGGGCAGCGAGGGTAGTAAGCACCTGCGGGTCGGCGTCGCCGGAGCGCAGCATGGGCTCCAACAGGTCACCCACCCGAGCGGTGTCTCCACTGGACAGGTAGATGCCTGCGAGCAGCTTGCGACCGGCAGGGTCGTCGGGCAGGCGCAGCAGGTAAAGTTCAAGCAGGGCTCTAGCCCGTTCGAGGCGCCCGGTGGCTTGGCTGGCCAGCCCGCCGAGCATCAGCAGCGGAGGCTGGCTGGCGAGGAAGGTTTCGGGCAAGGCGTCCACCAGGCGAGTCACCTCTTCAAGCTGGGCCCGGGACGCCCCGGTGTCGCCGCGGGCAGCGAAGATCAGGCTCTTCAAGTAGGCCACGCGGGGCTCGCGTTGGCTGAGGGCGGCGGCCCGATCCAGGTCGGGCATGGCCTCGTCGGGGCGCTGCAGGTCGATCAGCAAGGAGGCGCGGGCCACCATGCTGTCGAGCAGGCGGGGGTCTGCCTTCAAGGCCTGGGCGAAGTAGTCGAGCGCGGCGCTGACATTGCCCGCGCTCTGCTGCAGCACGCCCTGCAGGTGCAAAAGCTGGGCATCGCGGGGCGCCATGGCGGCGGCGGCATCCAGGGCCTTGCGCGCACGGGGAGTATCGCGGGTGCGCAAGGCAAGGTCGATCTCGGCGCGCAGGGGGGCCAAGGAACGGGGGTCGGCGGCCTTCGCCTCGTCCACCGTGCGCCAGGCGGCCTTTGTGTCGCCCTGGTCGGCGTAGGCGGTGGCGCGCATGGCCAGCACTTCGGCCCGGGCCGCCGGGGCCAGACCGTCTGGCTTGATGCGGGCCAGAATCTTCTCGCTGTTGCCAAACATCATCAGCGCCGTGCCATAGGGCTGCGCCACCTCGGCCATGCTGGCCCCGAGGCGCAGGGCGATCTCGAACTCGGCTTCGGCGGCGGCGGCCTGGCCGTCGCGCAGCAAGGCCTTGCCCAGCAGCAGGTGGGCCGCCAGCAGGCCGCTGTCCTTTTGCACCGCGTTGCGGGCCTGGATGATGGCGCCGGCGACATCGTTGCGGGCCAGACGGGCCACTGCGTCCTCGTGGTAGCGGGCGGCCTGGGTACTGTCGCTACGGGCAGCATGAGCCCCGCCAGCAGTGAGGGCAGCCCCCAGCACAAGGCCGGCAAGGATCTGGCGGGAAAACCGGAAGGAGGAGGTGCGGCCGGAAGCGGGCATGGGGCACAGAGGCGGGAGATGATATGACTTGGGTTATAGAGCCTCCGCCTTGCCCCCCCCTGTGACAAAGGCCACATCCTGCGCCGCCCGCGCCGTAACAATTTAACACTCCGCCACAAGGCACCGATTTTCGCCCCGATTCTTGAAGCCCGGCGATCTGCCCCCACATAGCGGGGAAGCTCCCGCCCTCGACCCTGGATCATGGAAAAGAAAACGCAATTCAGCCTTTGGTACTTCGTCTTCGCCCTGTTTGCGATCTTCACCCTCCACGACCTGTGGGTGCAGGTCCGCACCGTCGAGCCCTTGCCCTACAGCGAATTCCAGCGCCTGCTGAAGGCCGGCGAGGTGGCCGAGATTTCCATCGCCGACAACACCATCCAGGGCAGCCTTAAGCAACCCCTGCAGGATGGCCGGCAGAAGTTCGTCACCACCCGGGTAGACGCCTCCCTGGCCAAGGACCTGGCCCAGTACGACGTGAAGTTCACCGGGGTGGTGGAAAACACCTTCCTCAAGGATCTGCTCGGCTGGGTGCTCCCGGCGGTGATCTTCGTCGGCATCTGGATCTTCGCGATGAAGAAGTTCGCCGGCAAACAGGGGCTGGGCGGCGGCTTCATGAACCTCGGCAAGAGCAAAGCCAAGGTCTACGTGGAGGCCAATACGGGGGTGAGCTTCGAGGACGTGGCCGGCGTGGACGAAGCCAAGGACGAGCTCAAGGAGGTGGTCGGCTTTCTGAAGGACCCAAAGGCTTCCGGACGCCTGGGCGGGCGTGTTCCCAAGGGTGTGCTGCTGGTCGGCCCCCCGGGCACCGGCAAGACCCTGCTGGCCAAAGCGGTGGCCGGTGAGGCCGGCGTGCCCTTCTTCTCGATCTCGGGCTCCGAGTTTGTCGAGATGTTTGTCGGCGTTGGTGCAGCGCGGGTGCGCGACCTGTTCGAACAGGCCCGGGCCAAGGCGCCGGCGATCATTTTCATCGACGAGCTGGACGCCATGGGCCGTGCCCGCGGCGCCTTCGGTGGCATGGGCGGCGGCCACGACGAAAAGGAGCAGACGCTCAACCAGTTGCTGGTCGAGCTGGACGGCTTCGACTCGTCTTCAGGCCTGGTGCTGCTCGCCGCCACCAACCGGCCGGAAGTCCTCGACCCAGCCCTGCTGCGTGCCGGGCGCTTCGACCGCCAGGTGCTGGTGGACCGCCCCGACAAGAAGGGCCGCATCGCCATACTGGATGTGCACATGAAGAAGATCACCCTCGCCGCCAACACGGACGCCGAAAAGGTCGCTGCCCTGACTCCGGGCTTCAGCGGCGCCGAACTGGCCAACCTGGTGAATGAAGCCGCGCTGGTAGCCACCCGCCGCAACGGCGAATCGGTCACAGTGGAAGACTTCACCGTCGCGGTGGAGCGCATCGTTGCCGGCCTGGAGAAAAAGAACCGGGTGCTCAACGAGCACGAGCGCACCGTCGTCGCCTACCACGAGATGGGCCACGCCCTGGTGGCCATGGGCCTGCCGGGCACCGATCCGGTGCACAAGATCAGCATCATCCCGCGGGGCGTTGGTGCCCTGGGCTACACCATCCAGCGCCCCACCGAAGACCGCTTTCTGATGACCCGCGCCGAACTGGAGAACAAAATGGCCGTGCTGCTGGGCGGCCGGGCCGCCGAACAGTTGATCTTCGGCGAGGTTTCCACCGGCGCCGCCGACGACCTCCAGAAGGTCACCTCCATCGCCCGCTCCATCGTGATGCGCTTTGGCATGGACGTCCAACTGGGCAACGTGGCCTACGAGAGCGATCGCGGCAACTTTCTCGGCCAGGCCGCCCCACCGCAGGAGCGCAACTATTCCGAGGAGACGGCCCGGGAGATCGACTGCGCCGTGCGCACCATCGTTGCCCAGGCCTTTGAGCGCAGCAGCAGCATCCTGACCCAGCGCCGCGACGTGCTGGAAGAAACCGCCCGAGATCTGCTGCTTCGGGAAACCCTCGACGAAAGCGACCTGAAGGCAATCCACGAGCGGGTGACAGAGGCATAATCCGGGCTTACCCAAGCGGAGCCCGTCGTGCGCTTTTTCCTTGCCCTGAGCCTCATTCTCGCCGCCCATCCCACCCTGGGAGCCGGCCCCAATCCGTCCGGCCCCATCGACGGGATCTACATCCACCTGGCCGACACCGGAGTGCTGACCGACTGCCGCACCGGCAAGCGCGTGACCGTGGCCATGGAAGCCGACAACACCGCGCTTGAACGGGCCTACCTGGCGGGCACGGCCCAGCCCGGCGCCCCCCTGTGGGTCAGCCTGCTCGGGCACATAGAAAATCGCCCCCGCCAGGAAGGCAGCGGCCGCGAAGAGGTTCTGGTCGTAGATCGCTTTGCCCGGGTCGAGCAGGGCCGGGGCTGTGCTCGTCACGCCGAGCTCAGCAGCGCCCGCTGGAGGCTGGTACGTCTGGAAGGCCAGCCGGTAAGCGCAGCAGGAACACCGCCCTTCCTGCAGTTCAGCCCTGAGCAGGGACGCCTGACCGGATCGACCGGCTGCAACCGCCTCAACGGAGAATATCGTGGCTGGGGGCCGAGCGGCTTCACCGTACTGCCCCTGGCCACCACCCGGATGGCCTGCCCCGGCACACAGGCCGAGCAGGAGACGCGCTTCCTCGACGCCCTGTCCCGCGCCACCCACCGCATCCAGGCCGGCACCAGCCTCGAACTCCTGGCCAACGGCCTGCCCGTGGCCCGCTTCGAAGCGGAACAGCTGCGCTGAGGTCAGACGCAGCGCACGCAAGCTGGGGCTACAATGGCCCTGCTTGCATTCAAAGCCCTGTCCCGGACGGCCCCGCCCGCATGCGTGGCCATTCGACCTTATCCGGAGGAATTGCCCATGTCCTGTATCCGCATCCCCGCCTTCACCGCCCTGGCCCTGTGCGCCAGCCTCGTCCAGCCGGCCATCGCCCAGGAGTCTGCCACCCTGGCCAAGATCAAGAGCAGCGGCACCATTTCCCTGGGGCATCGGGAATCGTCCATCCCATTCTCGTACTACGATGACAAGCAGCAGGTCGTCGGTTACTCCCAGGAGTTCATGCTCAAGGTGGTCGATGCCGTCAAGGCCGAGCTCAAGCTCCCCGCCCTCGCCGTCAAGCTCACCCCCGTTACCTCCCAGAACCGCATCCCCCTCATCCAGAACGGCACCGTCGACATCGAGTGCGGCTCCACCACCCATAACGCCGAACGCGCCCGCCAGGTCGCCTTCTCCAACACCCTCTTCATCATCGGCACCCGTCTGATGACCAGGAAGGACTCCGGCGTGAAGGACTTCGCCGACCTGGCCGGCAAGAATGTGGTCACCACCGCCGGCACCACCTCCGAGCGCCTCATCCGCAAGATGAACGAGGAGAAGAGCCTGGGCATGCGCATCATCTCCGCCAAGGACCACGGCGAGTCCTTCCTCACCCTGGAAACCGGCCGCGCCGTCGCCTTCATGATGGATGACGCCCTTCTCTACGGTGAGCTCGCCAAGGCCAAGAAACCCGCCGACTGGACCGTCACCGGCACGCCTCAGAGCTTCGAGGCCTACGGCTGCATGATGAGAAAGGACGACCCGGGTTTCAAAAAGCTCGTCGATGCCGCCATCGCCAAAACCATGACCTCCGGCGAAGCCGAGGCCATCTACAAGAAGTGGTTCACCCAGCCCATCCC
>NZ_JAQVCN010000104.1 GCF_028689785.1 Zoogloea sp. | reverse complement strand
ATGAGTTGCCGGCAACGAAGAGCTTGTCGGATGCCAGCTTGGTCGCACCATACAGGTTGACCGGGCTGCTGGCCTTGTCGGTGGACAGCGCCACCACGCGCTTGACGCCCTTGTCGATACAGGCATCGATCAAGTTCATCGCACCATTGATGTTGGTCTTGACGCACTCGAAGGGGTTGTACTCGGCAGTCGGCACAATCTTGGTCGCCGCCGCGTGAACCACGTAATCGACGCCGTCCAGCGCACGATACAAGCGCTCACGGTCGCGGACGTCGCCAATGAAAAAGCGCACCCGAGGATCACCCTGGAACTTCTTGGCCATGTCCCACTGCTTCATCTCGTCACGCGAGTAGATGATGACCCGCTTGGGGTTGTACTTCGCCAGCGTCATCGGCACGAAGGCGTTACCGAAAGAGCCAGTACCGCCGGTGATGAGGATTGATTTGTTTTGAAGCATGGACAGGCTGATCTCAGGAAGGTTGCCTCAAGCTGACACCATGTTTGGTGACAGCCCAATTCGGGCTCGAAGTGTGCTGCGTAAGCCCGTGCGGCGATGTTGAATCTTTGGGCGGATGATAGCGCGCCTCCAGTCCTGACTAGGAGTTGCTAAAGTAGCGGACTTCCCATGCAGCAAAAGCCTTTCCGGCGCCCCAAAATGAAGTACGTTCTTGTCACCGGCGCCGACGGTTTTATCGGCTCGCACCTCACCGAACTCCTCGTCAAGGAGGGCTACCAGGTCAAGGCCTTGTCCCAGTACAACTCCTTCAACTACTGGGGGTGGTTGGAGGATGTCGATTGCCGCAACGACATCGAAGTCCTCAACGGCGACGTACGGGACCCACATTACTGCAAACACATCACCAAAGATGTGGACATCGTCTTCCACCTGGCTGCCCTGATCGCCATCCCTTACTCCTATGTGGCCCCAGACAGCTATGTGGACACCAACGTCAAGGGCACGCTGAACATCTGCCAAGCCGCGCTGGAAAACGGCGTCAAACGCGTCATCCACACCTCCACCAGCGAGGTGTACGGTACCGCTCAGTACGTACCCATCGACGAGAAGCACCCGCTGCAGGCTCAATCGCCTTACAGCGCGTCCAAAATCGGGGCCGACGCGATGGCCCTGAGCTTCTACAACGCCTTTGATCTGCCGCTCACCATTGCGCGCCCGTTCAACACCTATGGTCCACGTCAGTCGGCGCGGGCGGTTATCCCGACCATCATCAGTCAGATCGCCAACGGCAAGAAGCAAATCCAGCTCGGCGACGTCTCGCCAACACGCGATTTCAACTACGTTGCTGACACCTGTCGCGGCTTCCTCGAACTGGCCCGTTGCGACAAAGCTATCGGCGAGACGGTGAACATCGGCTCCAACTTCGAGATCTCAGTGGGTGACACCCTCAATCTCATCCGCGAGTTGATGAACAGCGATGTCGAGTTCCTCACAGACGAGCAGCGCCTGCGCCCCGGCAAGTCAGAGGTTTTTCGCCTGTGGTGCGACAACACCAAGATCCACAACCTGACCGGATTCAAGCCAGAATTCAGCATCAGGGATGGTCTGAAGGCGACCGTGGACTGGTTCACACGCCCTGAGAACCTGGCCAAGTACAAAGCCGATATCTACAACGTCTGACCTGCTCATGTTCAACGCACTGGTCCAGTTCATCCGCGAGCAATATCGCAGCGATGACTTCATCCCACTCCATGCCCCGGTCTTTGCTGGGCACGAGCGCGACTATGTGGCGGACACCATCGAATCCACCTTCGTGTCCAGCGTCGGAGCCTTTGTGGACCGGTTTGAGCGTGACATGGCCGCCTACACCGGCAGTCCCAGGGCGGTCGCCACCGTGAATGGCACAGCGGCGCTGCACATTGCCCTGAAGCTGGCAGGCGTTCTGCCGGGCGAGTTGGTCGTCACTCAGCCCCTCACCTTTGTCGCCACCTGCAACGCCATTGCCTATTGCAGTGCCGAGCCCCTGTTCATCGACGTGGACCGGCACACACTTGGCCTGTCTCCCACGGCGCTGGACGCATGGCTGACCGAGCACGCAGAAGTCGGCGATGACGGACTGTGTCGCACCCGAGGCGACGGCAAAGTGATCCGCGCCTGCGTGCCGATGCACACCTTTGGCCACCCGGCTGACCTGGATGGTTTGGTCAGCGTGTGTGCCCGCTGGCAGATCGTCCTGGTCGAAGACGCCGCCGAGTCACTTGGCAGCTTCTACAAGGGCCGCCACACCGGGACCTTCGGTGCCTTGGGCACGCTCAGCTTCAACGGCAACAAAATCATCACCACCGGCGGCGGCGGCATGATCCTCGCTAATGAGGCACTGGGCACCCATGCCAAGCACCTCACCACCACGGCCAAGAAGCCACACCCCTACGAATACGTGCATGACGAGGTGGGCTACAACTACCGCCTACCCAACCTCAATGCCGCCCTCGGCTGCGCGCAATTGGAGCAACTTGAGGCCTTCATCGCCAACAAGCGGGAGTTGGCCGCCCGCTACGCTGAGTACTTTCAAGGCAGTGATCTGAAATTCTTCACCGAACCCGCAGACTGCCGCTCCAACTACTGGCTCAATGCGGTCATCTGCGAAGGGCATGAGCAACGCGACGCCCTCCTCAAGGCCACGAACGACCGCGGGGTGATGAGCCGCCCAATCTGGGCGCTGATGAACCACCTGCCCATCTACGCACACTGCCGCAAGGGTGAACTGAGCAACGCCGAGTGGTTGGAGGCCCGGGTTGTCAACCTGCCTAGCAGCGTACTACCCAAGGAACTCAACCAATGAAACGTCTGGGCATCTTCGGGACTTCGGGCTTCGCACGTGAAGTAGGTGACATTGCCGTCGAGCTCGGTTACCAGCCGATCTACATTGCGCGCGACCAATCTGAGCAAGACGCATGGCCTTTTCCTGGTGAAGTAATCCTGGAAAGCCAGGTGAATGACTACCGGGATATAGGCTTCACCATCGGCATTGGCGAAAACGTTATTCGCCAGAAAATCGCCAAGCGCTTTGCCGGTCAATTGAGTTTCATCAACCTGCTCCACCCCAGCGCGACCTTTGGGCAAAACCAGCGTCGCTCCATCGAGGCCAAGCAGGGCATCATCGTCTGCGCGGGTGTGCGCTTCACCAACAATATACAAGTAGGCGACTTCGGAGTATTCAATCTGAATGCCACCATCGGCCACGACGTCATCGTGTCCGATTTTGTCAACCTAGCCCCTGGCGCTCACATCTCTGGCAACGTACACATTGGTGCTCGATGCTGGATCGGTACCGGAGCGGCGATCAACCAGGGTAATGGGAACACCAAGCTACACATTGGTGAAGACACGGTCATCGGCTCCGGGTCCGTGGTCGTCAAGGCTTGTGAACCGAACTCGGTTTATGTCGGCATTCCCGCCAAGAGGATCAAATGAAAACGCTTATCATTGCCGAAGCCGGCGTCAATCACAACGGTAGCCTCGAATTGGCCAAGAAGTTAGTGGCCAGTGCCGCCGCAGCGGGTGCCGATTTGGTGAAATTCCAGAGTTTCATCACCGGTAAGAGTATTGCTCTGGACGCACCGAAGGCCGAGTACCAGAAGGGCACTACCGACGCCGGCGAAAGTCAGTATGAGATGGTGCGTAAGCTCGAACTGTCGCGAGCTGACCATGAGGAGCTGATCGAAGAATGCCGGCGTCATGGCATCGGGTTCTTCTCGACCGCCTTCGATACCGACAGTTTCGACATGCTGCTCGAATTGGGCCTCAATCAGGTCAAGATTCCTTCGGGCGAGTTAACCAACCTGCCTCTGCTGCGCTACATGACGCGCCATGGTTTGCCAGTGATCTTGTCCACAGGCATGGCTGGTCTGGGTGATATCGAAGCCGCACTGAATGTCATCGAACAGGCCGGCACGCCACGCAGCCTCATCACAGCCCTTCACTGTACGACTGAATACCCAACTCCGATGGAGGACGTCAACCTTCGGGCGATGGTGAGCCTGAAGACAGCCTTTGGCGTCGACGTTGGTTATTCCGATCACACCCCAGGTATCGAGATTCCTATCGCAGCAGTTGCCCTTGGTGCCACTGTGATCGAGAAGCACTTTACCCTCGACCGTCAACTTCCCGGCCCGGACCATCAGGCCAGTCTGGAGCCCCACGAACTAAAGGCGATGGTCGGTGCCATCCGCAACATCGAGCGCGCACTCGGAGACGGTATCAAGCGCCCAAGTAAAAGTGAGTTGAAAAACCAGCCCATCGCGCGGAAATCCCTCGTGGCCACACGTACCATTCGGGCGGGAGAAGCCTTCAGCGCCGATAACCTCAGCGCCAAGCGTCCCGGCACGGGCATCTCGCCCATGCGTTGGGACGAGGTGATCGGCCGACCGGCCCGTCGAGATTTCGTTACCGACGAGTTGATCGAGCTATGAGCCGCAAGATCTGTGTTGTTACCGGAACCCGGGCCGAATTTGGCCTGATGCGGTGGCTCATGCAGGAGGTGCAAACCACCCCAGGTCTTGAACTGCAGGTCCTGGCCACGGGCATGCACCTGTCGCCCGAATTTGGCCTGACCTACCAGGAGATAGAGCAGGCCGGTTTCGCCATTGATGCTCGCGTCGAGATGCTCCTGAGCTCCGACACCTCTACTGCCGTCACCAAATCGATGGGCCTTGGCATGATCGGATACGCCGATGCGTTTGCCAGACTTGCACCAGACTTGATTGTCGTCCTCGGCGACCGCTTCGAAATTTTTGCCGCGGCCGCGGCCGCTCTGATCGCTGGAATCCCAGTCGCTCACCTCCATGGGGGTGAGACAACCGAAGGCGCCTTCGACGAGGCCATTCGTCATTCGATCACCAAAATGTCCCACCTGCACTTCGTGGCAGCCGAGGACTACCGCAAGCGGGTCATTCAACTCGGTGAGCAGCCCGAACGAGTGTTTCTGGTGGGTGGATTGGGTATCGATGCCATCAAACGAGTCACCCTGCTCGACCGGGAGGCGCTGGAAGCCTCCCTCGACTTCAAGCTGGGCTCACGGAACCTGTTGATCACTTTCCACCCAGTCACTCTGGAGGGTCAGAGTTCTGGGCGACAAATGGCCGAGCTGCTTGATGCATTGGGTGAGCTGAAAGACACGCATCTCATATTCACGATGCCCAACGCCGACACAGGAGGGCGGGAACTGGCCAGTATGGTGAATGCCTTTGTGGCCACACATCCGAACGCCCGTGTTTACTCTTCCCTCGGCCAGTTGCGCTATCTATCTTGCATGAAACTAGTCGATGGCGTCATCGGCAATTCATCGAGCGGCTTGGCAGAAGCGCCAAGCATGGGCGTTGGCACTGTGGATATCGGTGATCGGCAGAAGGGTCGTCTGGCGGCAGCTAGTGTGATCCACTGTCAGCCCGAAAAGAATTCGATCCTCAGAGCAGTCCAACAGCTATACGAGCCAGCATTTCGCGAGGCATTACTTACTACGGTCAACCCCTATGGCAACGGCGGGGCGAGCCAAAAAATAGTGGATGTACTGAAGCACTTCCCACTGAGTGGACTGCTGAAAAAGTCCTTTTATGACCTCAGTTTTACTTCGTGATCCACGAGCTCTAAAAATGAAAAATTGGGACTCATCCCTCACAGGCCCACAAGCCACCCTTGAAGAGGCCATTGCCACGATGGATCGCAGTGCATTGCGCATTGCGCTCATCGTCGATGAAGCGCGACACCTGCTGGGCACGCTCACTGATGGCGATGTCCGCCGCGCTTTGCTCAAGCACATGCCGCTGAGCATTCCGGTTGATCAAGTCATGTGCAAAACGCCACAGGTTGCCCAAAAGGACTGGACTCGCGAGCGGATTCTGGCGGTGATGGAGCGCATGCAACTGCTCCAACTTCCTGTGGTGAACGAGCAGGGCCAAGTCATTGGCCTTGAAACCCTTCACGGTCTGCTGGACAAGCGCCTCATCAGCAATCCAGTATTTCTGATGGCAGGGGGGTTCGGTACACGGCTTCATCCGCTGACGAATGACTGCCCCAAGCCATTGCTCAAGGTGGGAGACAAACCCATTTTGGAGTTGATCCTCGAAAGCTTCATCAAGGCAGGCTTTCACAGGTTCTTCATCTCCACGCACTACCTACCTGAAATGGTGCGAGACCATTTTGGTGACGGCGAACGCTGGGGCGTGAGCATCCGCTACACCCACGAGGAAACTCCTCTGGGCACGGGTGGTGCGCTCGGACTTTTGCCTCAAGAGGAAATCAATGAACCCATCTTCGTGATGAACGGGGATTTGCTGACCACCCTCAACCATCAAGACCTGCTGGACTTCCACAACTCACACAACGGTGTCGCCACCATGTGCGTGCGTGAATACGAACACCAGGTGCCCTATGGCGTGATTCAAAGCGAAGGCCACTTGATCCGCTCCATGGTGGAAAAGCCTGTGCAGAAGTTCTTCGTCAACGCTGGGGTCTACGTGCTGTCTCCAGACTTGGTCAAGCGCGTCAAACCCAACACACGTCTGGACATGCCCACCTTGCTGGAAGAAGCCATTGCCAAGGGCGAGGACGTCACCATGTTCCCCGTGCACGAGTATTGGTTGGATATCGGGCGCATGGAGGACTTCAAACGTGCACAAACTGAAATCGATCAGTTTCTGATATGAAGGTACTGGCCATCATTCCCGCCCGCGGAGGCTCCAAAGGCCTACCGCGTAAAAACATCCTGCCCTTGGGTGGACGCCCGCTCATCGCCTGGTCCATTGAAGCTGCGCTTGGGGCGAGCTGCATCCATCGCGTCGTCCTGTCATCAGATGACGACGAAATCATCGAAGTGGCTAAGGCACACGGTTGCGAAGCTCCCTTCAAGCGGCCCGACACACTGGCCACAGACGAAGCCTCGTCCATGGACGTGGTGTTGCATGCACTTTCGCAGCTGCCAGATCACGATGTCGTCGTCCTGCTGCAACCCACCTCTCCGCTTCGCACGTCCGCCGACATCGACTCCGCCTTCGAACTGATGATGCGCAGCGGTGCACCATCTTGTGTATCGGTCTGCCCCGCGTCGGAGTCACCGTTTTGGATGTACAGCTTGAGTGCGCAGCAACAAATGCATCGCTTGATCAAACCTGAGGTTGATGCCACTCGTCGCCAGGAGCTACCCACCGCCTACTCCCTAAATGGCGCCCTTTACATTGCACGCACTGACTGGCTCCTCCAGCACCGCAGCTTCATCGGAGAAGATAGCGTCGCTTACGTGATGCCCCGATCCAGGTCCATTGACATTGACATTGAAGACGATTTTGTAACGGTTCAAAAGCTCATAGAAAAATAAGCCTTCCAGAGAGACACATGTCACCCAGCCATCCCAACCTCTACATCTGCCGAAGCCCCTTGCAACTCCTCAACTGCATCGAGGCTTGTGAAAAACTCGGGCAGACGGGCGGAGACAACATCCTCCTCTGTGCATGGCGAGCCGAACTCGACAGGCAGCTCATGCAGCGACTGCTTGACCTGTACCCCCGCTGGTCTGAAGTGTATTTTTTCTCGCTTTACCCGACAAAAAATCAAATTCAACCCATGCTCCGAATTCTTCGGAGGCATCGTCACTTTTCCAAAATTTTTGTGGGCGACACGACCCATCTTATTAACATTTTCTTGAATAAGCTCTGGCACTTTGAGTCCATCTATCTGATAGACGATGGCGCATCCACGATACGGCGGTCCGCATTGATTGCCAACCGCAGCCTTCACCTCTTACGGAAAAATGGCTCGCCCCGCAGCGCGTTGAGCTCACTCATGCAAGATGCGCTGGGCCTGAGCCCGATGTTTGCGTACCAAGCCCAGTTCTTCACCTACTACGAGATTCAGCATCCAGAACTAGCAGATAAAATTGTCAAAAATGATCTGAATTTTTCTAAATCACACATCCGAGAAAAGCCCCGCTCCCAAGAGGTGTGGTTCATCGGCAGCGACATCCGGCAAGTTGTTTTGGAGAACCGGGACGACTACTGCGACTTCCTCGCCCAAGTACATCGCAAAATCAACCTGTCAAAGGTGGTGTACATCCCCCATCGCAAAGAGCCGGATCACTACCTTGCCAAAATATCCAAGCGCTTTGACATGGAAGTCCGTCGACTCGACAACATCCTTGAACTGGAGTTGATTCACGCTGACGCATTACCCCAGGCATTCGCCTCTTTCACCAGCAGCGCCCTCGACACCATCGATATTCTGGCCAAATCACCCATTACCGTCTTCCGCATCCCTGCATCTGCCATCCATGAAACGGCGAGATCAGTTTACGACGACGTCTATGACGCCATGGCGCGCAAAGGCTTCGACATCATCGAGTTGGATGCGTCGTCTTGCACCAGCATCACTCAGCAGCGACATGAAACCTGACTCAAAGAGTACCGTCGCCATATTTTTTGTCGCGACGCCGCTTCATTACCTTGCCGCCCGCAGTATTGCGCTGCATTTCGAGCCGAACAGCCGCTGCATTGTCATTCCTTACATGCCTGTCGCGCGGC
>NZ_JAQVCN010000046.1 GCF_028689785.1 Zoogloea sp. | reverse complement strand
GGGCGCCTGAAGGGCGGCGCTGGCCTGCTCGCCATGCTCACCTGCCTGTTGCCCCTGTGCCTCGGCTTCCTGCTGCCCGCGGCCCTGCTCCTGCGCATGGCCCTCGGTGAGGGTGACGCTCAATTCGGCGAACGCTTCCTGGTGCTGGCCCGCAACAGCTTCACCCTAGCTGGCCTGACCGCCCTCATCGCCGTGGCCCTGGCGGTACTGCTGGCCTACAGCGCCCGCCTGTCCAAAACCCTTCTGAGCAAGGGCCTCAATCGCCTGGTCGGCCTTGGCTATGCGGTGCCTGGCACAGTGATCGCCGTGGGCGTGCTGATACCCGTCACCCGGCTCGACAATTGGCTGTCCGGCCAGTGGCAGGCCTGGTTCGGCAGCAACCCGGGGCTGCTCCTCACCGGCGGCATCGCGGCACTGATCTATGCCTACCTCGTGCGCTTTCTCGCCGTGGCCCTGCAGACGGTCGAAGCCAGCCTCTCCAAGATCACCCCCAGCATGGACGATGCTGCCCGCAGCATGGGCCTTGGGCAGGGAGAGACCCTCCGTCGCGTACATGTCCCCATCCTGCGGGGGAGCCTGTTCACCGCCAGCCTGCTGGTGTTTGTGGATGTGATGAAGGAGCTCCCCGCCACGCTGGTGATGCGCCCCTTCAACTTCGACACCCTGGCCACCCAAGCCTACGTGCTGGCCTCCGACGAGCGCCTCACCGAGGCCTCCACCGCCGCCCTGGCCATCGTGGCCGTCGGCCTGCTGCCCCTCATTGCCCTGTCACGGCAGATTTCCCGCACTCGCAGGTAAGCGCCTGCCCGGCCGCCTACAGCGACAGCCCGCGGATGTAGCGATACTCCTGGGTCTCACCCGAGTAGCCCCAGGCATCGGCGGGCGGCTCGTGGATGGCCACGTAGCTTGCCGGATGCAGATTCACCAGCCGTGCCGCCAGCGCCCCGAAGGCTGCGCGGATAAAGGCCGCCTTCTGCGCCTTGGTGTTGGTCCCCTCGGTGATCCGGATCTCCAGCACCGCACCGGACTGCCCCGACACCGACGCCTGGCCACCCACAAACCAGTGATCAAGGGGCACCCGGTTGATGCTGACGACGGTGAGCGATTCCTTCTTGCCGAGCAATTCGACGGTCAGGCCGGTCAGAGTGGCCGCAATTTCGGCCACCGCAAGCCCTTCGGATGCAGCGTAGGACAAATTCAGGTAAGGCATACTCATCTCCTCGACGAAAGATCAGGCAAGGCGTTCCCGACGACGGGACACCTCCAGCAGAACTGCACTGCACAACAGGGCCACCGAAGCGGCCAGCACCGGCACCACGAAGCCCCCGCTGGGGCCCCTCAACGCCACCAGCAAGGGGCCGGCCACCTGGCCAACACCGTAGCAAGCGGTGATCAAGCCGATACGGCGCGCGGTCACCTGCGGGTCCGGCACCCGGGCCAGCCACTGAGACAGGCCTGCAATGCCCATGAAAGTCGCCCCCAGCAAAGCCGCTCCGGCCATCGCCGCAGTCACACCGTCCATCAGTACTGGCAGGGCTACACCCATCGCCTGTATCAGGGTCGCGCTGATCAGGGCCGGATAGACACCCCAGCGAAACGACAGGCGCACCCAGAACAGCGTCGCCGGCAAGGCCGCCAGGCCCACCACAAGCCAGCCGTCCAATGCAGCGCTGGCGGTGCCGGCCTGTCCGCGCAGCATCAAGGGCAGGAAAGTGGCGTTGACGATGTAACCAAAGCCCGCCAATCCGTAAGCTGCGGCCAGCCAGCCCATCGGTGGCCCACCACTGCTGACCTGCACAGTCCCCTCATCCGCCGGAGATGCCGACCTACCGAGGGGCAACAGCACGACCATCACGGCCATCGCACCCAGAGCCGCCACCACACCCAGCCAGCGCCAGCCCTCCAGGGCACTCCCCGCCACCGTCATGTATCGGGCAAGCAGGGCCGACACCACGATACCGCTACCCACGCCCATGTAATGCAGCCCGCTCCATCCGGAGGCCTGGCACGCCGCCAGGCTGCGCAGCACAATGCCCGTGGCGTACACGTACACCACGGCGCTCGCCACCCCCGACAGGAAGCGCACCCCGCACCACAGGGGGAAACCCAGTTCCAGCCCCATGGCCAGAGTGCTCCCCACGCTGACCAGCAGTCCGCCAAGCAAACGGCGCGCCGCATCCACCCGGCGGCTGAAGGCGGCCCACAGTGCCCCGGCCAGATAGCCCAGGTAGTTCGATGCCGCCAGCAAGCCGCCACTGGCCACGTCCAGCAGCCCTTCATCCCGCATCTGGGGCAGTAATGCCGTAAAGGCGAAACGGCCAACCCCCATGGCCAGCAAGAGGGCCAGCAGGCCGGCCAGCGCGATCGCCAACGGGCCCGAAAGTCGCGGCAAAGGGGGGAATGATGGGGAGAGATGACGCATGATGCAGAGCCCTGTTGATCGATGGGGGCAGCCTAACAACAGCAGATCAGCAAGAAAAATGATTTAATGCAATAACTTCAATCTCAAAAAGAGATGGCCATGAATCTCTCCGACCTGCGCATGTTCCGCACCATCGTCGAGGAAGGAAGTGTCACCCGCGCCGCTGAACGTCTCCACACCGTTCAGTCAAATGTCACCACCCGCCTGCGCCTGCTGGAGGAAGATCTGGGCACGGCCCTGTTCGACCGGATCAACCGGCGCCTGGTAATCACCCCCGCTGGCAACCTGCTGGCGGGCTACGCCGAGCGGCTGCTGAACCTTGCCGACGAAGCCCGCGACGCCGTGCGCCGGGCCGATCTGCCCGAGGGCCTGCTGCGCCTCGGCTCCATGGAAACCACTGCCGCGGCCCGCCTGCCCGGGGTCATAGCGGCCTTCCGGCGGGCCCACCCGCGGGTGGAGTTGCGCCTGCATACCGCCCCCACCGCCAGCCTGGTTCAGGACGTACTGACGCATCAGCTGGATGCGGCCCTGGTATCCGGACCAATCGTTCATCCGCACCTGGAAAGCCGGCCAGTGGTGGTGGAAGAAGTGGCACTGATCAGCGCCGCCGACTGGGCACCAATCGAAAACGCGGCAGACCTGGCCCGGCGTGGGCCGGTGGAGCTCTTTACCTTCCGGGAGGGCTGCAGCTACCGGCAACGCCTTTTCGACTGGCTGCGGCGGGATGGCGTGCCAATTGCCCGCAGCAGCGAGTTCGGCACCTTCGAAGCCATTCTCGGCTGCGTCGCCGCTGGCATGGGCATCAGTCTGGTGCCGCGGACGGTCATCGGCGCCTACCTGGGCGAGGCAGATCCGGGTAGGGCCACCCTGCGGGTGCACCCGGTACCACCCGACCTGGCCTTCTCCACCACGGTGATGATCTGGCACCGGGCCCGCAGTCATCAGCCCGCCCGGCAGGCCTTTGCCGACTGTCTGGCCGAACTGCTCGGCCCTCTTCAAGCGACGGAAATTTCGTGATGCAGATATTCGACAAACCCTACTCTCCCGCCTGTGACCGCAACAAGGGCGCCATCCTCGACGCCCTGCGCAGCCACTTCGCCGATCGTCGCCAGGTGCTGGAGATCGGCTCCGGCACCGGCCAGCACGCGGTTCACTTCGCAGCTGCACTGCCCCATCTGGTCTGGCAGAGCAGCGATCGAGCGGAGTATCTGCCCGGCATCCGGCAATGGCTGGCCGAAACCGGCCTGCCCAACACACCGCCGCCCCTCGCCCTCGACGTAGGCGGCCCGTGGCCCACGGCGCACTACGACGCGGTGTTCAGCTCCAACACCCTGCACATCATGTGCTGGGACGAAGTGCAGGCCTTCTTCGCCAAGCTCCCGGGCGTGCTGAGCGCCGATGCCCGACTGAGCATTTACGGGCCCTTCCACTACGGCGGACGGCCCACCAGCACCAGCAATGCCGACTTTGACGCCACGCTAAAGGCCGACGATCCACGGCGTGGCATCCGGGATTTCGAGGCCGTGGATGCCCTCGCCCGGGAACAAGGCTTCCGCCTGGTGGAAGACCGGGCAATGCCCGCCAACAACCGCTGCCTCAGCTGGCAGCGCCAGGCCTGAAAAGCCGTATGGCGCCGAGACCGGGGCAAACCGGCATCGCCGCCATACCGGCAGCCAGACGCTGCCTGACGCTCAGGCGCGGTTGAGCCCGAGCAGGCCCATCGGACCATTGGAGGTGTTCAGCACCACCGAGCCGATGCCGCCCCCCTGTTGTTGCTGCACGCCATAGATGGACAGGTTGCCGGTGTCGAAGGAGAAGACGTCTCCGGCCAGCTTGACGAGCAGCTTGCCGGTATTCGGGAACCAGGCGTAGGCCATGTCATTCTGGCTGCCGGAGCTGGCCGGCGAACCAAGCTCTGACGGCCACCAGCTAGACGACTGGGCAAAACCCCAGTTGTTGCCCTGGGGCGCCATGGCCGGCTGGGGCTCCCGATGCTGGGAGAGCTCGGTGAGCAGCGCACCGACGCGCCATTTCAGATTCTCGTTGAACATGTCACCGATCATCATCATGCCGCCGCTCATCCATTGCCCCATGCCACCGAACTCCGGGTGGTTGAACTGGGCCTGGCTGAAACCGCCGGACTGGAGTGCGGCATACGCCGAACGCCCGGCATCGGCACTGAAACCGTGGCGGGCAGCGATTTCTTCGATGGTACTCATGGGAATCTCCTGATGAAATGAAGGCGAAGACGCTGGGGGCGGGTCAGCAAAGGGGGGCAAGACGGGTGCCGATCAGTACGGCAGAACCATCGTCGGTGGACAGCGCCTCCGGACGATGGCGAGGCATCTCGATACCCGCCAGCGGGTCGGCGATGGCCTCGATGATGATCCTGGGCGGCTCGGCACGGACAGGCCCGAAAATGGTGGCAAAGGACACGTCGGCCGCATCCCTGCCGGTACCGAAACGCATCAGCCCCATGGGGATGGCGGTGGCCGAAGGGTCGAAGAGATACCAGCGATCCCCCAGAAAGACCTCGACATAGGCATGAAAGTCACTCGGCCCAAGGGCCGGATCAGCGCCGTAGTCGATCCCGGCCACAAAGCGCGCCGGAATGTTGAGGGCCCGACACAGGGCAATCATCAGATGGGCAAAGTCACGGCACACCCCTACCCGCTCATGCAGCGTGTCGAGGGCTGCAGTGCTGGCGTTGGTGGTATTGGACTTGAACTCCACGTGCTTGCCCACCCAGGCACAGATCCGGCGAACCCGGTCGTAGCCCGGTGGCAAGGCACCAAACTCGCGGCTGGCCAACTCATAAAGACGATCAGACTGACAGTAGCGGCTGGGATAGAGGTAGGTCAGCACATCAGCCGGCAGGCGCGACACCGGCACCTCGTGGATGCTCTCGGGTGCAGCCAGGTGATGCTGCAGTTCAACGGTGGCGCTGTAACGCAGCCTCAGGGGACCGGCTTCGGCCTTCAGGCGCATGTAACGGTTGCCGGTGGTGGCATCGGTGTGCACCTGCGGCAACAGGAACTGCCCCAGCTCCATCATCTCGGTGACCACGCGCTGATGTCGTGTGTGAGCAGCGTGGATGTTGAAGATGAAGTCACAGCCCGGTGCTGCAACTGCGTAATTGAGTTCGACCGAAAACTTCAGTCTGACCATGGGCGTCCTTGATAACACTGCCTTGACGCGAAATTGCGGGTCATTCGGCGGAAAAAATGACCGTCGCAGTCCGGGCGCGCGCGTCCTCGCGCACATCCCGCCTCCGACAAGGTTTCCATCCTACGCTGCGGCAGCGCAGCATGCCCGGCTTTCTGCGCAGCCGGGAGCGCAGCCGACTGCTCAGGATCGGTACAGATTGACCTCGTCACGCGTCGCCAGCGCCACCGCGCGGGCCTGGGCGGCGAAGTCCTCGCCGGAGCCGGCGTAAAGGATGGCGCGGGACGAGGAGATCATCAGCCCGGCCCCTGATGCCGTACGGCCAGCCTTCACCGTGGCCTCCACGTCACCGCCCTGGGCGCCGATGCCGGGCACCAGCAGGGGCAGATCGCCGACGATGGCACGCACATCGGCCAGCTCTTCGGGGAAGGTGGCGCCGACCACCAGCGCATTCTGGCCGTGCACGTTCCACTTGCCTGCCACCAGCTCGGCCACGTGCTGGTAGAGCTTGCGCCCCCCTGCCACGGTGAGGTTCTGCAGATCGGAGCCGCCCGGGTTGGAGGTACGACACAGCACGATCAGCCCCCGGTCGGAGAACTCAAGGTAGGGCTCCACCGAGTCGAAACCCATGTAGGGATTGACCGTCAGCGCGTCGGCAGCGTAACGCTCGAAGGCCTCCCGGGCATATTGCTGAGCGGTGGCGCCGATGTCGCCACGCTTGGCATCCAGCACCACCGGCACCGCCGGGTGGTGCTGATGGATGTAGGCAACCAGGTCCTGCAGCTGATCTTCGGCCCGGGCCGCAGCGAAGTAGGCAATCTGCGGTTTGAAGGCACAGGCGAGGTCGGCGGTGGCATCAACGATGCCCTTGCAGAAGGCCAGCACCGCATCGGGGCGCCCTTGCAGGTGAGCCGGAAAGCGCGAGGGGTCCGGGTCGAGCCCGACGCACAGCAGGGAATCATGGCGCTGCCATGCGGCAGCCAGCTTGGAACGGAAATCCATGGGAGTGCGGGCGCCAACAGCCCGGGCGTGTGAAATCTGGGCCAGGAGTTTACCAGCCCCACCACCAAATCCGAATCGGCCAGCGGCCGCCCGCCCGTGGAGCATGTTGCGTCACAGCATGCTCCACCCTGCTGTCACGGATTGCACCACACCTTCCGTAAGGTCACAGCACACTGCTCAGTTACTGAACACCCGGAGGCAGGCAGCCCGACACCCGGCGGCACACCCATGGAAAAAATTTATCCATTAATAAACAGCAGCTTGAAAGGCTTACGTGAATATTTTCGTTTTCCGTGACACAGGCTGGCACAAGGCTCGCTGAAGGGAGTTCGCTCCGTAACGGCGTGTTTCGTGGGAAATGCGACCAAGGGAGGAACGAAGTAGCGGCGCTAGATAGCCCGCGCTTCGGTGGTGATATCAACGACAAAATTCCGGAGACAATCGTTATGAAGAAGACCCTTCTGGCCCAATCCGTTGCCCTCGCCTGCCTGGCCGCCGCGGCCGGCGGTGCACAGGCCGTCAGCTTCACCAAGGATGACGTGACCCTTGACATCAATGGCACGATCAACGGCTTCTACGTCAACCGCGAGTCCAAAACCTCGGTTGCCGGCGGCCCCGAGACCAAGACCCAGAACAGCGCCCTGACCAACGGCCTGCTGCCGGGCTGGATCAACTTCGTGATGACCACCAAGGTTGCTGACCAGGACATCAAGGCCCACTTCAGCTTCGCCCCCGGTATCAACGACTCGTCCTCCGTGATCGGCCTGCCCACCGATCCGGGCGCTGGCGCCACCGGCGGCAAGAACAGCCCGTTCAGCCAGGTCGATGTGCGTAACGTGTACTTCCAGTTCGGCAATAACGACTGGGGCACCATGAAGTTCGGCCGTGACATCGGCCTCTTCGGTCAGAACATCATCCTGTCCGACATGACCCTGCTGGGCGTCGGCGGCACCTCCAACGCCGGCATCCCGTTCAACACCACCTTCGGCATGATCGGCCACGGTTACATGTACACCGGCTTCCAGGCCCAGATCACCTACACCACCCCGAACTTCAACGGCCTGCAGGCTGCTGGCGGCATCTTCCAGCCCAGTTCCTTTGCCGGCGACCAGACCAAGACCCCTGGCTTCCAGGCCAAGGTCGATTACGACTGGGCTGGCGGCATGCCCGGCAAGGTCTGGGGCGGCCTGATCACTCAAAGCACCAGCTGCTCCAAGGGCTCCACCTGCAATGGCGTTGGCGCCAACCCGGACAAGTCCTTCACCGCCACCGGTTATGAAATCGGCGCCAAGGCCAGCGCGGGCTCCTTCGGCGCGGTCGCCTACGCCTTCACCGGCAAGGGCCTGGGCCTCTCCACCGTGGGCGCCCAGTTCTACGGCGGCAGCGATGGACTCGGCAACAAGACCGACTCCAAGGGCTACTTCCTGCAAGGCACCTACCAGCTCAACAAGACCAAGTTCGGCATCAACTTCGGCCAGAACAAGGACAACGACGGTGTTCTGGGTCAGGGCAACGAGCGCAAGAACAAGGCCTACACCCTGGGCGTCTATCACAGCCTGAACAAGTTCGTGACCCTGGTCGGCGAACTGAACCAGGAGAAGATCACCAGCACCGTGGACGACAGCGAGACCAAGAACCGCACCCTGTCCGCCGGCGCCATCCTGTTCTTCTAAGCTTATCCGTCGCCCTCCGGGGCGATCCTGTTCCCTGTAGTGTTTCTCCCTCCTTCTGGCGCCCTTCGGGGCGCCGTTTTTTTTGAATGCCCGCGGCTGCGCCCCCACTGGCCCGCAACCCGCTTCCATGGGAACATCGTCAGCCCGCGCTCCATGCCATCGCCACTCATGTCCCGTCCGGCCCGCTGCCTCGCCACCGCCCTCGCCATGCTCGCCCTGCTGCCCGTGCCAGGCACCGCCCGGGCCGACGGCATCCGCCACCTGCGCATCGGCCCGGCGCTTTACGCCGACGCCCGGGAGGCCCTGGTGGACGCCATTGAAGCCGAGGGTCTGGTGCCCTCCCCCCCCAGCCAGTTCGGCGACATGCTGGCCCGCACGGCACCAGCCCTCGACGAAACGACCCCCGTCTACCAACAGGCCGAGGTCATGCACTTCTGCAGCGCCCGCATCGCCTGGCAGCTGGCTCGGGAGAACCCCCTCAACATCGCCCAGTGCCCCCTGTCCATGGCCATCTACACCCGGCCAGGCCAGAACGCCGCGGTGCATCTGGCCTGGCGCGAGGCCAACGGCGACTCTCCGGGGGCGCGCGCTGCCAATGCCCTGCTCGAACGGATCGCCCGCCAGGTGGCCGACAACGCCGGTCGGGCCGCCATCTCGCGATGAAGCCCCTCGCCCACCGCCCGGTGGCGCGGTATAGTCCGCACCGCTTCAGAATCCCAGCCGCAGGCAGCCCAGCATGACCCAGAAAACCTATAACGCCGACTCCATCACCGTCCTCAAGGGCCTCGAACCGGTCAAGCAGCGCCCCGGCATGTACACCCGGACGGAAAATCCGCTCCACATCATCCAGGAAGTCATCGACAACGCCGCCGACGAGGCCATGGCCGGTTTCTGCCGGAAGATCGGCGTGACCCTGCACCTGGACGGCTCGGTCAGCGTCTCCGACGATGGTCGTGGCATTCCCGTCGAGGTCCACCCCGTGGAGGGCGTGTCTACCGTCGAGGTGGTATTCACCCGCCTGCACGCTGGCGGCAAGTTCAACAAGACTGACGACGACTCCGCCTACCGCTTCTCCGGCGGCCTGCACGGCGTCGGCGTATCCGTCACCAATGCCTTGTCCCACCGCCTCGAAGTAGACGTGGTGCGTGACAGCGCCCGGCATCGCCTGGTCTTCGCGGCGGGCGAGGTGATCGAGCCCCTGGCCCGCATCGGTGACGCACCCAAGAAGGCCAGCGGGACCACCGTGCGCGTCTGGCCGGACGCCAAATACTTCGACGCCGCCGACCTGCCCCGGGGCGAACTGGAGCGCCTGCTGCGTTCCAAGGCTGTGCTGATGCCCGGGCTGGAAGTCAGCCTGGCGATCGAAGGTGGCGACACCCGGACCTGGCTGTTCGAGCAGGGCATGCGCGGCTACCTCTCCGAGGCCCTCACCGACGAGCCGTTGATCCCGCTCTTCGCGGGTGAAAAATTTGCCCCAAAGGGCGATGAGACCTTCGCCGCCGGCGAGGGTGCCTCCTGGGCCGTGGCCTGGACCGCCGAAGGCGCCCCGGTGCGCGAGTCCTACGTCAACCTCATCCCCACCCCCGCCGGCGGCACCCATGAAGCCGGACTGCGGGACGGCATCTTCACCGCCATCAAGGCCTTCATCGACCACCACGCCCTGCTCCCCAAGGGCGTCAAGCTCACCGCGGACGACGCCTTCGGGCGCGCCTCCTTCCTGCTTTCCGCCCGGGTTCTCGACCCCAGCTTCCAGGGCCAGACCAAGGAGCGTCTGAACAGCCGTGATGCCGTGCAGCTGGTGTCGCGCATGGTCCGCGACCCCTTCGAGCTGTGGCTCAACGAACACGTCGATTACGGCAAGAAGCTCGCCGAGCTGGCCATCAAGGCCGCCCAGGCCCGCGCCCGGGCCGCCCAGAAGGTGGAAAAACGCAAGTCCTCCGGCGTGGCAGTGCTGCCGGGCAAGCTCTCCGACTGCGAGTCCGAGGACATCGAGCGCAACGAGCTCTTCCTGGTCGAGGGTGACTCTGCCGGTGGCAGCGCCAAGATGGCCCGGGACAAGGACACCCAGGCCATCCTGCCCCTGCGCGGCAAGGTCCAGAACGCCTGGGAGGTGGACCGGGAACGTCTCTTTGCCAACGCCGAAATCCACGACATCGCCGTGGCTCTGGGTGTGGACGCCCACACGGCGGATTCGGAACCTGACCTCTCCGAGCTGCGTTACGGCAAGGTCATCATCATGTCGGACGCGGACGTGGACGGCTCCCACATCCAGACCCTGTTGCTGACCCTGTTCTTCCGCCACTTCCCCAAGCTCATCGAACGCGGCCACATCTACGTGGCCCAGCCGCCACTGTATCGCTTGGACGTACCGGCTCAGGGCAAGAAGCGCCCACCGCGCCGGCTCTACGCACTGGATGACCAGGAGCTCGGCGCCTTGCGCGACCGCCTGACCCACGAAGGCGTCAAGCCAGAACACATCGAGGTTGGTCGATTCAAGGGCCTGGGTGAGATGAACCCCGACCAGCTACGCGAAACCACCATGGACCCGGCCACCCGCCGGGTGCTGCCGGTGCATGTTCGCGGCGGTGCCTTTGACGACACCCTGAAGATGTTCACGCTGCTGATGGGCAAGGGCGAAGCCTCGGGGCGGCGGGCCTGGATGGAAGAAAAAGGCGACTCCGTCGAAGCGGATGTGTGAAATCCGGCACGATCGGAAAAGGGCGCAAGCACCATTGACCGTGCCTTGCAGTATGAAAGAATATCGGTAACTCGAGAGCCTCCGCTCAAGCCCGTGCAACCGGGACGCCCTTCAGCCTAGACAGGGCATCTACTCAGGCCACAAGAATGCAACGACTGACAGACGATCAACTGCTGGATCTACTGAACGATCTAGAGTCGGACCGCGTGGAGCGCAAGGAGTCCTTCAAGGGGGATGTCCCGAAAAAAGCGCGTCAGGCCGTGTGTGCCTTTTCAAACGACCTGCCAGGTCATAACCAGCCAGGCATGCTTTTCATCGGCGCCAAGGACAACGGGGAACCCAGCGCACTTCAGATCACAGACCAGCTCCTGATGTCGCTCGCCGACATGAAGACAGACGGCAACATCCTGCCCCTGCCGGTCTTGTCGGTGGAAAAGCGCGTATTGAAGAATCAGGAGATCGCCGTTGTCACGGTAATGCCCTCCGACATGCCGCCGGTCAAGTTCGAAGGCCGGATATGGATCCGTACTGGCCCTCGGCGAGCGCTCGCAAATGAGCAAGAGGAACGCATCCTCAACGAACGGCGGCGCTACAAAAACATTCCCTTCGACATTTACCCCGTACCGACAGCCAGACTGACCGATCTCTCCAGGAGTATTTTCGAGAACGAGTACATGCCGAACGCCTTTGCGGACGATGTACTGGAAGCCAATGGACGGAGCTACGAAGAGCGGCTCGCCTCATGCCGCATGATCCTGTCCCCCGATGACCCGACCCCGACTGTCGTGGGTCTGCTGGCGATCGGCAAGAGCCCCCAGGACTTTCTGCCCGGAGCCTATGTCCAGTTTTTGAGAATTGACGGAACTGAGCTTGCCGACCCCATCCTTGATGAGGAAGAAATCGGAGGTGGAATCGTTGAGATCCTGCGGCGCACAGAGGAAAAGCTGAAAGCACATAACCGGACAAGCGTCGATATCACCCAATCAGTGACACACCAACTCGCAACGCCTTATCCCCAGGTCGCACTCCAGCAGATCCTCTACAATGCCGTTCTACATCGAGCCTACGAGAGCACCAACGCTCCAGTCCGCGTCTATTGGTTCAATGATCGAATCGAAATCAGCAGCCCAGGTGGCCCCTACGGCAATGTCACCGACGAGAACTTCGGCAGGCCAGGCATTACGGATTATCGGAACCCGAATATTGCCGACGTTCTGAAGGTATATGGCTTCATCCAGGCATTTGGTCGGGGTATCGCGACGGCGCGTCGCGCTATGGACAACAACGGCAATCCACCCATCGAGTTCGAAACCAACCAGAGCACCGTAGTCTGCGTGTTCAAGAGTAAATCATGAGCACACCTGTACTGACCTTCTTCAATAACAAGGGCGGAGTCGGAAAGACCTCGCTCATCTACCACCTGGCGTGGATGTTCGCGAGTCTCCGCAAGCGCATCGTGGTTGTGGACCTGGACCCGCAGGCCAACTTGACCGCCGCCTTCCTGGACGAGGACCGGATTGAGCAGATCTGGAACAAACAAGGGCCGGGGACAACGATCTTCCAGTGCGTCAAACCGCTGACCGGGGTTGGCGACATAAGCTTCCCCGTCCTACAGCCCATTGCAACCGATCTTTATCTCCTGCCCGGTGACGTAGCCCTGTCGAGCTTTGAAGACACGCTGTCGGGCGAATGGCCCAATAGCATGAAGGAAACCAATCTCTATCGCCCGATGCGTATTCTCACTGCCTTCTGGCAAGTGATGCAATCGGCTGCAGAGAAAATCCAGGCCGACATGGTTCTGGTGGATATCGGCCCCAACCTGGGTGCCATCAACCGATCGGCCCTCCTCGCAACGGACTACGTCGCCATCCCCCTCGGTGCAGATCTCTTCTCCCTTCAAGGCCTCAGCAACCTGGGCCCAACCCTGAAGAGCTGGAGAAACCTTTGGGAGCGGCGACTGAGGAACTGGCAGGAGGGCCCGGACAAATCCCAGTATCCTGATTTCCAGCTCCCTGCCGGCACGATGCAGCCAATCGGGTACTTGTGCCAGCAACATGGCGTCCGGCTGGACCGCCCCGTGAGAGCTTACGACAAGTGGGTTCAGCGCATACCCTCGGTCTACCGCACAGCGGTGCTGAACGAGGACGCTGTGGAAGGCATGAAACAGGAGCAGGACCCCTATTGCCTCGCCACCATCAAGCACTACCGCAGCCTGATCCCGATGGGGCAGGAGCACCGCAAGCCCATCTTCAACCTGAGCGCGGCAGATGGCGCCATCGGCAGCCACGCCAATGCCGTCAATGACGCACGGAAGGACTTCAAACAGCTTGCATCAAGGATTGCAGCTGAAACAGGCATCACGTTATAAAAGCCCGCCGAACCTTTGACACCGCCTCTCGCAGCGCCTTCTCTCCCCTCGCCCTCCGACCAGGATATTTCGCCTGCCCCCATGCATAATCCCCTGGTCCTCCCCCGGCCGCTCATCCGGGCGACCATCCTCACCGGCTTTCTCGGTGCCGGCAAGACAACCCTGCTCAACCGTTTCCTGGCCCTGGGCTCCGGACTCAGGGTGGCTGTGCTCGAGAACGAGTTCGGCAGCGTGGGCATCGACGGCGGCCTGGTGGCCGAATCGTCGGCCGTCGAGGTGGTCGAGCTAACCGACGGCTGCATCTGCTGCAGCGTGCGTGGCGAGCTGTCCGACGCCCTTGCCCGGCTGGCGGACCGCCGCGATCGAGGCGAGCTGAACTTCGACCATCTGGTGATCGAGACCACCGGCCTGGCTGACCCGGCACCAGTGGCTCAGGCCTTCTTTCTCGACGAGGGCGTGGCCGGCCGCTATGCCCTCGACGGCATCATCACGGTGGTCGATGCCGTTCATGCCACCGGGCAGCTGGCCGCCAACAAGGTCGCCGCCGCCCAGATCGGCTTTGCCGACCGCATCCTGATCAGCAAAGGCGAACAGATAGGCGCGGACGAACTGGCAGCCCTGGAGCAGCGCCTGAGCCGCATCAACCTGCGGGCCCCGATCAGCCCCGTGCCCGATGATGCCCCAGCCCTCAAGGCCCTGTTTGCCCTCGACGCCTTCCGTCTCGACGACGTGCTGGAGCAGATCCCGGCCTTCCTTGATGCTGCAGTGCCCAGCGGTCTGCGCCGGGGCGGCGGCAAGCACCGCAGCTTTGTCCGCCACGACGACGAGATCCAGTCCCTGGCCCTGATCCACGACGGCCCGGTGGATTCCCGCCTGATGGCCAGCTTCGTCGAGGAGCTGCTGGTGCGCCAGGGCCCGGCCCTGCTCCGCTACAAGGGCGTACTGGCCATCCGCGACGAAGCGCGCCGGGTGGTGCTGCAAGGTGTGCATCGCCTGAGCGGCTCGGACTACGGCCGCCCCTGGGCGCCGGGCGAGGCCCGCAACTGCACCCTGATCCTGATCGGGCGCAATCTGGACGAAGAAGGCATCCGCAACGCATTCCGGCTGGCCTGCCGCTGAAACCCGGGCCGGTTCAGGCCCGCCCGGAGCGGCACCACCTCGGGCGCTGGAAAGTTCGCCAAAAATATGCCATTTGCATTACTATCGATACCCGCCGACGCGGGATCGACAGGCATCTCATCGCTCCCTGCGCCGGTCTCGACGCTGTTTTCAGCAATTCTGTTCCCTGCCCGGCAGCCTTCCAGGCCTCCCTTATGAAAAAAGCCCTTCTTCTTCTGCTCCAGCTCGGCGTGGTGGCGAGCATCGCCACCGGATGTGCCGTCAATCGGGCTACCGCCCACGTTGAACCTGGCACCCGGCTCTCCGAGATCAAGACCGTGCATGTCAAGAAATTCGCCAGTGACAATGCCGACACCGATCGTCTCATCGCCGACAAGCTCCGCACCAAGGGAGTCAGCGCCACCACCGGCACCGCCCCCGCCAACAAGGTCGATGCCGTCGTCACCTACGTCGAGAAATGGATGTGGGACATCACCATGTACATGCTCGAACTCACCGTGGTGATCCGCGACCCGAAGGACGACTACCCCCTCGCCACCGGCAATTCCTACCACACCTCCCTGACCCGCAAGTCCCCCAAGGAAATGGTCGATGAGGTGATCGACAACATCTACAAGGAGCAAGGCCAATGAACGCATCCCTGCGCGCACGTCCCGGCATGACCCGGACCTCCCTCACCGCACTGGTCGCAACCCTGTGGCTGGTCGGTTGTGCATCCCCGGCGAACCGCGAAGCCATGGTGCCGACGGATGTCACCGCGGCCAGGCCCCACCCTCACAGCGTCAGCGTGCTTGCCTCCGGCGGCACCGACACGGGCGCGCTGGACAGCAGCAACATCGCCGACGAAGACCTCAAGGCAGCCATCGAGGAAGCCGTCACCCGGAACAAGGTGTTCACGAGCGTCGTTCAAGGCAAGAACGGTGATTACGAGCTGTCCGTGCGCGTGACCCGGCTCACCAAGCCGCTGTTCGGCATGACGTTCACGGTGGAGATGGAAGCCGCGTGGTCGCTGACCCGGGTGGCAGATCGATCGGTGGTGCTGCGCAAATCCATCAACGCATCGGGCAGCGCCGGCGCTGGCGACTCCCTGGTTGGCGTCAAGCGGCTTCGCCTCGCGGTCGAGGCAGCCGCCCGCGCCAACATTGCCGAGGGCCTGAAGGCCATCTCCGCCCTCACCCTCTGAGCGCTCGCCCCAGCTGGGGCGAATCCATCGCGCTTAGCCTGCCCAGGTCCCCGGACGGCACAACCGAGCCCGCCGGGGACTTTTCACGTCAGGCACATCCGGCAATTCCCCCGGCCTGTGGTATTTTTGCCGCCTTCGTCGCGCCCGACAGGCGCACGCCACTCCGCTAACCCCGCCGGCCTGCAGCACGCAGCACAGAATGAACAACAGTATCGACCCCAACGACACCGGCGCAGACGGCATGCCGCCCGCGCCGCCCGCCTTGCCGCTGCTGGGCAGCGGGGACACCCTGCCCCTCGACCTCTACGCCGAACGCGCCTATCTGGCCTACGCCATGAGCGTGGTCAAGGCCCGCGCTCTGCCCCAGGTGGAGGATGGCCTCAAGCCCGTGCAGCGCCGCATCCTGTTCGCCATGAACGAGATGCGTCTGTCGCCAGGTTCCAAGCACGTCAAGTCGGCCCGGGTGGTGGGCGACGTGATCGGCAAGTACCACCCCCATGGCGATTCCAGCGTCTACGACGCCATGGTGCGGGTGGCCCAGGACTTCTCCCTGCGCTACCCGCTGGTGGATGGTCAGGGCAACTTCGGCTCCCGGGACGGCGACTCCGCGGCGGCCATGCGCTACACCGAATGCCGCCTCACCCCCATAGCCGAGCTGCTGCTGTCGGAGATCGACCGGGGCACGGTGGATTTCCGCCCCAACTACGACGGCGCCTTCGAAGAGCCCCAGCTGCTGCCGGCGCGGCTGCCTTTCGTGCTGCTCAACGGTGCCTCGGGCATTGCCGTGGGCATGGCCACTGAAATCCCGTCCCACAACCTGCGCGAGGTGGCAAGCGCCGCCATCCACGCCATCGAGAACCCGGAAGCCACGGTAGTCGACCTGCTGAGCCACATCGCCGGGCCCGACTTTCCCGGTGGCGGCCAGCTCATCTCCCCGGCCGCCGACATCCGCCAGGCCTACGAGACTGGCCGTGGCAGCCTCAAGCTGCGGGCCCGCTGGATTGTCGAGGACCTGGCCCGGGGCCAGTGGCAGCTGGTGGTCAATGAGCTGCCCCCCGGCGTCTCGGCCCAGAAGGTACTCTTCGAGATCGAGACCCTCACCAATCCGCAGCCCAAGACCAGCAAGAAGTCCATCGACGCCGACCAGGCTCAGCTCAAGGCCGTGATGCTCGCCGCCCTCGACCGGGTGCGCGACGAGTCCGGCAAGGATGCCCCGGTGCGCCTGGTGTTCGAGCCCAAGAGCCGCAACCAGGACGTTGCCGAGTTTGCCAACCTGCTGCTGGCCCACACCAGCCTCGAAACCTCCTCGTCCATCAACCTGGTGATGATCGGCCTGGATGGCCGCCCCGGGCAGAAAAATCTGGCTGACATCCTCCACGAATGGGGCCGCTTCCGCATCGTCACGGTGCGTCGGCGCACCGCCCACCGCCTTGGCCAGGTAGATGATCGCATCCACATCCTGGAAGGCCGCCACATCGTCTTCCTGAACATCGACGAGGTAATCCGCATCATCCGCGAGTCGGACGAGCCCAAGCCGGCCCTGATCGCCCGCTTCGACCTCTCCGACCGCCAGGCCGAGGACATCCTGGAAATCCGCCTGCGTCAGCTGGCCCGCCTGGAAGGCATCAAGATTGAGCGCGAGCTGGCCGAACTACGCGGCGAGAAGACCGAACTGGAAGCCCTGCTGGCCAACGAAGGCAAGCTGCGCCGCCTGGTCATCAAAGAGATCCGCGCCGATGCCGAAAAGTACGGCGACGCCCGCCGCACCCTGGTGGAAGAAGCGGTCCGCGCTGGCGTCACCCAGACCGTAGTGGACGAACCCGTCACCGTCATCGTCTCGGACAAAGGCTGGGTGCGCTGCCGCAGCGGACATGGGGTTGACCTGGCCAACGTCGCCTTCAAGGACGGCGACCGCCTCGGCAGCGCCTTCGAATGCCGCAGTGTCGACAACCTGGTCGTCCTCACCGATGGCGGCCGTGCCCTCACCGTGGCCGTCTCCGCTCTGCCCGACGGGCGCGGCAACGGGGTGCCCCTGGCCTCCCTCATCGAGCTGCCGTCCGGCAGCCGTGTCGCCCATGTTCTGGCAGGCCCACCCGAACGACGTGTGCTGCTGGCCAGCACCGACGGCTACGGCTTCCTGTGCGGGCTGGGCGACATGATCGCCAGCAAGCGCGCCGGCAAGCAGTTCGTCAGCCTGGACGCTGGCGGGCGCCTGCTCCAGCCGGTGTTCTTCGACCCGGCCGAGGGGCAGCATGTCGCCTCCCTGTCATCCACGGGGCGCCTGCTGATTTTCCCCCTCGATCAGATGAAGTCCCTGTCGGGGGGCGGCAAGGGTGTGCTCATCATGGGCCTCGACGAGGGCGAGGCCCTGGCCGCCACCTGCGTTTTCCGCCACACCCTGACCTTGCTGGCCAGCACTCGCGGCGGCAAGGCGGTGGAGCTGGCGGCGGGGCCCAGAGACTGGGAAGCCTGGCTGGGCAAACGGGCTCGCAAGGGCAAGCCGGCTCCGGGACGTTCCGAAACCAACGGCCTGCGTGGCGACTGATGCAAAGGCGGCTGGCCCCGGTTAAGGGGCAGCCTACTCAGACGGGCAGCCTGAGTGCCTCAAGCAAGCGCTGACGATTGATGGGCTTGATGAGTACCTCGTCAAAGCCGGCGCCAAGCATCTCCACCCGCTGCTCGGGCAAGGCATGGGCCGTGTAAGCCACGATGTACAGCCGGGCCAGCGCAGGGTCGCCACGCAGACGCCGGCACACCTCCGTACCGCTGATGCCCGGCATGCTGATGTCGAGGAGGATTGCGTCCACCGGCCTGCCCTCCAGGACCGCCAGCGCGGCCTCTCCGGAGTCGGCCTCGATCACCTCGCACCCCAGTTGCCGCAGCAGCACGCAGGGCAGCGTGCGGTTGAGCTTCTGGTCGTCCACGATGAGTACCTTCATCGACTTCACCCTTCCCTTGTCGCTGCAGCGACTGGCTCCAAGGGCAGGCTGATCACAAACTCGCTCCCTTTCCCTGGACAGGAGCTCAGTGTCACCTCACCCCCCATCATTGCCACCAGCTCCTTGACCAGCGCCAGTCCCAGGCCGGTGCCCTGATGGCGCCGGGTCAGGAAGCCATCCACCTGACGAAAGCGCTCGAAGACGTAGGGCTGCATCCCGACATCGATGCCGCAACCGGTGTCGGCCACGCCAATGCGCAGTCTTCCGGCGTCCTGCCCGACGTTCACGGTCACCGCGCCGCTATCGGTAAACTTGATGGCGTTGTTGAGCAGGTTGTTGAGAATCTGAGCCAGCCGAGTGGCATCGCAGCTGATCTGCTCAGGCAGCGCAGGATCGATCACCAACTCAAGGGCCAGCCCTTTCTCGTCAGCCGGCGGACGATGGGTACGCACGATGCGCTCGATCATCGGACGCAGGGCCTCGGGGCGCCGCTCCAGCTCCATCTTGCCGGATTCGATCTTGGCCAGATCGAGGATGGAATTGACCAGATCGAGCAGATGGTGACTGCTGTCCAGAATGATGCCGGCGAACTCCCTCCTGGTCTCGTCGGCGCTTTCCTTGAGAAACTCGGCGTAACCCATGATGCCGTTGAGGGGCGTACGCAGCTCATGGGACATGGAAGCGAGAAATTCCGATTTCATGCGGTTGGCGGCCTCGGCCTTGATCTGGCTCTCGCGCAGGGCCATTGAAATGCGGATCTGGCGATCCAGCAAACGAATCGCCATGCCCCCGAACAGCACCAGCACCAGCGTCACCCCGATGGCGTAGACGATGTAGCCGACGCGACGCTCGCGATACTCGGCCAATGCCGCTTCCTCGCTTACACCCACGGCAACCACCAAGGGATAGTCCTTCATGGCCCGGTAGCCGTAGAAACGAAGCACACCATCGGCATAGCTGGCGGAGCGATAGCTCCCCGTTTCTGCCCGGGCCAGGTTCGCCATCAGTGCGCTGCCGCTCAGGTCCTGCCCCACCGCCTTGTTGTCACCCGAACGCCGGGCACGCACGATGCCATCCCGGCCCACCAGGGCGACCACACCGTCCTTGCCCAGATCAACACCGCTATAGAAATCGGAAAAGTAGAAGGGGTCCACCGAGATGACCACCACACCACCAAAGCTGCCGTCGGGCTTGTTGATGCGCCGGGTCATCTGGATCGACCACTTGCCGGACGCCCGCCCCAGCACCGGCTTGCTGATGAACAACTCGTTGGTGTCACGCGCCTTGTGAACCTGGAAGTGCTCCCGGTCCGACAGGTCCATCCGCTTGTGGTTCGCCAGATTGCTGAGGATGTAGGTACCGTGCTCGTCGATCACCCCGAGCTGGTTGAAGATGCTGTTGATGATCATGCCCTCGCGGACATACTCGGCAATATTCACCCGGTCGCCCAGCTTCTCGTACTGGAATTTCAGAAACAGTACCGCCTGATCGACGCTCTTGATTGTACGGACGGTGTGTTCCTCGAACGCCCGAGCCAGATTGAGGTTGGAAGTATTGATGGACTGGATGACGAGCTCTTCTTCCGCCCTGGTCTTATACAGGATGGCGCCCCAGACGAGCACGATGAGCGCCACGACCACCGCGACGATGGGCAGGAATAGGCGCAGACGAGCCTGAGCGCTGGAGGAAAGACTGGCTGATGGCATGGACTGGCAGCGAATGGACGCGTTGGCCCCTGGACGGAGCGTGTTCGATCAGGCCTTTTTAACGTCAGCCGCCCTATCCGACTTGAACCCGAAGTGCAAAAACCTGCATCACAAGCGGCATTTTGCATCGGTGCTGACGGCTTCCGACACCGTCGACCTGGACTCATGAGTAGTGACCTTTTATAACTTTAGTGATAGAATTGCGCGCCGTTAAAAAGATCCGGGTACTTCACAACCCGGGACTCGCAGCCCGCCCGGACCCCTATGAAATTAGCCGTCACCGACCGGACTCTGCCCCGCTACCACCTGGTGGGGACGCTGCTCGTCGTCCTCGCCCTGGCCCTGACGCTCGGCGCAAGCTTCCTGTGGATCGCCCTCGCGGAACACCAGGAAGCCCTGCTGCGCCTTGAGCGAAGCTTCGAGAGCAAGAAGGAAGAGCGCCTTCGCACCGAGATGGCTTCCGCCATCGACTACCTGGACTTCGTGCATTCGCGCACCGAAGCCGTGCTGCGCGACGCTCTGCAGGAAAAGGTCTCGATGGCCATGCAGACTGCCCAGGGCATCTACGCCCGGGAGCACGGGCGCCGGCCGGAAGCCGAGGTCAAGCGTCTGATCATCGAGGCCTTGCGTCCCCAGCGTTTTTTCGACGGGCGAGGCTATTTCTTCATCGATGACAGCCAGGGGCGCTGCATCCTCCTCCCTACGGCCCCTGCCCGGGAGGGCAGCTCCCTGTGGAACAACCAGGACGATACCGGGCACTACATCATGCGTGGGCTTCTGGAGGCCGCCCGTGGCAACAGCGCGGGCGGTTTCTCGCGCTATCGCTGGTACTCACCCGACGACCCGGCCCGGATGTCCGACAAGCTGGCCCATGTGCGCCTGTTCGAGCCCTACGGCTGGATCATCGGTACCGGCGATTACCTCTACAAGTGGGAGGAAGCGCGCCTGAAGGAAGGCCTGGATCGCTTGCGTGCCTGGCACTTCGGCGACACCGGGCATTTCATGGTGCTGGGCAGCGACGGCCGCCTGCTGCTCCTGCCACCCGACAACCCGCACACGGACAGCCAACGTGCCGAAGGCCAGCATCTCGACAACACAGGGACGCCCGCCGAACAGGACCTCCGGCGCCAGCTGCTTGAGCTCGGCCAGCACGGCGGCGGGCTGATCACCTACCCGTGGCAGCCCGGCCCTGACGAAGCCGTCGGTACCCGCTCAGCCTACGTCCAGGCCTACGCCCCCTGGAAGATCGTGGTCGTCGCCAGCACCTTCGAGCAGGAAATGCAATCAGCCCTGGCTGCGGAACGACGCACTGCCGGCATCTCCCTGTCGGCCCGCGTCCCCTATCTGCTGGTCGTGGTGGCAGTGACGGTCGGTGTGGCGCTGGCCGCCTCGCTGCTCTTTTCACGCTGGATGAGCCGACTCTTCGGCGCCTATCACCAGGCGCTCGATACCCACACCCGTACTCTCGAGAAGCAGGCCGGCGAACTGCGCCTGGCCGGGCACGTGTTCGAGAGTAGCCGCGAAGGCATCATCGTTACTGACCCGGAGACCCGCATCCTCGCGGTAAACCCGGCCTTCTCCGAGATCACTGGCTACACCCCCGCCGAAGTGCTGGGTCAGACCCCGGCCTTCCTCAGCTCGGGAAATCACGACGCCGCCTTTTACAACGCCATGTGGAAATCGATCCGCGAAACTGGCGGATGGACCGGCGAGATCTGGAACCACCGCAAGGACGGCCGCCTTTACCCGGAGCAAATCAGCATCGGCACCGTGTGCGGTCCCAGCGGCGAGGTGCGCCACTACGTCGGCACCTTCCTGGACATCACCGACCGCAAGGAAGCCGAGAACCGCATCCGTCACCTGGCCGAATTCGACGTGCTCACGCAGCTGCCCAACCGGGTACTGCTGGGCGACCGCCTGGCTCAGGCCATCGCCGCCGCACGGCGCAACGGTGACCAGCTGGCGGTGCTGTTCATCGACCTGGATCGCTTCAAGAACATCAACGACTCACTTGGCCACGCCATGGGCGACTGCGTCCTGCAGGAGGTTGCAAACCGTCTGCATCGACTGATCCGCCAGTCGGATACGGTCAGCCGCCTGGGTGGTGACGAGTTCGTGGTGGTGGTCACCGGCCTGGAGCAGCCCGGCTTTGCCGTGAGCACAGCCCAGAAGATCCTCAACGCCCTGGGCCAGCCCTATCTCATCGGCGAGCATGAGTTGCAGATCACCCCCAGCATCGGCATCGCCCTCTACCCCGAAAACGGCACCGACACCGACAGCCTGCTGAAGAACGCCGATGCCGCCATGTATCACGCCAAGAACTCGGGACGGAACAACTTCCAGTTCTTCACCCCCGAGTTCAACCACTGGGTCACCGAGCGCTTGCGCATCGAAAACGGGCTGCGCCATGCCCTCGAACGGCAGGAGCTGCTGATCCACTACCAGCCCCAGGTGGACCTGGGCAGTGGCCGCATCACCGGCTGTGAAGCGCTTCTGCGTTGGCAACCGGAGCCCGGCACCCTAGTGCCGCCGGACCGCTTCATCCCGATTGCAGAAGAAACCGGCATGATCCACGCCATCGGGCGCTGGGTGCTCGACGAAGCCTGCCGCCAGCTCAAGCAGTGGGACACGGAAGGCGCCACATCGATACGCATGGCGGTCAACGTGGCCGTACCGCAGCTACGCCGGCACGACTTCGTGGCCCATGTGAAGGACACCCTGACCCGCCACGAGCTGGCCCCCGGGCGCCTGGAGATCGAAGTCACGGAAAGTGTCTTCCTCGACCAGGACAGCCAGATTGGCCAGACCCTGCGCAGCCTCACCGACTTGGGCGTGAAGCTGTCCCTGGACGACTTCGGCACCGGCTATTCGAGCCTGTCCTACCTGCGCAACTTCCGCTTCGACGTGCTCAAGATCGACCGCTCCTTCGTCTCGGAACTGCACCGCAACCGTGACGACGTGGCCCTCATTCGCGCCATCGTCAGCATCGCCCGGGACATGTCCCTGATCACCGTGGCCGAAGGCATCGAGACTGTCGAACAGCAGCACATGCTCACCGACCTGGGCTGCAGCGTCGGCCAAGGCTACCACTTCTCACGCCCAGTGCCGGCCGCCGAGCTGGCAAGGCTGCTGAAAATGCCGGCCTAGCAGCCACGCCCGGTTGCAGGCTCTGGCGTACCATCGGCGAATTTATCCAACCAGGCATCCCACCATGATCAAGGCCATCGTCACCGGCCACAGCAGCGGCCTTGGCGCCGCACTCGCCCAAACCCTGCTGGCCCGGGGAATCTCCGTGCTGGGCCTGTCCCGCCGTGCCAATCCCGCGCTGCACGCCTCCGGCCTGACTCAGCACGCCATCGACCTGTCGGAAGCGGGCGCACTGGAGGGCTGGCTCGCCGGCTCCGATCTGGCTGATTTCGTGAAGGACGCAGACACCGCCCTGCTCATCAACAACGCCGGCCAGCTGCAGCCGGTGGCCCCCTGCGGGGCCCAGGGCCCGGCTCTCATCGCCGCCGCCATCCAGCTCAACCTCAGCGCCCCGCTCCTGCTCGCCAACGCCTTTGTGGCCGCCACCGCCCGGTGCTCCGGGCGGCGCATCGTGCATATCTCCAGCGGAGCCGCCCGCAGCCCCTATGCAGGCTGGAGCGTATATGGCGCCACCAAGGCCGGGCTCGACCAGCATGCCCGAGCCGTCGCGCTGGACGGTATTCCGGGCCTGCGCATCGCCAGCCTCGCCCCTGGCGTTGTGGACACCCCCATGCAGGGCGAGGTGCGTGCCAGCGATCCGGCTCACTTCCCCCAGCTTGCGCGCTTTGCCGCCCTCAAGCGCGATGGCCAGCTGAGCGCCCCGACAGACGTGGCCCACCGCCTCGTCGAGCACCTGCTCGGCGAGCACTTCGGCGAATGGGTGGACGGCGACCTGCGCAACCTGCCGGCGGCCTAGCCGCCGGAGGGCTGGTCAGGCCTTGGCGATGCGGTAGCAGGGGTTGTAGGTCTTGCCAGGCAGCTTCATACGGCCCTGGGCGACAAAGGACGCCATCAGCTCGTCCATCGGCCCCATGATCTCTGGCTCGCCCTGGATCTCGAAGGGGCCGTGCTGCTCGATCTCGCGGATGCCCTCGGCCTTGACGTTGCCCGCCACCACCCCGGAAAAGGCCCGGCGCAGGTTGGCAGCGAGCAGGTGGGTGGGCTGCTTGCGATGCAGGGTCAGATCGCGCATGCGGGCGTGAGTCGGACGGAAGGGCTGCTGAAACTCGCGCTCGATCTTGAGCAACCAGTTGAAATAGTAGGCGTCACGCATCTCCTTGCGGAAATCGCGCACCTGCCCGATGCCGGCATTGATCTCCGTCGCCACAGCCTCGGGATCGTCGATGATGATCCTGTAACGCTTCCGGGCAGCCTCTCCGAGGGTCTGGGAGATGAAGCTGTCGATGCGCAGAAAATACTGCTCGGCACTCTTCGGCCCGGTGAACACCAGCGGAAACGGCAGGGCCGCATTATCAGGGTGCAGCAGGATCCCCAGGATGTAGAGGATCTCCTCAGCCGTGCCCACGCCCCCCGGAAACACCACGATGCCATGGCCGGTGCGCACGAAGGCCTCCAGGCGCTTCTCCACGTCGGGCAGGATCACCAACTCGTTTACCACCGGGTTGGGCGCCTCCGCAGCGATGATGCCGGGCTCCGTAAAACCCAGATAGCGGCCGTTGGTGATGCGCTGGGTGGCGTGGGCCAGGGCAGCCCCCTTCATAGGGCCCTTCATGGCGCCGGGGCCACATCCGGTGCACACGTTTAGGCCCCGCAGCCCCAGCTGATAGCCCACCAGCTTGGTGTACTCGTACTCTTCCTGGCCGATCGAATGGCCGCCCCAGCAGACCACCAGGTTGGGCCGGGTGATGGGCTGAAGCACATTGGCATTGCGCAGGATGTGGAACACCGCGTTGGTGATGCCTTCCGAGCTGTCGAAATCAAAGCGGGTGCTGCCACCGATCTCTGTGCTGGCATAAACAACGTCCCTGAGCACCGCCATCAGATGCTCCTGGATGCCGCGGATCATCTCGCCGTCGACAAAGGCCGTGGCAGGCGCACCGGTGATATCGAGCTTGATGCCCCGGGCACGCTGCTGGATGCGGATGTCGAAGCGGTGATAGCGCTCCAGCAACTCCTTGCCGTCGTCTAGCTCGTTGCCACAGTTGAGCACCGCCAGGGAACAATTGCGATAGAGGGTGTGCAGACCGCCGCCGCCCTCGTTCGACAGCTTGGCCGCCTCGGCCCGGGAGAGGACTTCCAGACGTCCGGTGGGGGATACCTGTGCATCGATGATTTTGTAGTCCATGGCTGCAACTCTCTCATGTCTGGTCTGCAAAGGGCAGGCCGGGTGGCCTCTGAAGCCAGCCCTGACCTTGCTGCATCGCCAGAGCCGGGCAACGCGGTACCAGCATAACGCCAGCTGTGTTTGTTTGGCGAGAAAATGTTGCAGTGCACCACAATAACTTCACTACCGTTTCACCCACCGAGCAGCGCCTCCGTTAGGGTGATACGCAATTGTCCCCGTCCCGCCGGGAACGGCATAATCCGCCCCGACTTCCTATCCTGACGGCTCCTGAACGCCGCCCCCAGCCACCGCCATGCCCCCATCAACAGCCACCACACCCGAGATCGTCGCCACCGTCATCTTCGCCCTCGCGGTCATACACACCTTCTCCACCAAGTTCTTCGCCAACCTGGCCCACAGCCAGCCGCGTCACGCCGGCCTGTGGCACTTGCTGGCCGAAGTGGAGGTCGTGTTCGGTTTCTGGGCATTTGTGCTGGCAACAGCATTGGTACTGATGTCCGGCCAGCAGGCGGCGGTCAGCTATCTTGAAGGACGCAACTTTACCGAGCCGATGTTCGTGTTCGTGGTGATGGTGATTGCGGCCAGCCGCCCCATCCTCAGCACCGTCATCGGTGTGGTGCGGCTGATGGCCTCAATGATCCCGATTTCCTCTGCAGTGGCCACCTTCTTTCTGTGCATGTCGGTGGTACCCCTGCTGGGCTCCTTCATCACCGAGCCTGCCGCCATGACTCTGGCCGCCCTGATGTTGCGGGACGGCTATTTCCGTCAGGACCTCAGCCACCGCCTCAAGTACGCCACCCTGGGGATGCTCTTCGTCAACATTTCCATCGGCGGCACCCTCACCCACTTTGCCGCCCCCCCGGTGCTGATGGTGGCCTCGAAATGGCAGTGGGACACCCTCTACATGGTCTCGCACTTCGGCTGGAAAGCCGCCTCGGCGGTGTTCTTCAACGCTGCCGTACTGACCTGGTTTTTCCGCCACGAGCTGGCGGCCAAGGGCAAGCCGGAAGGAGAAGGCAACAGCCCCAGGATGCCCTTCGCGGTGGCGGGCATCCACCTGTTCTTTCTGGTGTGCGTGGTGCTGTTCGCCCATCACCCGGTGGTGTTCATGGGCCTGTTCCTGTTCTTTCTGGGCTACACCGAGGCCTACAAGCAGCACCAGGACCGCCTGATCCTGCGCGAAGGTTTGCTGGTTGCTTTTTTCCTCGCCGGGCTGGTGGTGCTTGGCGGCCTGCAGCAATGGTGGCTGCAGTCCTCCCTGGTCGGCGTGGAGCCCAAACTGCTCTACTTCCTGGCCACGGCCCTGACCGCCATCACCGACAACGCCGCGCTGACCTACCTCGGATCCCTGGTGGAAGGCGTATCGTCCGAATTCAAATACGCCCTGGTGGCCGGTGCCGTGACTGGCGGCGGCCTCACCATTATCGCCAACGCCCCCAACCCGGCAGGGGCCGCCATTCTCAAATCGAGCTTCGACGACGAATCCATCAGCCCCATTGGCCTCCTCCTCGCCGCGCTGCCCCCCACCTGTGTCGCTATCTTCGCCTTCCAGGCGCTCTAGCACCCCGGCAGGAACACCCGACGGATGGGGCGGAAGGTGCTTTGATCAGGCCCACCGTCCTTCGGCCTACTCACGCCCACTACTGGCAGGTCGTTGCCCCACGGCCAGCGCGTCCCAGCTGCGTCGCAGGCTCGCCATCAGCAGCGGTGAGGCGCGCTCGGGGTGGGTGGCGTAGATCGCCACCACCGTGGCACGATCGAAATCGATATAGAGGCTCGTCCCATAGGCACCCAGGATGGCCGCCCGGTGCCCCGCACCACCGGGGTTAACGAAACGGTACTGCCAGGCGCCGTCGTCACCCAGGCCCCGCCAGGAGGCGGGCAGCCCGTGGCCCGACGGGCTGGCTGCAAGGGTGTCGACAAACCATGCGGGGACCAGAGCGCGCCTTCCCGGCCGGGCCCGGACATCCAGCAGGCCCTGCCCGAGGGCCGCAAAATCCCGCAGGCTCAGGGCCAGCCCGTCGGCCAAGGGGGTACCCTGCCCGTCACTGGCCCAGAAGGCCGCGTCCTGGGCCCGGATGCCGGACTGAAGCTCGCACAGCAGCTGGGCTGCCGGTTTCTTGCTTGCCTTTTCCGCCGCCCACAGCAGAAGTTCACCTTCCGGGCCTGAAGGCTGATCCGCACCAGACGACGCGTTGCGCGGCCAAGGGCTCCGCGCCGTCAGCCAGGCCCGGACACCGACCCTGCCGCCGGGCATCCACCCGGCCTCCTGACGCCATCGCTCCCGCTCCCCGGGCGTCCATTCGAACCCCGTCCGGCCGTGCAGCAGCCGCGTCAGCGAGAGCTTGCCCAAGCCCTTGTTTCCGCCCAGTTCAGGGATCACCCTATCCACCCCCTTACTGCGGTCCACCAGCCCCTCAGCCGACGCCTTGACGAGCATCATCGCCAAGATGGGGTGGGTAGCCTCCAGCAGCAGACGCGGGTTGGCTGGATCGAAGCCGGTACGTCGATAGTCCAGCACCACCCTGCCCCGCCGCAAAACCAGCACACCGTCAGCGTCGATGCGGTTGTCAAGGATGTGGCGAAGGCTGCGCTCTACCCCGTCAGCCGGGTCCAGGACCTGCATCCGGTCCACATCTATCTGTCGCTGGGGTGGCGTCTTGCGCTCGGTGCGCGCGGGCGGTTCGATCCGGCTGCCCGGCATGAAACGGGCCGGATGGGCCAGCCCGAAACGCAGGTTGCCCGGGCGCAGCCAGTCGTCGCTTCCCACAATGCTCCGCCCTTCGGGCGGCAGGGGCAGGCTAGGCTGAGTCCGGCAGGATGTCTCCGCCGCCAGCAGCGGCAGGGCCGCACACAGAACACAACCGAGGGCGGGACGAAGCAGGCTGGAAGCAGGATCAATCATGGTGGTGATAGCAGGAAGGTCGGGCGAAAAACTCGGTGGCCGCCCGGGTGAGCTCGTTCAGGCTACCCGCGCTGCGGGCGAGTCCTCGCAGCACGGTGGCGTCGCCCTGGCGGCTCTCCACAAGCCGGCGCAAGGCCTCGATCTGCCTGTCGCAGCCCAGATCGCGGGCGTCCTCGATCAGGCGGTCCAGGAGCCCTGCAAGTGTTTCGACGATGGGCCGCTTGCAACGCGCCAGGGGGTCGGCGAGTTCGGCGTCAAAGCCAAAGCGGCAGGCCTGGAACTTGTTGTAGCGGGCTACCAGGCTCTGCTTGGCCGGATCAATGGGCGGGCGCTCCCGCAGCAACCAGCGGGCCAGACTCTGGGCAAAGGCGGCCAATTCGGCGGCCCTGTCGATAGTCAGGGGCGTATCGCAGACGCGGACCTCGACGGTACCGTACTCGGGCTTGGGCCGTACATCCCAGTACAGATCCTTGATGCTCTCAGCCACGCCACAGGCCTGCAGTACCGCCATGTGGTCGAGGAAGGCCGCCCAGTCACTCACATCGGGTGCCTGACCGGACAGGGGAAAGGCTGACACGGCGTTCAGGCGGGCTGAATCGAAGGCCGTATCGGTGCCGTCCACGAAAGGTGAGGACGCGGACAACACTACAAAATGCGGCACGTACATGTTGAGGGCGTGGGTCAGCCAGATGGCTTCGTCTCCCGAAGTCACACCGATGTGGATGTGCTGGCCAAACACCGTGAACTGCTTGCTCAGGTAGCCATAGCGCTCGTTGAGAAAGGCAAAGCGCTCCCCCGGGCAGATGCGACGCTCCGGCCAGCGGTGGAAGGCGTGGGTGCCGCCGCCGCAGATGGCCACATTGTTGCGCCGGCAATGCTCCACAAGCAGCCCGCGCAACCCCTCCAGGTCGGCGGCAATGGCGGTTACATCCTGCCTCGGCTGGGTGTTAACCTCGATCATGCTCTCGGTGATTTCCAGCTTCACGTCACCACAGCGACCGTCGTGGTGCAGGCTGGCGAGCAGGTCGGTGGCAGCCCGGGTCAGGTCATAGTCCCGCGGCGAAACCAGCTGAAGCTCCAGTTCCACCCCCAGAGTCAGGGGCCGACTGGTGGCGAAAGGCAAATTGGCAAAGGCGTTCATGGCGGCGGCTCTCGGCTGGGTAGCGCCGCCTCGCCGGCCAGCACAAAGGCCCGGCGACACAGCTGGGGCCCGATGAACTCCATCACCGCTGCCGCCAGCAGGGGCAGCAGCAGGGTCTGGGCACTGACCTCGGGATAGAAGGCCGCCAGCTCGGCGGCCATGAAGACTGCAGTTGCCGACAGGGGCTGCACACCCAGCCCCAGCAGCCGACGCCGCCCCACGGGCAGGTCATTTTTGCCCGTGGCCATGACCCCGGCAAACTTGGCAAGGCCCCGCACAACGATCAGCCCGAGCGCCTGCAACAGCATCAGCCCGGTGGCGTCGCCCAGGGGCAGCATGGCGCCGGTCACCACGAACAGCACGATGGCCAGGATCCAATGCCCCTGAGGAAGGCTCGTGTAGGTCAGCACCCGCTTGCTGTCCAGGCGGCCCACCGCCACACCCATCAGGAACAGGCTCAGGAACACCGGCACCGCCGCCATGCGGGCCAGCCCGATGGCCAGCAGTGCTGCCGCCACCAGCACGAATACCTGACCCGCGCCCCCCCTCTCGAGACGGGCGGCAAGCCCCAGGGCCAGGCGTGCGCACAGCAGCGCGATCAGGGCGCCGCCACCGAGCACCCACAGCGGGTGAATGAAGGCATTCAGCCCATCCCCGGCCTCCTCGGCGTGAATCAGGCCCAACACCAGGGCAAACACCACAAAGGCCAGCGCGCAGCTGATGGCCGTGAGCAGCAAGGTGCGCTGGGTCACCTGCCCCTGGGCACGGCACTCCTCGGCGGTAAGCAGCACCACCGCCGGGGCCGAGGTCATGGTGATGGCCGCGGTAGCCGCACTCCACGCCGGGCTCAGCCCCACCACCACCAGGGAAAACACGAACACCCCCGCAAAGGCCAGCCCCGACTCGGCCGCCGCCGTACGCAGCAGCATCGGGTTGGCCCGCAGCCAGCCCAGATCCAGATTGCGCCCGGTTTCCAGCAATAGCAGCCCCAGGGCCGCATCGGCCACCGGCCGGGCCAGGGCCAGAGTCTCTCGATCAAGCCAGTTGAGCGCCCCCGGCCCGGCCAGGGCACCAGCCAGCACATAGCCCACGATCCGTGACAAGCCAAGGGTCCGGTGCAAGCCCTCCCCCACCAGCAGGCCAGCCACCAGTAGCAGGGCCATGAGCGCGAGGGGGTCAGCCTGCTCCGGCATCGGTGGCAGAAAGAAGAGTCTGTCCTGCTGGGACTCCCAGAATGCACGCAGGGTATTCATGAGCGAATCAAACTCCTGCTTTGCCGCAGCCTCGGCACGTACCGTCGGGCCTCACCAAAGCCGCGGATCGCAGCCTGGGTACACAGAGGGCCGAGCAGTTGCATCAGGGCGATCGCGCCCATCAGGGTACCGCCCAGGGATGGCCCAATCCCCTGATCCAGGGACCCTGCATCGCCCAGCAGGACGAGAGCGACACTGGACATGGGGAGCAAGCCGACTGCGGTCCACGCAGCCTCTCGACGCGACAGCCCGTACGCAGGCCCGACGACCTGCAACGCCAGCCCCCTGGCGAGAAAGCGCGTCACCACGAAAACCAGCACCGCCTGCCAATAGAGCTGAAGGAAGGCAAGCTCCAGCGCAGCCCCCGCCAGCACGAAAGTCACCACAAGAAAGACCCGGGCATCTGAGGCGATGCGGATCGCCACCACTTCCCGCTCCCGATCCAGCACACGCACCCCCACGCCAAAGGCCAGCAGGCTCATCAAGGGCGACATCTCGATGCTCAGGGGCAGGCCGGTGCCGAGAACGATCAGGCCCAGCAGCATCAGATGCTGATGCTCGACCTGGGGGCCCAGCCAGCGCGCGCCCTGGCGGGCCGCAAAGGCCAGCAGCCCTCCGAGCAACACCGAGAGGCCAATGCTGCCCAGTGCGTGACCGTAGCCAGGCACGGCCTCCGTCACGCCAGTCTCTGCCAGGGAAGGAAGAATCAGTTCAATGGCTGCAAAGGCAAAGCAGCCGTTCATGGCCACCAGCCCGAACAGGCGACTGGTCAGCGCCCCTTCTCCGCCCACGTCACTACTGGTTGCAATGGTGATCGCCGGTGACGTGGACACCGCGATGGCTGCGGCAAACAGCCCCCCTGCCACCCCGAACCCCAGCCCGAGCATCACGATCAGCACCAGTACAAAGACCGCCATCGATTCGATCAAGCCGAGGGCAAGCAACTGCGGGTCAATCCGACCGCTGCTCAGCGGAAGCCGCTGCCCCAGTTCGAACAGGATCAACCCCAGGGCGGGATAGATGAAGAACTGGGCAGAGCCCAGCACGTACGGATCGATCCACCCCAGCCCACTCTGCCCCAGCACAAGGCCGCACAGCACATAACCCGTCGTGCGGGGCAGATTGAACAGGCGCCGGCTCAGCTCGCCGCTGGCCAACCCACCCAGCAGGCAGAGCCCGAACAGCAGTAATGGAGAGAGGACGATATCCTCGAAGAGAGATGGCATGAAGGGCTTGGCTAAAATATATTTACACAAATATAATTTAAGCCAATACACAAAGGCAAGCTGCGCACAGCGGCGGTCTCCCGTGCCCACCCCTCCCCCACCCCCCACGACGGAGGCGCCATGAGCCGAACCAAGACGATCCGCATCGGCCTGTCGGCCCGCCTGTTCCACCCCCGGGACGGCGCCGTGGGCATCGAATCCAAGACCCTGCAGGTGCTCGAACAGTCCATCGCCCAATGGGTCATGTCCCGGGACGTGATGGTACTAATGGTGCCCTCCATCCTCAAGGACGGGCCCATCCACCGCAGCAACATCCGCCTGCGGGACTACGCGGGCTTTCTGGATGGCTTGGTACTTCAGGGCGGGGCTGACGTGAGCCCCGAAGCCTATGGAGAATCTCCCCTGCGCGACGAATGGGCGGGTGACCGGGTTCGGGATGCCTACGAGATGGAACTCCTCCACGAATTCGTAGAGGCCGGCAAGCCGGTGCTGGGTATTTGCCGCGGCATGCAACTCATCAACGTGGCCTTTGGTGGTTCGCTCTATCAGGACATCCCCAGCCAGTTCGCCAATGCTGCTCGCCATCAGGCCGAAGCCTACGACCGGCACAGCCATGGGGTGCGCTTTGTCGAGCGCGGGCGCTTCGCCCACTGGTTCGGGCCGGTGGAAGGCGGCCAGGTGGTGTCCATCCATCACCAGTGCGTACGCAGCCTGGGGCCAGGCATGATGGTTGAGGCCGAATCCAGCGACGACGGCATGATTGAGGCAATCCGCCATACCGGCCATCCGTTTGTGGTCGGTGTACAGTGGCACCCCGAATTCCACACCCCGGGCCAGAACCAACTGCTGGACTGCACGCCTCTTCTGGAAGCATTTCTGAATGTGGCACGGCAGAGCCGCTGACTGAAAGTGCTGCGGGGTCGGGTTGATTCAACCCGACCCCGCCAAATCATCGGCCTGCCTTTGATCCAGGTCCGTGATCGAATGAAAGCCCGCCCGACTCACGCCGGGGCGGGACCGCTCAGGCGAGCTCAATCGCCGCCGCGCATGTACTGCACCTGGAACATGGACGGCGGGTTGAGCTTGCCATCCACCTGCCCCTTGAACTGGCCGGTCGTGCAGTGCTTGCTCTGCACATCCACCATCGAGAAGGCGTCGTCGATACCGATGCCCGACCCCTTGTTCAGGGGCAGATGGGCATCCGGATGGGACTTGCCCACCATGAATACCTTCCACAGCTCCCCTTTGCGGTCATAGATCTCGTTGGCGCCGTTGAGGTTGCCGAGCTGGGCGTCCATGTAGAAAACGCGCTTGCTGATGGGGTGGTTGGCGTTGACCGGTGCGGCCTCCAGCACATACACCTTGCGCAGCTGCCAGGTGCCCTCGTGGAAGCAACCGCCCTGCCCACCGAAGTTCACGTACTTGTAGCCATCCGACTCGGCGGGCATGTCGCCGGCCAGTTTCAGCTCGTTGTGGTTCCACATGGGCAGGATCACGTTCTTCGTGCCCTTGTAGGTCCACTTCATGTCGGAGATACGGCCGTTGTAGCCTTCAAAGTCCTCGATCATCAGATCGGAACCGAGGAAGGCGTCGGTCGTCTGGCCGGTCGCCAGGCGGCGCACGCGGCGCTGGAAGCCCAGGTACAGGTAAGCGTCGTCGAGCTTCTGATCGTCCTCGTAACGCTGGATCAGGAGCTGGGTGTTCTTCAGATCCTGGGGCTCCAGCACCTTCACGTAGATGGCGCGGAACAGCTCGGACGGGTTGGGCGTCACCTCGGGCACCGGGGCGTCCTTGACCCGATGCTTGAAGTTGAGGAAGTGCATGTTGAGCTTGAGGGTCTTCTCCACCTGCCCGGTCTGCATGTTGCGGTACTTCCAGTAGAAGGGGTAGATGGCGGCGTTGTCACCCCAGTTCACCCCGTATTTGTAGTTCCAGGCCAGCTTTTCGCCAGCGCGAGGGTCCTTCACATCGGGCTCTTCCGGGAAGGGGCGGCCGGCCACGTAGCCTTCGATGTCACCGTTCTTGGCCCCCAGCTTGGTCTTGCCCAGGTTCTTGCGGGTTGCCTCGATGTAGGCCTTGGAGAGCTCGAATTGGGTGGTCGGGCCGACCTTGATCTCCAGCAAGCCGTCCTTCAGCAACTTGTACACACCGGCCGGGACGGCGTCCTTGAACTGGTCCACGTTGCCCTTGTTGATCACCGTGCCGGCGTTGAGGCCGGCAGCCTTGGGGAAGCCGCCCTTGTAGGGGTTGAAGGTGTTCTCCACGTCAGCCTCGGTGGCGGCCTGGGCAGCGCCGGCGGCAAACAGGGCCAGGGTGGTGGCGATGATGGTCTTCTTCATTTGTTTATGTCTCCTCGATCAGAACTTGTAGCGCATGGTCAGGAAGATCTCGTCTTCCCGGATGGCGGAGCCGATGGGGCCGGCGCGGAAGCGACCCAGGGGTTCCATGCCGGACAGGCCACGGGAATAGGCCACCATCGGGTCACCCGGGTAGGTGCCCGCGGTGTATGGCGCGAAGGGGTTGCAGGAGCGGCAGTCGTCAAAGCTGTTGCCACCGTTGGAGCCCCCCTTGAAATTGGCGCCGAAGGTGAACTTGAGCTTGTCGGTGGTGCTCCACTCCAGGGCCGGGGCGATGGCGTGGGTGCGGGAGCGGAAGTCCCGGGCGATGATCAGCTGCGGGCTGATGCGGTCGCCGGCCAGGAAGCCCTTCATCAGCAGGGTGCCGATCACGTTGTCCTTGAAGTCGGGGATACCCCGCTCGCCGACACCGCCGTTCTCGCGCTCATGGTCGAAGATGTGCTGCCAGAACAGCTGGGCCGAGAACAGGGTGGTGCGGTGCGGGTTGATCCAGGGCACGAAGGTCGGCCGATCCACCCCGATCACGCTGCGCCACACCCGGTTTTTCGAATACAGCTGCTCCCGGTTGGTGTTGGCAAACTCCTCGCCCCAGGTCATCGCACCCTCGAAGCGGAAGGCCGCCCCCAGGGTCTCGGACTGGAAGTCCATGGAACCGCCCAGCAGATTGACCCGCGGGAACTCCATGTCGAAGGAGATCAGGTAGGGCCAGGCGTTCTGGTACTGTCCGGTGAAGGAGTTGGTGGCACGCTTGCCCCCATGCAGGGACGGCAGCTGGGAGCGGTAATGCAAGGCGTTCAGGGAGAAGTTCAGCCCGCCCATGGTCACTCCCTCGAACTTGGCGCCGATCTGGGTGTTGGCCAGGCTCCACTTGGGCAGGTTGACGTTGGCCAGGCCGATCTGCCCCGGGCCAAAGTTGGTGGCCAGGTAGGTGTCGGGGCCGACGTTGGCAAAGTTCGACACGGTGCCGCCGTAGTCCCACAGGGTGCGCATGCCGCGGAAGAAGCAGCCGGCATCCAGAGCCACGTTGGCCGTGCCGCACTGGCCCAGGTTGTTGGCGCGGAATTGGTCAAAGTTCCAGATCAGCTGCAGGTTGCGGTCCTGCATGGTCTCGGAAGCACCCATGCGCCACTCGGCCTGGGCAATCCACATGGGGATGCGGATATCCTGCAACTCGTCGTAGATGTTGTTGCGCGAGTAATCGACGGGGTTGATCACGTCCAGCACCCGGAACAGGTCGGTGCGGCCCCACACTACCTGCTGCTTGCCCAGCTTGAGGAAGAGCGCCTGGCCACCGCCGATGTCGAAGCTGTTCTTGACGTAGGCCTCGCGGAGGAAATCAAGGCGGCTGTTGAACTCGGGAAACTCCAGGTCGCTGGTGCTCTTGTCGCCATAGCCGCCAAAGTCGGTACAGCCACGCTTGTCCACGTTGCAGGGGCGCACCGGGGTGGCAAAAGCCACGCCGCCGTTCACCTTGTGCCAGCGATCCCCCAGCACACGCAGGCCATCATTGGGATTGTTGGGGTAGGCGTCCATGAACTTGTTGTTCGTCGCCCCTGGATAGCCCAGGCCTGCCACCGCCGTGTAGCCCAGGGGGCCGGCCGGAGAGGTGCCGCCCCAGGGCACGTCGGTCAAGTTGCCACCCAGGGTGCTCTGAGCACCGATGGCACCGCCCGCATCCTCACCGTACTGCCCCTTGTTCATCCGATACACGCCATCCCAGCTACCGCGCAGCACACTGTGGAAGACCCAGCCGCCCGAGAGCTTCTTGTCAGCCTCCACCTGCAGGGTGTTGCGGAACTTGGACAGGCCGACCACCTTGCCGGTGTCGTCCCGGCCCCGGAAGGCGGTGTGGTTCTCATAGTAGGTATCCACCTGCCACGGTTCGCTGGAACTGCCCATATCGGGCAGATTGTCCTGGGCAAAGGCCGGCAAGGCGGCCGCCACTGCCAGGGCGGTGAGGCTGAGAGCCGGTGTCTTCCGGCTTGATCTATTCTTCATGGTGTCTCCTCCTTGGTTGTTTCGATTGCGGCCGTCCCCCGGCCGCCCTCCCTTGAATCGCTGGGTTGCAGCCTCCTTGATCAGGTTTCCAGCACGCCGTCCTCGTCGTAATGGGCGGCCGTGACGAACTTGGGTTTGAAAACCACACACCAGGACGGCACGATGAGCACCGCGGCGATGGCATTGACGATGAGCATGAAAGACAGGAGCACGGCGGCGTCCGACTGGAAGCGCAGGTCCGACATGAAGATCCACATCACTACACCGGCAATCAGCGTGACTGCGGTGAAGGAAACCGCGTAGCCCGTGGTGGCCACGGCGCGGATCACCGCCTTCTTGATGTCCTGCAGCACCGCGAACTCCTCGCGGATGCGGTCCATGAAATACACCGCGTAGTCGATACCCACCCCCACACCCACGGCGATCACCGGCACGGTGTTGACGTTGATGCCGATGCCCGCGGCGCCCATGTAGGCGTAGGTCATCAGGGTGGCGAAGAGCATGGGCAGGACCATCAGCCAGCCCGCGTGGACCGAGCTGTAATAGACCATCACCAGCAGGAAGGCGATGATCATCACGGTGGGGATGATGATCATGTGGTCGGTGTGGAGCGCCTGGTTGCCCGCCGCCGTCACGCCGACGATGCCGCCGCCCAGCTCGATGTGGATGCCCTTGACCTCGGCTTCGAGCTTTTTCTTGCCCTCTTCGGCCAGGGCCACCACCCGGTTGATGGTATCGGCCTGGTGGTCCTTGTAATAGAAGACCATGTTCGCCTCGTTCTCGTCGGCGTTCACGAACTCCTTCAGAGCGCCGGGAACAGGGCTGGCGGCCATGTAGGCGAACATCAGCCCCCCCACTTCGTCGGCCGTGTCGGGCACCTGCATCCAGCGCGGGTCATCGTTATGGGTCAGCTTGTTGACCACCCGCAGCACACCGGGAATCGCCTTGGCGCCACCCAAAGTCGGGTCGGACAGCATGTGGGCCTGGAAGCGCTCGATGGCGGCCATCACCTCGGGGCGCTTGATACCGCCCTTCTCGTCGGTGCGCATCAGCACGTGCAGCTCTTCCGAGCCGGGGAAGCGCGTGTTGATGGCCTTGGTGGACAGGTTGTAATCATGATGGGTGTGGAGCAGCGGCGAGCCCGGCTCCGATTCACCCAACTGCACCTTGCCCACGAAATAGAGGCCGCCGACGGCGCCGATCAGGGTCAGCAGCAGGATGCTGCGGGCACCGCCATCGGTGCCGCCGGTGCGGGCCATGGCTGCCCCCAGGAAATCGCGCACACCTTCATTGGCATTCACGGTGTTCTTCGGAGCCGGCAGCACGGTGAGGGCCAGGGGCACCATGAAGTGCACCGTGAAGATCACCGAGAAGCCCCAGAAACCCGCCGCCACACCCAGCTTGTGGTTGAAGGGCGCCGCCCCCAGCACCAGCACGGCAATGCCCACCGCGTCGATGATGATGGCCAGGGAGCCCGGCCGGAACAGGGCATCCAGGGCATTGCGCGCCGCCTTCTGGCCGTTTTTGACGATGACCAGCTCCTCGTAATAGCGCACCACCAGCTGCACCCCGTGAGAGGTGGCGCGGGCGGCGATGAGGAAGGGGATGGGCAGGGACAGGGGCTCCAGGTTGATGCCCATCATCGCCATGAAGCCCAGGCCCCAGATGGTGGACAGGGCGATCCCCAGCAGCGGCAGGGCGATGCCATAGAAGCGCCGGAAGTACACGATCAGCAGCACCGTGATCAGGGCCAGGGTCCAGGCCAGGATCTCGACGATCTGGTTGAGGTAGGTGTACACCCAGCCGGTCAGCACCGGGTTTCCGGTGACGTAGATGCTGTGCCCCGGGATGGTGAGTTGCTCGCGCACCTTCTGCAGGGCCTCGAAGGTCTTCGGGTAGTCGATGTCGGCCTCGTTGAGCTGGGCCTTGATCAGCGCCGCCTTCATGTCGGGGGACACCAGCAGGCCGTAGATCGTCGGGTTGGCGATCACGTCCTTCTTGAGCTGCTCCAGCTCGGCCACGCTGCGGGTGGTCTTGCCCGGGTCGTAGTAGGACTCGGAGGCAAAGCCCCCCTGCTCGTCCAGGAAGATCTTGCGAGCGGTGCGGTGGGTCAGGCTGGAGACGAGGTTGTGATTCACCCCAGGCAGATCGTCCACCCCCTGGGTGGCCTGGTGGATCAGGGCCAGGGTCTCGTCGTTGAAGATGGTGCCCTTCTCCACCTCCACCGCCATCACGATCATGTTGGCACCGCCGAAGTTCTCCTTCAGGCGGTTGTAGGTCTGGATGTAGGGATGGTTCTGGGGCAGCAGGTCGGCGAAGTCGGAATAGATCCGCAGCTTCGGCAGGGCCGCGCCGAACAGCGCGGTAATGACCAGGATGAGGGCAAGAACGATCTTCGGGTTGGCAAAGATCCATTCTTCCGCCCGATGCAGGGCGTGGGTGATGCGGTGACGGGTTTGGCTGACCATGATGTGCCTCACTGGCCCGCAGCGGCGGTGGTTGCAGTAGAGGCCTGGGTGGCCTGGGTGCCGATCACGCGGAGCAGCCCTCCGGGGCCGCCGGCGACGATGGCGTGCTGATCGGGCAGGGACACGGCTGCGGAGAGGAAGACCGGCACCGCGTCCGGATAGGCCACGCTACGCCACGCATCCCCCTCGAGACGGGCCACGCTGCCGCCCGCCCCCGCACCGTGGGGCACCCCCTCATGCACGAACAGCCGGTACAGGGGTACGCGGCTGGTGTTGCTCTGGCGCGCCCAGCTGCGGCCACCGTCGCGGGTGTGCAGGATCTGCCCAGCAATGCCGCTGGCCCAGCCCTCGGTCGGGCTGGTAAACAAGGTCGCGTAGGGGTAGAACTCGTCGGGCATCGGCGGCAGGCGCGTCCAGGTGCCGCCACCGTCGGTGGTAGTGGCCACCAGACCGAACTCGCCCGCCGTAAAGCCCACCTTGTCGTCCACCATCTGGATGCTGGTGAGCTGGGCATCCTCGCCCATGTCGGTCACCGTCCAGCTGGCACCGGCATCGGCACTTACCGCCAGAGTGGCGCCGGTCCCTGCCACCCACCAGCGGCCCTTGCCGTCACAGTTGATGGCCAGAGGTGTGCGCGGCTTGTCGAGGGGCACCGACTTCCAGCCCGTGCCGCCGGCATCACCACTCCACACCTTGCGGTAGAAATCCACTGCCACGAAGCGCCCGTCCGGACAGGTGGCAATACCGATCAGGGAGCTGCCACCCAGCGCCTCCCGCTTCCAGCTGCGGCCGTTGTCGCTGGACACCAGCACGGCGCCGCTCTGGGTGCCGGCCACCACCACCTTGCCGTTGGTGGCCAGAGCCTGGGTCATGTCATAGCGCTGCACCGGGCGGGCGGCCTCGGTGGCCACTGCCGACAGATCGGCCTGAGCCGAGCAGCCGGCCAGGCCGATCGCGCCTGTGCCGATCAATGCCGCGCCCAGGGCGCGGCAGGGAAAAATCTTGTTCACTGGGTCTCCTCCAGTTTTTTCACGTTTTTTGGCGCAAGCCCACCCCTGCTCCATCGCCACCGCGTGGAGTTCTCTTCGGGTAGATCTTGCTTGCCTGCCCGGGCGGGTCCGCCCGGGGCTTGGGATGCGCCTAGCGGCCCAGATCCTTGGCGCTGACGCCCGCGATGCCCCAGTTCTCCTTGGGCACGTCGTGGATCCACACCCGGACGTTCTCCTTGGGGGCGCCCACGGCTTCATGCAGGGCCTGGGTGACTTTCTCGATGACCGCCCGCTTTTGCTCCTCGGTACGGCCCTCAATCATGTAGATCTGTGCAAAAGGCATGTTCTTCTCCTGGATTTACTTGAAGCGGACCGACACGGAGCCCATGCCCTGGACCCGCAGCGTGACGTTGTCACCCGGCGCTACGGCCACCGCCTCGGTGATGCCGCCGGAGAGGATCAGCGCCCCGGCGGGGATCTCCTCGCCCCGGGCCCCCATGTGGTTGGCCAGCATCGCGATGGCCGCCGCCGGATGGCCGAGCACAGCCGCCCCGGCCCCGAAGGCCACTGGCTCACCGTTCTTCTCCATCACGATCCCCACCGTGCGCAGGTCCACCTCGCTCACCGGCAGCGGCTGGCCGCCAATCACGAAGCGGGCCGACGAGGTGTTGTCGGCGATCACGCTCTTCAGGTCGAACTTGAAATCCCGGTAGCGGCTGTCGATGATCTCCATGCCGGGAATCACGAAATCGGTGGCCGCCAGCACCGCACCGATATGGCAGCCCGGCCCCTTGAGGGCACGCTTCATGACGAAGGCGATCTCCGGCTCGATCTTGGGATGGATCAGCTCCGAAACCTTCACCTCGCCCCCGTCCGGCACCGAGCCGTAGTCGGTGATGAAGCCGAAACACGGGGTCTCGACGCCCATCTGCTTCATCTTGGCGTAAGAGGTCAGGCCGGCCTTGAGGCCGACGATGCGGGTGCCGCGGGCCACCTTCCGGGCCCTGATGGTGTCCTGGATGGCGTAGGCGTCCTCCCAGTCCATATCAGGAAATTCGTCGGTGATCTTCAGCGTGTCCCTGGCTTCCAGTTCGCAGGTTTCCAGGTGTTCCGCCAGGCGAGCGATGGTGGTGTGGTCGAGCTTCATGCCAGCACCCCCCGTTCCCGCGCCATGGTGATGGCCGTATCCTCGATCATGTCCTCCTGCCCGCCCACCATGCCGCGGCGGCCCAGTTCCACCAGGATGTCCCGGGCCGGCACGCCGTACTTGGCGCTGGCGCGCTTGG
>NZ_JAQVCN010000045.1 GCF_028689785.1 Zoogloea sp. | reverse complement strand
CGACGTGCTCTACGCCAAATACGAGGACGACGCTGCGCCCCAGGCGGCCGTGCCGGCGCCGGTGGAGCCGAACTGGTGGCGTCGTGGGTGCATGACCACCCGAGGAGGCAGGACGTTCGTTGTGATGACGGACATGCAGAGCAACGTCCGCGTGATCCCGGCCAGCTACCTGACTGATCCGCAGAAGTGCATGTTCCCGGCGGACAAGGGGCGTTTCATCTCTGTGACTGCGATGCTGCCAGTCGGGGCCGCCATCCCGTCCATGGCCACAATGGTTCGACCCACTCGGCTCATCGGCGAGGTTGAAGTCTCCCCTGGGGTGATTAACGACAACTGGGTGTTTATTGACGACTCTCCACAGGGGAACCAGATCTGGGAAGACGAGGCGCATCCCGTTCCCGACTCGGGCATCCCGTCGGTGCCCGGGTTCTCTCGAGATCGTCAGTTCCAGAAACACGACTATGTGTGGGTGTTCAACAGCACGGGCACGAAGATGGCGGCGATCATCGACATCGACGCCAACAACAACCACAGCGATCTGACGATCCCGGATGTTACGGTCTCAGACAAGCAGTTCGGGACGACGCCGGCAAGCACGCCGCTGCGCAGGATCGCCCAGTGTGGAGCCAACGTGCATGTCCCGGTCGGGACGCAGACTGCGTTTGCCGGGAAACTCTCAGAATGGGGCGGGGTGTCCGGCGCGAAGATCTACAAGCGCGCCCTGGTCGAGCTCGACATCAACATCAACATCACCGGACCCGACGAGGACGACTTCGAGGCATCGACGACCATCACAAGGTTCGACGGGCCGAAGTGGTTCACGAATGTCGACTATGCGTTCCGGGATGAGCGGCTCGTGGACAAGGGCGTTGAGCTCGACGATCTCATCACGTCAGAGCTCGTGCTCTACACCGACAAGGAGCCCCCGTACTTCTCCAAGACGTACAGCATGTCCTACACCGGCAGCCCTTCGAGCATCACGCAGGCTCAGAGCGAGCGGGCTCAGTACGCTTTTCGCATCGTCAAGAACACCAGGACGGACACCACCCTGTATCGGTTTTGCTTGATGAAGAACATGGCAATGGCGTTCCACGGCGAGTACGTGAAAGCCCCGCTGCAGATCCAAGACCAGTTCCCGGGCCACGAGTCTCTGATGTACGGGCCCTACGGCACGCTCCAGGATTGGTATCCCCCTCTGCCGACCCGACCGCCATATGTGTTCTGGCGCTACCGCAGGATCCGGGCGCAGGTGTTTGGCGAACCGAACCCCGAATGGACCGGCTTGGACGTCGAGGATCTGCGTTCTCTGTCGTGGGTGTTCGCCGGTCGCTACGTGGGTGACGCTGGGGATGAGCTGGGTGCGTATCGCATCGTCTTCGGGCAGGAGGTGCAGGCTGACGCGAACGTGAAGGGGTTGGTAACCACGCCGATTTCCGAAGCCGAGATGGCAAACACGCTGCTCCCGGCCACGTTCACCGCGCCGATGAAGATCAGCATGCTGTTCGGCCCCTTCCTCTCCCTCCCGGCGACCGACATCAGCACGGCGTTCTCTCTTGGGCTGCACCGGGAGGCTCAGAAGCTGACCAGGCACCGGGCGCAGAGCCTGACCACAGAAGCTGGGAAGTACGCCTCTCACCCGGACGGGCACTTTGCACACGTCACGGTGCAATCGGTGCGGTCCGGCCCGACGAGAATGTTCGACGACATTCGATACCGGAAAGTCCTCAAGGACAACCTCGGGGAAGAGCAGGTCGTGCTCTCTCACATGGCAGCGTTCCAGAAGGCGTGGGGCACCAAATACACCCAGGCCGAATTCACAACGAACCTCTACGACAACATCGCAGACGACGCCGCCCAGATGCCTGTGCTGATGAGGCTCGGCATCTGGTGGAACATCAAACTCAAGCCGGGGAAGTCCGTACTGAGCGTCGAGCTGAACCCCAGATTCGAGGAAACACCATGACCATCCTGCGTCGCATCGGATCCATGACTCTCATCCCCGGAACACCCGGGAAGCCGGCAACGCCGGGATACAGCAAGCTCGTTGAAGTACCGGACCCGCCCAGCCCCACAACACTGACGTTCGGCGGCTTCGGCAACTACGGCGTCGGCATACCCGTGAGTACCGTGTTCGGCAAACAAGGCACCGTGGTCATGCAAGGTAGCCCGAACACGGAGGGCGGGAACTCATACCCGCCGCTCCCCGGCGCACAGCAGGTGCAGAGCTACAACGGAACGAAAGGTGAATACGCCGTCATCACTGGCGCTGACGGCTCAATCAAGGTGGTGCGGCTATGATCATCGAAGTCTATTTCCCCGGCACCCCTGCGGTGCCAGGCACCCCGGCTCGCTATCTCGAGCTCAACGGTCCTAGCTGGTCGTCCGGCTCGGTGAGCATTCCGCTCACGCCGGGGGATGGCGGCTACAAGTTCCAGATCCCCGCTTCGGTCGTTGGTGTCTTCGTCGGCCTGGCCACCGGCTACCCGGGCACGGGCTACTTCGGCATCCAGCACGCGCTCTACTTCAGCAGAGGCGTGGTCGATGTCTACGAGAGCGGTCAGAGGCTCGCCACTCTCGGCAGCTACGTCTCGAGCGACGAGTTCACCCTCATCCGTCAGGCCGGCCGGGTGTGGTTCCTGCGCAACGGCGTCAAGGAGTTCGACCGGCCGAGTCGCCTGTCGGGCACGTTCCGTCTTGCATCCACCCAGTACCTGACCGGCGACAAGGTCGTCGATGCGGAGGTGGTAGGCGTCGGGGCGATCCCGACCAGCGGGGAAGGCGTAGCTCTGCTCCGGCCGCTCGCCGCCTACGCCTTCGAAACCGCCCCGGCGAACTGGGGCGTGGCCGAGCTGGCGCCGCTGACCGGGACGGCGTCGGTGGATGGCCACGGCTGGGGCACGGCCAGCCTCGGGGGTCTCATGGCATGGGGCTCGGATCGCCTGATCGCCGATGGGCGCGCGAGGCTGCCGCCGCTGACCGCCCAGGGGGAGTCCGGCCTCATCGCTCCGGGCTTCGCCACCGGATCCTCGGTCGTCGGTCCGGTGCAGCAAATCGGCCGGATGATCCCCGGCGGGATCGGCGCCGGCCTGATTACCACCAAGCTCCTGGCCCTCGGCTCGGACCGCCCCATTGCGCAGGCCTACAACGAGCTGGCGCCGCTGTTCGCATGGGGCGCAGAGGGTGTCGCGCTGCGGGGCGGGGCGATTATCTACAGGGGCGGATACCAGATTTCCGGATTTGGGCGCCAACTGCCGCGCAGTGGCGGCAGCCTGGTCGGCCCGCGCGGCGTGGTGTCGGGCTACGGAGGCGCCGTCGGCCGCATAACCGGCCCTCGGTCGATCATCTCCGCATCGATCACCATCCCGGTAGTGGCGCGCGGTGCGATTGTCGGGCCGGCTGCTCAGGTCGAGGGCGCCGCGACGGCCTCCGAAACCGCACGCAGCGCTATCGAGTGGGAGAGCGGCTACGCGGTCTCCGGCTACGGGGGCGCTGTCGGACGGATGGTTTCAGGCACCTACGCCATAAGCGGGCATGCCGTGCTGGTGGAGCGTGCCGCCGGCGCTATCCAGGGCCCCGGCTATTACGTGATCCAGGGTCGGGCCACCGTGGGTATTGTGGCGCGCGGCGCGATTGTCGGCCCGGGCTTGGTTGCGGTGCCGGTGGCGCGCGGCGCGATAGTCGGCCCAAGCGCAGTCGTGCAGGGCGTGGCCCATCTGGACGTGCCGATCGAGTACGAAGCCTACTCGGTCAACTTGGCCACCGGTGCCGTCTCCCGCTACACCGAGTTCCCCTTCGATCAGATCCTGCGCTTCGGCAACAAGCACTTCGGCGTGCGACCGGACGGGATCTACGAGCTGACGGGGGGCACCGACAATGGCAACCCCATCCTGGCCTCCGCCGTCACGTTCCCGACGATGTTCCGGACGTCCAACCTGAAGCGCGTCCCTTACGTCTACCTGGTCGGCCGCACCGAAGGCACCCTCGAGGTGGGTGTGCGGGCCGACGAGGGGCCCGAGTACACATTCCCCACGGGGCAGGCCCCGAGAGCTGGAGTTCAAGCGGTGCGGGCGAAGGTGGCACAGGGCATCCGGGGCAATGCTTTTGCATTCCGGATCACGAACCCCGGCGGGGAAGATTTTGAGATCGAGCGCGCTGAGGCGCTGGTCGACGTGACGACAAGGACCTACTGACATGGCAACCGACGTACAAGGCATCATCTCCTCGGCGCAGGACACTGCAAAGGAGCTGGCGGACCAGGCCGGAGACCTCACCCGCAAGGCGCAGCTGGCATTCGACACCCGCTACGAGATCGGCCCGGTCAATCTCACCCTGGCGCTTACCGACGTCGACTTCAACCTCGGCGCGGTCCCGCAGTACCAAGGCTCCGCATTCGTCGAGCCGGAGTCCCCTGGCGCGGCGCCGTCTCTGCGCGAGGTGCCGGAGCTGATTCTGCCGGCGCTGCCAGTCAACACGGCGCAGAAGCCGGTCATCCGCACGCCACAGACCCCGAGCCAGCTGGCTCAGTTCAACAAGCAGGCGCCCACGCTGTCGGGTATCTCTGTTCCGGCCGCTCCAGCTGCCCTTCAGAATCTGGCGCTGCTCACCCCGCCCACGCTGACCGACATCACCGTGCCGGGCGCCCCCATCGTCCAGATCCCGGAGTTCGACGCTGTCCGCCCGGACACCTCGCTCCAGGAGCCGGGCAACCTGGAGGCCCAGTTCCGGCAGGACTTCCGCGACCAGGCCGGCAGCATGGCCCGGGTGCTGGAAGGCGAGCTCGACGCCTACCTGGCCAAGATCAACCCGCAGTTCCACAGCCAGATGGCCGCCATTGAAGACCGGCTGGCCCGCTACCTGGCCGGCGGCACCGGCTTCACGCCAGCCGTCGAGAACGCGATCTGGAACCGGGCCAACGACAAGATCGACGGTGAGTTCCGCCGGGCCCGGGATGCCGCCTATGACGACGCGGCCCGCCGGGGCTTCACGCTGCCCACCGGTGCGCTCCACTCCACGCTGATGCAGTCCCGCCAGGCGGCCGCCGACGCCAGCGCTCGGGCGGCCATGGACATCGCGATCAAGCAGGCGGAGCTCGAACAGGCCAACCTGCAGTTCGCCGTCACCCAGTCGGCCAGCCTGCGACAGGTGGCGCTCCAGGCGACCCAGTCGTGGGCGGGCAACCTGGTGCAGATCAACGGCCAGGCCTTGGAGTTTGCGAAGGGTGTGCTGCAGGCCGCCATCGAGCTGTACGAGATCCGGGCCAAGACGGTGCAGATCCGGGTGCAGCTCTACCAGGCCGAGGCGGAGGTCTACCAGCACCGCCTCAAGGCCGCCCTGGCCGTCTATGACGCCTACCAGGCGCACATTGAAGGTCTCAAGGCCCAGGTAGGCGTGGATGCCGCCCGGGTGCAAGCCTTCCAGGCGCAGGCCGACGGCTACGCAGCCCTCGCCAACGCCTACAAGGCGGTCATCGACGGGCTGGCCACGCGGGCCCAGATCGAGAAGCTCAAGGTGGATGCCTTCGGCGCCGAGGTGAATGCCTTCCAGGCGCAGGTGCAGGCCAAGACGGCGGAGTGGCAGGGCTTCCGGGCGCAGCTCGAAGGCGAGACCATCCGCATCGACGCCTACGGCAAGGAGGTCCAGGCCTACGGGCAGGAGGTGGACGCCTACAAGGCTCAGGTGCAGGCCCAGTCCACTGCCATCCAGGCCGCCTCCACGGCCAACGAGGCGGCGGCGCGCACCTACCAGGCGGCGGTCAGCGCCTACAGCGCGCTTGTGCAGGGCCGAAGCAGCGTCGTCGAGGCCGAGATCAAGTCCTTCGAAAGCACCCTGCGTGGCTGGACCGCCGGCGTGCAAGCGAAGGAGTCGGAGGCTCGCGTCAAGATCGCCAACAACCAGGCGAATGCCCAAGCGACCATCTCGGCCTACCAGCAGAACTCCCACATCGTGCTGGCGAACATGGACATGAACTACAAGCGGATGAACGACATGTCCCGCGTGGGGGTGGCCGGCGCCGAGGTGTTCGGGAAGATGGCAAGCAGCGCGTTGTCGGGAATGAATGCGCTGGCTGCCTCTGTAGAGAACCAAACGGTATGAGCAGCGGTATACTGAGGACATGATTCTTCGCGCTGCAGTCCTATTGCTGTTCGCTCCGGCGGTAGCTGCCGGCAGCTTTGAGACGTGTGCTCTGGATACCCTGCCGGGGATTCAGAACGACGTAGCGGCTGCGGCGGCGATTCAACTGTGCATCGAGCGCCACGGCGCGAAGATTTACAGCGGCGTCCAGGGGGCTGGAAGGGGGGTATTCTCCCGGTACTCGTCGAGCTCTGAGTGCATTCTTCACAAGTCGAAGTCAACGCAAAGCAGCCGGGCGGTTTGGGTAATCGCGGGTGCGTGTAGGTGGCTGTATGACAAGCCTGCCGCCCCCGTGCCTGAAAACTAGCCTGAACAAACCCGGTCGGTAGAGCAGCATCTCGGTGTTTTATTGGGGAAAAAGGGGAGCAATACTCCCGTTGACGAGGTTGCGCAGTTCCGCCTAGAGTGCATGGGCCGCTGAGACAACAGCGGTACAGGTCTGGCGACCTGGGCACAATCAGGCGGACAGCCGCCCCGAAAGCGGCTTTTTCACGTCCGTAGCATGGTCACGCTCAATGGGCGGGCCGTGTGGGAGGGCTTCGGCCCTGCCGGTCCTGATTCCGGTTCGCCAGCCTGCACGGTCCCGCTCACCCCATCTGGCGATGGGAAGCGGGTTTCCTACCTAATCAGGAGCCCCACCATGCTTGCGACCACTCGCGCACCTGCACTCGCATTTCGCGACACCACGTTCAACCCTGTCTCCCGTAATGGCCAAATCTGGCTAACCGCAGCCGAGCTTGCCGGCGCCCTCGGTTACGCTCGAACAGACCTCGTAACCCGTGTCTATGAACGTAATGCGGAGGAGTTTTCCGCCTCCATGACCTTGACCGTCAAATTGACGGTCAAGGGCTTCGGCAGCGGCAACAGCGAGAAGGAGGTCCGCATCTTCTCCCTCCGAGGCGCGCACCTCGTCGCCATGTTTGCCCGCACGCCGGTCGCTGCAGAGTTCCGGCGCTGGGTGCTCGACATCCTTGACCGCGAAGTCGGCGCGCCGGTGCAAGCCCCAACACCCAAGCCTACCCCGCCAGGCGTTTCCCGGGCGGATGTGCAGCGCCTTCGCAAGCAGCTCCGGGAGATTGCCACCGCGATAGCGCCCGAGCGGGTGTCGCGCTTCGTGACCGATGCCGAACATCGCATCTTGATTGACTGCGGCCTCCGGGGTTGGAGCGAAGGTGGCCCGGCAGAGTTGCTGTACGCACGGAGCTTCGTCAACGACTTGCGCAACAAGGCCATCGACATGAAGACCGATCAGCAGGCGCTGCAGTATCGGTACTGGCTGTGGTTCTTCCAGCCGGGGCGCTTGACGCTGCCAGACGCGGGAACGCTGCCGCCGGTGGTGATTGACGCCGGCTCTTGGTTCCCGCGTCCGCTGTAACCTGCTGGCTGGCGGGGCTGCGGTAGCGTCCAGGGGTGATTCACCTGGAGGCTACCATGCCCGACTACCCCAACTCGCAGCGCACGGCCACCGTGGTTGACCTGCCCTACCAAGACTCAGGACGCGTAGGCGCCGGCACCATCGGAGGCCCCGCTTTTGCTAACTTGGCGCCGCAGCCCGCTCCGGTAACCGTCGGCAGCCCGGGAGCTGCCTACAAGGGTGTTTTGGAATATCTCCTGCCTAACTTCGACGCCCGAGCGGAGGATATTCGGGCCAAGAATCGGGAGGGCCTGGTGGCCGAGCCGGCCGCCACCCCTACGCCCTCCGCAACCCCGCCGGCTACTGCCGTCGCACCCAAGCCTGTCGCAGGGGCAGAGAAAGCCCCTGCCCGAACCCCTGACTTCACGACCAAGGATACCAGCGCCCCTGCGATCAAGCGCATTGACCAGAAGGGACAGGCGCCGCTGTTCACCAACCTGGAGCCCGCTGCTGCCGTGGCGGAGATGAAGGGCAACCCCCTGGGCATCGTGCCGGCCGGCGTGAACCCGTTTGGGGGCGGGGGCTCGGGGGCGGTGTCCGCGGCACTGCAGGCGGCGGCAGAGCGGGGCGACTGGGCGGCAATCCAGAACCACTACCAGAAGGGTGGCGGCACTTGGCTCGGTGAGAAAGCGGGCGACGGTGCGCGCTCGACACTGCTGGCGTCGTTGGCCACGCCGGCAGAAGGGCGGTCCCGGCTCTCCAAGAATCAGGCGTCTCTCCTCTCGAGTTTCCTGACCGGGGAGGCTACGGCGCAGGCAACGCGCGCGCAGACCGGGGCGCAGGCGGCTCTGACCCAGGCGCAGGCGGATCAGCTCACCACGCAGCAAGGCCTCTTCCAGGCCTACGCGGACGCCAAGGACCCCGCCGCGCAGGCAGAGATTGCCCGCAAGATCCTGGTCATGCAGGGGAAGGACCCGCGCGGAGACGTTGAGCTCCAGAAAAGCCGGACCGCGCTGCTGGGCGAGCTGTTCAAGGCCTATAGCGCATCATCCAGTCCGCCGGCGGGTGCCGATGGCAAGCCGATGCCCATCGACGAATACGTGCGCAAGGGGCTGGAGCTGGCCGGCGCAGGGCCGGGGCGGTCCGCCGGGTCCGCCCCGGCTGGCGCTGACGCGATCCGGGCCCAGTATCAGGCCGGCACGATCAGCCGAGAACAGGCCACTGCGGCGCTGAAGAAACTGGGGATGCAGTGATGCGGGCGGATGAGTTTCTGGACAGCACCCCCGGCATGCGGGCGGATGAGTTCCTGGGGCCGGAACCGGCTGCGAAGCCGACTTCCCTGCTGCGACGCCTGGGGGATGTTCCGATCTCGCTGGCCAAGGGCATCGTCGGAGCGGGGGAAGCGGCTGTCGGCTTGGCAGATCTGGCGTCTGGGGGAAAGGCAGGCAAAGCGCTGAATGAGCTGACGGGCTACGACCCCAAGGCCACGAAGCAGTTCTTCGACGAGGGCTATTCCGCAGCGCAGCAAGAGGCCAACCGCAAGGTCGCGGACGCGGAAGGATTCGGGGGCACGCTGGGCGCCATGCTCGAGAACCCCAGCACGATCGGCCACACAGTAGTGGAGTCGTTGCCGAGTACCCTGGGCGGGGCCGCATTTGGGCGTGCTCTGCTCCCCAAGGGGGGCGCCATCGCGAAGGCCATGCTGGGCGAGGGGGCCATCGGTGCGGGCTCCCTTGCGGAGGGAATTCGACAGGAGACCGCTGACCAGGAGCTCACGGCGCTGCAGTCTGGTGCCGCTGCGCTGGGCGGCATCGGCACGGGCCTGCTCGGAGGCTTGGGGGGTGCCATCGGCCGGCGTCTCGGGGTGGACGACCTGGACGTCGCACTGGCGCGCGGTTCGCTGGGCACCAGTACGAAGGGCTTGCCGCGCCGGGTGGTGGAAGGGGCGCTGTCGGAAGGCATCCTGGAAGAACTCCCGCAGTCCATGCAGGAGCAGGCATGGCAGAATGTGGCCCTCGACAAGCCGCTGCTGGAAGGCGTCCCGGAGGCGGGTGCTCAAGGGATGCTGGCGGGCATTGCAATGGGGGGTGGCTTCAACGCCATCAGCGGTAAGCCGACGCCCCCGCCTGCGCCGGCGCCAGCCCCCACGAATGCCGAGATGGATGCGGCCAATCTGGAGTTGCGAGGCGCTGCGGACCAATACCTGGAAGGGGGCGTCGCAGGTTTGTTGCCGGATCGCGGCATCCCGATGCCTCCTCCCCCTCCCGACGGTACCCTGGCCGCCGCGGCACACGTTGCCGGGCAGGCCCCTGCCGACCTGACGTCCCAGCTCTTGCGCGCGTACGCAACCCCGGAGGACGCCCAGGCCGAGCTGGAGCAACGACCGGATGCTGCTTTCCTGTCCGTGGTGCCGCACCCGCGTGCTCAGTCCGGCTATGCGGTCGTGCGCAAGCCGGCCGGTGAGATTGCGCAGATCCAGCAGGCACAGCAGGAGCAGGCCCAAGCCCAGCAGGCGAATCAGGCGGCACAAGTGCGGCAGGAGCAGGTCGCGCAGGAAGAGGAGGCTTCTGCCCGCGATCAGGCCGCGTTCAAGACGGTCGTCGAGCTGAACCGCAATGCTGCCGCTCTCGAGAAGTCCATCGGCGAAAGCACGCCACCCGCCGAAGCGGCGGCCATCCGGGGGCAGGCTGCTGAGATGCGAGCCGAGGCGGAGCGCATCCACCAGGCCAGCAAGGTCGAGCGCCAGTCGCGGGCGGCTCCGGATCCTGTGGCTGTGAACCAGGCTGCTGTTGCTGACGCTGCCCAGGACGAGGTGGCCCCTGCGGCAGTACAGCCGGTGGCCACGATGCCGGCGGCGCAGGTAGCTGCAGCACGCAGGCTGGAGCAGGAGCAGGCCCAAGCCCAGCAGGCGAACCAGGCGGCACAGGCCCGGCAGGAGCAGGTTGCGCAGGAAGAGGAGGCCTCCGTCGATGCCGCGGCGGCAGCCGCCAACCCGACGCCGACCGATAAGCAGAAGGACGCCGGCAACTACGCGAAGGGGCACATCTCAGTCGGCGGGCTGCAGATCGCTGTGGAAAACCCGGCGGGGACCAGCCGCTCCGGGGTGGAGAGGGGCAAGAAGTGGGTCACGAAGATGAAGGCCCACTACGGCTACGTGAAGCGCACGAAGGGTGCGGACGGCGATCAAGTCGACGTCTACGTGAAGCCGGGGACCTCGACGAACCATGGCGGGCCTGTTTTCGTCGTCGACCAGTACGACCCAGGCACGGGGTCTTTTGACGAGCACAAAGTTCTGGTGGGCTACGGAAGCCAGGCGGAGGCGGCGAAAGCCTACGATGCGCACTTCGGGGACAAGACCGGTCCGAAGCGGCGCGGGGCCGTCACGCAAATGACTCTGCCGGTGTTTAAGCAGTGGCTGTCGAAGTCAGACACGACCCGTCCGGCGTCGTCCACGAAGTTCGGCGACCAGCCGGCAGTCGAAGCGGAAGCCGCGCAGGAGGAAATCCGGGCGTCAGGAGGCCGGCTGTCGACCAAACGCGGCGACCCGGACGCGCGCCTCCGGCAGAAGGCCGAGGAGTCCAACGCCCGCAAGAAGCAGCGGGCCGATGCGCCCGAGCTCCGCACGAAGGCTGAGCACGAAGCCACGGTTAACCAGCTGGTCGGGGTCCGCGACGCCTCGGTAGTGACCGAGATGCCGGGTGCCGACAAAGCGGCAGCGGGGGAGGTATCCAAGCAGAGCGCCGACTTCATCCGGCAGGTGGCCCGCCTCTTCAAAAAGAAGGTGGTTTTCTACCGGTCTGCCTCGGGCAAGGCTGCTGATGGTGCGTGGCGTACCGACGGCGACGTCATCTACTTGAACGTCTCGAGCTCCGTGGCCCAGCTTCGCGTGCTCGGCCACGAGCTTGTCCACGCCATGCGTGTCCAGGCGCCGGAGGCTTTCGAGGCGATGCGCAAGGCCCTGGCCAACCTGCTCACCGACGAGCAGCTGGCGGCCCAGCACAAGGACTACTTCGGTACCGAGCTGGCCCAGGACCTCGACAAGCCGGCGAAGGGGACGAATGGGCAGACCCTTCGCGACTTCCTGGCCGAGGAGTGGATGGCGGACCTTGCCGGCAACCGATTCGCCGAGGCTTCGTTCTGGTCCCAGGTCTTCTCGGAGATCGAGAGTGCCCAGGGAACCGAGGCAGCCCAAGGCATTGTGGCTCGGCTCCGGATGGCGATCAGCAACGCCATCAACCAGCTGCTCCAGGTGATCAAGGGCAACACCTTTGGCGCCGACAGCCGACTGGAAGGGCAGCTGGAGCAAGTCCGTGCCGCCGTGAAGGATGGCTTCGTGGCCTACGCCAAGGCGGCCCGGGCCGGCAGCCTGTTGCAACAATCCGAGGGGCGTATTGGGCAGGTTAGCTGGGAGGCCATGCCTGGTAAGACATCGGGCGTGCTCCCGGGGATCTTTGGCGCCTCTCAGGAGGAGCAGGCGGAATACCTGGCGGCTATCGACAAGGCGCTCCAGGACGAGGGTGGGCAAGACCTGATCGCTCAGGAGATCGGCTTGCCGGTGCAGGGCACTGCCTTTGGCCCGTCGGCCTGGCAGATGAACGTCGGCGCGGGGGCACAGACCGAGGTCCAAATCCAGGTGTCGGACGGTGCGCTGCCGGCCGAGGTGCGTGAACGGCTGAACACCTACTCGGCGATCCGGGGGTATGTACTCGCCCAAGAGGCAGTGGTGTGGCACTATCCGATCTTCGATGCCGTAGTTGAGAATGCCAACGGAGTTCAGCTGGACTTCGGACGGGATCCCACTCACGACGAGGTTGCGAAGCTCTACCAGAGCATCTTCGAAGTGAGCGGGCGGGACGACTGGGCTCCTGCCTACGTCCCGGGCGTAGGCGTGCGGGTCCTGAACTTCAGTGATGTCCCGAACCCCGAGTTCCACGCCCAGATCCGTGAGGCGGCTGCGCGCATTGGCATCGACCTCCGCGGCCGCACGTTCCGCTCGGAGGGCGACTACATCGGCAACGACTGGGAAGCACACCCGGACGGCGCACAGTACAAGGAGGCTATCCATGCCGGTAATCAGCTGGGACCACGCGGGTCCGAACGACCCGATCTACAAGAGTGGGTTGAAAGTGAGCTCCGTCCCCGGGTCGAGCGGGTTAACCAAGACTTCGCCGACCGCTACGGATGGGGCAAAGTCCGCTTCAGCCGCCGCCGACGAAGCGAAGCCCGCCGACAAGCAGCCCCTCAAGTAGCAGCTGCACCCCGCCAGGTGCAAGGCTTGGCGGTGATTTTCGAAGGCCTCGATGCCCGAGGCCTGAAACGCATTCGCGCAAACGAATCCCTCGAAACGCACCCCAGGGCGGACCAGATCCGGTACGTCCAGGAAAATATCCTCGACATCCTCGACACCCTGGAGTCCTCCGGGGTGGTGGCCATCAACTGCTGAAGGACTCCCCATGCCGATCAAGAACCTGCTCACGAAGCCCATCGAGACGATGCTGGCTCAAGCCGCTGCCGCAGAGCTCTACGCGGCGCACCTCTACCAGCACATCGGGAACCAGATGCAGTTCCAAGGCTGGTTCGGAGCCCAGAAGTTCTTCCTCGCGGAGTCCTCCTCGGAGCGGGGGCACTACCAGCGCCTCGTCGATTTTGCGAACCAGCGCGGCAGCTGGCTGCCGGTACCCGCCGTGCCGGCTATCGACGAAACTGTCGGCTCTCTGGGGGATGCGCTCCAGGTTGCGTACGACACGGAGGTGCAGCTGGGCCAGGACTACGAGGCCTGGCACGAGGAGTGCCGCTGCCCGACCACCCGGCAGTTCCTGCTGTCGTATCTCGAGGAGCAGCGCACATCCGTCGGTGAGATCAGCGATTTGATCTCGCGGCTGGAGCGTTGCGGGACTGATAAGGGAGCAATGCTCACCTTCGACCAGGAGCTCGGCGCATGAGCGACTGCACATATCGGTTCGTCGGCGAGGGCGGAAAGCCTGTGGTTGTGCAGGGTCTCGCGGCGATGAAAGCCTTTCTGGCCGACGGGGGGCTAGAGTTTTTCGGGTTGAAAAGTGAGCAAAGCTCACAATCCATGGTAAAGTTTTCCGGTAAGCTCTCGGCGAAGCGGGCGGCAGAAGCCATCAGGCAGGTGGCACGGGAGACCGCGGAAGACTTCTTCCGCCTGCCGACCAGCTCCGCAACTGACATGCTCGAGATTGCCGGCGAAATCGGGCAAGGGGAGCTACAGGTATTCCCGTCGCCGGAGGTTGACCGCCGGGCTACGAAAGCCTGGACACTTCGAGTGCAAGGGGAGAAGGGCGGCCGTCGCTACCACCGGGATGCCTACATCCTCGAAAACGACTACGGGATGGTCTGGGTCAACGTGGGCGCCCTGGAGACTGGCGACCAAGGCGGTCGGGTCTATCAGATTGCAGGGACCTACGCCCACAACAACGGGCTCCGGCTCATCGGAGACCCGGATGGAATCACCGAGGCCGGCAAGCGCCGACGCCTCGAGAACATGATCAGTCTGGCCCTGAAGTACGGCAACACCAAGTTTCTCGCACCGCACGATGCAATGCGGGGCTGGAACCGTTTGGTGTGGGACTTCAAGAGCGAGGACAACCTGCTGCCGATGCTCCAAGCGAGCTATAACTTCGTCCGCAGGATCTACCCGGAGATCAAAGATGTCGACTTCAGTTTGGATACCGGACGTTTCCGGCGTGCCGGAGCTGACCTTGGAAGAGACGATTTCGAGGGCATGGCAGGTGAACTCCGAGGGCGCCTCGGTGCTGACGCCACAGGAGCGCCGGGCAGTGGAACTCTTCGTCTCGCGGCACTATACCGGTCCCTGGTTCAGGAAGAAGATCCTGAAGGGCGGGTGGGAGTACTGCTTGCGGATGGTGAGGGTCGGACCGAACTCGTACGGTCTCTGACCGAGGTTCGGTACAGCCGGCGCCGCACCATCGCCGACCTGTCCCCGGGTCAAGAAGCCGCCGCCGACCGAGTGCTGGGCGCCCCCAAGACCTTCGCCGACCGCTGGCAGGCCCGGACGGCTACATCGATCACCGCCGCATGGGAGGCCCCTGAGCCCTCCAAGCTCTTCGGCGGCCGGATTGACAAGGACTCCCTGATCTACACCCTGCAGAACAAGCAGATCGACATGAAGCGGGTGGTGGACGCCATCACCGCGAAGATCGGCCAGATCGCCGACGCCTGGAATCCGTACCTGCAGGAAGAGCTCTTCCACGGCCGCAGCGCCAAGGGGGTGAAGGACTTCCTCACAAAGGAGATGCGCCCCCTCCTGAACCGGATGCGCGAGGGCGGGGTAGGGATGGAGGAGTTCGAGCGCTTCCTCCACGCCCGGCACGCCAAGGAGGCGAACGACCACATCGCCAGGATCAACCCGGACGCCCCGGATCTGCAGGATGGCGGGTCAGGCATGACGAACCAGGAGGCCCGGGACATCATGGCCGCCCTGTCGCCGGAGCGCCGCCAGATGATGGATGCGCTGGCCGCCCATGTCGATGCGATCAACGGGAACACCCGCAAGCTGCTGGTGGAGTCGGGGCTGGAGACGGCCGAAACGGTGAATGCCTGGGAGGCGGCCTACAAGCATTATGTGCCGCTGCAGCGCGAGGATGCGGAAAGCGGCGGCCTCGGCATCAGGCAGGGCTTTTCCGTGCGTGGGTCGGCGGCAAAGCGGCGCACGGGCAGCACCCGGGCAGTGGTGGACATCCTGGCCAACATCGCGATGCAGCGCGAGCGGACCATCGTGCGGGCCGAGAAGAACCGGGTTGCCCAGGCGCTCTATGTCTTGTCGCTCAAGGCCCCGAACCCTGATTTCTGGATGCCGATCAACCCGGACGAGGCCAAGGCCATGAAGCCGGCCGAGCGGCAGAAGATCGCCAGCGAATTGGTGGCGCTGGGGCTGGACCCTGCTGACGCCCAGAACTTCGTGAAGGAGCCGGTGGAGCGCTACGTGAATCCGGCCACCGGCCTGGTGGCGGAGCGGATCAACCCGACGCTGCGCAACCGGGACAACGTGCTGGCCGTGCGGGTCGATGGCAAGGACCGCTTCGTGTTCTTCAACCAGTGGGACGAGCGCGCGCAGCGCATGGCCGGCGCCCTCAAGAATCTGGACGCCGACCAGCTGGGCCGCATGCTTCAGGCGTCGGCAAAGGTCACCCGCTGGTTCGCCGCGGTGAACACCCAGTACAACCCCATCTTCGGTATCGTCAATGCGCTGCGGGATGGTCAGTCGGCCTTGCTGCAGCTCTCGACGACGGCCATCCGGGGTGATGAAGCGAAGGTGCTGGCCGGCGCGGTACCGGCGATGAAGGGCATCTATGCCGCCCTACGTGCCGAGCGGGCCGGGAACGCAGCCCCGGCTGGCGACTGGTCGGCGCTGTGGGAGGACTTCCAGCAGAACGGCGGGCAGACAGGCTTCAGGGATCAGTTCTCGAACAGCCAGGCTCGGGCGGACGCCCTGCGCCGGGAGCTCGACCCCATGGCCTGGGCGGATGGGCCGCTTGCGAAGATCTTCAAGGTGGATGGCGCGCTACGCGTGCCGCTGGGTGTCGCGCAGCAGCAGGCGGCCGGGCTCTTCGGTTGGCTGTCCGACTACAACGACATGATGGAGAACGGCTTCCGCCTGTCGGCCTACAAGGCCGCCCGGGATCGGGGTATGTCGAAGCAGCAGGCGGCGAGCATCGCCAAGAACCTGACGGTGAACTTCAATCGCAAGGGCCAGGTGGCCACCCAGGCTGGCGCCCTGTATGCCTTCTTCAATGCCTCCATGCAGGGCTCCGCCCGGTTGTGGCAGACGCTGAAGGGCCCAGTGGGCCGGAAAATCATTGGCGGTGGGCTGGCGCTGGGCGTGCTGCAGGCCTTGATGCTGGCTGCCGCAGGCTTCGGTGACGATGACCCGCCCGAGTTCGTCCGGGAGCGCTCCATCGTCATCCCGCTGGCGGATGGCAAGTACGCCTCCATCCCGATGCCCCTCGGCTACCACGTGATCCCGAGCTTCAGCCGGATCACGACGGAATGGGCCCTGAGCGGATTCAAGGACACGGCGAAGCGCTTCGGCGACATCCTGGGCCTGCTGGCCGATACCTTCAACCCAATCGGCAATGCCGGGATCTCGGTGCAGACCATCGCCCCCACGGCCGTGGACCCGCTGGTGGCACTGGCCGAGAACCGGGATTACACCAGCAAGCCCATCGCACAGCAGGACTTCAACGGCTTGAGCCCGACCCCGGGCCATACCCGGGCGAAGGACACCGCCAGCGGGCTCAGCAAGGCGATTGCGTACTGGGCCAACCTGGGCAGCGGTGGCACCAACTACAAGCCCGGGTTGGTCTCGCCCACGCCGGACCAGCTTGACTACCTGATCGGCCAGATCACCGGCGGGGTAGGGCGCGAGTACCTGAAGGGCGAGCAGACGGTGTCGAGCCTCTTCTCCGGCGAGGAGCTACCCACCTATAAAATCCCGCTGTTGGGGCGCTTCTATGGCGACACGCAGGGGCAGTCGAGTGAGGGCACTCGGTACTACGCCAACTTGAAAGAGCTCCATCTGCACAAAGCCGAAATCGAAGGGCGGCGGAAAGACGGCGGCGATGTGGCGGAGTATCTGAACGAGAATCCAACGGCCCGGTTTGCCCTGGGTGGGCTGTTGCGGGTAGAAAATGAGGTACGCAAGCTGCGGGAGGCGAAGCGCGACGCCCTCGAGAAAGTGCAGCCCGGCCGGGTGCAGATGATTGATGCGCGCATCACGATGTTGATGAGGCAGTTCAACGAGCGATTGGAGGGGCTGCCGTGACCAGAAGGGCGGCAGAGATGGGGGTGCCACATCCACGGTATAATCCGCCTACGCAGACCCCTGCCCCTTTAAGAGGCGCCCCTCGGTGGACTAAATTTGGACAAAACCCCCTAAAACCCCTGCGTCGTTACTAGGCTTTCGAGTCCCACTCTCGGCACCAGTTTTCTTCAGGCTCTCGCCGCGCGACGCTGTTCTTCGGAAAGTCGCGCATGGTAGCGGGCCGGGCGCCTCGCCGCAAATGCGGCGTGTTCTGTGTCCGGTGGTCCTGCGGCCGAGGGCCAGGTTTCCGATTTTCGTTTCACTCCGGATTGCCCCCATGGCCCTCGATCCTCAAGCCAAGGCCCTGCTCGACATGGTTTACCGCGTCGGCGCCCCCCGTTTTCACGAACTGGATGTGCACCAGGCACGCCACTCCTTCGAGAAGCTCCAGTTCACCCTGCGCCCGGAGGCGCCGGCCGTGGCTTCGGTGACCGATGTGCCGATTCCCCGGCTTCATGCCCGCGACGGGGCGATCATGGCCCGCTTGTACCGCCCGCTTCATTCCCGGTCTGATGAGCTTCTCCCGATCACCTTCTACTTTCATGGTGGTGGCTGGTGCGTTGGCAATATTCCCAGCTACGACGTGCTGTGCCGTGAGCTCGCCAACCACAGTGGATGCGCAGTTCTGTCCGTTGATTATTGCCTGGCCCCCGAGCATCCTTTTCCGGCACCAGTGGATGACGCCCAGAGGGCGGTGGATTGGTCGCTCGCCAACGCGGCGTTGCTGGGAGTCGATCCGGGGCGCTTTGCCCTGGCGGGTGATAGTGCGGGGGGCACCCTGAGTGCCGTGACGGCCCTGCAGATGCGTAATCGGGGCGGGCCCCAGGCGGCGCTGCAGCTGCTGATCTATCCTTGCACCGACATCCTCAGCCAGCGTCCGTCGCGGCGGACTTACGCGAACGGCTTCTTTCTGGATACCGAGAGTCTTGCCTGGTTCTTCGAGAAGTATCTACCGAATCAGGATGATTGGCAGGACTGGCGTGCGTCGCCGCTATTGGCTGGGCGTTTTGACGCGCTGCCGCCGGCCACCTTCATTCTTGCGGGCTGCGATCCGCTGACCGACGACGGCAAGGCCTATGCAGACGCGCTGCGCGAGGCTGGGGTGGAGGTGAAGGTGCACGAGTTCGAGGGCATGGTGCACGGCTTTTTCACCCTCGGAAAGTTCTTCCCTCAGTCGAACGACGCGGTTGCCGTGGGGGGGAGGGCGCTGGGTGAAGCGCTCCGGGGGTGATGGATGCTTTCCGCGACGGCGGAGTGCTCAGATACAGACGAAGCTGACGACCTGAGGGCTGTTGGCGCAGCTGCGGCCGAGGGAGAAATGCCCGCGCCCCCTGAGTACGACTTCCTCGCGGGATAGCAGGAACTCCCGTTCCCCGTCGATCTGGACAAAGGTGCCGTTGCTGCTGCGATCAATCAGTACGAACTTGTCGCCGCGCAGTTCAATCTCCGCGTGTCGCCGGGATGACTGGGTGTCCGCGATCACCAGGTCGGCTGCCGGGTCCCGGCCGATGCGTGCGCTGGGTTTGGTGGCGTTGAGTGTAAGGGCCATGGCATCAAGATAAAGCCGCAGTTCGGGCTCGGTCTCAAGCAGGAAGTGGTCGCTCTGGACGATGGTCAACTCGCCTACCGCTTCACACATCAATTCACATAGCTCGACAGGCCTGGTGACGCCACGGATTACTCGTGGCGGCAGGGTGTGCAGCACGGACCGCCACTCGGGGCCCAGGCGACGGGCGGTTTCGGCGGCGGTGATGGCCTTGCCCGGTGAGGCCAGCTCGGCCAGTCGGGCGGCAAAATTGACGGTGTCGCCGAAGACGTCAGTGCCGCTGGCGACGACGGCGCCGAAGTGGAAGCCGATCCGTACGGCAAGGCGCTGCTCCGGTGCTGCTGGGAGATCTTTTATGGTCTGGTGGATGGCGAGGGTGGCATCGGCTGCGCTGTCCGAATCCCGGAATACTGCCATCAGGCCATCACCGGTGTGCTTGACGACGCGACCGCCCTTGGTCTCGACGGCGATGCGCATGGCACGGATGCTCTTGTCCACGACCTCGAAGGCCGGCTTGTCGCCCACGCGCTGATATAGCTGTGTGCTGCCAACAAGATCGGCAAACAGCACAGCGCATTCATGAGAGGGGGGCGTGGCTTGGGACATCAGGCAGCAGGTGGCGTCGAAGGCATGATTTTAGCGGACTTCGTGACTTTATCCGCGCTCGCGAACGTAACAAATTTGCGTCGTCCCATGGGGGTATCCTGTTCGACCCACTGATGAGAGCCGGAATTCGATGATTTTGCGCAACTTCCGGTGCTTTTCCTTGATCCAAGACGCAACGGATGAGCGGGGGCGATGAGATAATACTGCGTTAGGTCGCAGCCGGCCTGTCGCCAATGTGGCACTTCACGTCTGTCTGGAAGGGGTTTCATGAAACGAGTTGATGATTTCCGTTTGCGCTTCGGCAAGCAGGAGTTGGTGCCAATCGTGATCGGCGGTATGGGGGTGGATATCTCCACTGCAGATCTGGCACTGGAGGCTGCTCGCCTGGGCGGGATCGGTCACATCTCGGATGCAATGGTCAAGACGGTCGCCGATCGTCGCTTCAATACCAAGTACGTCAAAGACAAGCTGAAGCAGTACAAGTATAACGTCGCCAACTCGGACAAGTCTGTTGTCCAGTTTGATCTCGGCCAGCTTGCCGAAGCGACCAGCCTTCATGTGGGCCGCACCATGGAGGCCAAGCGTGGTTCGGGCATGGTCTTCGTGAACTGTATGGAAAAGCTGACCATGAATGCACCGAAGGAAACCCTTCGCGTGCGCCTGGCGTCCGCGCTTGATGCCGGGGCTGACGGCATTACCCTGGCCGCGGGTCTGCATCTCGGCTCCTTTGCGTTGATCGAGGATCATCCGCGCTTCCGCGACGCGAAGCTCGGGATCATCGTCTCCTCCCTCCGTGCGCTGCAGTTGTTCCTCCGCAAGAGCGCCCGCACCAATCGCATGCCTGACTACGTGGTGGTTGAAGGCCCGCTGGCGGGGGGGCACCTGGGATTCGGCATGGACTGGGCCAAGTACGATCTAGCCACCATCGTTGCAGAGATCCAGGCCTGGCTGCTGGCAGAGAAACTCGATATTCCCTTGATCCCGGCCGGCGGCATCTTTACCGGTAGCGACGCGGTGTCTTTCCTGGAAAAAGGTGCCGGTGCCGTTCAGGTTGCCACACGTTTTACGGTGACTCGAGAGTGCGGCCTGCCTGAAGATGTGCAGCAGCACTACTTCAAGGCGAGTGAAGACGAGATCGTGGTGAACCAGATCTCGCCCACCGGCTACCCCATGCGAATGCTCACCGGGAGCCCGGCAATCGGCTCCGGCATTCGCCCCAATTGCGAAGCTTATGGCTACCTCCTCGACAGCACCGGAAACTGTTCTTACATTGATGCCTATAACCGGCAGGTGGAACTGCATCCGGGCGTAAAGAAGATTTCGGTCATGGAGAAGACCTGCATGTGCACCCATATGCGCAATTTCGACTTGTGGACCTGCGGGCACTACACCTACCGCCTGAAGGACACCTCCCGCAAGGGGGAAGATGGCAATTACCAGATTCTCTCCGCCGAGCACGTCTTCAAGGACTACCAGTTCAGCACCGATAATACGGTCGCATTGCCGGATTGATTTCCGTCCGGTCCTGAAAAACAAAAAGCCCGGTATCTGACCGGGCTTTTTGTTGTCGTGGGCGTGGTGCGCCGACTCAGAAGAAGCGGGCTGCCGCCTCAGCGGGCAAATTCATGCCGGTTGCGCGGGCACGTTTCAGGAGCTCCCAGTAATAGCGATAGGAAGCCCGGTCGTGCAGCTTCCCGGCGTGCTGTATCGGACCCCAGCCACCATCCTGGGCTGCGATCAGGATGGCTGAGGCGTCCTCGACCTCTGAAAAGTCCGGGCGCATGGCCTCAACGATGGGAACGATCTGATTGGGGTGGATGCTCCACATGCGCAGGTAGCCGAACTCCCGACGAGCCCTTTCGGCATCGCGGCGGATGTAGTCCAGGTCCTTCAGTTCCGTCGTCACGTTGTGGGAAGGCACCACCCCGTTGGCCAGTGAGGCCGCAGCGATGTCGCACTTGGCGCGGGCCACCAGGGGGTGGTCGAATTGCCCGGGGCTGCGCATGGCGCTGCCGGGGATGGCACCATGGTGGCCGCTGACGAAATCCATCAGGCCGAAATCGAGGGATTCGACCCGGTCGAGTGCGGCAATGTCCCACGCGTCCCGCAAGGCGCCGTGGGTTTCGATCAGGACGTGGACGGGAATTTCGCGTTCGATTCCATGCCGTTCTTCAGCACTGCGAATGCTCTCGATCTGGCGCGCGGCGTCGACGACACTGCGCGGCTTGGGAATGGTCAGAAAGGCCAGGCGACGGCCGGCCTGGCTGACAAGAATGTCTACATCCTGCGCCCAGTGGGGGTGGGTGATGTCGTGAATGCGTGCGCCGACCCGGCCGAACCGATTCTCGTCGGACATAACCAGCGCCGCTGCCATCTCGGCATGTGCGGCCTCGGCGCCGGCATGGGCACCATCCTCGCAGTCGCAGGTGATGTCGAAGACGGGGCCGAGCTCCTGCTGCAGTGCCAGCGCTTTGCGCATCAGCTTCTCGCTGCCGGCATAGTGATCGACGGCGGGGAGGATGGGGAAGGGCTTTTCACCCTGAAATAGGACGTGCTCGGGATGGGGCAGGGAGGACATAGGTGAACTGGACAGGGGGCAGATGGGCGGAGATTAGCAAAAACCCGCCAACAAAAAAACGCGGGGGCGTTTCCGCCCCCGCGTCTGATCCTGCGGCAGGATGCTGTCAGGCGTGATCAGCCCAGCAGATCCTTGACGCCGTCACGCTCTTCGAGAAGTTCGTTGAGAGTGTGGGTCATGCGCTCGCGGGAGAACTGGTCGATTTCCAGGCCCTGAACGATCTTGTACTCACCGTTCTCGGTGGTGACCGGGAAGCCGTAGATGATGCCTTCGGGGATGCCGTAGGAGCCATCGGAGGGGATGCCCATGGTGACCCATTCCCCGTTGGAGCCGAGCACCCAGTCACGGATGTGATCGATTGCGGCGTTGGCGGCAGAAGCGGCGGAGGACAGACCGCGGGCTTCGATGATGGCAGCACCACGCTTGCCGACGGTGGGCAGGAACACGTCGCGGTTCCAGGCTTCATCGTTCACCAGCGCCGGCACCTTGTCGCCGTTGGAGGTGGTGAAGCGGTAGTCGGCGTACATCGTGGGGGAGTGGTTGCCCCAGACGACCAGATTCTTCAGGCTGGAAACTTCACGGCCGGTCTTGCCAGCGAGCTGGGACAGGGCGCGGTTGTGGTCCAGGCGCAGCATGCCGGTGAAGTTCTTGGCATTGACGCGGCCGTACTTGACGGCGATTTCCTTGGCAATATAAGCGTTGGTGTTGCAGGGGTTGCCCACCACCAGCACCTTGACATCCGGAGCAGCGTGCTGACCAATGGCGGCACCCTGGACCGTGAAGATCTTGGCGTTTTCGGTCAGCAGATCCTTGCGCTCCATGCCGGGGCCGCGGGGGCGGGCGCCGACGAGCAGGCAAACCTGAGCGTCCTTGAAGGCGACGTTGGGGTCGTCAGTGGCGACCATGCCGGCCAGCAGCGGGAAGGCACAGTCTTCGAGTTCCATCATCACGCCCTTGACGGCCTTCTGGGCTTGCGGGAGATCGAGGAGCTGAAGGATGACGGGCTGATCCTTGCCCAGCATTTCACCGCTGGCGATGCGGAACAGGAGGCTGTAACCGATCTGGCCGGCGGCGCCGGTGACTGCGACACGAACGGGGGCTTTTGCCATTGTTGATACTCCCTCAAGGAAAGAAGTGTTATCGATTCGATACTGCTTACAACTGTTTCGCGCCGCCTTCCAGCTGCCGCGATGGTGGTTGAACGCTCGATCAGCATCTGACCGGTCAACAGACGAATCGTATGGGCATTTTTGAATACTGTCAATTCCATGTCTGATGTCTTATATAAGATAAAAGACATCCCATGGACTGCTCTGAAAAAGTGTGATTCAATACATGAATGCGACCCGAATCGCCCACCTTTAGCCCCCTGTACCGTCAGATCAAGAATCTGATGCTGAACGCTTTGGAGTCCGCCGAGTGGCGGCCGGGGCAAGCCATTCCCAGTGAGCAGGAGCTCGCCCTGCGTTTCAATGTGAGCCAGGGTACCGTTCGCAAGGCCATTGATGAAATGGCGGCAGAAAATCTGCTGGTCCGCAAGCAGGGCAAGGGAACATACGTGGCTTCCCATAATGATCCCCGTGCGCTTTTTCGTTTTCTTCGCCTCGTGCCGGTGGATGGCGATCTCGCTCACCCCCTGAGTGTGCCCCTTGATTGCTGGAAAGCCAAGGCGGGAAATGAAGCTGCGCGCATGCTGGGCGTCGAACTGGGTGCTCCTGTAACGATTCTGCGGCGATTGCTCAAATTTTCTGGTAGGCCAGTTGTAATTGATGAGATCTATCTGCCGGGCGAAATTTTCCATGGTTTGACGATGGAGGTCTTGCAGGGCGCGCACGGTTCCTTGTACAGCCTTTTTGAGACCCGTTTCGGGGTGCGCATGATTCGCGCCGAAGAGCGCATCCGCGCTGTGGCCGCCGACCGGATGACCAGTGAAACGCTGGGTGTCGCGGAAGGTGTGCCCTTGCTGTCGGTAGAGCGTGTCACTTACACATATGGTGACAGGCCGGTCGAGTGGCGGCGTGGTCTTTATTCAACGGCCGATCACTATTATCTGAACGAGCTTAATTGATTGCTTTGAGTTGGCAGGGGTGCCCGGCCTGTCAGTGGTTGGTAAGGGTATATACTTATAATTTTTGTCGTGTGGGAAGAGTGCGGCCTTTTGGTCGCAATTTGCTAGAGGGAATATCTATGACAGAGGTGATTTTGAAGAAGCAGCGCCCGAAGCATCTGGCGCTGAACGAGATCAGGCTCCCGTTGCCCGGGAAAGTCTCGATTCTGCACCGGGTCAGCGGTGCGGGCCTATTTCTGATGCTGCCGGTCCTGCTGGCCCTCTTTGGGAGCAGTGTGGGCTCTCCTGAATCGTATGCTGCCTACAAAGACGTCGTGGGCAATATTTTCGTCAAGCTCCTCCTGGTTGGCCTGCTGTGGGCCTACTTGCACCACTTCTGTGCCGGTATCCGCTTCCTTCTGCTGGATGCCCATGTGGGCATCGACAAGCAGTCCGCGGTCAATAGCGCCCGCATGGTCCTGATCGTCAGCCTTACCCTCACTTTCCTTCTGGTGGCCAAACTATGGTAAAGCCCGTCATCGTTGGCGCTCACTACGGTTTTCGTGACTGGCTCCTGCAGCGCATCACCGCCGTTGTCATGGCGCTTTATACCCTCGTGTTTGCGGTCTGTGCGCTGACCATGCCCGATGGCTCCTTCGAGAGCTGGCGCGGTGTGTTCAGCGGTGGTTTCATGAAGTTTGCAACCTTCCTGTTCTTCATGTCGCTGTTCTTTCATGCCTGGATCGGTGTGCGGGACATTTTCATGGACTACATCAAGCCGGTCGGCATTCGCCTGACGCTTCATTCGGTCGTTGCTCTTCTGCTCATCGGCTACGCCGGTTGGGCTGCTCAGATTCTGTGGAGGCTGTAAGTGAAAGTCGCAAAGCATACCTTTGATGCAGTAATTGTCGGCGCCGGCGGCGCTGGCTTGCGTGCGGCTCTCCAGCTTTCCGAAGCGGGGATGAAAACCGCTGTCCTGACCAAGGTCTTCCCGACTCGCTCCCACACCGTGGCGGCGCAGGGGGGGGTGGCTGCCTCTCTGGGTAATTCAACCGAGGATAACTGGCACTGGCATATGTACGACACCGTCAAGGGGTCGGATTGGCTGGGCGATCAGGATGCGATCGAGTTCATGGTCAAGAAGGCCAATGAAGTCGTGGTCGAGCTTGAGCACTACGGCATGCCCTTCGATCGTACCGACAACGGCAAGATCTACCAGCGTCCCTTCGGTGGCCACTCCCAGAACTACGGCCAGACCCCGGTGTCCCGCTCCTGTGCCGCGGCTGACCGGACCGGCCACGCCATGCTGCATGCCCTGTACCAGCGCAACGTCCGCGCCAACACCCAGTTTTTCGTTGAGTGGATGGCCATGGACCTGATCCGCAACGCGGAAGGCGACGTGCTCGGCGTGACCGCGATGGAAATGGAAACCGGCGAAGTCTCCATCTTCCATGCCAAGGCCACGATTTTTGCGACCGGCGGCGCCGGCCGGATCTACTACAGCTCCACTAATGCTTTCATCAATACCGGTGACGGTGTCGGTATGGCAGCCCGGGCCGGCATTCCGCTGGAAGACATGGAGTTCTGGCAGTTCCACCCCACCGGCGTGGCTGGCGCTGGCGTGTTGATCACTGAGGGCGTGCGCGGTGAAGGCGGTATCCTGCGGAACTCTTCCGGCGAGCGCTTCATGGAACGGTATGCCCCGAACCTGAAGGATCTGGCCTCCCGTGACGTTGTGTCCCGTTCCATGGTCACCGAGATCAACGAGGGCCGTGGCTGTGGTTCCGACAAGGATCACGTGCTCCTCGACATCACCCACCTGTCACCCGAGACCATCAACAAGCGTCTGCCCGGCATCCGTGAGATTTCGATCCAGTTCGCCGGCGTCGACCCGATCAAGGCACCGATTCCGGTCGTGCCGACCTGCCACTACCAGATGGGCGGTATTCCGACCAACTACAAGGGTCAGGTCGTGGTGCCGAAGGACGGCAATAGCAATGTGCCTGTAGCCGGTTTCTATGCTGCTGGCGAGTGTGCCTGCGCGTCCGTTCATGGCGCCAATCGCCTCGGCACCAACTCGTTGCTTGACCTGCTGGTGTTCGGTAAGGCGGCGGGCGAGACCGTGGTCAATGACTTTAAATCCGGCCAGCTGACCCTCAGGCCGCTTCCCGAGAATGCAGCCGACGTGTCGCTGGCCCGTATCGCCCGTCTGGAGTCCCAGACCAACGGCGAGGATGTTCATGAAGTCCGGCTGGCCATGCAGCGCACCATGCAGAAGCACGCCGGTGTGTTCCGCTTCGCTGATAGCCTCAAGGAAGGCGTTACCCGCATCCTCGAAGTGGCGGAACGTGCCAAGACGACCCAGATCAAGGACAAGTCCAAAGTCTGGAACACTGCCCGTACCGAAGCCCTCGAACTCGACAACCTGATCGAAGTGGCCAAAGCCACCATGATCTCTGCAGAAGCCCGCAAGGAGTCCCGCGGTGCCCACGTGCGTGATGATGCGATCGATTGCGCCGAGACCCCGAACGGCCGTGACGACAAGAACTGGCTCAAGCACACGCTGTGGTACAGCGAAGGAAACCGTCTGGATTACAAGCCGGTTAACCTGCAGCCGCTGTCCCCCGAAGTCGAGCCGATCGCGCTCGCCAAGCGTACCTACTGAGCGTTCCGGAGAATAGAACATGAGCAGCAAGCGAACCGTACAGTTCAAGATTTACCGCTACGATCCGGACAAGGACGACAAGCCCTACATGCAGGACATCTCTGTCGAACTCGAAGAGTCCGACAAGAAGCTCCTGGATGCGCTGGTGCGCCTCAAGGCCAAGGATGACACCCTGTCCTTCCGTCGTTCCTGCCGTGAAGGTGTGTGTGGCTCCGACGCCATGAACATCAATGGCAAGAACGGTCTGGCCTGCCTGACCGCCATCGATGAGCTGGCCCAGCCGATTACCATCCGTCCGCTGCCCGGCCTGCCGGTCGTGCGCGACGTGATTGTCGACATGACCCAGTTCTTCAAGCAGTACCACTCGATCAAGCCGTACCTGATCAACAACGATCCGGCCCCCGAGCGCGAACGTCTGCAGACCCCGGAAGACCGTGAAGAGCTGAATGGCCTTTACGAGTGCATCCTGTGCGCCTGCTGTTCCACCAGTTGCCCGTCCTTCTGGTGGAACCCCGACAAGTTCGTCGGCCCCGCTGGCCTGCTGGCTGCGTACCGCTTCCTCGCGGATACTCGTGACCAGGCGACCAGCGAGCGTCTCGACAATCTTGAGGATCCGTATCGTCTGTTCCGTTGTCACTCGATCATGAACTGCGTGGATGTCTGCCCGAAGGGTCTCAACCCGACCAAGGCCATCGGCAAGATCAAGGACATGATGGTGCGTCGGGCCGTATGACGCTGAACAGGGGGCGCGTGCGCTGGCAGTGCCGTCGGGCTCTTCTCGAGCTTGATCTGGTGTTCACGCGTTTCCTCGAAAGGCACTTTGACCGTCTGACGGACGGTCAACTGGCGGATCTGGATGACCTCTTGCTTGTCGAGGATCATGACCTGTGGGCCATGATCAACGGCAGCCAGCCGGTTACCAATGATCGCTGGAAAGAAATGGTTGAATTGCTCCGGTCAGAATGACGGAGCGGTTCTGCCGCTAGGGAGCTGGAGTTTCAACAGGGAAAAGGGACCAAAACATGACCACGCAACGCACTGCTGCACTGACCGTAGATGGCAAGTCCGTAGAGTTTCCGATCATGTCGGGGACGCACGGCAACGATGTGATCGACATTCGCACCCTTGGCGGAAAGACCGGGTATTTCACGTACGACTCCGGCTTCCTGTCGACTGCCAGCTGCCAGTCCAAGGTCACCTATATCGATGGTGACAAGGGCGAGCTGCTTTATCGCGGTTACCCCATCGAGCAACTGGCCGACAACTGCAACTTCCTCGAAGTCACCTACCTTCTGAAGAACGGTGAGCTGCCCAATGCGGCCCAGAAGTTCGACTTTGAAAGCACCATCAAGAAGCACACGATGGTCCACGAGCAGCTCTCCAAGTTCTACTCCGGCTTCCGCCGTGACGCTCACCCGATGGCCGTCATGACCGGTGTGGTGGGCGCCCTGTCCGCCTTCTACCACGACGCCATGGACTTCTCGGACGTCGAGCACCGCAACATCAGCTTCAACCGCCTTGTGGCAAAGATGCCGACTATCGTCGCCATGGCCTACAAGTACAACACCGGCATGCCGTTCATGTACCCGGACAATGATCTGGACTACACCGCGAACTTCATGCGCATGATGTTCGGCAACCCGTGCGAGAAGTACGTGCCGAATCCGGTGCTGGTGCGCGCCCTGGATGTGATCTTCACGCTGCATGCCGACCACGAGCAGAACGCCTCCACCTCCACGGTGCGCCTGGCCGGCTCTTCCGGCGCCAACCCCTTCGCCTGTATCGCTGCCGGCATCGCCTGCCTGTGGGGCCCGGCGCACGGCGGTGCGAACGAAGCCTGCCTGCAGATGCTGGAAGAGATTGGTGACGTTTCCCGCGTGGGCGAGTACATCGCCCGTGCTAAGGACAAGAATGACAGCTTCAAGCTGATGGGCTTTGGTCACCGCGTCTACAAGAACTTTGATCCCCGTGCCAAGCTGATGCGCAAGGTCTGCCACGAAGTGCTGGGCGAACTCGGCCTCGAGAACGACCGTCTCTTCAAGCTGGCCATGGAGCTTGAGAAGATCGCCCTCGAAGATCCGTACTTCGTCGAGAAGAAGCTCTACCCGAACGTGGACTTCTACTCCGGCATCGTGCAGAAGGCACTTGGTATCCCGACGGAAATGTTCACCTGCATCTTCGCGCTGGCCCGTACGGTTGGCTGGATGACGCAGTGGGAAGAAATGATCACCGATCCGGAATACAAGATCGGTCGTCCGCGCCAGCTGTACATCGGCGCCGCTCGCCGCGACGTCAAGCCGCTGGACCAGCGCGCTTAAGTTTGCCCGGAGGGGGAGGGGGAAACAGGAGACACGAACGCGGGGTGACCATCACAGGGTCATCCCGCTTCGTTTATCCACGAGTATCAAACGATCAGGGATTTCTCCCCACCGCAGCAAGTACATCCAAAAAGACAAGATAAAAGCCAGGTGGTCGCCCATGATGAAACAGCTTTTTGAAAGCTCCCAACTGTTCGGCTCCAATGCGCCGTTCATCGAAGAGCTTTACGAGAACTATCTCGACAATCCGGACTCCGTCTCCGAAGAATGGCGGAAGTATTTTGATTCGCTGCAGAACGTTCCCGGCAAGGGCCCGGACGTTGCCCACTACCCGATCATCAATGCGTTTGCCGACATGGCAAAGCGTGGTTCGGTGCGTACCGTGGTGGCCGCAGGCTCCGACCAGAAGCAGGTCGGCGTGCTCCAGCTCATCAATGCTCACCGCTTCCTGGGTACCCGCTGGGCTCAGCTCGATCCGCTGAAGCGCACCGAGCGCCCCGAGATCCACGAGCTGGAACTTTCGCACTACGGCTTCACCGAAGCCGATCTCAACCAGACCTTCAACACAGGCTCCTTCCATGGGCTGCCGGGCGATCACGCCACCCTGCGCGAGATTCTCGATGCCGTCCGTCAAACCTACTGCGGCTCCATCGGTGCCGAGTACATGTACATGACGGACATCGCCGAGAAGCGCTGGATTCAGGCCCGTCTCGAGCCGACCCGAGGTCGTCCCGTCTTCCCCGCCGAGCATCAGCGTCGCATTCTCGAGCGTCTCACCGCTGCCGAGACCATGGAACGCTACCTGCATACCAAGTACGTGGGTCAGAAGCGCTTCTCCCTTGAAGGGGGCGAGAGCACCATCGTCGCCATGGACGAGCTGATCCGCGTGGCTGGCAGCAAGGGCGTCCAGGAAATCGTGATCGGCATGGCCCACCGTGGCCGTTTGAACGTGCTGGTCAACACCCTCGGCAAGTCCCCGAGCATGCTGTTCTCGGAGTTTGAGGGCAAGGCTGCTTCCGATCTCTCCGCTGGTGACGTGAAGTACCACATGGGTTTCTCCAGTGACGTGATGACTGCCGGCGGTCCGGTGCACCTGACCCTGGCCTTCAACCCGTCCCACCTGGAAATCGTGAACCCCGTGGTCGAAGGCTCGGTTTACGCCCGCCAGACCCGCCGTGGTGTGAATGGCAAGGCCGAGGTCGTGCCCGTCCTGATTCACGGCGACGCCGCTGTTGCCGGTCAGGGCGTCAACCAGGAAATGCTCAACTTCGCCCAGACCCGTGGCTATGGTACGGGTGGCACGATCCACATCGTGGTGAACAACCAGATCGGCTTCACCACTTCCGATCCCCGGGATTATCGCTCGTCCCTGTACTGCACCGATATCTTCAAGATGGGCGAATCCCCCATCTTCCACGTCAATGGTGATGATCCGGAGGCTGTGGCCTTCGTCATGGGCCTGGCAGTGGAATATCGCCAGCAGTTCAAGAAGGACGTGGTTGTGGACATCGTCTGCTACCGCAAGCTTGGCCACAATGAGGCCGACGAGCCGATGGTGACCCAGCCGCTGATGTACAAGAAGATCGCCAAGCATCCCGGCACCCGCAAGATTTACGCGGACAAGCTGGTTCAGCTGGGCGTCTGCAAGGCCGATGAGCCGGATGTCTTCATCAAGGATTACCGCGCAGCCCTGGATCGGGGCGAACTGCTGACCAATCCCGTGCTGTCCGACTTCAAGCGCCAGTTCTCCCAGGATTGGGGGCCTTACGTCGGCAAGAAATACACCGACAAGTGCGACACCACGGTTCCGATGGCCGAACTGGTGCGTCTGTCGAAGTCCCTGACGACCACTCCTGATGGCTTCACGCTGCATCCGCGTGTCCAGAAGATCATCGATGACCGTAAGGCCATGGGTGACGGCAAGCTGCCCTTTGACTGGGGCATGGCCGAGAACCTGGCCTACGCCAGCCTGGTGGTGCAGGGTTTCGGTATTCGTCTTTCCGGTGAAGACGTGGGTCGTGGCACCTTCTTCCACCGTCACGCTGCGCTGCACGACCAGAACCGTGACCAGTGGCATGACGGCACCTTCTACCCGCTGCAGAATATCCGCGAGGGTCAGGGCCCGTTCTACTGCTACGACTCTGTGCTGTCTGAAGAAGCTGTGTTGGCCTTCGAGTACGGTTACGCCACGGCCGAGCCCAACCAGCTCGTGATCTGGGAAGCCCAGTTCGGTGACTTCGCCAACGGCGCCCAGGTGGTGATGGACCAGTTTATCAGCTCCGGTGAAGCCAAGTGGGGCCGTCAGTGCGGTCTGGTGATGATGCTGCCGCACGGTTATGAAGGTCAGGGGCCGGAGCACTCTTCTGCCCGTATCGAGCGCTACATGCAGCTGTGTGCCGAGATGAACATGGAAGTGTGCATCCCCTCCGGCCCGTCGCAGATCTTCCACCTGCTGCGTCGTCAGGCTCTGCGCAAGATCCGTAAGCCGCTGGTGATCATCACGCCGAAGTCCCTGCTGCGCCACAAGGACGCCATCTCCTCGCTGGACGATCTATCGAAGGGCACCTTCCAGACCGTCATCGGTGAAGTGGATGAGCTTGAGGCCAAGAAGGTCAAGCGCGTCGTGCTCTGCTCCGGCAAGATCTACTACGAACTGCTGGCTCATCGCCGTGCCAACGACATCAAGGACATCGCCATTGTCCGCCTGGAGCAGCTCTATCCGTTCCCGGCTGAGGCCTTCGCGGCGGAGGTGAACAAGTACCCCAACGCCAAGGAGGTGGTGTGGTGCCAGGAAGAGCCCCGCAACCAGGGCGTCTGGTATTGGCTGGCTTCCCGTCACCATCTGGACAGCGCGCTTGGCGACAAGCACAAGTTCCTGCTGGTGTCCCGTCCGGCTGCGGCTTCGCCGGCCGTCGGCTACTACGCCAAGCACAATGCGCAACAAAAGGCAGTTATCGAAAATGCGTTTGGCGAAATCAAAGCCTGATGCCCATGTCCGTGCCGAATTGAACAAGAGGGAGAAAACATGCTGATCGAAGTCAAAGTGCCGCAACTGTCCGAGTCCGTTTCCGAAGCCACGCTGGTGAGCTGGCACAAGAAGGAAGGCGATGCCGTTTCCCGCGATGAAAACCTCATCGACATCGAGACCGACAAGGTCGTGCTCGAGACCCCGGCTCCGGCCGACGGTGTGCTGGTCAAGATCGTCAAGAACGGCGGCGACTCCGTCACCTCGGGCGAAGTGATCGCCACTATCGATACCGAAGCCAAGGCTGCTGCCGGCGCCCCGGCTGCTGCTGCCGCTCCGGCCGCTGCGCCTGCCGCCGCTCCGGCTGCTGCCGTCAGCGCCGCCAGCCCGTCGGCTCGCAAGATCCTCGACGAAAAGGGTATTGCTGCCTCCGACGTCGCCGGCTCCGGCCGCGGTGGTCGTGTGACCAAGGAAGATGCCGTCGCTGCTCAGACCAAGCCCGCTGCTGCTGCCGCGCCTGCCGTGGCGGTTGCCACTGGCGATCGTGCTGAGCAGCGCGTTCCCATGACCCGTCTGCGTGCCCGCATCGCCGAGCGCCTGATCCAGTCCAAGAACGAAAATGCCATCCTGACGACCTTCAACGAAGTCAACATGGCTCCGGTGATGGCCCTGCGCAAGCAGTACGCCGACAAGTTCGAGAAGGCTCACGGCGTGCGCCTGGGCTTCATGGGCTTCTTCGTGAAGGCTGCCGTCGCCGCCCTCAAGAAGTTCCCCATCCTGAACGCGTCGGTCGATGGGAACGACATTGTTTACCACGGCTACATCGACATCGGCATCGCTGTCGGCTCCCCCCGTGGTCTGGTGGTGCCCATCCTGCGTGATGCCGACCAGATGTCCATCGCCGACATCGAGAAGAAGATCGCCGAGTATGGCCAGAAGGCCAAGGACGGCAAGATCTCCATCGAAGAGCTCACCGGTGGCACCTTCTCCATCTCCAACGGTGGTGTGTTCGGTTCCATGATGTCCACCCCGATCATCAACCCGCCCCAGTCCGCAATCCTTGGCATTCATGCCACCAAGGACCGTGCCGTGGTCGAGAATGGTCAGGTCGTGGTGCGTCCGATCAACTACCTCGCCATGTCCTACGATCACCGCATCATCGACGGCCGCGAAGCCGTCCTCGGTCTGGTGACCATGAAGGAAGCCCTGGAAGATCCGGCCCGTCTGATCCTGGACGTCTGATCTCTCTGACTTGAGGCACGGCCGCGGCAGCGCGTCTGCCGCCGCCGTGCCTTGTTTCAATCCGAACAAGGAAGAACACACATGGCGAAGCAATTCGACGTTCTGGTCATCGGCGGTGGTCCCGGTGGCTATGTGGCTGCAATCCGCGCGGCACAACTCGGTTTCAACACGGCCTGCGCCGAATCCAATCCCTATGCCGATCCGAAGGGCGAACCCCGTCTGGGCGGCACCTGCCTGAATGTGGGCTGCATCCCGTCCAAGGCGCTGCTGCATACCTCCCACCTGTTCGAAGAGGCTGGCCACGCCTTCGAAGAGCAGGGCATCTCCGTCGGCACCCCGAAGATCGATGTGGCCAAGATGATCGGCCGCAAGTCCAAGATCGTCGAGCAGCTCACCGCCGGCATCAAGGGCCTGTTCAAGAAGAACAAGGTCACCTTCCTGGCAGGTCATGGTGCTTTCGTCGCCAAGACCGACGGTGGTTGGCAGGTCAAGGTAGGTGAAGAGATCGTTGAGGCCAAGAACGTGATCGTGGCCACCGGTTCCACCGCCCGTCACCTGCCCGGTATCCCCGTGGACAACAAGCTGGTGTGCGACAACATCGGCGCCCTCGATATCGACTCCGTGCCCAAGCGCCTCGGCCTGATCGGCTCCGGTGTGATCGGCCTGGAAATGGGCTCGGTCTGGAAGCGCCTGGGTTCCGAGGTCACCATCCTCGAAGCCATGGACAGCTTCCTCGGCGCTGCCGACCAGGATCTGGCCAAGGAAGCCCTCAAGCTGTTCACCAAGCAGGGCCTCGATATCAAGCTGTCCGTCAAGGTCGGCAAGGTTACGGTGGGCAAGAAGTCGGTCAGCGTTGAATACGAAACCAAGGACGGCGCCCAGAAGGCCGAGTTCGACCGCCTGATCGTGTCCGTCGGTCGTGTCCCCAACACTGCCGGCCTCAATGCCGAAGCCGTCGGCCTCAAGCTCGACGAGCGTGGTTTCGTGGATGTGGACGGCCACAACCGCACCAACCTGCCCGGCGTGTGGGCGGTGGGCGACGTGGTGCGCGGCCCGATGCTGGCCCACAAGGCCATGGAAGAAGGCGTTGCCGTGGCCGAAACCCTGGCCGGCCAGAAGGGCCACACCAACTTCGACACCATCCCCTGGGTCATCTACACCTCCCCGGAAATCGCCTGGGTGGGCAAGACCGAGCAGCAGCTCAAGGCCGAAGGCGCCGCCTACAAGGTCGGCAAGATCCCCTTCATGGCCAATGGCCGTGCCCTGGGCGCCGGCACCCCGGCCGGTTTCGTGAAGATGATTGCCGATGCCAACACCGACCGTATCCTCGGCGTGCACATCATCGGCTCCAACGCTTCCGAGCTGATCGGCGAGGCCGTGGTGACCATGGAGTTTGCCGGTGCGTCCGAAGATCTGGCGCGCATCTGCCACGCTCACCCGACCCTGTCGGAAGTCGTCCACGAAGCCGCCCTGGCGGTGGACAAGCGTCCTCTGCACTTCTGATCGCCGGGGGCCGGTTCGCCGGCCCCTGCGTCAGCCGGGGGTGGTCAGGCGTAAAATGCCTCACCACCCCCGTTTCCATCCGCAGTACCCATAAGAACCGTTCACCAAGATGCCTCATCGAATCCTCAAGGTTGCCGAAAACGGCATGCTCGAAGCCTACGACGCCACCCTCAAGGCGCGCGGCTTCAAGTCCGATCCGGCCCAGCGCGCCGCTGCCCAGCGCCTGCAGGGGCTGTACGCAGAGTTGGTCGCCTTCAAAGCCGCCCGGAAGGGCACCCTGCGCAAGCTGCTGTCGAGGCCCAAGCAGCCCCGCAGCGTGTACTTCTGGGGTGGAGTAGGGCGCGGCAAGAGCTTCCTGATGGACTGTTTCTATGACTCCGTGCCCTACCAGCGTAAGCGCCGGGTGCATTTCCATGCCTTCATGCAGGAAGTGCAGAACGATCTGAAGAACCTCAACAATGAGGCTGATCCGCTACAGAAGGTTGCCGACCGCATCGCCCGCCAGACCCGTTTGCTGTGCTTCGACGAGTTTCATGTATCCGACATCGCCGATGCGATGATCCTCGGGCGTCTGCTCGACGCGCTGTTCGCCCGAGGGACCATTTTTGTGATGACATCCAACTATCCACCGGATGGCCTGTATCCCAACGGCCTGCAGCGCATCAACTTCCTGCCGACCATCGACATGATCAAGCGTCGCTTCGACGTGGTCGAGGTGGACCATGGCACCGACTACCGCCTGCGCACCCTGGAGCAGATGGACGCCTTTCTGGTCCCCGGCGACGACGCAGCCGACAAGCATCTCGCCAGCGACTTCGAGAAGATCGCCGGTACCAAGGGGGAGGCTGGGGAGATCGAGGTGTTGGAGCGCAAGCTCAAGGTGCAGCGCAAAGCGCCGGGCGTCATCTGGTTCGACTTCGACACCCTGTGCGGCGGTAACCGCTCCCAGAACGACTATCTGGAGATTGCCCGAGAACATCACACCCTGATCCTTTCCCGCGTGCCCAGGATGAGCGCCGCCATGGCCTCGGAGGCACGGCGCTTCACCTGGCTGATCGACGTGCTCTATGACCACCGGGTGAAGCTGCTGGTCAGCGCAGAATGCCAGGCCTACGACCTCTACGTGGAAGGTCGTCAGGCCAGCGAGTTCCATCGCACCGTGAGCCGTCTGATCGAGATGCGCTCCCGCGACTATCTGGCCGAAGCCCACCGGGTGGATTGAATCACCGATGCGCTGGTCGTCCGCCTGTCTCCTCACCGCCCTGACGGCGGCCGCTCCGGCTGCCTTCGCCGAGGGCCGTCTCGAGATCATCACCCTGCGGCATCGCCCGGCGGAGCAGATCGTGCCCGCCCTGCGCCCCCTGGTGGAGCCCGGCGGTGCCCTGAGCACCCTCGACGACAAGATCCTGCTGCGAGTGTCGCCCGCCAATCTGGCCGAGTTGCGTGCTGCCCTCGACGCCCTGGACACACCCCTGCGGCGGCTGGTGGTGTCGGTGCGCCAGGATCGCAGCAGTGAAGGGCAGGGCGGGGGTGTGGGCCTGTCGGGCCGGCTTGAGCCGGGCCACAGCCGTTTCCGCCTCGAAGGGGGGGCAGGGCAGTACCGGCAGGCCGAGGGCGTCAGCCAGCAGGTGCAGGTTGTCGAAGGCGGGCGGGCGCTGATCCGCGTGGGCCAGTCGCTGCCTGTGGCCATGCGCGAGTGGCGCCCCGGCCCGGGGGGCTGGCAGCCTGTCGAGAGCGTTCGCTACACCGACGTGGGCAGCGGCTTTCTGGCCTCGCCCCAACTCATTGGTGAGCGCGTGAGCATCGAGATCGCTCCCGACATGGAGCGTGTCGGGGCCAGCGGCGTCATCGAAACCAGCCGCCTGGCAACGATGGTCAGCGGGCGCCTGGGTGAGTGGATTCCGCTGGGTGGCACTCAGGCTGACGCCAGCCGTGGCAGCCAGGGCACGGTCGGTGTCGGCCGGGACAGCCGCAGCAGCCAGGCCGGTGTCTGGTTGCGGGTCGACGTCGTCGAATGAGCGCCCGATTGCCGGAATATCCATGAACGTAGAAAAAGCCTTCGCCGCTGACGGACCCCTGGCCGCCGCCATTCCCGGTTTCAACCCGCGCCCCCAGCAGATCGAGATGGCCGAGCACATCGCCGCCACCCTCAAGGAGAGCGGTGTGCTGGTGGCCGAGGCCGGCACCGGCACGGGCAAGACTTACGCCTACCTGGTGCCGGCCTTGCTCAATGGCGGCAAGGTGATCATATCCACCGGCACCAAGACCCTCCAGGACCAGCTTTTCAACCGGGATCTACCCACCATCCGCGGCGCCCTCAAGGTGCCGGTGGGGGTTGCGCTGCTCAAGGGGCGGTCCAACTACGTGTGCCACTACCACCTGGCCCGCAACCTGATTGACGGGCGCTTCACGACGCCGGAAGACGCGGCCCACCTGCGGGCCATCGGGCGCTTCATGGAAATCTCCCAGAGCGGCGACAAGGCCGAGTGTCCCGAAGTACCCGAGGATGCCGCCGCCTGGATGTTCGCTACTTCATCCCGGGACAACTGCCTGGGCCAGGAGTGCCCCAACATCAAGGAATGCTTCGTGGCCGCCGCCCGCCGTGCCGCCATGGATGCTGACGTGGTGGTGGTCAATCACCACCTCTTCTTTGCCGACGTGATGCTGCGCGATGAGGGTATGGGCGAGCTGCTGCCCTCGTGCAATGCGGTTATCTTCGACGAAGCCCATCAGTTGCCTGAAACTGCCAGCCTGTTCTTCGGTGAGAGCGTATCCACCTCCCAGTTGCTTGAGCTGGCCCGGGACACCCGCTCCGAAACCGTGGCTGCCGCGCGGGATTGTCTTGACCTGATCGAGGCCACCCGCAAGCTGGAGAAGGCTGCCCGCGACCTGCGCCTTAGCGTTAATGCAGAGAACGCCCGCTTCGGCTTCGCCCAGCTCGACGACAACAAGCCCTTCCACGAAGCTGTGGAGGCCCTGGATGCCGAACTGACCAGCTTCTGCGCCATCGTCGAGACCCAGGCCGAACGCTCCGAAGGCCTCGCCAACTGCTTGCGCCGCACCCAGGAGCTGCAGCAGATCCTGGCCCGCTGGCAGAACCCGGAAGGCACCGACTGGGTGCGCTGGGTCGAGGTCTTCAGCCAGTCCCTGGCTCTCCACGCCACACCCCTGTCCATCGCAAGCATCTTCAAGCGGCAGATGGATGGCCACCCCCGGGCCTGGATCTTCACCTCCGCCACCCTGGCGGTAGGCCGGGATTTTGGCCATTACTGCCGGGAGCTGGGCCTGCACTGGGTCGAGCCGCCCATCGACACCGCCGTATGGGGCAGCCCTTTCAACTATCCCGAGCAGGCGGTGCTGTACGCGCCCCAGAACATGCCCGAGCCCAACAGCCCGGAGTATCCGGACGCCGTGGCCGAGGTGGCCTTTCCGCTGATCCGTGCTGCCCACGGGCGCACCTTTGTGCTGTGCACCTCGCTCCGGGCCATGCGCCGCATCCACGAGGTGATCGCCGACAAGCTTGAGCGGGAAAAGCTCAAACTGCCCCTGCTGATCCAGGGTGAGGGTTCCCGTACCGAGCTGCTCGACCGCTTCCGCCGGCTCGGCAACGCTATCCTGGTGGCCAGCCAGAGTTTCTGGGAGGGTGTGGATGTGCCGGGCGATGCCCTGTCGGTGGTGGTCATCGACAAGCTGCCTTTTGCCCCGCCCGACGATCCGGTACTGGCTGCGCGCATTGAGCACATGCAGAAATCCGGCCGCAGCCCGTTCATGGAGTATCAGCTGCCCCGCGCTGTCATCAACGTCAAACAGGGCGCCGGTCGTCTGATCCGCACCGAACGCGACAAGGGCGTGCTCGCCATCTGCGACCCGCGTATGCTCACCAAGCCCTACGGTAAGCGCGTCTGGCAAAGCTTGCCCCCCATGCGCAGGAGCAAGGTCGAAGCCGAAGTGGTGGCCTTTCTTGAGCAGCTGCCTCCGCCGGCCGGGAAGGTCGAGTGAATTCGACCCCACGGGGCTGGGGCAAGCCTTGAGGGGCAGGTGCCCCACGACCTTGACCCATGTTCAGGGCCATGGGGTGCCGGCTTGCTAGAATCCACTGCCACCGTTTCAGGGGATCCTTCCGTGCCTGTCCAGACTCCCTCCCTTTCCAGCGATGCCCTTGCCCGGCTCGCCAGCGTCCTGTCCTCCGGCACGTGCACCGATACGGCCGAGGCGCTCAACGCGGGCTGCCAGTGCGTGTCCCTCGACCGTCAGGTGCTGCTGGATACGCTGGCCCGCGACCCCCGCGATGGGGCGCTGCAGGCCTTGCTGGCCGAATCCCGCCCCCATCTGTTTGCCGACTCCATGGCCTTTGTGGCCGCTGCACACGTGGACGCCATGGCCCGCATCGTCGCGGCCATCGAGCGCGTCGTGGCCCTGCCGGGCTGGCAGGACGCCGTGCTGGCCTGGGCGCCTGCCACGGCCCGGCAGCCGGCCCGGGCCGCGGGTGTGTTCCTGGGCTACGACTTCCACCTGGGGGAGGGCGGACCGCGCCTCATCGAGATCAACACCAACGCCGGCGGCGGTCTGCTCAACGCCATCCTGGGGCGCGCCCAGCGGGCGTGCTGCCCTGAAGTGGCGGGGGTCATGGCCGCCGTGCCGGAGCCGCACGCCGACCTGGAGAGCGCCTTTGTGGAGATGTTCCGTAGCGAATGGCGGCTTGAGCGGGGCGAGCAGCCCCTGCGCAGCATTGCCATCGTGGATGAAGCTCCCCAGGGCCAGTATTTGCTGCCTGAATTCCTGCTCTTTCAGCGCCTGTTCGAGCGTCATGGCATCGCCGCCCGCATCTGTGATCCGGCCGAGCTGGTCCACGGCGATGCCGGTCTGAGCTTGCATGGCGAGCCGGTGGATCTTGTGTATAACCGCCTCACCGACTTCGCCCTGGACGGGCCGGCCAGTGCCGCCCTGCGTCAGGCCTGGATGGCCGGCACCGCCGTGATCACTCCCCACCCCCGGGCTCATGCCCTGTATGCCGACAAGCGCAACCTGATCCTGCTCTCAGACGCGGATGCCCTGCGCCGCCTGGGGGCTGACGAGGCCACCATCGCGATCCTGCAGCAGGGGGTGCCCCATACCGAAGCGGTGGATGCCGCCCGCAGCGACGCGTTGTGGGCCCGGCGGCGCCAGCTCTTCTTCAAGCCGGCCTCGGGCTTTGGCAGCCGGGGCACTTATCGGGGCGACAAGCTCACCCGCCGGGTGTTTGCAGAGATCCTCGTCGGCGATTACATCGCCCAGGCCCTGGTGCCGCCCTCGGAGCGACGCCTGGAAGTGGAGGGCGCGCCGGTGGACCTGAAGATGGATCTGCGCAACTATGCCTATCGAGGTCAGGTCCAGCTGGTCACCGCGCGCCTCTACCAGGGCCAGACCACCAACTTTCGCACTCCCGGCGGCGGCTTTGCGCCGGTGTTGGCCGTACCTTGTGGCACGCCGCGGGGCGATTAGGCCACCCGTTTCCTCCATTCCCATCACTGGAGCTTTTTCATGTCCCTCAGCGTAGTTGCCACCATCACTGCCAAACCCGAGTTTCGCGCCGACGTTCGCCGGGCCCTCGATCAGGTCATCCCGCCCAGCCGTGCCGAGGCCGCCTGCCTGCACTACGAACTGCACATCACCCGGGACAAGCCCGACAGTTTTGTGATGATCGAACGCTGGCAGGACGACGCCGCCCTCGAACGCCACATGGCCACTCCGCACTTCGCTGCGCTGGTGGCTGCCATCGACGGAAAGGTGACGGGCGTGGACATCGTGCGCCTGGACCCGGCCGCCTGAACTGCGCCCCGCGAGAGCTTGTGTGCCGGGCCGCTGCTTCAGGTCAGCAGCTTGAGCCCGGCGATGCCGGCCACAATCATGCCCACGCAGATCAGCCGGCCGAGGCTGGCGGGCTCACCGAACAGAATGATTCCGAGGGTCACGGTGCCGACCGCGCCAATGCCCGTCCAGATGGCGTAGGCCGTGCCAAGGGGCAAGCTGCGGAGCGCACTGGCGAGCAGAAGGAGACTGACGAGCATCGACGACAAGGTTGCCACCGAGGGCCAGAACCTTGTGAATCCGTCCGTGTATTTGAATCCGATGGCCCAGCCGATTTCGAGCAGGCCAGCGAGAAGAAGAGTGAACCATGCCATGACGCACCTCTGCATTGGGGGTAGGGTCGTCCCAACCAGAATGTGTCTGACGTGAGGTCGTCCCCACGCGATGGCTGCATTGATTCTATCCATGCTTGTCGTGAGCGGCAAGCTCGGTCGTGGCCATGCTTGGCCGCCTCACGGGAGGGATCTGGCAGAATCTGCGCATTGCCGTCCAGCAGGACTTCAAGTTGAGAACCCATGAGTGGCGCCCGTGCCGGCTACGTCCATCCCCTGCAGATTGCTACTCAACGGGTGAGCTCGGACAAGACGAAGGTCTCCCGGCTCATCGAGCGCAAACCCGGGCAGGCCCGGCACTTGCCGACAAGCTGATCGCCCGCAAGGCCGACATGGCCCGGTGGCTTGTT